>CAZLEF010000166.1:0-1679 GCA_964558465.1 uncultured Lewinella sp. | reverse complement strand
AACAACCCCAAACAACCCCAAACAACCCCAAACAACCCCAAACAACCCCAAACAAAAAAAATAACATGAAAAAACAAACAGCAATCCTGATCTTCAACCTGATCGTGTTCGCCGCCTCCGCCCAGATGCCGCGAATCCTTCCGTTGAAAGAGCAAGGCCGCGTTCGCGACCAATGGCTGGCCGAAAAAGTTCAATCGGTCCTGCCGCAACTGATGCGCCGCGAAAATATCGACATGTGGGTGCTCATCTCCCGGGAATACAATGAGGATGCCGTGCTCGAAACGATGTTACCTTCCTCCTGGCTGGCCGCCCGCCGGACAACCATGCTGATCGTATATGATAATGGAAAAGAACTGGAGACTCTGGCCTGCACCCGGTACGATGTCGGGGAGGTTTTCAAGAAAGCCTGGGACCAGGAGAAGCAACCCGACCAGTGGAAACAACTGGCGGAGATCATCCGGCAGCGAAACCCCCAAAAGATCGCGGTCAACCGTTCGGCGCATTTTGGCCTGGCCGACGGCATTTCGGCCCATCATTACGACCAGTTGCTTTCGCACCTGCCCGCCGACCTGAAAACGAAGGTGGTCTCAGCCGAACGCCTCGCCATCGGCTGGCTCGAAACGCGCATACCCGCTGAAATGACCGTTTACGAACAGATCTGCCGCATTGCCCATGAGATCATCCGCGAAGGATTTTCAGAAACAGCCGTCCAACCCGGCGTCACCACTACCGAAGACCTCGTCTGGTGGTACCGCGAAAGGATCCGCGGCCTCGGCCTGGAAACCTGGTTCCACCCCACCGTGGACATTCAGCGCGCCGATCCGGAAAATTTTGACCACCTCCGCGCTTTTTCCAAACGGCCCGACCTTCAGGTCATCCAACCCGGCGACCTGATCCATGTCGACTTTGGCATCACCTACCTCGGCCTGAACACCGACACCCAGGAAAATGCCTATATCCTGAAACCCGGAGAATCGGAGGCGCCGGATTACCTCAAATCCGCCTTCGTCAAAGGCCTGCGCCTCATGGATATCCTGACCGGCGAATTCAAAACCGGCAGGACCGGAAATGAAATCCTGGCCTCTGCCCTCGCCAAAGCGAAAGGGGAGGGGCTCAAACCCACCATTTATACCCATCCCATCGGCTATCACGGCCATGCCGCCGGGCCCACCATCGGTTTGTGGGACCAGCAGGGCGGAGTACCTTTCCAGGGAGATTACCCCCTGTACCCCAACACGGCTTATGCCATTGAATTGAATACCGCCGTTTTTCTCGAAGAATGGCAAAAGGAAATTCGGATCATGATGGAGGAAGACGCATTCTTCGACGGCCAGTCCGTCCGGTATATCGACGGCCGGCAAAAGGAACTGTACCTGATCCCGAAACCCAAACCATAAACAATACAAATATTTTTTCAACCCACCCATTGTTTTTCAAATCAAAAGCCATACCTTTGCATTCGCTTTTCGGGAAGGGGTGTTTTTTACCCGTTTAAAACCCTTTTAAAGCAAGGTTTTACAAGCATTTTAATTGAAAAAATAGTGTATGCCAACCATTAACCAACTCGTTCGCCATGGGCGGCAAAAAGTTGAGGTAAAGAGCAAATCGCGCGCATTGGATGCATGCCCCCAGAAACGGGGCGTTTGCACCCGTGTTTATACGACTACGCCCAAAAAGCC
>CAZLEF010000165.1:0-1972 GCA_964558465.1 uncultured Lewinella sp. | reverse complement strand
GTCAACAATATTTATGGAAAACGCCTGACCGGCATCACGACGGGAAATACCTCCAATCCGACCGTACCCAAGACCACGGTGGAGTTTTTTGCCAATACCTTGCGGGAGAACTTGGATCCCAACGACCTGATGTCCTCTGGCAATTACACGGCCAGATCGCTGGACCGCATCAAAGTCGCTTCCGGCCCGCTTTGTTCCCACTGGGATTTTTCGTACAGTTATTTCAAAGACTTGACCTTCTCAACGGGTTCGGGCAGCAAAAGGCTGAAACTGGACTCGGTTACCCAGGTGTCATGCGATCAATCACAGGCCATCCCGCCTTTTGTATTTGCCTATTACGGTGAGGTGAACAGCGACGGCTCCCAGCGGCTTCCCAACCGGTTGAGCAAGGCTATCGACGGTTGGGGTTTTTACAACGGCGCATCGGCCAATGAAAATGAATACCTGAATATTCCGCCCACAGAGGTGATGGTTGCCGGCGGAGGATTTTCCAGAGGAAACAGCAACCGGTCTTCGAATGAAGAAAAAATGATCGACGGTACGCTTTCTTCCATCACCTATCCCACCGGAGGAACGATCACCTACCAGTATGGCGCCAATGAAATCTCCAAAACAGAAGACGTTACCAGCAATCAATATTTTATAGAATCCCTCGGGAATTGCGCCTCTCCGACAGGTTCGTGTTGCACGAATACCCAGGCCTCACAAAATGCTACGCTTACCTCAACTACCGGGAAATTCCGCTTGCGACTGGAAACGATCCCTGAGGAGGACGATCCGGGTGGAATTTGTTTTAACGGCTCTACCGATTTTTACGCAAAGATTGAAGTAAAATCGGGAAGTACCGTGGTGGGGCAATACAGGCTGGACTTCAACCCGTTCCTTCAGGAATTCAAAGAAGTGGAACTACCGATCAGCAATTTGGGCGGCGGCGTTCAGACCAATGTCAGCTACCAGTTTGTCCTGACGGTGATCAACGGGCGAGCAGAATTTTCCATTTATGGCCAAACCACCGCATCGCAGACCGTTACCGAAGAAGTAGGCGGCTTGCGGGTCGAAAGAATCGAACTCGACCCGGGCACAGGCCAGGAGGATGTGATCGAACGGACCTTCGAATACACGGTTAATGACAATAACACTTTTTCAAGCGGCGTCCTGTACCAAAAACCGCTTTATGGCGCTTCTCTGGAGGCCGGAGACGCCGGCTCGGCTTTGTTTCATGTCGTTTTTGAGGCCCAGAGTATCGTTCCCCTTGGGAACATCGAGGGTTCGCATATCGGCTATGAAAGGGTGGTTGAAAACCACAACGGCAACGGAAGGATTGTCCATTATTTCCGAAAAATCGACAACAGCCAACCCTTACTTCAGGGGGTGAATGACTGGGATGGAAGCGAGAATCATCCCCTGGTCGAACCGCCGGCCTGGTTCCTGGCCCTGAACGGGAACCTGGACAGCATGTTAACCTTGAATGCTTCGGATGGAATGGTTCACAAAACAGTGAATACCCATATTTCCCAATATCAATCATTTCCGGGAATATCTTTTAAAATCCGGAAAATCCCGGTTGATTGCGGCAGTACGGGCGCCTTCCCGCCAGGTTTGTCCAGTCCGATCCCCAATGCAGTCGTTTTATACCGCGCTTACGCCCCAAGGACAGGCGCAGGCTACCTGACGGGCCGGGCGGAATACCTGGACGGGGTGACAAAAATCACCACCAACCAGTACAACTATCAAAGCGGGTGGCACCACAACCCGGTGGCGGTCAGCGTGGTCAACAGCGACGGGGTCGCGCACAGCACCGAACTGGACTACGCCCACGAAAGGAACAATACCTTCATGCTCCAGAAAAATATAGTGGGGATACCGATTGCAGAGCACCGCAAAACCGGCGGGCAACTGGCCGGCGGCAAGGAATTCACCTATACCAACGGTTACCCGATGGAAATGAAGGAAATCCTGCAGGATGTGGGTA
>CAZLEF010000164.1:0-2227 GCA_964558465.1 uncultured Lewinella sp. | reverse complement strand
AATCAATTTGTTGATTTGTTGATGCGTTGATTTGTTGATGCGAAGGCCGCCGTTCTAATCGAACCAATCGAACCAATCGAACCAATAACAATGCAACCCATTCCCATCAAAACCACCGTAGTCGGCTCCTGGCCTTTTCCAGGCTGGCTTGAATTCGCCGCTGAAAACCTGGACAAATTTGGCCCGGCCGATATCTCCGAAATGATCGAGGATGCCGTTGTTTGCGCCATCCGCGACCAGGTAACCGCCGGTCTCGACGTCATCACCGACGGCGAGCAGACGCGCCTGGATTTTAACCTGTCCTTTTACGGCTTTATCCAGGGTTTGTTGCCGAACCATGCTGAAACCCGGAAGTTCGGCCCGCCCGCCCACGACCAGCGGGGCAAACACACCGTTATCGAGCCGCTCGCCGCACCTAAAGGTCTGGGGGCCGTCGAAGAATTTAACCGGTTGAAGCGGCTCGCGCCTCAAGGCCAAATGTTAAAAGCCTCTATCCCGGGGCCTTATACCTTGTCGGGACGGATGCTGCCGGGCCAGGTCTACAAGGACCGGTGGGAGATCACCGAAGCTTTGTTGCCCATCGTCGCCCGGGAATTGGAAGGGCTCGTTGCCGCCGGCGCCCGGGAAATTTGCATTGATGAACCCTCCATGTCTTGTTACGCCTACAAGGAAGACACCCGGCGATTTGTCGATATTTTCAACCGGACCGTGAGGGGAATAACCGGAAAAATCCGCATCGGCATGCACTTGTGTTTTGGCAACTACAGAGGCAGGTCGGTGGGCAAAAAGACCATCGCGCCCATGCTGCCCGATTTTCTGGATATGCAGGTGGACGAAGTCCATACCGAAATGACCGTCCTCAATTTTGCCGAAGTCCACCTCCTGGAACGTTTTGCCGAAAAAATGGATGTGGCCGTCGGCGTCATCGACGTAAAAAGTTACTATATTGAAACGGTGGAAGACGTAACGGAACGAATTAAAAAATGTCTCCGGCACGTCCCGGCAGAAAAACTGGCTGTTGCACCCGACTGCGGAATGTCCCAAACCGCCCGATGGGCTACCCGCCTGAAACTGGCGAATATGTGCGCTGCGGCCCGGAGGGTGAGAGAGAGTGAGAGGTGAGAGAGGTGAGACCCGACTACCCTGAGGGGGGAGGGGGATACTTTTAAATTTTGCATTACCACTTTTAAATTTTGCATTTAAATGACCCTCATCCATCCCAAATTAAAGGACCACAACCTCCTGAATGACATCCACGCCTTCAGAAGCCAAACCGCATTTAAGATCTGGTGGCTGGGTCAAAGCGGATTCCTGATCAAATGGCGGGGCAAACACCTGCTTTTTGATCCTTATTTATCAGACTCCCTGACGGTCAAATACCGGAACACTGAAAAACCTCATGTGCGGATGAGCGAGATCGTGGTTTCTCCTGAAGAACTGGATTTTATCGATATCGTCACCTCCAGCCACAACCATACCGATCACCTGGATGCAGAAACCCTGATCCCTGTTTTGAAAAATAATAAAAATATAAAATTCATTATCCCGGAAGCCAACCGGGATTTTGTGGTTGACCGGATAAAATGCCCCCGGGATTTTCCGGTGGGCCTGAACGACGGCCTGACTTTTGAACACTTGGGGATTAAAATCACCGGCGTACCCGCGGCGCACAACGAACTCGAAAGAAATGAAAAAGGCGAATGCAGGTATATGGGATATATCGCCCAATTCGGCGACTTTTCCGTTTACCATTCCGGCGACACCCTCTGGTACGAAGGCCTGGAAAATATCCTGGCGCCTTATCATTTGGATATCGCCTTATTGCCCATCAACGGCAATAAACCGGAAAGAAAAGTGGCCGGAAACCTGAGCTCGGAAGAAGCGGCCAGATTGGGTAAGTTGATCGGTGCAAAAACGGTGATCCCGCATCATTACCATTTATTTGAATTTAATACGGAAAATCCGGAGAATTTTGCGGCGGAGTGTGAAAGGTATCAAACGGAATATAAGATCCTGGAAATTGGGGAGGGGATTTTTTTATATTAGCATGTTTTTTTATTTTTGCAGAATAAAGATAATATAAACGCGATTTTTCGGTGAAAAAACCTAAAACTCAACATCATGATTCCCTTTCTAAATTTTGTTTCACCGGATAAAAATCCGGTAAAACGCAGCGCTCAGAAAAATGTTAGAAATCAGTACCCTGTTTTTCGCTTTGGTATTCTGT
>CAZLEF010000163.1:0-2242 GCA_964558465.1 uncultured Lewinella sp. | reverse complement strand
TTCGATTGATTCGATTGATTCGATTGATTCGATTGATTCGATTGATTCGATTCCTGCGTGCCGGCAGGGGATTTAAAACAAATAACCTAAACTAAAAAAAAACGTTTTATGCGAAGCATCCAATATATTGTTCTTCTGGCATTGATGGTTCTGGCCAATGGACTCCGGGCCCAGGAGGATTTTCGAAAAAAGGCCCCGGGGGCAGGTGTTGCCCGCCCGATCGAGATCGGCCAGTACCAGTCGTTCACCCTGAAAAACGGGTTGACGGTTATCGTGGTGGAGAATCACAAATTGCCTCGGGTTTCCTTCCAGGTAACCCTTGACCTTCCGCTCATTTTAGAAAAGGAGAAAACGGGCGCTGCGGAATTTGCAGGCGACCTGCTGGCCACGGGCACCAAAACCCGGACAAAGGCCCAGATCGATGAATCCATCGACTTTATCGGCGCATCGCTGAGTTCCAGTTTTACCGGCGTATTCGGGGCCTCCCTGACCAAACACCAGGACAAGTTGCTCACCGTAATGTCCGATGTATTGTTGAATCCTGCTTATTCAGAAGAAGAATTTGAAAAATACAAACGCCAGTACTTGTCCAACCTCGCTTCGAACAAGGATGATCCCAATGCCATTTCCGGGAACGTAACCCAGGTTTTGCGTTATGGGAAAGACCATCCCTACGGTGAGATCACCACCGAAGAAACGGTGAAGAATATCACGCTGGAGGATTGCAAGGCTTTTTACAACACGTATTTCAAGCCCAATATCGCCTACCTGGTGATCGTAGGGGACATTACGGCCGCCAATGCCCAAAAACTGGCTGAAAAGTACTTCGGCGTCTGGAAAAAGGGTGAGGTGACCAAAAAAGAATTCCCCTTGCCGACTTTGCCGGAAGCCACCCAGGTTGATTTTGTGAACAAAACCGGAGCAGTCCAGTCGGTGGTCAACATCACCTACCCGGTGAGCCTGAAAACCGGCGATTCCGATGGTATGGCCGCACTGGTGATGAATGCGATCCTGGGCGGCGGTTCCTCCGGCCGTTTGTATAAAAACATCCGCGAGGACAAAGGTTATACTTACGGGGCCTATTCCAACTTGTCGCCCGACCAGTATGTCGGCGCCTTCAGCGCCAGCGCCAGTGTGCGCAATGAGGTAACGGACAGCGCCCTGACGCAGTTCCTGTTGGAAATGGAACGTCTTCGGACCGAAAAAATAGGTCCGGATGAATTGGCCCAGGCGAAAAACGTGCTGGCCGGTTCGTTTGCACGCCGGATGGAAAGCCCGCAGACCATTGCAGGTTTTGCCCTGAACACCTTCCGGTACAAATTGCCGAAGGATTATTACAATACCTACCTCAAGCGTCTGGATGCCGTAACCGCGGATGACGTCATGGCTGCCGCCAGGAAATATATCCGTCCGGACCGTGCGCATATTGTTGTGGTGGGCAACAAAGACGAGGTAGCTGAAAAGCTCAAGCCCTTCAGCAAAAAGGGAGAGCTCAATTACTATGACACCTACGGCAACCCGGTAGATATGAAAGGCAGCGTCGTGCCGACCGACCTGACCGCCGCCGACGTGATCGAAAATTACCTGAACGCCATCGGCGGCCGTGAAAAGCTGGCCTCCGTGAAGGACATGGCCATCAAGGCAGGTTCTTTGGTGCAAGGCATGCAGATGCAAATGAATATCACCCAAAAAGCGCCCAATAAAATGCATATGTCCGTGAACATGAGCGGTATGACCGTGAATGAGGCAAAGTTCGACGGAGAAAAAGGGTACCAGGCCCAGATGGGCCAGTCGTTGCCGGTAGGCGAAGAAGAACTGAACGGGTTGCGGGATCAGGCTGTAATGTTCCCGGAAGCCAATTACACCAAGGATGGTTACAAGCTCGAACTAAAAGGGGCGGAACCCATTGAAGGCAATCAAGCATACCGGGTGGACGTTACCTCCCCCGACGGAAAAACCAAAACCGAATACTACGACACCAAAACCGGCTTCAAGATCCGGGAGATCCAGAAAGCCGGCGACGGTACCATCATCAACGACTATACGGATTACCGCGAGGTGGAAGGGCTCAAATACCCCTTCAAGATGACGATCACAGGTATGGCGCCATTCCCACTGGTATTTGACGTGGAGGCCGTGGAGTTGAACAAGGGGGTGGATGATGCGGTGTTTAAGGTGGAGTGATTTGTTGTTGATTTGTTGATTTGTTGATTTGTTGATTTGTTGATTTGTTGATTTGTTG
>CAZLEF010000162.1:0-2357 GCA_964558465.1 uncultured Lewinella sp. | reverse complement strand
ATCAACAAATCAACACATCAACAATTGATTCGATTGGTTCGATTGGTTCGATTGGAACGGCGCGCTCCCGAATCAACAAATCAACGCATCAACGCATCAACAAATTGGTTGGATTGATTCGCATCCTCGCATCCTCGCATCCTCAATTATCAAACCCAGAGGTTTTTTAACTTTGTCCGGCAACAACGAAACAACAACCATGAAACTATCGCTTTTTCTGGCGTCCCTCCTGCTTACCTCCCTGGCTGATGCCCAAACCGTTGTCCGGGTATTGCGCCCATCCTGGGTATTTGACGGGGAAAACATGCACGAGAATTGGGAAGTGGCCGTAGCGGGCGACCGGATCCTGGCCGCGGGGCCCAGGGGGCAATTTCCCCTGCCGGCCGATGCGCAGGCGCTGGACCTGCCGGGAAAAACCCTCCTGCCCGGCCTGATCGAAGGCCATTCGCATCTGTTGCTGCATCCTTACAACGAGACCTCCTGGAACGACCAGGTGTTGCTTGAACGCGAGGGGGAAAGGGTGGCAAGGGCGACGGTTCATGCGCGAAAAACGCTGGAAGCCGGTTTTACAACGGTGCGCGACCTGGGAACGGAAGGCGCCGGATATGCGGATGCCGGTCTCAAGGCCGCCATTGAAAAGGGCGTGATCCCGGGGCCCAGGATGTTGGTGGCCGGACCGGCAATTGTGGCCACCGGCAGCTACGGCCCCAAAGGTTTTGCGGATCATGTGCAGATCCCGGTGGGCGCCGATATGGCCGATGGAGTCCCGGATCTGATCCGGCTGACCCGCGAACAGATCGGCAAAGGCGCCGACCTGGTGAAGGTGTACGCCGATTACCGCTGGGGGACCAAGGGGGCAGCAATGCCTACTTTTTCGATGGAGGAAATAAAAGCGATTGTCGAAACTGCCGCTTCGGGCGGGCGTCAGGTGGTGGCCCACGCGGCCACACCCGAAGGCATGCGGCGGGCAGTTTTGGCCGGCGTATCCACCCTTGAACACGGGGACGGGGGCACGGAGGAGGTGTTCAAATTGATGGCTGAAAAAGGCGTAGCCCTCTGCCCTACCCTGGCAGCCGGCGACGCCATCCTGCAATACCAGGGCTGGAAAAAGGGCGTCGACCCGGAGCCCGACCGGATCAAAAAGAAAAAACAAAGTTTTGCCCTGGCATTGAAGTCCGGCGTGACCATCTGCGCAGGCGGCGACGTCGGCGTTTTTGCGCACGGCGACAATGTCCGGGAACTGGAATTGATGGTGGAATACGGGATGCCGCCACTGGACGTGCTGCGTTCAGCAACCAGCGTCAATGCCGATGTATTTGGACTGGCTGACCAGGTGGGGCGGATCCGGCCCGGGTTGAAGGCGGATATCCTGGTGGTCGATGGCCGGCCGGATGAGGCGGTACACAACCTCCGGAAGGTGGTACGGGTGATGAAAAATGGGGAATGGGTGGGGGTGAAACGATATGATTAAGTTGGGAACGAATGCCGCTTTTGCATTTTACATTCTGCATTTTACATTTTGACTTTAATCAATTGATTTTCAATGTAAAATTCAAAAACATAAAGGCGCAATTTCGCCATTTATAGGAAGATCATACGCCACAACGTAATTTTTTGCCTGCGCCAAATGCACATCTTCCAGGTTTATCAGGGCTTTTAACTCCACAATCACCTGGTTCTCCACCACAAAGTCAGCCCGCCGCGTGCCAACTTCTATATTATCATAATAAATGGTTTGTTCTATTTCCCGGCCGAAATGCAATCCGGCCCGTTGCATCTCTATGGCCAAACACCGCTGGTAGATAACCTCCTGAAAACCGTTGCCCAAGGTATTATGCACCTTCATCGAACATCCGTTGATTTTATAGGTTATTTCGTCTGGTTCCATCTTTTCACAATCTTTTACATCCAAAACTCCATTAATCATAAAAAAATCAAACCTAAAATCCTAAAAAAATCAAAACGATAAAATCCAAGCCCCGCCCAGTCAGCCCTCAAGAGGTCTGATAAATCCCCTCCATACTTCCGGGTCCCAGGCGGGTAAAAATCCAGAAAATCCCTCAATCCTGTAAATCCTCTCATCCTATAAATCCTGATTCAGACAATTAAAAAAATGATGCCCGCAATCTTCGAAACGGCTACCCGGCGCGTCCTACCAACAACGGGCATCAAGTGGCTCATTTTAAACAACCGCCCCTTGATCAGTTCTACCCGCTCCCGAAACTGCCAAAAGAGGTAGTCCGCATAGTGGTGGATACTTGTTTACCTGCCCTGAAAACAGTTGATTCCACCCCCTGCCCCCGTGTCGTGCGACATAAAGTTGTGACCGCGAAATACGACATAAAGTTGTAACTTAG
>CAZLEF010000161.1:0-2392 GCA_964558465.1 uncultured Lewinella sp. | reverse complement strand
GGGTGCGCACATCCAGAACAACCACGTCTTTACCGCCCATCATTTTGGCGAATTCCGCCGGGCTGAGGTCGGTGAAAGGCGCCTGTGCATTTGGCGCAGAAGGCGTTGGCGCCAGAGACTGGGATGCCGGTTGGCTTTTTTGCTGGCAGGAGAACAAAAAAAGCGTCAGAAAAAGTGGAATCAGAATTTTGAAATTTTTCATGATAACATAAATTATTAAAAAGCCGGACCGGCTCTTCAACCGGTGCAGCGGTTTACATTTAGAATGGTGATGCAAAGGAACAGGTTTGGCTGGAAATCATCAGTGATTTCCGTCACACTAGTTGGACTGCAAAAGATACTCCCGGTAATCTTTTGACGTATCGGTCCGGGCGGCGCCGTCAAAGGCTTCCACGGCTTGTTGGATGCTCATGTGGAAACCTGCCTCGCCGATGGTTTCCATCAGTCCCCAGCGGTGCAAGGTATCCCTCACCGGTCCGGTGACGCTGGTGAAAAACACCTCCACATTCCGGTTCCGGCAGCCCTGTACCCATTCCTGCAGGAGATGTACGGCGCTGCTGTCCATATGGCTGATGCTTTCGGCATTGAGCACGATCAGCCGGAGGGCGGCGCCTTTCCGGGCGGCCAGTTCGGCCATTTTATCCCTGAAATAATTGATGTTGGCGAAATAGAGGGGGCCGTCGAAACGGACTGCCAGCAAGTCGGGGCGCTCTTCGAGGTTATGGAAACGCTCCACATTGCGGTAAAAAGTCGAACCCGGCACTTTTGCCAATTGGGCGATATGCGGGCGGGTGGAACGGAAGATCACCATGCCGAGGGATAAAACCACCCCGGCGCCGATGCCCGTTTCAATGCCGAGCGACAAGGTCACAAAAAAAGTGGCCACCAGCATCCAGAAATCCGACCGGTCGTTGCGCCACAGGTGGACCGCTTCCTTATAATCGATCAGGCCGGCTACCGCTACCAGAATAACGGCTGCCAGGACGGCGTTGGGCAAATAGTAAAACAGGGAGGTCAGGAACAACAGGGTCAGCACGATCAGCGCCGCGCTGATGATACCCGCCAGGCCGGTCTTTGCGCCTGCCTGGTCGTTGACGGCGGTACGGGAAAAGCCCCCGGTTACCGGGTAACCCTGGAAAAAAGCAGCCCCGAAGTTGGCAACCCCCAGTCCGATGAGTTCCTGGTTGGAGTCCACCTGATAATCTTTGTGTTTGGACTGGATGGCTTTGGCCACGGCAAAACTTTCCATGAATCCGACGAGCGATATCGTCAGCGCGGCAGGAATCAGGGCTTGCCAGGCGCCAAAATCAAAGGACGGGGACGAGAAGCCGGGTAACCCGGACGGGACTTCGCCGACAACCTTCACCCCCAGGCCTGTGAGCCCAAAAATCCAGACGCTCAGGATGCCCAATACCACGGCCACCAGTGCGCCGGGAATGGCTTTATGCACTTTTTTGACGTTCCTGATGATGAAAATAGCGGCTATGCCGATGGCGAGGGCAATGAGGTTTGTCTCTCCGATATGTTTCCCCACCGCCAGGACGATATCATACGCGTGTTCGCTGTTCGGTATCTGAATGCCCAGCAAATGTTTCAGCTGACTCAGTCCGATGATGATGGCTGCCGCTGAAGTAAACCCGCTGATAACGGGGTGCGAAAGGAAGTTGACCAGAAACCCCAGCCTGAAAAGACCCATCAAAAACTGGATAGCCCCCACCATGAACGCCAGGGTGAGCGCCAGCAACAGGTAAGCTTCCGGCGTTTCAGGACGCAGGGCCCCGATTCCCGAGGCGGTTAGCAAAGACACCATGGCGACCGGGCCGACCGCTAATTGCCGGGAGGTGCCCAGCAACGCATACAGGACGAGCGGCACAGTCACCGCGTATAACCCGTGAATCGGCGCCAAACCGGCCAGCAGGGCGTATGCCATCCCCTGAGGAATGAGCATAACACCTACCGTCAAGCCCGCAGACAGATCGCCGGAGAACCATTTCTTTTGGTAGTTCGGCAACCAGTCAAGTGCAGGGATATAAGTTGTGAATTTCATGAATCTCCATTAATAATCGCCTCACCGGAACAGGCGATCCTGGCTTTTTCTAAAGAAATCAAGGTACAAAGTTAAGGCCTGCGGCAGAATAAATCGGTGATTAGCGTCACATAATCGAACCAATTGTTGATGCGTTGATGTGCGTGCCACGCCATCGGCGGGAGCCTGCCACGCGGTACGCGTGGTTGATGCGTTGATGTGCGTGCCACGCCATCGGCGTGGTTGATTCGACCACGCCGCGGCGTGGCGTTCCAATCGAACCAATCGAACCCCCGCCCGCCACGCCCAAAGCGCATGTGCGTCAACTTTACTTTAACATATATGAAAAGAAAAGTTTTGTAAAAT
>CAZLEF010000160.1:0-2685 GCA_964558465.1 uncultured Lewinella sp. | reverse complement strand
GTCAATATTCTGCTGACGATCACCGAAACAGAAGGAAAAAAGAGTCGGCCCTGGGGGATCTGGGTCGGGGTAGCGGTGGTTATGGGGTTGGGGGTTTTGGGGTGGCGGAAGGTGCGGAAAGGCTGATTAGGAAGGTTTTCGGGCGGGGGAATCTTTGGATTTTTTAAATTACCCCCCCTCTATGACTCCTTCGGGTACTGCACCCCGTCCGTGGGCGATTTCAGGCGAAGTGCCTGCGGGTCAAATACTTTTTGTAAAGAAAATCAAATTTTCTTTAATTTAAAGTGGTCAAAAAATCCTTCACTTCCCCTCCTCCAGCCCCAAAATATACTCCAACTCCGCCAGGAGTTCTTCCTCATTGGGCAGGTAGAGCTGGTATTTGGAGACAAAGAGTTGGGAGGTGAGATTTGAAGTGGCGTATTTTACGACCAAATCATTTTTTCCCTGTGCCAATACGATTCCAATTGGCGGATTGTCGCCTTCGGTGTTTTCTTCAAATGCTAAAACGCCTTGCTTGTCGGTGCTAAGGGCGAGCCGATGAAAAAGCATGGAGGTTTTTTGCCTTCGCAATTCTCGGACAGATCAATTTTCACGGGCTGTCTGCTGTTCATAAAATGACCGCTCCAGTTCGTTGTCAATCCGCTCCAGTTCGTTGTCAATCCCCACCAGTTCGCAGTAGTGCCCCCATGTCAATTTTCCAGACGTCTGGAAAAGATGTACTCTTTAAACTCCGACGCGTCCATGCTCACCCTCAGGATATCGGCTGCTTTGAGCAGGAAACTTTCTAATTGGGAGAGGGTGATTTTGGTGTTTTGCATCTAACCAGATGTGATTTAAAATAAATCGTAAAGGTAGCGGAATATCATTTTTAGAACGTGATTTTCAATTTTTAAAATCCGTTTAAAGCGGCTTTTACCGCCCCCTACTTCCCCAGCACCTTCACCTCAACCCGCTGGTTGGCGCGGTCGGCTTCCGGGGAAACGGCATTCACGCGCGGCTGGGATTTTCCGTAGCCTTTATACGTCACCCGGTTGGCGGCGACGCCGTTGTCGGTCAGGTAGCGCATGACGGAACGCGCGCGGTTGGCGGATAATTCGGCGGCGAAGCGGTCGCCGGCCCGCAGGTTGGTATGGCCGCCGACTTCGATTTTCAGGCCGGGATGGCGTTTCAGGAACCTGGCCAGGGCGGCGAGCGTGGGGTACGAGGCTGCGTCGAGCCGGTGGTCGTCGGTCTTGAAATACACGTGGCCGAGTTCGAGGATACTGCCGACGTGTAACGTTTCGATCTCAGGATCGCGGCCCGCCTCAAATACGATTTTTTCCGGGGCGACGGGTTGAGCCGCCGAAGAGGCCGGCCCGGCTGCTTCCGGCCGGGTTTCCGTCGTCCGGGTATCGGGTTTCCGGGCGGCCGACGGTTCAGGTTTTACTGCCGCCTGGGGTTGCGGCGCCGATGCCGGCGCAAATTCGATCACGATTTTGGCGCTCAGGTAGGCGTGGTTGCCGTCAAATGCCAGGCTCGCCACCTCTGCAAAAATCGTATTGGTCACGTTGGTAAAAAAATAATCCGTCACGTCGTACGTGTAGATCCTGGCAGACGTGAAACCGGTTACGCTCCGGAAATCGTAATAATCGTCGTACCCGTCTTTGAGCGTCCCGTCGCGCTTATCGGCGCTGACCAGCCGCTTGTTGATGTAGATGCGCGCCACGTCGTCGCAATTGACCTCCAGCGTGACCTTCCGGATGGGTTCGGCGCCAAGTTGCACGGTTTTGCGAAACTGGTAAGCTTCTCCTTCCGAGTCGGTCGTGCGGTTGCGCCAGATCGGCACGGAACCCGGAATAATCTTCGAACGCGGGCCATACTCCGCAGTCGCCGGCTTATGGGCCCCGCCATACAAGGGCGAGGTTGCCGAAGCGATCCGCTCAGCCGAAAGCGGGTATTCGCCGACCCTGATGCGTTTGCCGCTCACTTCCCAGCTTTGGTCGGTTACGATCGTGACCGGAGGCCGGGCAGCAGCCTGTTTTTTAACGGCCGGAACAAAACCCGTTGTGACAAGAAAAACAACTGCGAGGGCAAAAGCCGTAAAACGCAACGAGATCATATGTTTTTGTTTAAGCGTTTGTTTGTATTATCATCAACCTCGCCTGCCCCTCCTTTTCAGGGATGCTGCGGTGGTTTGATTTTTGATTTTACCTTATTCAAAAGTACTTTGTGGTGCAAAGTAAAAGTAAAAATTTCACCGGGCCAAGCACTGCCGGAATTAATATTTTCTGATTGCTGATAAAGGGAATTCGGGAAAAAGATTGCATGAAAAGGCATTCAGTTTACCTGCCTAAACTTGGGCAAGGGTACAAAAGGAAACAAACATGAGTCATGCCAAATTTTGTAACGCAATCAACACATGTTATTTTTTTTTTGAACCACGACCTGTCCCGCCTCAGCGGGAAAAGAGACACGACCTGTCCCGCAAGGCGGGAAAAGAAAACATGAACCATCCCGAATTTTCAGAATAACTAAATCTACCTATAGGAAGACTAACTTGAGAATCATTCCTTGTGCTGCCCAAAAACCTATATAGTGGACAGGATAGCTTCGCCTCCTGTAGTTACTTGATTTATTTCACCACATAAGATACATAGAAAACATAAGTTTCAGTCATTCCGGTTCGCCGTTGGCGAACCGGAATGA
>CAZLEF010000159.1:0-3019 GCA_964558465.1 uncultured Lewinella sp. | reverse complement strand
TTTGTTGATTTGTTGATTTGTTGATTTGTTGATTTGTTGATTTGTTGATTTGTTTATGTGCGTGTACAGGCATGGTTGATTGTAGCGAACCCGTTTTCACGATTAAACCCTATCCGGCAACAGGCTGATCTTCTTCCACCGCGAATAAATAAAAGCTGTCAACCACCCGATCGTTAATCCCAAAACAGCTCCGCCGATCACATCCAGCGGAAAGTGCACCCCCACATATACCTGTGCATATCCAATACTGGACGCCCATAACACAAGCGGCCACCGGATGCGGCGGTACAACCGGCCCAATGTGCCAATTAAAAAAAACGCCACAGCGAAATGATTGGTTGCGTGTGAGGAGGTAAAGCTGTATCCGCCACCGCAATGGACCAGCAAATGAACGCTTTGTTCCAGCCCCGGCGTCCGGCAGGGCCGCAAACGCTGGATGTTCTTTTTGAAAAGCTGGCTGCTGACCGGGTCGGAAACAGCCACAGCGGCGCCCATAAAAAGCATCAGCACAAATCCCTTCCAACTGAACCGCCAAACAGCCCAGCCTGTCAGGGCAATGTAAAAAGGAACCCAGAACAGTTTATTGCGCAAAACCGGCATGACGGCATCCAACAGACCAGACTGCCATTCTCCGTTGATCAGCCGGAACAACTGTTCATCCCAATGCAAAAGTAATTCCATCTTTGTCCCGGGATCCGATTTTCCCGGATTCCGGGACAAAGAAAAGGAATTTTGGTCAATCAACGCTGAGCTTGAATTCAACCCGCCGGTTCAACTGCCGTCCCGCCGCCGTTTTATTGGTAGCCACAGGTTTGGATTCGCCAAATCCGGCATGTTTCAACCGGCTTTTATCAATCCCCTTGCCGGCCAGATAGTCGAAACAGGCTTTTGCCCTGCGCTCTGAAAGCCCCTGGTTTAGTTTGGCTGCCCCCTGGCTGTCGGTATGCCCTTCGATCGAAAGCTGGTAATAAGGATATTCCTGCAGGATGGCTGCAATTTCGTTCAGGTTCCTCAGCGAGATCTTCTTCAGGGTCGACTTGGCGGTTTCAAACTGGACCGCCTTCGCTGCCAGATCCAGCGCTTTGCGTTTTTCGACAGGCAAAGGTGGACACCCGCCATTGTTGGATTCTCCCGCAACCTCCGGACAGCGGTCATCCGGATCCGCCACGCCGTCCTGATCGGTATCCGGGCAGCCACCCAAAATACCCGGTATGCCGGGGCAGCGGTCGTCCAGGTCGGCTACGCCGTCTTTATCCGAATCCGGGCACCCCTTCAGGCCGGCATCGCCCGCCAGTTCCGGACAACGATCATCGTCATCAGCTACGCCATCCTTGTCTTTATCCGGGAAAGGACAACCGTTGAACGCCGTCAGCCCGGTAAGGTCAGGGCATTCATCCGATTTATCGGGTATGCCGTCGCCATCGGTATCCGGGCAGCCTTTGAAGGCCTCCAATCCGGCAATATCCGGACATTCATCGTCTTTATCCGCCAATCCGTCCGCGTCGGCATCCGGGCAGCCTTTGGTGGTTTCAGGACCCGGTTCCCCCGGACAAGGATCCAGTAAATCCATGACGCCGTCTTTATCGGTATCCGGACAGCCGCCTTGTTCCAGCAGACCAGCTGTTTCCGGGCAGGCGTCTTCCAGGTCTTCCACCCCGTCGCCGTCTTCATCCGGGCACCCTTTTGCCGATAATTTGCCGGCCACCCTGGGGCAACGGTCATCTTTATCGAGTACCCCGTCGCCGTCCACATCCCACCTGCCCAGGCGCCACCCCAGGCCAATACTGCCAAAGGCATACCAATCCCGGTCGGACGGGTTTCCGGCATTGCTCACCCCGTCGATATGGTCGGTCAGGGCTGCCCGCAGGCCGAATTCAAGGTTCAGATAACTGTTTTTTCCCAGGTCCTTCCGGATACCCCCACCTAAAGGCACGCTCCAGAATCCCCGGTTCGGGCCGGCCTTCTGGTCCAGGCGGGCAAGCGGAAGAAGCCCGTCGTCGGCAATATTGGAAAAATCAGGTTTTACCTCGCCCTGGAGCCGCCCGAAGCCGGCAAACAGGTAGGGCGACCAGATCCGGCGAAGCACATTGCCCTCCGCGACCCTTTTTCGCCCCCAGGGTTCCCATTGGAAAGCCAGGGCGGCTTCCCCCAGCGTGGATTTGAAGGAAGCTCTTCGATATAACCTCACATAATGATCTTCCGGAAAATTTTGATCGTCGCCGGTAAAAACGGCGCCTGTCAACCCGAGGCGAAAGCTCCACCCCGGGCTCAGTCTGTATCCGAATTGCAGACCTGCCGCCGGTTGTGTCTCTGACCACGCCGGCCACTGGTCCGGAGTCAGGTCTCCCAGGTAAAAAGAGGCGCCGCCCGAAAATCCCAACTCCCATCTGGGCTGTCCTGCCAGGTTTGCGGCAGAAAAAACAGCCAGGGCAATAACGATCCAAGTTCTCATGGCATGTAGCTTTTCTCGATAGTGTGTGATATGTTCTGGTTCATGGGTCGCGCCCAAAAGTCAAAATTAAAAAATCGGTTTCATTCATTCACCCAATTCGGCAAGCGGTAGCCGCAGGGATAAAAATTTTCCTCATACCCGGCAACATAGCAAGCTCCCGCCGGAAGGAACGGCTTTTGGAAAAACCCGGAAGTTTTCTCAATGGCGTATTGGAATTGAGCCAGGGCCCGGACAAAAGGCCGCTGATCGTTTAAAGGGGCAGGCTATCAGGATTGTATTAATTATAACGTTAACTGGCAAGCGGCTGCTTTTATTTTATTTTTCTCTGCAAAAATGACAATATCTTAAGGAAAATAAAAAAAAAATGGCGAGCCTTTTGATCACTCGCCATTTCTGAATGAGGGGAAATTGATGTATCAGTAAGTTAGTGGCTGTTTTTCAGTCCTGCAATCCGTTCTTAGGGAACTGAGCGAAGTCGAAGTTCAGTCCTGCATCAATTCCTCCACGCCTGTGGCGCATGTGCGTCAACTTTACTTTAACATATATGAAAAGAAAAGTTTTGTAAAA
>CAZLEF010000158.1:0-3258 GCA_964558465.1 uncultured Lewinella sp. | reverse complement strand
CGAATCAATCGAATCAATCGAATCAATCGAATCAATCGAATCAATCGAATCAATTAATTAATTACGGTTGCGTAGGTTTCGGCAAATAATACAACACCACCCGGTTGTTCTTGTTAAAGTATTTTTTGGCTGCTTCGCGGATATCCTCCCGGGTCACCTGCAGGTAACGGTCCAGTTCGGTATTGATGAGGTTGGCGTCGCCGAAGTACATCTCGTAATTGGCAAGGCTCTCAGCGATACCGGCCACCGTGGATTTGGAAGTGATGAAATCATTTTCAACCTGGTTGCGCAGTTTCTGAAATTCATCTTCCGTAATCAGTTCCTTTTGAACTTTTTCAACTTCAGCATCCATTGCTTCTTCCAGGTCTGCCGGCGAAGTACCCATATTCGTTACACCAAAGGCGATGGAAAGCCCCGGGTCTTCCATGGATAAGGGGAAATTGCCCACAAAAACGGCTTTTTGCTGCTCGTCTACCAAAGCCCGGTACAAACGGGAGCTTTGCCCCTGGGAGAGCAACTGACCCAGCATGCTGACCGCGTAAAAATCTTTGGTTCCCTGGGCTGGAATGCGGTAAGCCTGTACCACGGCCGGCAACTGGATATTGTCCAGCACCGTGTCGCGTACTTCTTTGCCCAGTTCAGGCTCAACGATATTCGGGCGGTAAACCGGCTTTTTGCCTTTGGGAATGGAACCGAAATACTTTTTTACCAAAACTTTGGTTTGTTCGACATCGATATCGCCGGCGATGGAAAGGATCGCGTTCTCAGGAACGTAAAAGTCATGGTAAAAATTGATGTAATCTTCCTCCGTTGCGGCTGCCAGGTGATCCATCGAGCCGATGATCGGCCAGTTGTAAGGGTGCTTCTGGTAAGCTCTTTTGAAGATTTGCTCTACGATCGATCCGTAAGGCTGGTTGTCGATGCGCTGGCGCCGTTCTTCTTTCACCACCTGGCGCTGGGTCTCCACACCTTTAATGTCGACTTTGGCATGCAACATGCGTTCCGATTCCAGCCAAAGACCCAGTTCCAACTGGTTGGAAGGCATGATCTCATAATAATAAGTGCGGTCCCAGGAGGTATTGGCATTCAGGGTGCCGCCTGCTTTGGTAACGTACTGGTCGTATTCTCCGCGGCCAATATTTTCTGAGCCCTCAAAAAGCAGGTGCTCAAAAAAATGGGCGAAGCCGGTCCGGTCGGGCTTTTCGTTCTTCGATCCAACATGGTACATCACGGAGACCGCTACGATCGGGGTGGTCTTGTCCTGATGGAGTATGACTTTCAAACCATTATCCAATTCATATTCCGTGAATTGGATGCGGTTCATCTGCGCCTGAACCTCTGCCAGGCCCAGGCAGCACAAGGTGATCAATAATAACTTACTTCTCATAGAAATTTTGATTGTATGCTTGTTAAGGACTGCGAATATCCGGAATTAGTGCGTGATATTACAACGACTGCCGTCAAATTTGGTTTAGCAATAGACAAACAGTGTATTTTTTCAGAAAAATGACAAAGCCGCCCTGCCAAAACAGAACGGCTTTGTTTCAGATGCTTGATTCTGGATGCTTGATTCTGGAGGTCTGCTGGCATCTTCCATCCAGTATCTGTCATCCAGCATCCAGCTTATACCACTTTATCTGCGCAACTCGAGCTGGCAAAAGCCTCCGGCTTTGCCTTGAACACAAAACCCATTCCCAAAATGTAGCCCATCGCTTCCTTGAGCGCGGTATTCGATTGAAAATGGGGATCCGTATTGATATCGGCGTGCACTTCAAGATCGATGTCGTATTCGTCCAGTAAATCACAAAGCGCGTAGGCAACTTCCACGGAACGGGCTACTTCAGAGATCATCCGCTCCCGCAGGCTCATGATTTTTTCCACGCGGTCGTTGCTGATGAACATAAACCCCCCTTTCTTTTCCCGAAGGAAAACAATCACCGTTGCAAATTCGATCACGCTGCTCCGGACCTGGGAATCCGACCCGATACAAACCTTCAACCGGTGTCCCAGCGCCCGTTCCCGTTGAATGGTTTCTTCAACGGCTGCCTTCAGGGGGAGCTCGATGCGTTGACCATTTAGCCTTCTCCAGTTCATAATTACTTTATTTGGCGAAATTTAGGCAATTCTGCAATAAATTTTATCGAAACGCCTTAAATTAAAACATTCTTAAACCAAAATTAACATTCCCTTTAACCCGTATGGATCATGAAAAAGTTCCTGAAAACTTCTCCTCCTGGTAATTTTCTTATATTTGCGCCAGTTCATAACTCGAAGCTTGGATAAACAAGCCTGAAATTATAACCGTACCTCCCTTTGCTTATGAAAACTTTTCAGGAAAGGCTCAAAATGTTAGGGCCAGGTTTGATCGCCCTTGCCGGCGCGCCCTTCGACGAATATTCCTCCTATTTGAAAGGCCCTGCCGCTGCCCCCGAAAAAATCAGGGAGGCTTTCCATTCCCCCTCCGGTAACTACTTCACAGAAAGCGGGATCAAACTTTTTCCGCATCCCCAGATCATGGACCTGGGTGATATGGTCATCCGGGATTACCTGGATATCGAAGAGCAAACCAATCAGGTCCTGCTCGCCGGCGCCAACCTGCTAACCCTCGGCGGCGACCACTCCATAACTTACCCCATTATCAAGGGGCATGCGCGGCACTACGACCGGCTCAATATTCTTCAATTGGATGCCCACGGAGATCTGTATAATAGTTTTGACGGGAATCGCTTTTCACACGCCTGTACGTTTGCCCGCATTATGGAGGAAGGCCTGGTGCAACGTCTCATCCAGGTCGGCGTCCGCACCCTGTCCGACGACCAGCGGGATATGGCCAAAAAATACGGGGTGGAAATCATTGAAATGAAACAGTGGCGACCGGATAAAAAACTGAACCTCAGCGGACCTTTATACCTTTCTCTGGACCTCGATGTGCTCGACCCTGCTTTTGTGCCGGGGATCAGCCACTACGAACCCGGCGGCATGAGCACCCGCGAACTCATCGACCTCATCCACAAAATTGACGCTCCCGTCATCGGCGCCGATATTGTTGAATACAACCCTGCCCGGGACCATCACGGGATGACGGCCACCGTAGCTGCACGCCTGATGAAGGAAATCCTGACGGTGATGTTGAAGGAGATGAGATAGTTTGAGGGGATTTGTTGATTTGTTGATTTGTTGATGCGTTGATTCGAGGGCATTTTCGAATAAACGAATAAACGAATAAACGAATAAACGAATAAACGAATAAACGAATAA
>CAZLEF010000157.1:0-3413 GCA_964558465.1 uncultured Lewinella sp. | reverse complement strand
CCCAGGGCCGACTCTTTTTTCCTTCTGTTTCGGTGATCGTCAGCAGAATATTGACCGGTTGATTCGTCAGGGTTTGGCGGTTCCCGCCCGTCCAGGTGACGGTGATCTCGTCGATGGTTGCGGCGTCGCCGAGGCCAAAATGGGCGATGGTTGAATTTTGGGAAATATGGCTGGCGCCGCCGCCGTCGATCTCGCGGATCATGCGCCGGCCGCCGGCTACCACCTCAATCCTCGACCCGATGCCGTGGGTTTCGGCTTCCACGCCCTTCAGCGCGATTTTCACCCAGTTGCCTTTGGCGGCGGTTTCGTTGCGGTACAAAGTGGTCATGGAGGGTACGGGATAACCATCCAATACTGGCTTTTGGTTGACCACCAGAATGTCCAGGTCGCCGTCGTTTTCCAGGTCGAATACCACCGAACCGCGGCCTACGCCGTAATTATTGACGCCATAACCGCGGGCGCTTTCCACAAATTTGCCGTCCTGGTTCTCAAAATAAAAATCGGCCATCGGTACGTCGTTGGGGTTGAGGTCGCCGTTGGAGACAAACAGGTCGAGGTCCCCGTCGTGGTCAAAGTCGGCAAAATTGGCGCCCCAGCTGATGGTCACGTACGACATGCCGAGCTCCTTCGCTTTGTCCACAAACGGACGACCGGGCCCCTGGTTGACCATCATCCGGTTGAAGCGGATATTGGTCACGTAATAATCCATGAGGCCGTTGTTGTCGTAATCGCCAACCGCAGCGCCCATTGCATTGATCTTCAGGTCCATTTCTTTTTCTTTGCTCACGTCCCTGAACGACTTCTTCGGGTAGCGGTTCTCCAGCAGGAAACTGGGCACCGCTTTGTATCCAAAATCATGGTTGACCAGCAGGTCCGGATCGCCGTCGTTGTCGTAATCGGTGAACAGGCCGCCGAACCCGTAACCCCGGTATTCCAGTCCGTAACCAGTAAATTCATCGGTAAATGATTTCCCCTTTCGGTTGATCAGCAGATAACTCACCGCGGTCTGGTTGGCGTTCACAATGGTGGCGTCGTTGATATAGGTCAGTTCGCCTTCGTAGGCCCGGAAATAATTACCGACATAGAGGTCCGGATACCCGTCGGCGTTGATGTCGCCAAAACTGGGTCCGGTGCTGAAGGAGTTCATTTGGTCGAGGCCGTACTCCGTCGTGGCGTCCCGGAACCCTCTGCCGCCTTGAACTCCGGGAACCGCGACATTCAAAAACAGCAGGTTGATGGCGCGCGGTATCGTTTTGACGCTGTCTTTGGAGGTGAGGGTCGTGACAAACAGGTCCACCCATCCGTCCCGGTTGACATCTGCCCCGACGACGCCCTGGGTCACAAAATGCCGGGTCAGTTCCAGGCCGGAACCTTCGTACACGTTTTTGAAGGTCCCGTCGCCGTTGTTGCGGTACAGAACGTCGTCGTTCATCCCCCCGGTGATGAAGAGGTCTTCCATTCCGTCGTTGTCGATGTCGATCACGCAGGCGCCGCCGCCGAACATGCCTTCGTATACGCGAAACTGGTGTTGGATGCCGGCTTCGGCGGTGATGTCCCTGAAGGGGGTTTGGGCGTTTGTTGCAGCAGTAGTGAAAAAGACCGACGCTGCAACGGCAGTTTTAATGAACGGGGGGATATTGAATATTGGGTGTGATATTTCCATCTTTGCACATTATCGGCGCTGCAAATTAAGAAATTCACTGTTGCTGTCCTAATAAAGGGGGGAGGGGAAGATCAGTTACTCCTTAGCCCGTTAGAGCTGTGAATATTAGGTCGTGTCATTGCGTATAAACCGAACATTGGGCACACCTTCAATCATTTCAAGGGCAAATTGCGCGGATGTGAAGTCCCCTTTAAAATTAAGTTGCTTTTTCAGCCCGGCCATGCTGTTGAAAAGGCCGTTTATATCCACTTTCCTGCCGGTATTGACCGATAGGGTAAGGGGCCCTATTGCCTTTTTTGGCTGCTGCTTATCCTGTAGTTCGGTTCCGTCGGCATAGCGGAGGTTTTTACCGTATTGCACCGGGTTGCTATTTTGCACCTCATTTACCCCGAAATGAAGGACTTCCGGCTTGAGGTAAAAATCAAAAACATTGGCCTGGCCCTGGAAAAGGCAGAGCAGCACTTGGGGTGAAAGGCGTTGTATGGAGAGCGGTTTCAGCCCGTTATCCAGCATCTCATTCGGGAGTTCATTTTTAGAAAAATTGTGCTGATAGGCGTTTACCTGCATGTCCGGCCAGCCGGCTACGACGGAGGAACGCAGCAGGCAGCCACTGACAAAACCAGACTCCTTGAAGGTCGTCGTGCCCAGGTTGGTCCGCAAGGAAGCATCTCTTTGACGGTCAGCAGCCGTAACCCCGCCGATGCTGAAGGCGCCGTCCAGCAGGCAGTCGACCCATACGGGATCGAGGTAAAAGAAACGGAGGGATTCTTTCGGCAGCATCTGTTCGTCGGGTATCAGATAGTTAAAAGGTACCCCATTCAACCGGCTGAGATCATCAAGCCACTGCCCTGTCAATTCAGGCAACCTGGTTTGATCTTTTGCAGAAGGTTGCTGTAAGGCCCTGGGTAAATGCGGAAACAGTATCTGCTGTTCCATAGTTGCTGCCAATCTGGCATTTTCCCGCTTCCACTTGTACAAACTGGTAGAAAATGGCTTACTTTTCAGGGCCAATAAGCGGCCCAGTTCCCAAGCGGCGGCATAGGAAACATCAAATAAACCCAGGTCCTCATCAAACCGAAGTAAATCGTCGGAAGAACGAAAGGGAAATAAATCCTTATGGATGCCCTGAAAATACTTTCCCGGCGCCAGTGGACCGTGGTACCAGGAAATGCTCTGGCCTCCGCGCCGAAAAAAATGGGGCAGGGGTACATAGCCCATTTTTAAAAATTCCGCCGCAGGTTTGGCCACGGCTGAAGCGGGAATGGGAAGCGTCGGCGGGCCGGCATCGAGATTTTTAATTAGGTATTCAAACGTTTGATCGGGATCGATACAGGCGATCCGCCAACTTTTCAAACTGACCAGGGTAATCAGGTCATCGGCATTTGCCTTGCCAAAGTCGAATTGCTGATCTTCGCCATACCGTTTTTCAACGGAAACAAGGTGGATCATGCTTTGCCCCGTCCTTTCGGGAAGCCTGTTCGCAATGATAAAGGCCTGTTCTATTCCAACTAACTTACCATCGGCATCGGTACCCTGGCGGATATGCGCCAGATACTGGAGTTCCCCGGCAGTGGGCAGGAGGTCTTTCAAAATGCTTTGTTTAACATAGATTACCGTAGTTTTGTCCGCATTATCCATTCCCACTTCCCAGGGATCGGGCAGGCCGGGCCAACCTGTGGAAGGCGCCCTTAAATCGGAAAGGGTGGCTACTTTGCCCAATTCTGCCTCATGCGGGGTGGCGCCTTCCCAT
>CAZLEF010000156.1:0-4002 GCA_964558465.1 uncultured Lewinella sp. | reverse complement strand
ATTCGATTGATTCGATTGATTCGATTGATTCGATTGATTCGATTGATTCGATTGGATTGGTTGGATTCCTCAAATCAACGCATCAGCAAATCAACAGATCAACAATTGATAGAATTCTGTTAGCCCGGAAAATCCGGCAGCGCCGCCAGGAATTGAAACGTCTGATTTTCATAATCCATTGCGCAGCAATAAGTTTCAGGGCCGTTGGTGACCAACAGGTAATCGACCCGGAGCGGCATATTGTACCAGGCGATCTGACGGAAAACCGCCTGGTCGAGCTTTACGTCCGGCCTTTTGCATTCCACCAGGAAAAACGGCTTTAAATCCGTTGAATAGACGATCAGGTCAAACCGGCGGCGAAGACCATTGACCAGGAGTTCTTTCTCGACGTTCATCCTGTTCTTCGGAAACCCTTTTTCCACCATCAGGTACTGTACCACCAATTGGCGGACCAATTCTTCCGGCTGCAATACCAGCCATTTGGCCCGGATGGGGTCAAAGATCAGGCGCGAGTCCCCTTCCCTTTTGATTTGCAGGCGATCTTTACATGCGGCCCAGTCGATGGTTAGTAACATTGGTGGACGGTGGATTTATCCGCCTGGTGCGAGGCACGAGCATTGGGCGGACGGCCAGGCTCCTGAGCGGAGTCGAAGGAGACGGTGGACAGAAAAAGGTCAAAATCAGGCCAAAACCCGGATATTTTGACTATTTTCTATCCACTCATCTGAGTTATTTCTTAAGATGCCATAAGGAATCAACTCTTGTCTTTTCGCCGTTGCATTTCGTCCCTGATCTCGGCAGCGCGTTCGTAATCCTCGCTGGCGAGCATTTCTTCAAGCATGCGCTGGAGGGCTTCGTCGGAATAAGAGGTCAGCGAACGTTTCCGGCCGCCGCCGGCGCCGCGTTGTTTGGGCGGTTTACGCGCCGCGGGGGCCTCTTCCTGTTCTTCCTCCACGATGCCTGCGGCGTCCAGGATGAATTCATAGGTAAAAATCGGACTGTCAAACCGGACGGCCAGGGCCAGCGCGTCGGAAGTCCGGGAGTCGATCTCGATCAGTTCTCCATCCTTGAGGCAGATCAAGCGGGCATAAAAGATGCCGTCCAGCAGGTTGTTGATCACCACTTCTTTGAGGTGGATGTTGAACGTCTTCAGCGTATTTCTAAACAAGTCGTAGGTCAATGGCCGGTTGGGGACCATTCGCTCGATCCCGGCGGCGATGGCTTCGGCTTCATTTTTTCCGATCACAATAGGCAAATGCCTTGGCCCGGTTTGTTCGGCCAGCACTACGGCGTAGTTTTGGGAAAGCGACGGGCTCCTTGAAAGCGCAACAATTTCCAGCGGTATTTTTTCCATATTTTATTTCAATTAAACCAACCGCCCTCAAAGCGAAATCTTGGCCTGGTTCCAAAGAACATCCATTTCTGCCAGGGTCATTTCTCTCAGATCCTTGGTCGCGTTGGCTTCAATATATTCAAACCGTTTTTTAAACTTTTGGTTGACCCTTTCCAGGGCTGTTTCGGGGTCAATTCCCTGAAATCGGGCAAAATTTACCAAAGAAAACAGCACATCTCCAAATTCTTCCTCCTGTTTTTCTTTGGAATGGCCTTCCGCTACGCTTTCCCGGAATTCCTCGATCTCTTCCCGGACCTTTTCCCACACCTGATCGCTGTTTTCCCACTCAAATCCGACCTGTTTGGTTTTCTCCTGCATGCGGTAGGCTTTGACCATGGCCGGCAGGGAATTCGGCACGCCGGCCAGCACGGATTTTTTCCCTTCCCTGAGCTTGAGTTGCTCCCAGTTTCGCTTCACTTCTTCGTCGTCGGCCACCTGGAGGTCGCCGTAGATATGCGGGTGCCGTTTGACGAGTTTGTCGCAAACAGCATTCAACGCGTCGGCAATGTCGAACGCGCCTTTTTCATCCCCGATTTTTGCGTAAAACACCATATGGAGCATCAGGTCGCCGATTTCTTCCTTCACGCCGTCCAGGTCCTGCTCAAGGATGGCGTCGGCCAGCTCATACGTTTCTTCGATGGTCAGGTTGCGCAAACTTTCAAGGGTTTGTTTCCTGTCCCAGGGGCATTTTTCCCGCAATTCATCCATAATCCCCAACAAACGGGCAAAAGCATCCAGTTTGGCCTGCATCATTTTTTGATTTCCTGGTAAATTCCTGGACCGCAATCCGTACTTTTGCCGGAACAACCGAATCCGGATGCAAAAATAAACTATTCTTACTTGCCGGACGTTGTCCATTTAGAATTTGACCGTCAAAAAAACCTTTTATGGAGTTTTTATATGTATTGGCGATTGTTTTCGGGGTTTTCGGGATCTCTTTCCTGTTGATCAACGTCCGGCATGTTTTTACCGGCCAGGAGTTTCGAGGCACCTGTGCCAGCAACAATCCCATGCTTAAAAACGAAATCGGGGAATGTTCTGTATGCGGAAGCAAACCGGATGAAGCTTGTAAGGGGGAGGGGTTGAGGAAGTGAGGATGCGAGGATGCGAGGATTTGAGGATTTGAGGATTTGAGGATGCGAGGATTTGAGGATTTGAAGATTTACCTTTGAATAAATGGAATTTTTAGCCAAGACCTTTGCCGGCCTGGAGGAATTGTTAGCCGCAGAATTAAAAACCCTGGGGGCCGGCCAGGTGGAGACCGAACCCCGGCTGGTCAGGTTTACCGGCAATAAAGAACTGCTTTACAAAGCCAATTACCGCTGCCGTACCGCCCTCCGTTTTCTGGTTCCGCTTTTTCAGTTCGAAGCCGCCAACGACCTTAAATTATACAACGGCATCCGTTCAATTGACTGGTCGGAATGGATCGACCCCAACAAAACGTTTGCCATCGACACCACGGTCAACTCCTCCGTTTTCCGCCATTCCCATTATGCGGGCCTGAAAGCCAAGGACGCCATTGCAGACCAATTCCGGGATAAAACCGGGTTGCGGCCCAGCGTAGACACAGATAATCCCGACCTCCGGATCAACCTCCATATTTACGAAACCTCCTGTTCCGTTTCCATCGACAGCTCGGGGGAAAGCCTTCATCGCCGCAGTTACCGGATGGGGACCCGGGAAGCGCCGATCAATGAAGTCCTGGCAGCCGGAATGGTCTTGTTGACGGGTTGGACCGGGGAAAGGACCTTCATCGATCCGATGTGCGGTTCGGGGACCATCCTGATCGAAGCCGCTATGATCGCCGCCAATATTCCACCCTTGAACCGACGGCGCAGTTTTGGTTTTCAAACCCTGCCCAATTACGACCGCAAACTCTGGGAAAAAGTCCGGGATGAGGCCGATAACGCCGTCCGGATACCGGCATTTCCGATCCTGGGTTTCGACCAGGACCCCAGGGCGCTCCACACTGCGGAAAAAAATATTTTTGCAGCCGGCCTGGAAAAGTACGTGGTTTTGGAACGAGCCAGATTTGAAACCTTGATGCCGCCGCCTGGCCCGGGAGTGGCCGTTTTTAATCCGCCGTATGAAGAACGCCTGGTCACCGGCCGGATCAACGAACTTTACAAGTCGATCGGCGACCGGCTGAAGCAGGCCTTCTCCAACTATGAGGCCTGGATCATCTCGTCCAATATGGAAGCGCTGAAAAATATCGGCCTGCGGCCTTCGCGCAAGATCAACCTGTTCAATGGACCGCTGGCCTGCAAGTTCCAGAAATACGAATTATACGAAGGCACGAAAAAAGTTTCCCCGGAGTAAAATATTCTGTAGTTAAAAGAATAGCCATCGGTGAAACCGATGGGTAAATTAAGGTTTCGATCCGACCCTGGAGGGGTCGAATATTTTCACCCGGTTGCCTCTTATAATCAGCACAATATCGATTCCTCGACCACCCCACGCCGCGGCGTGGCGGTTAAAATTCCTCGATTCCTCCACGCGCACACACTTCCTCGATTCCTCGATTCCTCAGTTCCTCAGTTCCTCAGTTCCTCAGTTCCTCAGTTCCTCGATTCCTCATTCAACAAGGATTGAGCCCCATTTTCAGACTC
>CAZLEF010000155.1:0-4086 GCA_964558465.1 uncultured Lewinella sp. | reverse complement strand
TGCGGACTGTGGACTTATCTCAATATCGGGAACTTATTATTAACGGGGGTCCTTAGTGCCCTCAGTGGTTACCGTTATCCAGTCCGCCAGCAATTCCCCAATCAACCGGTGGCCCGCTGCATTCCAATGGCTGTCTTTGGGATAAAAAAGTTGTTGGATTGAATCTTGCCGCACCCTGGTTGCTGTTTGAAAAGCGACAGTGGGGTCCAGAAAATCCACCCCCGCTTCCGAACAAATTTTTTGCAACAGGCCGGCAGGTTTGAAACGGTCGTGCGTTTCGTCGGTGATGCCGAAGTTGTTTTTAAAAATTTCCCACCTTTCGGGATATACCATTTCCTGTTCCGGCACAAAACATACCAGCAGGCGGGCGCCGTCTGCTTCTACCTGACGTTTCAACTCCCGGATCAGGAGGGCTGTAATGCGCCAGGCAGCCTCCATCTCCGGGGTATAGACGCCGGCATAAACCCGGTAATCTTCCGGCAGTTTTTCGCCGGCCCGTGAAAGGACAGCCTTGTCTTTGATGATTTTAAGCCGCCTGGCGATCTGGGAGTGTTCCAGCAGCCAGGCCTTCCATTTTTGGTCGGGCTTCGGGACGGGCACATTCTCCAGGGAAAGTCCGCCGTTTTTTACCCGGAAAACCGGCTTGGCCCCCCGCCAGTATTTGTCCTGCCCGTTAAACCACACATCGTTGATGCAAAAAACCAGTACAACCAGGTCGGGGTGGTATAAACGGCCTTCCGATCCGTAAAACAACAGTTCCTGATCGGTGGCGTACCCGCCTGTACCTGCATTGATCACCTCAACCGGCTTGCCGGGTTCCGTTTTTGATAACAGCCTCCTTTCCAACACTTCCGAAAACAGCTCGTCAAAAGTCACGGTATACCCTTCGGCGTAAGAGTCGCCCAGAGCCAGTATCCTGAATTCGGCGCTGTCTTTGCGGTAATCGTATTCAGGGCCGCGAAGGCCTTTGCTGTTAAAGGTTTCCCGGGTTTCGTACTCAGGCGTTTGGTGCAAACCCTCAAAACCTGGTATTTTTCGCCAGCCCAGCAGCGAATCGTATTCACAAAAAAGTTTGTGGTGATTGGCTTGTTCCAGGGGTGCGACCCACCGGAGGGCCAGCTCGCCCAGGAAAAGGAAAAAGGTAAAAGAAACTGCTGAGAGGACGATCTTTTTGAAAAAATGCATGGGTTTCAACGCTTTTCAAACACCGTTCTTTCAAGGCGCCATTGCCTGATGGGGCCGTCTTCCGGGTCGACATATTCCTTTATAAAATTGAATCCGCACTTCCGGAGCACTTTCGCAGAAGCATTTTCCTCCGCCAGGGTATGCGCCTGCACGGTTTTAACGGCAGGATTGGAAAACGCATTTTTGACCAGGCCTTGGGCAAGTTCGGTAGCATATCCTTTGTTTCGATAGGCTTCCATAATTTCGTAACCGATTTCAACCAGGCCTGCCGCATCGGGTTTCCCTTTATATCCGCAGGTGCCGATGAGCCGGTTTTCGGTGGAATGAACAACCAGGTGGGTCCACCATCCTGCAAGCGACGGGTCGTTTTCCAGGGCTTTGTAACCAAAACGGATGGGTTCCAGGCCAAATTCCGACCAATTGCCCGAAACCTGGATATTCAGGCGCCTGGCCAGGTTTTCATCTCCCTGGAAAATCGCTTCAAAAATTTCTTTTGAACAAGAGATCAATTGAAGCCGGGGGGTATAAATGGTCTTCATCGTTTGGATCATGTCTTTTGATCTGATCTTGGCTCGGTTAAATGGAGAAGCGCGCTGCATCATTTCTTTCCGGTTTAGGATTCCATAACGTTTTTTACTTCGACGGAAGTACAAATAAAAGGAATTTCGGAAAAAGACTTCCAGATTACCTTTGCCGGCCGGTTTCTCATTTATGATCAGAACAGAAATACCTAAATTGGCAACCGGAGAATTAAAATTGTCGAACCCATGCCGGAACCATTATTCATCCCCGCCGACCAGATATACGGACAAGCCGACTTCGGGGAACTGGTCGAAACCCTGCGGAATGCCTTTCGCGCCCATATCACAACACCCCTCCGGCATCATCATGACATTGAAGACCCCGCCGGCGGAAATGACGCCACCTTGCTGTTGATGCCCGCATGGCAGGCCGGAGAACGCCTGGGCGTAAAAATCGCAACCGTTTTCCCGGATAACTTGCGGTATAAACTACCCGCCGTCCAGGCGATTTATGTACTACTGGACGGTCGCACCGGCGAATTGAAGGCCATTCTGGAAGGAAAAAGCCTGACGGTCACCCGCACCGCTGCTGCTTCTGCCCTCGCATCCGGTTTTCTTTCCAGACCGGATAGCCGCACCCTACTCATGATCGGGACCGGCGCGCTGGCGCCCAGCCTGATCCGGGCGCACGCTGCTGTCAGGCCCCTCGAAACCGTTTATGTGTGGGGACGGCGCCCCGAAGCAGTGCAGGCGGTTTGCGATCAGTTGCAGAATCAACCCTTTAAAGTTGCGCCCGCGCCGGATATCGAAGCCGCAGCAAAAAAAGCGGATATCATTTCCTGCGCTACCCTGAGCCCTGCACCGCTGGTTCTGGGCAGGTTCCTCCACCCGGGGCAACATATCGACCTGGTGGGATCCTACAAAAAAACCACACGCGAGGCAGATGATGAAACCATTTTGAAGTCGGAAATCTATGTGGATACTTATCAGGGTGCACTGGTTGAAACCGGCGACCTGGCGATCCCCATCGCCACCGGGATACTGGACCGTGCCGGGATAAAAGCCGAATTGGCAGAGTTGTGCAGCGCCACAAAAACCGGCCGGACATCCGATCAGGCGATCACTTTGTTCAAATCCGTAGGCCATGCGTCCGAAGATCTGGCGGCAGCCAATTATTTTTATTCAAAAAGGTCATAGAAATGAGCGCATTTTTGAAAGGAAAACCCACCCGGTATCCCGTTCCGGAGGGGTGGCTGAAGATCCGGACCATCGATATGCACACGGGGGGAGAGCCTTTAAGGGTAATTGTAGAGGGTTTTCCGGCGCTGAAGGGTGGATCTGTATTGGAATACCGCCGGGACCTCCGCGACCATTACGACCACCTGCGGCGCGCCCTGATGTTCGAACCCCGCGGGCATGCCGATATGTACGGATGCCTGCTCGTGCCGCCCAACGACGAAGGCGGTGATTTCGGTATCCTATTCATGCACAACGAAGGTTATAGTACGATGTGCGGGCACGCCATTATTGCGATCTCCGGTCTGGCTGCCGAAATGGGGTGGGTAAAAAGAAAAGAACCCGAAACCCGGATAAAGATCGACGCCCCGTGCGGCCGGATCGACGCCTATGTGCAGGTTAAAAACGGAAAAGTACAGGGGGTGCGTTTCCATGGTGTACCATCTTTTGTGGTCGCCCTGGACCAAACCGTTTATCTTCCGGAATACGGGAATATCCGGTATGATCTGGCATACGGCGGCGCTTTTTACGCTTATGTGGATGCCCGGCTGCTCAACCTGGCGCTTACCCCGGAAAATTACCGCCAACTGATCCACCTGGGCATGGCGATCAAACGCGCTGTCATGGCCAACAACCCGGATATGCGCCATCCTTTCGAAGCCGATCTCAGTTTTTTATACGGGACGATTTTTACAGGCGACGCCCTCACACCCGGGATTGACAGCCGGAACGTCTGCATTTTTGCGGAAGGAGAAGTGGACCGCAGTCCGACAGGATCGGGGGTCTCCGGCCGCATGGCGATCCACCATGTCAGAAATGAAATCCGCGCCGGGCAGAAAATGAGCATTGAAAGCATTACCGGCAGCGTATTCCGCGGATCAGTGGTAAGGGAAACAGATTATGGCCCGTTCCGTGCCGTCATCCCCGAGGTGGAAGGGACCGCTTATATTACCGGCGAACACAGCTTCCTGATCGACCCCGCGGACCCGTTCAGGGACGGCTTTATTTTGCGATAACCTCTATTGAACCGATTTGTTGATTTGTTGATGCGTTGATTTGTTGATTCGAGGGGCGCCTTTCCAATCGGATCAATCGGATCAATCGAATCAATCGAACCAATCGAACCAATCGAATCAATCGAACC
>CAZLEF010000154.1:0-4452 GCA_964558465.1 uncultured Lewinella sp. | reverse complement strand
GATACGATTGATACGATTGATACGATTGATACGATTGATACGATTGATACGATTAGAACGGCGCCCCTCAAATCAACAAATCAACAAATCAACAAATCAACAAATCAACAAATCAACCTATGGCGTGGCACGCACATCAACAAATGACCGGCCTACAAAGCTCCTACCTTGAAAAATCCCATTTGGCCTGGAAGGTAACGCCGCCAAAGTCAAATGGAAAATCTATAGACAAGTTGTACTCGTTCAAAGAAGTGATCGTGCCGTAAGAGACCACGTCGAGCGTTCTGATGGTGAAACTATAACCATCGATCAGATAGGACGAATTTACGGTACCGTAAAGGTTGCTGATGGTGACAACGCCGTCTTGCTGGAAGTAATAAGATCCGCCGATCAAAGCGGCCAATTCAGGGGAATAATTGGATACAGGATATCCCTCAACGGTAATATTGGTAAGGTACCATTGCCCCTGGATCAGGTTGAAGTTTTCGGTAGTTGGGTCGGGCGTCGAAAAGCTGCCGGGATCTTCAGTGCCAGGGTCGGGATATTCCGGCTCGGTTGTCCCGGGGTCTTCATAAACAGGCGTATAGGAATCGCCGCCGGATGAATTACCCTCACTCGCCAGGTAACCCACCACGCCGATAATGCCCAGGACCCCTAATACAAGAACGGCTGTCAACCATCCGCCGCCGCCTTTTTTTTGTTGCCTTTGGACCACAGCCGGGGTATTCAGATTCCGGGTGGTTTGAGCGGGTCGGGGTTGGACGGGTGGCGGCGCGATCGGGGGCGGCGCCGAGGCTCCTTGGCGTTGTACATGCATCTTGCATTCCCGAAGCAAGCTTTCCACTTTTGGATTTTCATTCAGGGTCAGGGCTTCTTCGAAGTAGGGGATGGCCAGCCGGTAATTGCCCTGCCGCATGGCTTTGATGCCCTGATCGTGGTATTCCAGGAACGAGATGCTGGTAGAACAAAGGTTGATCTGATCTTCAAGGTACTCCTGGTTGGGGGCAAACCCGGGGAGGTAATGCCGCAAAGCCTCCCGGTATTGGTCGCGGGCAAGGGCCAGTTCTTTTTTCTGAAACAGGTCTTCCGCTTTTTTTACAAACGCGCCATATTGCTGTTTCATATTTTCGCGCTTGTTTTCCTCCCGGGCCATTTCTTCCCTGGCCTTTTGCTGGGCCAGCCGCTGCGCCTTCAGGGCATCGAGATTTTGGCGGGCTTCATCCAGGTGGCGCCCGGTTCCGGCATATTTGGCGATGTAATTTTCGAAGGCCGACTCGGTCTGGTTATTGAGTGCGTTTTGCCAGGTTTCCTCTTCCCGAAGGGCGAGGAGCCTGTTTCGGGCCTGAGCGGCAAATTGGCCGTCCTGGAATGCGGCCAGGTAGTCGTTGTAGGCTTCCAGTGTATCTTTTTCCCTGACCTCCGCCCATAATTCGGCTTCCGAGCGGCGAAGGCGGAATACAAATTCGCCGCCTTCGTCATCGGAGTTGTTGATCCGGCCTTCAACAGGCGATTGGTTGGATTTGCCGGCCACAAAATCTTTTACATATTGGATCAGGCTGGTGGTATTGACAGCCGGCTGTGTGTTCTTGCGCAGATAAGTGAGCACGCCTTCGGCGAAAGGGCTGTTTTTTCCAGGCGAACCGTCGTTGACGCTTTCAAGGCGCCCTGAAGCCAGGATGCGTCTCGACTTGAAACGTTCGTCGATCACGGCGTTGCGTTTGCGCACCACAAGCGAACCTGAGAAACAGGAATCCACCACCATCAACAAGTGCTGGCAGCCGATGGCGTTTACCCGGCGGATGATATTGGCGTTGGAAATATACCGGGCTTCTGTGCCGGGCTGCGCGTCGACCGGCACCCAGGAACCTTCGTCAAAATCCTGGTCGTAATAACCATGACCGGAATAATAGATCAGCAGGTTGTCGTGCGGGCTGATTGTTTTTTTGATCTCCCGGACCTTTTCATAGATATTGGATTCGGTAGCCTCCTCGTCGAACAAGGTATGGACGTTGCTCAGGTCAAACTGGTATTGCCTCAGCAGTACTTCCACAAAATCCCGTGCGTCCTTGACGGCATTGTACAGCTTCGGCCATTCCTTGTAATTGTCGATGCCGATGGCCAGTACATAATTTTTCCCTTGTCCGGGTTGATAATTACCCGGCTCCTGTGAAAGGTCGAAACCGCGGTCTTGGGCCATGATGATGGTTTTTTAGGTACCGGATTCAAAGATACAAATAAATGTTAAATAAAAACCACTGAGAATTAATGAAATGGTATGCATTCGCGTTAATCCTTTTGCGCTTTTATTTTTCAGCCAGCCATTTTTTCAATATGCCGGCGGCCTCCAGCATTTTCCCGGCCGTTTTTTGCAGATAGTCTTCATCCAGGGGTTGATCCGGGTAGTTCTCCCCGGCCAGGGCCAGGGCCTGTTTTCCGTCAAAATCGACATAAGACAACCGGGCGCAAAGAACGGAAGGCGGGCACCCGAAATCGGCGGCGGGTAACAAGGCAATGCCGGTATCGCGCAGCAATTGTTCACAGAGGTCCTGGCTGGTCCGGATGCCGCGCCTTGCCAGCGGATCCCGGTATGCCTCAAAGTTGGGGAAAAGATAAAAGCCGCCCTGGGGTTTAGGCGCCGAAACACCCATTTCGGCCAGTTTTTTGTGCAGGGAATTCCCAAACAACCGGAGTATCCTTCGGGCATTTTTCAGGTAGTTTTCGATTTCGGGGTTTTCCGAAAACGCGGCCACTGCTGCATATTGAATGGGGGCGCTGGTTGCGGTAAAGGTTTCGCTGGCCACGACGGCCATGGCGTTCATCAGCCAGTCCAGTCCTTTGGGAAAGGCAAAGGCGCCCAACCGCCATCCGCCTGCGCCGCACCATTTGGAAAGGCCGCTGCTGATGATGGTGCCTTCAGGGTAATACCTGGCGACGGAAATGTGCTGCCCCGTGTGGTGCAGGTCGCCGTAGATCTCGTCGCTGAGCAGGATGAGTTTATGCCGCCTGGCTACTTCTGCCAGCAGTTTCAGCCGCTCGGTAGGGTAGGTCGAACCCGTTGGGTTGGCCGGATAGTTGAGCATGACAATCCGGGGTTTGCCGGGGTCTTCACTGCAATGCCGGTCGAGGATATCCGGGCTCATCCGCCAGTCGTTTTCTGCAGGTGCGGGCAGCCAATCCACCCGGCGGCCGATGATTTGGGCCTGCGGCGCATAAGATACCCAGCTCGGGGTAGGAATGACCAAATCGCCGTAATACACCAACTGCAGCAGAAAAAGCAGTTCCTTGGACCCCGGCCCGATCAAAATATGTTCGGGGCTGAAATCGAGTTGCTGTTTTCTTTTCCAGTAACCGGCAATGGCCTCCCGCAAGGGCAACAGGCCTTTCACATCAAGGTAGTCTTTTTCGCCGGCATGGTCCTGAAGGGCCTTGACCACCGGCGCAGGTACCGGAAACGGCGATTGGCCGAACCCCAGCCTGAAAACCGTCTTCCCCTCCCGGATCATTGCCCGCATGCGCTCGTTGATGGCCAGGGTGGCCGATGGTTTCAATCCGCGAACATTGAGATTGATGTTGATGTCAGGAGATGTTTTTGGGCGGGCCATTTGCTGTATTTTGGGCTAATATGGGGACTTGATCCCATTTTTCCCGGCCTGAAAGGGATTTTTTTGGGAAAAACCTGAAAAATGACCTGTTAGCCGGTACACCTTTTAGTACACGCAACGGTAAAAATCAATCCAATTCCAGATAAGTCGAGTTCCTGACCTCCGTCATTACAAACGAACTCTGCACCCTTCCAATATTCTCAATGGCCGCCAGTTTTTTCGATACAAACTGCTGGTAGGTATCCATGTCTTTCACCACCACCTTCAGCAGGTAGTCGAACATACCGGCAATATGGTAACATTCCACCACCTCCCTGAGGGATTGCACGTCCTTCTCAAACCGGGCCAGGTATTCCGTAGCGTGTTCCTTCAACGAAACATTGCAATAGGAAACCAACCCCAGACCGATCTTCTTCCGGTCGGCCAATGCCACGTATTTCCGGATGATACCCTCCCGCTCCAGCCGTTTGATGCGTTCAAAAACAGGGGTCGTCGTCAGTTGCAACCGCGCCGCAATTTCTTTATTGGTGTACTTGCCATCTTTCTGCAGTAAACGCAGTATGGCTTTATCCGTGTCGTCCAATTGGATCATCAGGCAGATTTTTTTTCTTCTAAAAGAGCAAAATTAAACGGATTCCGTGTTTTTATTCTATTTTTTATCATATTTATAGATTTATTTTCTAATATAAACACAAATAAAAGAAATTTATTCCAAAACCCCGATCTTTGCATTACCAAAACTCAAAACTTGGGAATCGAGGAATCGAGGAACTGAGGAATCGAGAACCCCAAACCCCAAACAACTCCAAACAACTCCAAACAACTCCAAACAACTCCAAACAACTCCAAA
>CAZLEF010000153.1:0-4505 GCA_964558465.1 uncultured Lewinella sp. | reverse complement strand
AGAGAGGTGAGAGGGGTGAGAGGGGTGAGAGGGGTGAGAGGGGTGAGAGGCCGCTAAATCAATGATGGAGATCGACCTTTCAATAATTGTTCCTTTACTGAATGAAGAAGAATCTTTGCCTGAACTCGAGGGATGGATCCGGCGGGTAGTGGAAAAGGAGGAACTCTCCTATGAGATCATTTTTGTGGATGACGGCAGCAAAGACGGCAGTTGGTCAGTGATCGAAACCCTGAGCAGGAACAACACCCATATCAAAGGGATCAAATTCAGGCGCAATTACGGCAAATCCGCGGCCCTGAACATTGGTTTCCAGGCGGCAAGGGGGCAGGTGGTGATTACCATGGACGCAGATTTGCAGGACAGCCCCGACGAGATCCCCGGGTTGTATAAAATGATCCGGGAAGAAGGATACGACCTGGTTTCAGGCTGGAAAAAAAAGCGCCACGACCCCATTTCCAAAACGCTGCCTTCCAGGTTTTTTAACGCGGTCGTCCGGCGGATCAGCGGGATCCGGTTACACGATTTCAACTGCGGGCTCAAAAGTTACCGGGGCGCCGTTGTCAAAAGCATCGAGGTCTACGGTGAGATGCACCGTTATATTCCTTTGCTGGCCAAATGGGCGGGTTTCCAGAAGATCGGTGAAAAAGTGGTAGAACACCGGGCCAGGAAATTTGGCGTGAGCAAGTATGGCTGGCAGCGCCTCGTCACCGGTTTTCTCGATTTATTATCCATTACTTTTGTCGGCCGGTTCGGTCGGCGGCCCATGCACCTGTTTGGCACGCTGGGCACCCTCATCTTTGTGATCGGTCTTTTTTCAGCTGCCTATATCGGGATCAGCAAATTGGTTCATCTGAGCAAAGGAATGCCGGCCATCCTGGTGGCCAACAATCCTTATTTTTATATTTCACTTACCTGCATGGTATTGGGCACGGTATTATTCATGACAGGTTTTCTGGCCGAACTGATCGTGCGCAGCGCTCCCGACCGGAACAATTACCTGATCGAAAAGCGCCTCGATGGCTAAGATCGTTTTGTTGTCGCCGGCTCACCCTTTGAGGGGGGGCATCGCCTCTTCGTCGGAGCGGCTGGCTTACGCCTTGCTCGGGCAGGGCCACGAAGTGAAAATTTTTTCCTTCCGGTTTTTGTATCCTTCATTTTTATTTCCGGGCAAAACCCAGTTCACCAATGACCCTGCTCCGGCCGGTCTGCAGATCGAAACGCTGATCCACTCCATCAACCCCTTTAACTGGATAACAACCGGTATCAGATTGCGGCGGGAAAATCCGGATCTGGTGATCGTGCGTTACTGGCTGCCATTGATCGGACCTTGCCTGGGGACCATCCTCCGGATCGCAGGCCGGCGTTCCACCAGAGTAGTAGCCATTACCGATAATGTGATCCCGCATGAAAAACGGCCTGGCGACCGGCTTTTTACCCGGTATTTTATCGGGGCCGCGGATGCTTTTGTGGTGATGTCCAGGTCGGTGGAAAGTGAGATCCGGCAGTTTACAAAACGCAAACCGATCCGGTATGCACCCCATCCCATATACGACAATTACGGCCTGCCGGTCGACCGCTCTGCTGCGCTGCGGTTCCTGGGGTTGCCGGAACAGGACCGGTACGTGTTGTTTTTTGGGTTCATCCGCAAATACAAAGGGCTTGATCTTTTATTGAATGCCCTGGCAACACACCGGGTAAAAGCCCTGGGTCTCAAACTGATCGTCGCCGGAGAATTTTACGAAGACCCCCAGCCTTATCAGGATCTCATTCGTGAAAAAGGCCTTGAAGGAAATGTCATTCTCCGACCGGATTTTATACCGAACGACGAGGTGAAGTACTATTTTGGGGCGGCTGATCTGGTCGCACAAACCTACCGTTCAGCTACGCAAAGCGGTATTTCGCAGATGGCGTACCATTTTGCCGTACCCATGCTGGTGACCAATGTGGGCGGTTTGCCTGAAATTGTGGACCACAACCGGGGAGGATATGTAACGGACCCCGAACCGGAGGCGATTGCGGACGCCCTGGCGGATTATTTTCAACACAACCGCCAGGAAGAAATGACAAAAGCCGTGGTAGCCAGGCAAAAGGATTTTTCCTGGGAACGGATGGTGGAAGCGGTGATGGCTGCAGATGATGAGGAACTGCGTGCCACGCCACAGGCGTGGAGGAATTGATTCGATTTAATGATTGGAACGATTGATTCGATTATTTCCAAAATCGAACCAATCGTATCAATCGAACCAATTGTTGATTTGTTGATTCGAAGCCTAAAAGTCGTATCAATCGATTCAATCGTATCAATCGTATCAATCGCATCAATCCAAATATCCCTACCTTTGTCGAAAAATTCATAAATGGAAATCAATCAAGCAAAATCGGATAACCAGGTTGCGGCCAAAACCGGCCTGATTTCAGCCATTTTGCTGGCTTTGTTACTGCTTTTGCTCGATTGGGCGGCGTTCCGGCTTTCCCCTGAGGCCGGTTCTTTTTCAAGGGCGGCCAAAACCGGAGTCAGCTTGTTGCTGTTCTGGATCATTTGCACCAGCGCCCTGCGGAGTATTGTCCGGCTGCGGAAACAAATTCCAGGCATCAAACTGCTCATTGCAGGCATCGGGTTGGCGGCGGCCGGCATTCTTATACACCAGTCGGCGTTACAGGCCCTGACCTGGTTCAAGACCACCTGGTCGCCGGCGCCCAATTACAATATGTTCCTGTTTTACGCTGCAGGCGGTTTTATTGCGGCGGTCATTTCGCTGATCAACCTGCGCGTGAAAAACCAGAAATTAGGCAATCTGCTGGAAGTGCTGTTCATCGCGTTGATCGCCTTTTTGTTTTTCTACTTCACGAAATAGAATGGAAATGCATTCCAGGATCAAAGAAGCCATTGTGGACAGCATTGCGGCGAAGCAAGCTGTTTTGTCAGACGAACCGTTGCTGCTAACCCTGCAACTTGTCGTAACAAAATGTATAGAATGCCTGCAAAAAGATGGCAAGATCCTGTTTTGCGGCAACGGCGGCAGCGCAGCAGACGCCCAACATCTGGCGGCAGAACTATCGGGCCGGTTTTATTTCGACCGGGAGCCGCTTTATGCTGAAGCCCTGCACGTGAACACTTCTTTTCTCACAGCAGTGGCCAACGATTATTCGTACGACGAAGCCTTTGCACGGATGGTGCGCGCCATGGGGCGGCCGGGCGATATCCTGTTTGCCATGTCCACATCCGGAAATTCCCCCAATATCCTGCGGGCAGCCGAAGATGCCCGGAAAACAGGGATGAAGGTAGTGGCTATGACCGGCGCCGATGGTGGAAAATTACGTGACCAGGCCGATTTTATGCTGAACATGCCAAGCGTCGATACGCCGCGGATACAGGAATGCCATATGCTGGTAGGGCATTTGATTTGTGAACTGGTGGAAGCAGCTATGTTTGGGAGGGATGTTTGATGCTGGATGCTTGATGCTGGCCACGCCTGTGGCGTGGTGGATGCTGGCCACGCCTGTGGCGTGGTGGATGTTTACCCGCCGCGAAGTAAGCGGGTTTGATGCCGGCCATGCCGCGGCGAGGTGAATGGGGTAAAAAATTCAACCTGATTTTCTCCCTATAATTTTGAACTGCTCCTATCTTTACCCCGGCTGAACATTCCCCCCGGTGGGGCTGTTCAGTAAATAATATCCTTTTATTCACATCAAAACCAATAATAATCATGGCCTTTACACTTCCCGAATTGCCGTACGGATACGATGCCCTTGAGCCGCATATCGATGCGCGCACCATGGAGATCCACCACACCAAGCATCATGCCGCATACGTAGCCAACCTCAACAAAGCCATCGAAGGTACCGATATGGAAAAACTTTCGCTGAAAGAATTAATGGCCAATATCTCCAAATATCCGGTTGCCGTGCGCAATAACGGCGGCGGTCATTATAACCACGCGATGTTCTGGAAAATCATGACCCCGGATGGCGGCGGCGAACCCGGAAGCCAGATGAATATCTACAAAGCAATCGTCCGCGACTTTGGTTCATTTGCTGCTTTCAAAGAGGCTTTTGCCACTGCAGGCGCTACCCGTTTTGGTTCGGGGTGGGCCTGGCTTTGTGTCGACAACAATGACAAACTGTTCATTACTTCCACACCCAACCAGGACAACCCGCTGATGGATGTGGCAGAAAAACAGGGTGTTCCTGTCCTCGGCCTCGATGTATGGGAACATGCTTACTACCTCAATTATCAGAATAGAAGGCCGGATTATATCCAATCCTTTTTTAACCTGATCAATTGGCAGGAAGTAACGGAAAATTATAACAACGCAAATCCGGGCGCATCCAAAGGGTGATTTTCCCGGCAGATCTACAGGGAGACCGGAGGAGATGGGGTGACTGGGTGAGGGGGAGATGGGGAGACTTGGAGAGTAGGAGATGGGTGAAAGCGCGTTTTACCTCCAAATCACCAAATCACCAAGTCACCAAGTCACCAAGTCACCAAGTCACCAAGTCACCAA
>CAZLEF010000152.1:0-5083 GCA_964558465.1 uncultured Lewinella sp. | reverse complement strand
GAACCAATCGAACCAATCGAACCAATCGAACCAATCGAACCAATCGAACCAATCCCTTATGTATTTTCCAAATTATCTGCATCCCTATAAAAAACACACGTGCCATGACCAAAAAATACCTTTCAACAACGCCATTCAAATTCTTTTTTTCAACCGCAACGCTCCTTTGCGCCGTTTGGATCTTCTCCGCCTGGATCGGAAACGCTCCAAAGTCCTTCGTTTTCTCCGGCAAGGTGACCGATTCCAGGGGTGAAGCCCTGATTGGCGCCAACGTTGGGGTAAAAGGAACGACCATCGGAACGGTTACAGATGTGGAAGGCCGTTTTACCCTGAATGCCCCGGATTCCTGCATAACCCTGACCATTGCTTACACCGGCTTTTTAACCCTTGAAAAAGAAGGGGTTTGCGCCGGTTCCGACCTCCGTTTTTCTATGGATGAAAATGTTACTCTGGATGAAGTGGTGGTAGTGGGATATGGCGAATCCCGGCGGATTGCAGGTTCAGGAAGTATAACTACCCGGAAAAAGGATAAAAAGAGCAGAGCAGGGGAAGAACCGCCCGGCGCCCCCGGATTTTACAATATAGCGCGCGCAAAAGGCGTTGCCGCCTCTCCGGAGCCCGGAATGGTCGTTTCAGGCGAGGTGGCAAGCCTGACCGCAGGGTATACTGGGATGCAAGGCAAACCCGGGACCCTCACCGCCGGCGAAGTGAGTGATTTTGGCAAATGGGACCTCTGGTCGGACGTTTCAGGCGAAGACCTGGCCCGGTGGCGCGACTTCTGGCAAATGTACCCCTCCAGGCGCTACACCCTCCAGTTGCTTACACCCACCGGCAGCCCGGCCATCGATTACCGGGTTCGGCTCACCGGCCGCGACGGCGCTGCCGTTTGGGAAGCCCGCACCGACAACACCGGCAAAGCCGAACTTTGGGCCGGATTATTTACCCGGGAATCTTTCCAGGAACGCCAACTGCAACTGACCGTGGAAACTGCGGAAGGCCCGGTGGTGATCAACGACTTGTCCGCTTTTCAGCAAGGCATCAACTTCTTCCGGATCCCGGAACCCTGCCGGGAAATGAAAAAAATGGACATCGCCTTTGTGGTCGACGCCACCGGCTCCATGCAGGATGAGATCGACTACCTCAAAGCCGAACTGAGCGACGTGATCGGCCGGGTGAAAGACACACTGCCCACCCTGGAGGTCAACCTCGGCAGCGTCTTTTACCGCGATGTGCGCGACGCCTACCTGACCCTGAAAAGCGACTTTTCGCCGGACCTTGACAAAACCCTCGGATTTATCAATGCACAGAACGCCGGTGGGGGAGGAGATACCCCCGAGGCGGTGGAAGAAGCCCTCCGGGTAGCCGTGGAAGAACTGACCTGGCAGGATGAAGCCGTCGCGCGCCTCCTCTTCCTGGTCCTCGACGCGCCGCCCCACCAAACCGGCGAGATCCTGGAATCCCTGGAAAAAACTGTGCGCCTGGCCGCCCAAAAGGGCATCCGCATCATCCCGCTGGCCTGCAGCGGCACGGATAAAAGCACGGAATACCTGATGCGTTCCCTGGCCCTGGCCACCAACGGGACTTACACTTTCCTGACCAACGACAGCGGCATCGGCAACCCGCATATCGAACCGACTACCGACAAATACGAAGTCGAAAAACTCAATGCCTTGCTGGCCCGCGTCATTTATAATTTTGCGTATTCCGCAGATTGTGAAAGCTTCATCACACCACAGGCCATCGCAGCCCTGGATACAGCCGTAGTGGATTTTTCCTTCCCTCAACCGGATGATGACCCGGCAAAACCCGTCCGTCTGCGCATTTTCCCCAACCCGACTTCCGGCCCGCTGACCGTAGAAATCGAAGGGGACGCCAGAGAGGTCTTCCTGGCTGATTTTTCCGGTAAAGTCCTGGCCCGGTTCCCGGTAGAAATTCCGCGCCTGGACCTCCACCTCGGGCAATATCCTGCAGGAACCTACTTTTTGCGTTTGCTGAAAAACGATCAGGAAGGAAGCGGAGGCCGGGTGGTGTTGATTAAGGGGTGACTTCGACTCCGCTCAGTCACCCAAAGCGCATTGAGCATAGTCGAAATGCGACTTCGCTCAGTCACCTGTGTGAGGGGTGAGATTTATCTGACCCGCAAGGGCAGAGCCTGAGAATGGTGATAGCCCTCTTAAAAAAAAAATGGCCGGTTATTTTTCATATGTTTTGTCCTTGTACAAATGCCACAATATCCCCGGCTGCATGGGCAAAAGCAACCTTTGCCTGTACAGCCTGCACGATGCCCGGATCGTTTCCCGTTTTAGGGCATTTAGCAAAAGACGCCACTGATCAGGCTGCCGCTAAAAAATTATATCTGGAAGCGCTGGCCATGTATCAAAAAATTCGGGATTCGTAGTCGGATAAATCTCCCAGTCACCCATTCACCCAGTCTCCAAATCACCAAATCACCAAGTCACCCAGTCTCTACCGCGTCATCCGCCCATCCGCCGAGATCGCGGGCCCCGAATCCGGGAAATCCGCCTTCGTCAGGTCAATGATGGTTTTGATCACCCGGTTTTGCGGATCGATCTTCGGGCCGTGGGTCTTTTGCTGGTAGGTAGGCGTGATCTGTCCTTCCACAAACTCCCCTTTCGGGTTGATCTTCAGCGAAATAATGGGCGAAATGCCGGCCGGACCACTGAGGCTGAACCGGCCGTAGGTGCAAAAATTGCCCATGCTGTAGGCGATGAAACGATTTTTGTACAACTCGACCGCGCGGGTCACATGCGGGCCGTGGCCGAAGACAATGTCGGCGCCGGCGTCGATGACAGCATGGGAAAAAGCGTGAACATCGCCGCGGTTTTCGCCCAGGTAATTTTCCGTGCGTTTGGGCACATGCTGGGCGTTGGCCCCCTCGGCCCCGCCGTGGAAGGAAACGATGACGATATCGGAAAGCCCCGCCAGTTTCTCAACGATCTTTTTGGCGTAGGGCAGGTTGCGGATATCACAGGTGCCGCTATTGGGCGCAAAGGCGCAAAGGCCGTATTTCACCCCGTCTTTTTCGAATACGGCGTACTCGTCGGTACCCGCCAGGCCGGCGTAGAGGATGCCTACCTTGTCGAGGGCTGCCTTAGTGCGTTTGCGGCCTTCCGGGCCGAAGTCGCCGGAATGGTTGTTGGCAATGCTGAGCAGGTCAAAACCGGCATCCGCAAAGTTCTGCGCATAACTTTCCGGCGAACGGAAGACGTAACATTTACTCGGGTCGCGACAGGATTTGGGTGTGCCGCCGCTGTCGATGATGGTTCCTTCGTGGTTGCCGAAGGTGACGTCGGCGTCTTTGAGGATGTCCCGCACGTCGGCCAGCAGGTCTTTGCCGCCGTTGGGGGGCAGGTAGCTTGCGTTGGGATAGTTGGTGCCCAGCATCATATCGCCTACGCCCACGACGGTGTACAGGGTGTCGGCAACAGGGGCGGGCGCCGTATCCCGGACGGAAGTGGAAACCGGCATGGCGGCCAGGATAGCCGTCTGCGAATGAGCGCCGTTATCCGGCCGGCAAAAGGCCAGCACAGTACAGGTCAGGGCGATTGCCGCAAAGAAAAAAAGACCCCCTTTGCGGAGGTCTTTGTTATAATTTTTGTGCCACATGAAATGAGCTTTCTCTTAGCGCACCCCAAAGGGAGCATTAGTCCATTGATTGGTTTGCTGATAGCGCCGCTTTGCGCAGTTGTTCGTATTCCGCCGGCGTAAGGCCGTCGGTTACATAATTGACCGGGTCGATCTTGCTGCCTCTGTAGATCACTTCGTAATGGCAATGCGGCGCTGTGGAAGTGCCGGTGCTGCCTACGAGACCGATAGATTGCCCGCGTTTGACCTGTTGGCCTACCTTTACATCGATGCGGCTCATGTGGGCATATAACGTTTGATATCCAAATCCGTGGTCGATGACCACATGGTTGCCATAACCGCTGCCTCGTTCGGCTTTGATCACTTTACCCTGGCCGGTAGCCTGAATGGAGGTGCCGGAGGGCGCTGTGAAGTCGATGCCTGCATGCATTTTGGGAACCTTGTAAACCGGGTGGATCCGCATGCCGAAACCCGAAAGGAGGTTCAGGCCGCGCGACAATTTGTCGAGGCGTACCGGCTTGATAGAAGGCAGGGAAGCCAGCATCGTCTCTTTTTCGTTGGCCATCCGCAAGATGGTGTCCAAAGAATGGGATTGCAGATCCATTTGCCGGGCCAGCTTGTCTACCCGTTCGTGCAGTTGGGCCATTTTTTCCCCGGAATATTCGTACTGGCGAAGATCCTGGTACTTGTCGTGGCCGCCGGTGCCGCCTTCCCAAACCCCTTCGTTGATCGGATCCAGTCCAAAAACCATCCGGTGGGCATAGGCGTCGCGCTTTTGTATTTCCTGAAGAACCGAACTGAGCTGCTCAAAATTTTGACCGAAAGCACTCAATTCAGACTGTAATTGTTGATTTTCATTCCTTAAAGACGCCAACTCCGGTGAAGGAAAATATTTATGCGTTAAGAGCATGAATATAAACCCGGTGACTACCGCGGCGCACAAGAAGCCGAAAATTCTCAGAATAGTGGTACTTAGTGGTTCTACGACTTTTTCGTAGCGTAAGGTTTGCGTGTTGTAAATAAATTTCTCCTTTCTCATGAGTGTTTATTTAGCCAACAATGGCTGCGCCTTCAGCCCTTTTACACACGGTAAAAGACTTTCCTGTAAGGGGAACTTTTCTGAAGGCCAGCATTTCTCTCACTCCCTTCGGAGCGGGCGTTAATTCAGATGGCCGGTCCCAAAAGTAATTTACCGTGTTTGTATTACAAAATTTTACAATAAAAATTAGACCACTTTAACATCAAATTCGGGAAAAAGTGACGATTTGTAATCAAAAAAGTGAAGAAGAAGCGGTTTGATTCCCATTATTGTTGTCAAAAATCAGCCTTCAGAACACAAAATTCGCCAAATGAACGGATTCCAGGTAATCCTTAGTATAGATTAACATTCTATTGGCCTTTGTCAATCCATCGAATCAATCCCTTCCTAGAGGAAATCATTTGTTGATTTGTTGATTTGTTGATTTGTTTATGAGAT
>CAZLEF010000151.1:0-5116 GCA_964558465.1 uncultured Lewinella sp. | reverse complement strand
TTCGATTGGTTCGATTGGTTCGATTGGTTCGATTGGTTCGATTGGTTCGATTGATTCGATTGATTCGATTGATTCGATTCCTCAAATCAACAAATCAACGCATCAACGCATCAACAATTGGTTCGATTGATTGAAAAAAAGATTACATTTGCGTCTCGTTAGCCACAATCGCGTCGCAAAACATGGCGCAACCTGGAGAGGTGCCGGAGTGGTCGAACGGGCCTGACTCGAAATCAGGTGTGCCCTCACGGGCACCGGGGGTTCGAATCCCTCCCTCTCCGCCTCCGCCCGCCGAAGCTCCGAGCGCAGCGAGGAGCGCAGGCGGGCTCCGCCCAGCAGTTTTTCACTTAATTCTGCTTCGGGTATGTTCTTCGGCGGGCTACGGCGGACGGAGTCCGCTAAAACAGCAGGGGCCGATTTGCCGAATGATTAACGGCAAATTGGCCCCTGTGCGTTTTACCAATCAGGTATTATTCAATCACAATCTTCTGCGTGACCACTTCATTCCCGGTATTTAACCGGACAAAATAGAAGCCCGCTGCCAGGTTGGAGACATCCACGGTGAAACGCTGGCGCCCCTGGCTGATGGATTGCAGTTGTGAAGTCACCAACCGTCCGTCCACACTCAGCAGGGAAATTTCCATTTTTCCGTTTTGCCCGGCGTCCAGGCTGATGAACAATTCCTCTTTAACGGGGTTCGGGAAAATATTCACCACAGCGTCCAGGTTGTCCAGTTCGCTGACGGCGTTGGCAAAATTGGGTTCTACCACGGTCCCTGCCTCAGCCGGTTTGGCGCAGACGGTGAGGGCCCCTGTTGCGCTGACACAGGCTTCCGTCTGGTAGTTCACCATATCCATGATCTCCACATCATCCACATACCAGCCTTCGCCGGTTTCGATCGCATTCGCAGGTTCTGCGTCGGAACCGAAACGGAACCGGAAATAAATATCCTGGCCCTTGTATTCGCTCAGGTCGATATAAGAATCGATATATTGATTGCTGTTGCCCCAAAAGGCCTGAGCGTTCGGAATGGCGAATGCAGAATAATTGACCTTTCCCCGGTAGTTATTGCGCAGTAAGCGGCCTTCCAAAGAGAACCAATCGGTACCGTTTGCAGATATTTGCACGATTCCGCCGTCAAAAACAGGCTCTGTGTTGTAACGGTGCCAGAAACGCAACACCGGCTGGTCTCCGCTTACGGAGATTGGGTTGAAATAAACCAGGGCCTGGTCGTTCGCCCTTTCGGAATCATCGATAAACCAGCTGAAATCACCGCTCCTGGGCGAAAGATCGGAATATTGCCAGAAGTCGGTTTCCGGGTTCGTGTTGTTGTCGAGGTTTTCTGCGAACCAGTCAACGGAGAACGTCTCAAAATCGTCGGCAAAAATGCCTTGTGAGTGGAGCGCGGGGTCCGTATTGACCTTATAAGACAAGATCAGGAATTGGTCGGGCAATAATTCGCCGATCTCCCAACTGATCGTACCCGCATCCACCGTAAAGGGGAAGACAGCCGAAGCCGATCCGGCCACATAGGCGGCGCCCTGCGGAAATTCATCGGTAACGGTTACGTTCTGCAGGGTTTCATCCGTGTGGTTGGTGACCATCAGGGAATAAATAAGTTGATCGCCCGCTTCGATATTTGGTTTGTTAACTTCCTTTGTGATCTTGAGTTCTTTAATGCATTCCGGCATGGTGTCGAAAGCTTCGCGGTTATCGCCGTTGTTGGTGGAAGAACCCTGGTCGGCGCTCCAACCCAGTCCTCTGCGGGCAAAAACCTCCCAGATCAGGCATTCGTGCGCGCCGTCGTAATTCAGGAAATCCGCGGCTAGGAGAGCGTTTCTGCCATCAATCAGGCCCGGAAGGCATGGTTGAAGTTTCATGCCGTCCATGACAAGCTGGATCGCCATGTTGTTGCCGCCGGCGCCGTGGATAAAGTCTTCGTCAAAACCATAAATTTCCACCAATTCCCAGTAAAGGTCCCAAAGGACGCTGAGCCATACTTCGCCCAGGGTATGTATCCCTTGTCCGATGATATCATCGTAGGTTTTGGTATTGACGCTCATATCGGTGGAGTAAGGAAGGGTTCGGAACCCGGTGCCCAGGCCGCCGCCCCAGACATAACTGCCGACGCCGCGGGGCATTTCGCCGCTCTGGCCGGGTTTGGCGGTAACGACCATGCCGAAGAAGTCGCTCCAGCCTTCGCCCATTTGCTCTTCGTTCTGCAGACAATCCGCGCGGGAAGGGCCGCCGGTGAGGCGATTGGAAATGCCGTGCCCGAATTCGTGTCCCACGATCACGCTTTCCAGGTCGCCGTCGAGGTGTTCAGGGCCGGTTGCGTCAACCGCTGCGAGCCGGATGCGAACATCTTCGCCGGTATTGATCACATTCAGGATTTGAATGCAATCCGAACGTTTGAGCATCACCGTGGGGATCGTAACATCCGGCAGATTGGCGACCTCGGCCATATTGATAATGGTTTCTTCAAAATTGCAAATGATCAGGGCGATTGCGCCGGCTGCCTGGGCCTTCAGGGCTTTTTCATGGAAAAAACAATTGCCGCGGTCCACCAGGGCTACATTGCCGGCCACTTCTGCGACGTTCACAATGTTCTGGCAACCCAGGCTGCCGTTGGAACTTCCATCGAATGCAGGCGCAATTTTGCCTTCAACCGGAGTGGCCCCGATGGCGGGTCCGAACACGGCCGTGCCGGCATCCCGGGTACCGGAGATGCCTTCGGGTTGAAGGACCGTGAAAAGCCCGCCGGAATTGCCTTCCCATAAATACATCTGGATCCTGGGGCGCGAGCCGTCAGCAGGGGTAAAAAAGTTGGCATTGTTGATATGGTCGGCGTCGAGCAGGTTGGCGCCGTCCTGGGCGTTCGCCTGTACATAATCGTTGGCGGAGCCGCCGTTGCTGTAATTGTTCTGCTGGAAATTGCCGGCCTGTTCGTCAAAGCCGTACCGGTAGGCAAAATCGTGCATCATATTGACGGTGTAAAACAACTGGACGGTTGCCGCTTGCTGGAAACTATCCGGTATTTCATTGACGTCCAGCGGGAAGTCGAATACCAGGGCATTGGTTCCGTCCGGTTCGTCGCCGCTCGATGCATTGGTGTCGTCCCGGTCGAGGTAAGCGTGGACGTTATTGCCCCGGGTGATGGTGTATTCCGGGCCGGCGACGCCGTCGGTATCATGCCAGCCGAATGGAGAGGCGATGGGATCTGCCGGATCGACCACCAGTTGGCGATCGCCGTCGAGCGGGCTTTCGTACGGCAGGGGGAATACATTGTAGGTAGCGCCTGAAAGCAATGTTGCCGGCGGCAGAACGGGTTTTTCTTTCTTTTCTTCGTCCAGGGCGCAGGCAAGGTTATGCGCGTGCCCGCTTCCGGCCGGGAAACTGCAATGAAGGGTCAGGTTGTGTTTGGCCAGCAACTGCCCGGTGAGGGCGTCGATGCTCAGGTTCCAATAGTCGGGCGAGTTGGCTTCGTAAACCCCGACGATCCAGGCCAGCCGGACGGCGCCGGTTTTGGGGTCGGGTTGAAAGCGAAGGCTGACCGGGATATTTTCCTGTGCGATATTCCCGCCTTCAAACCGGAAGGAAAAGGGATCGGTTTGCTGAACCTGACGCAGCGGCGCCTCGATGATCAGGCCCAGGTATGCCGCGGCCCGTTCCACCGATTCGTAAGCATTCAATTGCGGGTCGGTTGCATTCACCTTTTCCGCCAGATTCGGGATAAACCGGCTGGTGGAGTACGCTACTTTCCCGTTTTTGATATGGACGCCGTAAATGGCGTTTTGCACTTCGATACCCCTGTACTTCTGTACAAAATAAACATGAGTGACCCCGTTGTGCCTGGATTCGTATTGATCGCTGACCGCCATGCCCGCAATGTCTGACTGCATCAATCCGTATTTCTCCAGGTTGTTTTGCACAAAGTCCCGCGCAATTTTCGAGGCTTCCTGGCTGCGTTCCTGCCCCAATACCGGCGACAAAAAACCGCATAAAAGCGCCAATATCCAAAATCCAGGTGTAAATCTCTTCATCATAATTGCATTAATCGTTTTTAGTTGGAGGTGCAAAAATAGCTAATATGTTTGTGGGCGCGCCGACTCGCTTAAATTAATAATCATGCGCAGCCGACAAAAAGCGAAATCGGACAGATGAAACGGCTTTAATTTGGCGTTTTGGAATAGTTTGGGGTGGTTTGGGATAGTTTGGGGTGGTTTGGGATGGTTTGGGGTTGGGCTCCGCCCGCCGAAGCTTCAGCGTAGGAGGGGTTTGGCAACAACAATAAACCCTCCTCCGCCACTAAGGTGGCTATGGCGGGCGGAGCAACAATAAACTTTCCCATCATTGCAACAATAATTCCATCAAAGAAAAAATCATGCATCGAATATTACTGGTAGAAGACAATGAAACCCTGGGTTACGTCCTGAGGGAATACCTGGAAATGAAGGGATTTGAAGTCAGTCTGGCCAAAAACGGCAAGGAGGGGCTTCACCTGTTCAAAAAACAGGCTTACGAGCTCTCCATCCTGGATATTATGATGCCCGGGATGGACGGCCTGACGCTGGCCCGGGAAATCCGGATGATGGACCCCGGCGCGCCTTTCCTTTTTCTGACGGCCAGGGCGTTAAAAGTGGATAAACTCAAAGGGTTCAACCTGGGGGCCGACGATTATATCGTCAAACCGGTGGAAGAAGAGGAACTGGTAGCCAGGATCAAGGCCATCCTGCGGCGGACACGCGGAAAAAGTGATGCGGAAACGCCCCTGTTTCAGGTTGGCAGCTACCAGTTCGATCCGGTCAACCAGAAACTGATGCTGGGGGAAAAAGAACAGGTGCTGACGGAACGGGAGGCCCAATTGCTCAGGTTGTTATGTGAAAACAAAGGCAAATTGTTATCCCGGCGGCAGGTATTGAATTCTCTTTGGTCGGGTAATGATTATTTCAACCGCAGGAGTATGGACGTATTTATTTCCAGGCTCCGGAAATACCTTTCGGAAGACCCCGCCATTGAGATCGCCAATGTTTACGGCAGCGGTTTTATTTTGACCGACGGGGTGACTTGGTGACTTGGTGACTTGGTGACTTGGTGACTTGGTGACTTGGTGACT
>CAZLEF010000150.1:0-5179 GCA_964558465.1 uncultured Lewinella sp. | reverse complement strand
AGTACGACAGTTTAGCAAACTGTTGGTTTCAGCCACTCACCCACTTCACCGGTTAAAATAAAGGCTGAACTAAAAATTGCGGGTGCAAAGATAAAAACAATATCCCAAAAATGCACCCTCCGCACATTAAAAAATCCAAACACAGGAAATTTTGAAATGGTTCCCTGCTTCCGCCAAAACCTCAGTACTCCCCAGCGCTTCTCAGTGTCCTTAGTGCCCTTAGTGGTTACCTCAGTGGTTCCCTCATTTCTCATTCAGGCTCATCCGGATCTTTTTCTCCAGTTCCGAAACAGCGTCTTTGATCATGGCATCCGTTTGCATCAGGTCCTGCACTGTGCGGATGGAGTAAATCACCGTGCTGTGGTCACGGCCGCCGAAGACTTCGCCGATGGTTTTGAGCGACTTGTCGGTCAGGTTTTTGGCCAGGTACATCGACAATTGGCGGGCGATGACGATCTTCCGCTTCCGGGTACTGCCCTGGAGTTTGTCGACCGATACGCCGAAGTGTTCGGCCACCAGTTGCTGGATGTATTCGACGGTGATCTCGCGGTTGAGTTCGGAAACAAAATTTTTGATCACGTCCTTGGCCAGTTCGAGGTCGATTTCCCGGTTATTGAGGGAAGATTGCGCGATCAGGGAGATCAGCACGCCCTCGAGTTCGCGGATGTTGTTTTTAACATTGTAACAAATGAATTCCGACACATCTGTCGGGATCTCGATGCCTTCGCGGGTCATTTTGGACTCCAGGATGGCGATTCGGGTCTCCAGGTCGGGCGCCTGCATATCGGCGGAGAGGCCCCATTTGAAACGCGAGATCAGGCGTTCCTCCATGCCTTCGAGGTCTTTGGGCGGCCGGTCGGAAGACAGGATGATCTGCCTGCCGTTTTGGTGGAGCTGGTTAAAGATATGGAAGAAGATTTCCTGGGTTTTGATCTTGTTGGTCAGGAAATGGATATCGTCCACCATCAGTACGTCCACCAACTGGTAATAGTTGACCAGGTCGTTGATGGCGTTGTTTTTAATGGCTTGTATGATCTGGTTGGTAAATTCCTCGGCGGAAACATAAAGAACCGACTTGTTGGGGAATCGCGACAAGACTTCGTTGCCGATCGCCTGAACGAGGTGGGTTTTGCCCAGGCCGACATCGCCGAAAACGACGAGCGGGTTGAAGGAAGTCTTTCCCGGATTTTTGGCGATGGCCATACCGGCCGAACGGGCGAGGCGGTTGCAATCCCCCTCGATGAAATTGTCGAACGTATAATTTGGATTGAGGTTGGGCTCAACCCGCATCTTCTTGATGCCGGGTATGATGAACGGATTTTTGATGTGCTCCGCATCGATCATGCCGGGGCCGAGCGCATCGGGTTCCGGCTTGTTCTTTGCGCCGTTCGTACGGCCGGTTCCATTGGCGGTTGGCATAAGGATCTGATACTCCAGCCGGCCCCTGTCGCCCAGTTGCTGGCGGATGGTTCTTTTCAACAAATCTACATAATGTTCCTCTAACCATTCATAAAAAAAGCGGTTAGGCACCTGAATGGTCAGGGCGTTGTTCTCGAGTTTTACGGGTCTTATGGGCTCGAACCAGGTCTGAAAGCTTCTGGCTGGAATTTGCTGCCGGATCGCCTGGAGACAATTATCCCATACTGAAGTAAATACGGTCATACTTCAACAATTTACAAGTCAAGCCATCGAATCAATGACTCAATTCGGCGAAATAATAAAATTGATAGAGTATCAGTAAGTTAGGCGATTAAAGAAAAACGGATGCGTTCGTAGAAGCGTTGTTGAATACGTTAGCTTCCCCCTTTTCATTAAGTCGATAGTAAAGTTCCGCAAGGGTCACAAAGGTCATAAAATTTGCCTTCCAATGCAAATAATCATTTCCCTTTTTTAATATTTTTTTTCGCGTAATACATAACCTTAGGAAAAGACCGTTCAGTATTAATTTTCCGTGTTCGTTTACACCAAAACCGGTTTTTAAACCGTCTGCTATTCTGTAAGGTGAGGAGTTTGCGGTTGAGCAACCGGACTGAATTGATTGGGGAACGGAAATTTGATTTCAGTCTGGCAGTCTGGCAGTTGGCAGTCTGGCAGTTGGCAGTCGGCAGTTGGCAGTCGGCAGTTGGCAGTTGGCAGTTGTTACCTGGACGGCCACTGACCACTTACGACTTGCGACTGACCACTTACAAATGACAACTGACAAGCAACTTTTTTCCTTTTGTTAAAGTCTTTATGAATGATGTACCAAAATGCTTTCTTTGCATTATTATATCGAACTAGTATGACCCTGTCATACCCATACCTTCATCCGATCATCTTTAAAACCCTGCCCTTATGGCGCTTTCAAAGCTCATCTACGCTTTAATCGGCATCGGCGTTATTGCCGGTATCAGCTATTTTGTGTTCAAACCTGCCGCAAAAGACCAGGTGGAAGAACTGACCACGGTGGTCCAAAAAGGACCTTTTGAGATCATGGTTACCGCAACCGGCGAACTCCAGGCCAAAAAATCGGTTAAGATCCGCGCCCCGCAAGGTATGCGAATGGCGGATATCTGGGAAACCACCATCACCGACCTGGTCGCTGAGGGAAAAGTAGTGAAAGCCGGCGACTATGTGGCGACCCTCGACCGGACCGAACTCGCAAACAAAATGCGCGACGCCCAAACCGAGATCGAAAAAGCCCAAACCCAACTCGACCAGGCAAAAATCGACACGGCCATCGAACTGCGCGATATCCGCGATCAACTCGTCAACCTGAATTTTACCCGCAAGGAAAAAATGCTCAAAGTGGAACAGAGCCGGTACGAACCTCAGTCCGTTATCCAGCAAACCGAACTCGACATGGAACGGACCGAACGGGATTTTGCCCAGCTTACCCAAAAATACGAACTCAAAAGGCAACAGGCGCTCTCCAAAATGCAGGAGATCAATGCCCTGCTCAAACAACACCAGGGCAAACTCCAGACCTATCTGAACCTTTCCGGGGAATTTACCATTAACGCCCCCGAATCCGGCATGGTGATCTACGCCCGTACCTGGAACGGAAAAAAAGAACCCGGCTCCCGCATCTCTACCTGGGACCCCGTCGTGGCCGAGTTGCCCGACCTCACGGATATGATCTCCAAGTCTTATGTCAATGAGGTGGACATCAGCAAGGTCAAGGTCGGCCAGGAAGTGACCATCAAGGTGGATGCCTTCCCGGATAAACAATATACCGGCAACGTGCTTTCGGTGGCCAATATCGGCGAACAACTCCGGGGGTACGATACCAAGGTTTTTGAGGTGATCGTTCAACTCGTCGGTACCGATTCCATCCTCCGGCCTGCCATGACCACCGGCAACGAGATCATCACCAACATCATACAGGACGTCTATTCCATCCCGCTGGAAGCCCTGCAAATGGACAGTCTTTCGTTTGTCTACAAAAAAGAAAACGGCAAAGTCGTCCGCCAGGAGGTGATCCCCGGCCTGAGCAACGCCAACAATGTGATCATCGATTACGGCATGAACGACGGTGATGAAGTATTCCTGACCATTCCCGCCAACAGTGAAAATGCCCCCTGGCGTTTCCTGCCTGCCGAAATCAAAGCCGAAATCGCCAAAAAACAGGAAGAAGAGCGCAAAGCCCGTGAAGCGCATGTCCTGGAAATGCGGAAAAAAATGGAAGGGGTGCCCCAGGCTTCTCCGGATGGCGGCGGCGGCGGAGATTTTTTTATTATCGTTGATTAATGCACAAGGATATGATGCAAAGGGTTCTTTTTAATTTTTTGCTGGCCATTGAAGCGATCAACGCCAATAAGCTGAGGTCTTTTCTCACCGGGTTGGGGATCATTTTCGGGGTGGCTGCGGTGATTGCCATGCTGGCCATCGGCACGGGCGCCAAACAGTCCATCCTGGAACAAATGAAGCTGATCGGCGCTAATAATATTGTGATCGAATCCAGGGTGAAAACCGCCGACGATGAAGAACAAACCCAGCAAAGCGGGTCGGCTGCCGGTAACAATAAGGATAAAAAACCTTATTCGCCCGGCCTCAGTCTGGAAGACGTGGAAGCCATCAGCGGCACCTTGCCAAATGTGGAAAAGATCAGCCCGGAGATCGTATTGCCCACCACCGTGATCCAGTCGGCCAAACAGGAGAAGGCGCGCTGTGTGGGGGTTACCAACGCTTTTTTTGAGTTGAACGTCATGTCCCTGGAAAAGGGCCAGTTCTTTCATGAAGAACATATTGAAAACGGCCGGCCGGTGTGCATCATCGGCAAAAATATCCAGACCCGTTTTTTTGCCAACGAAGACCCGGTGGGCAAACAGATCAAATGTGGTAATACCTGGCTGACCATCATCGGCGTCATGCGCAAACGAAAAGCGTCCAAAGAAAGCCTGGAAAACCTCGGCATCCGCGATTACAACGATGACATTTATGTCCCGGTATCCACTTCCCTGATCCGCTTTAAAAACCGGGCCAAGATCACCAAGGAAAAGGTGGGTAACCGCGGCGGTGAGGATTCAAATGCGGATGAAAATTACCATCAGCTCGACCGGGTCGTGGTCCGGGTCCAAAGCAGCGCGACTATGAAAGCTTCCGCCGACCTGATCGCCAGGATCCTCAAACGCCGGCATATGGACGTGATCGATTTTGAGATCGAAGTGCCCGAACTGCTCCTGGAACAGGAACAAAAAACCCAGGAAACTTTCAACCTGGTGCTGGCTGCCATCGCAGGGATCTCTCTCCTGGTCGGCGGAATCGGGATCATGAACATCATGCTGGCCTCGGTCCTGGAACGGATTAAGGAGATCGGCGTGCGCCGTTCGCTGGGGGCCAACCAGCGGGATATCGTCCTGCAATTCCTGTTTGAGGCGGTTTTTATCAGCCTGATTGGCGGTGTGATCGGTATTTTACTGGGGGTCGGCGCCGCAAAAACGGTTTCCGTCTCTGCAGGCATCCCCACCGTGGTTTCCTGGTGGTCGATCGCCCTGGCATTCGGCGTTGCCGCTACCATCGGTCTGGCATTCGGGATTTTTCCAGCCCGGAAAGCCGCTATGCAAGACCCGATCAAGGCGCTGCGCACGGAATGAACCGCAGTCTTCAGTCCACAGTTGGCAGTCGGCAGTCTTGTGCCGTTTTCAATCCAAACAATCCAAACAATCCAAACAATCCAAACAATCCAAACAATCCAAAC
>CAZLEF010000149.1:0-5243 GCA_964558465.1 uncultured Lewinella sp. | reverse complement strand
GTTCCGTCTCATGTTTTGGTTGCTTTTTCAGGGCAACCTATTCCGGGACAGGACAGGTCCGTTTATATTGGGCTGTCCGCTTTGGACCGATGACTTAAAGGTTATTGTTGATTTGTTGATGTGCGTGCCACGCCATAGGCGTGGTTGATGTGCGTGCCACGCCACCACGCCAAGGCGTGGTGGTTGATGTGCGTGCCACGCGGTACGCGTGGTTGATTTTCAACCGTTTACAGCTTTTTTAAAATATTCGTAGGTCCGTTTCAGGCCTTCCTTCCGGTCAACAACCGGCGACCAGCCCAGGAGTTCCTTTGCCCTGGTGATATCCGGCTGACGCACTTTGGGGTCATCCAGGGGCAGGGGGCGATAGTCGATATACGCTTTTGGGTTGCCGACAAGGTCCATGATCTCGCGGGCAAACTCCATGATCGTGATCTCGGTTGGGTTGCCGATATTGACCGGCAGGTGGTAATCGCTGAGCAACAGGCGGTAAATACCTTCCACCAGATCGTCGACATAACAGAAAGACCGGGTTTGGGAACCGTCGCCAAAAACGGTCAGGCCTTCGCCGCGGATAGCCTGAGTAAAAAAGGCGGGCAAAACCCGTCCGTCCTCGATCCGCATGCGTGGGCCGTAGGTATTAAAGATCCGGACAATCCGGGTGTCGAGGCCGTGAAAATTGTGGTAAGCCATCGTGATCGCTTCCAGGAAACGTTTGGCTTCGTCGTAAACGCCCCGGGGGCCGACGGGGTTGACATTGCCCCAATACGACTCCGGCTGCGGATGCACCAGTGGGTCTCCGTACACCTCCGAGGTGGAAGCCACCAGCATGCGGGCTTTTTTGGCCAGCGCCAGACCCAGCAGGTTATGGGTCCCCAGAGCGCCGACCTTCAAGGTCTGGATGGGCATTTTCAGGTAATCAATCGGGCTGGCGGGCGACGCAAAATGCAGGATATAATCCAGGGGCCCCGGCACATGGACGAACTTGGTGATATCGTGAAAATAAAACTCAAACTCCCTGAGCGGGAATAAATGTTGGATATTTTGCAGGTTGCCCGTCAGGAGGTTGTCCATCCCGATGACCTGGTAGCCTTCGGCTATAAAACGGTCGCAAAGATGGGAACCCAGGAATCCGGCGGCGCCGGTGATCAGTACTTTTGGCACAGGTGCAGGTTTTTATTGGGGCCAAAGGTATGATTTCATCTTGCCTGGGAGGTAAAATCTTCAGGAATTTTCCTCGTGGATGCGGGCGATGATTTCTTTGATTTCTTCCTCGGACCTGTCAGTCAATCTGGCGATCTGTTCAATAGAAAACCCTTCTTTTAGCGCATTTCTAACAATTATCGAATCCCGGGCAGAAATAGCTTCTTCACGAGCATGTTCTGCTACCTCATTCAATATGGCTTCAGTAATCCCCATGGATGTTTTGCTTTTAATGATCAAATTTATCTGTTTTTCAAGTAAAATTGTAAAATTTTCGGATTCAAATTGCTTAAAATATTTAATAAAATTTACCAATTTCTTCACTTTCCCTTTTGGATAACCCTTTTCAAGGAGTTTTTTGATCAACCCAAGTTTGGTTTTCAACAATTCAAATCCCTTTTTCTGCGGAATCTCAATTCCCTGCCACGCCGCTTCCAAAACCCTTGCAAAAATATTTTCAGAATTGGCCAATTGCTCAGGAGTATTATTCATCAGTATAAACGTATTGAACCGGTAAATGAGTTCAGTCCCCATAAAACTTTGGCTGTACTCTTTAAAATGCCCGGAACGGTTGGTATCCGTATATAACACCACGGAGGTTAACGCTCTGCGGTATTTCTCCTCAATCCGGTAAAACATCTGGAACATCCGCTTCGGGAAATCAGGGTCGTAATACCCCTGGAATTCGACATGGACCAAAAACCAGGATTCCTGGCCGTCTTTCAGGAAAACCTTGAAGAGTTTATCTGCACGCCGGTTCCGGTTTTCCCCAGCCAGCAGAAAATCGTCCAGTTCTTTGTCCAGAAATGCGAATCCTTGAGAAAAGTCCATTAAATGAGCATATTCAGGAAAGAAGAAAAGGAGAAAATCCTCCGCCAAATCCTCGATTATGCCCTTCCAGAGCGTATCTTTGCTGATCATGAGCGCGTTCTTTTTACAAAAATAAGTTTTAAATGAAAATTTTGCAAATTTTTTGTTATTTAATTTTTGCCCTTTTTTGGCGCTTGCCAGAGGTTTCTGCGCAAAACAGCGCCCGCAACCAGGGGAGCGTTCTGCTGGCGCATTTTTCGTACGGCGCTCAGGTACCCGCAGGCGACCTGGCTGACCGCTTCGGCGCCAATTTCATCCCCGGATTGGGGTTGGAGTACCTGACCGCCAAAACCAACTGGGTCATCGGCCTCGAGGGAGGTTTCATGTTCGGAAGCCGGGTGAAGGAAGACGTGATCGCAGGATTGAGGACGCCGGAAGGTTATATCATCGGAGAGGAAGGCAGTTATGCAGATATCCAATTGCGCGAACGCGGTATTTACCTGGGCGGACACCTGGGCAAATTGTTCGCCGTTTCACCCGCAAACAACCGGTCCGCACTTAAAATTACCGTGGGCGGCGGGCTATTGCAACACAAGATCCGGATACAGGACGACCCCATCCAGCAAGCGCCCCAGTTGTCGGATGACTATAAAAAAGGTTACGACCGCCTCAGCAACGGTTTTGCACTCCGGCAGTTTATCGGCTATCAATTGATGTCCCCCGACGGGCGGATCAACTTTTACGTCGGGCTCGACCTGATACAGGGATTTACCCAAAACCGGCGTTCGTACAATTTTGATACCTTTGGCCCCGATCCTGCCAAACGGGTGGACCTGCTGTTCGGCATCCGGGCAGGCTGGATCCTCCCGTTCTACACCGGCAAAAACGCCGATGATATTTATTATTAAAACCAGGGATCTGCCTGACCTTTGAGCTCCTTGATTTTCCATACCATCTATAATCTCGCCATCCGCGCGTTCGGGGCCGGCATACAAATTGCGGCCGCTTTCCATCCCAAGGCCCGGGAATGGCGGCTGGGCCGGAAACAGGTTGAGACCGACCTCACAGCCTTCCGGGTAAAAGCCGCCGGCAAAAAAATCGTCTGGGTGCATTGCGCATCCCTGGGCGAATTTGAGCAGGGCCGGCCTGTGATGGAGCAATTGGCCGGGCAATATCCGGATGTCGCCATTTTGCTGACCTTTTTTTCACCGTCGGGATACCGCCTGAGAAAAGATTATCCGGTTGCTGCGCAGGTCTGTTATCTGCCGCTGGATACGCCGGAGAAGGTCCGGCGATTTCTCGACCTCGTGCAGCCTGACCTGGCCCTTTTTGTCAAATACGAATTCTGGTTCAATTACCTGCAACAGCTTTCAAAACGGGGGGTCCCTACCCTGCTGATCTCGGCAATTTTCCACAGGAAACAGCCTTTTTTTGGCGTTACCGGAAATTTTTACCGGCAAATATTGCCCTGGTTTGAGCAGATCTTTGTTCAAAACCGGGAATCGGCGCTGTTGCTCGAACGATTGAGCATACGGAATTATCAGGTTGCTGGGGATACCCGGATCGACCGGGTGGCGCAGATCGCCGCCCAGGCAAGCCCAATCCCGGCAGTGGAGCAGTTTTCAGCGGGGCATGCGGTGCTGGTGGTCGGCAGTTCCTGGCCGGAGGATGAAAAGTTGCTGCAAGACCTCATCAACGACAAGCTCCCTGACAACTGGAAAGTGATCATCGCACCGCACGAGGTTGGTGAAAACAGGATCCAATCCGTCGAAAAAATGCTGTCTGTTCCTTCCGTCCGCTATTCTGAAGCGCAAAATTGCAGTACAACCGCGGCCAGATGCCTGATCATCGACAATATCGGCATGTTATCCAGGTTGTACCGCTACGGCAGGCTGGCCTATATCGGCGGCGGTTTTGGCGCCGGCATCCACAACACACTGGAACCGTTGGCTTTCGGTCTGCCGGTGATCATCGGCCCCCGGTACGCCAAATTCGGCGAAGCTGTTGAGATGGTGGAAAAAGGCGGGATATTTGCCGTGAAAACCCGGGAAGAACTGATCCGGATCTTTAACCGGTTGGCGGATCAAACTGTTTATGAAAAAGCCCGGCAGGCTGCCCATGAATTTATTGATGTCAATAAAGGAGCGAGCCTGGCAATTATCCATTACATTCAACAACACGAATTGCTGTAAATGAGCGCTGGAAAGCATTTTTTCGAAGATTTCAACGGGCTCAACGTTCTGATCGCCGGCGACGTGATGATCGACCGGTACATCACCGGAAAAGTGTCCCGGATCTCGCCCGAGGCCCCGGTGCCTGTGGTTCAGATGGATCAACAGGAGGACCGGCTGGGCGGCGCCGCCAACGTAGCCCTGAACGTCAGGGCCCTGGGCGCAACGCCCTTTATCTGCAGCGTGACCGGCCAGGACGAAAACGGTGAAAAACTCATCGACCTGCTGCCAAAAAGCGGGATCACCCCTGATTTTATCGTTCGGTCCGGGGAACGGGTCACAACCACCAAAACCCGGATCATCGCCCAAAACCAGCATCTCCTGCGGGTTGACAAAGAAGACAACCATGACCTGACAGAAAGAGAGTCGGCATTGTTTTTATCCAAAGTGCGGCAATTGATCGAAGGCCTTCCTGTTCACGTTATGCTTTTCCAGGATTACAATAAAGGCGTTTTATCCCCCGCCATCATCCGGGCTTTGATCAATATGGCGCTGGAGAAGGGAATTCCCACCGCTGTGGATCCCAAATTCCGCAATTTCTGGGCTTACCAAAAAGTAAGTTTGTTCAAACCCAACCTGAAAGAGATCCAGAGCCAGTTGCAGGAACCCGTCCTGCCGGAACTGGCCTCCCTTTCAGCTGCCGCCGGCCAGATCCGCAACAAGCTGGGCAACCGGTATTCCATGATCACCCTTTCGGACAAGGGGATCTTCATCGACGAAGCAGGAAAAAGTCAGCTTATTCCCGCCAGACCCAGGCAAATTGCGGATGTCTGCGGCGCAGGCGACACGGTCATCAGCGTGGCTGCGCTGGGCTTGGCGCTGGACATGGATATGAAGGATATTGCAACCCTGGCCAATATGGCGGGCGGTCAGGTATGTGAAAAAGTGGGGGTGGCCCCGGTGGATAAGGGAGCGTTGATGCGGGAATATTATTTTAATTGATTGGGTTGGTTCGATTGGTTCGATTGGTTCGATTGGTTCGATTGGTTCGATTGGTTCGAT
>CAZLEF010000148.1:0-5822 GCA_964558465.1 uncultured Lewinella sp. | reverse complement strand
TGAAAATATCGGCAAAAAAACTGCTGATGACCACCTGAAAACCATAATCGTACAAAGCCCAGGCGGCATGTTCGCGGCTTGAACCGCAACCGAAATTTTTCCCGGCAACCAGGATCTTTCCGGTATAGATCGGATTGTTGAGGATAAAATCTTTTTTGGGCGTACCATCGGAATGGTAACGCCAGTCCCTGAACAGGTTGTCGCCAAAACCTTCGCGGGTGGTCGCTTTCAGAAAGCGGGCCGGGATGATCTGGTCGGTATCTACATCTTCTGCAGGTAACGGGACGGCGCTTGACCGGATTGATGTGAATTGCTCCACTTTGTAATTTTTTTAATTTAAACCATCATTTCACGGATATCCACCACCTTGCCCGCAACGGCTGCCGCAGCTGCGGTGAGCGGACTTGCCAGAATGGTCCGCGCTCCGGGGCCTTGCCGGCCTTCAAAATTCCGGTTGGACGTAGAAACGCAATATTCCCCCTTCGGTATTTTGTCTTCGTTCATCCCCAGGCAGGCCGAACACCCCGGTTCCCGGAAATCGAACCCGGCCGCCCGGAACACATCGGCAAGGCCTTCTTTTATGGCCTGAGCGGCTACTTGCTGGGAGCCGGGCACGATCATTGCGGTAACATGGGGCGCTTTTTGTTTCCCGTTCAGGAAACCGGCGATCACCCTCAGGTCTTCGATCCTGGAATTGGTGCAACTTCCTATGAATACATGCTGGATCGGTTTTCCGGCGATGGCCTCACCGGATTCAAACCCCATGTAATCCAGGGCTTTACCGAAAGTGGCGGGGTTTTCCCCTACGGCGGCGGCAGGAACCGACTGGTTGACTTTGATGCCCATTCCCGGATTGGTGCCGAAAGTAACCATGGGCTCTATGTCGGCAGCATCAAAATGGTATTCCAGGTCAAAAACGGCGTCTTCATCCGAATACAGCATCCGCCATTGTTCGACGGCCTGGTCGAATTGATTGCCTTTCGGACTGAATTGACGGCCTTTAACGTAATCGAATGTGATTTGATCGGGCGCGATAAAACCTCCCCTTGAACCCATTTCTATGCTCATATTGCAGATGGTCATCCGGGCTTCCATAGAAAGGGACCGGATGGTAGAGCCTGCATATTCCACAAAATACCCCGTTCCGCCGCCCGCAGAGAGTTTCGAAATGATATACAGAATGATATCTTTGGAAAGAACGCCTTTGCGCAATTCGCCGTCGACGGTTATCCTCATTTTTTTGGGCTTGCTCAGCAAGAGGCATTGCGACGCAAGTACCTGTTCAACCTGGCTTGTGCCGATGCCGAAGGCGATACAGCCGAAGGCCCCGTGGGTGCTGGTATGGCTGTCGCCGCATACAATGGTCATGCCTGGAAGGGTGATCCCCAGTTCCGGGCCGATGACGTGTACAATCCCCTGGTAAGGATGCCCGAGCCCATAAAGTTCCACGCCAAATTTTTGGCAGTTTTCAGTCAGTTTCTGCACCTGGAAACGCGACAACTCTTCGCGGATCGGCAGATGCTGGTCCCTGGTAGGCACGTTATGGTCGGCCGTTGCAATCGTTTGTTTGGGGCGAAAAACGGGGATGCCCCGCTTAGCCAGTCCGTCGAACGCCTGCGGGCTGGTGACTTCGTGGATGAAATGGCGGTCGATATACAGGACATCCATTCCCCCGGGGATGCTGTTCACGACATGCGCATCCCAAATTTTATCAAAAAGTGTTTTACCCATTTTTTCTGATCCGGATTTTTACATCACGATTTCGAGCACCTTTCCGATCATCTGGGAAAGGTCCTCATCATTCACTTCTTTTTTCTGATCGGCAATCACCAGGAAGGCCTTGTACACCAGATCCAGTTCTTCCTTGCTGAGATTGTGTCCGATTAATTTGGCGCGATAGGCGATGGCTGCACGGCCGCTTCTGGCGGTCAGTACGATCTTGGAATGGTCGACTCCGACTTCCAGCGGATCGATAATTTCGTAGGTTTCCCTTTTTTTGATCACCCCGTCCTGGTGAATTCCCGAGGAATGCGCAAAGGCATTGGCGCCTACGATGGCCTTGTTGGGCTGGACCGGCATGGCCATGCTTTCAGAAACCATCTGGCTTGTTTTGTACAGCAAACGGGTATTGATCCCGTCTTTGAACCCGAGGTAAGGATGCTGGCGCATGATCATCACGACCTCCTCCAGAGAGGTATTACCGGCCCTTTCACCAATCCCGTTGATCGTGCATTCGATCTGCCGTGCGCCGTTCTGGATGCCGGCTATCGAGTTGGCCGTGGCAAGCCCAAGGTCGTTGTGGCAATGCGTGGAAAGGATTGCCTTTTCAATACCCGTTACATTTTCTTTCAGAAACCGGATCTTGGCCCCGTATTCCTCCGGGAGGCAGTAGCCCGTGGTGTCCGGGATATTGAGTACGGTTGCGCCTGCTTTGATGACCGCTTCGCATATCCTGGCGAGGTAAACATTATCCGTGCGACCGGCGTCTTCTGCATAAAACTCGACATCCTCAACATAGGATTTCGCTTTTTTCACAGCTTCAACTGCCCGTTCGAGGATTGCCTCCTGCGTGCTTTTTAATTTAAATTGAATATGGGATTCCGAAGTGCCAATCCCTGTATGTATTCTGGCTCTTTTAGCAGATTTCAAGGCTTCTGCCGCGACTTCTATATCTTTATCCACGGCTCTGGTCAGGCCGCAGACGGTTGGGCCCCGTAAAACCTGGCTGATTTTCTGCACCGACTCAAAATCGCCCGGGCTGGAAATCGGGAATCCCGCTTCAATAACATCAACCCCCAGATACTCGAGCTGGAGGGCAATTTCGATCTTTTTTTCCGTATTCAATTTACATCCGGGCACCTGTTCTCCATCCCGGAGTGTTGTGTCAAAAATAAATATACGCTTGTCGTCCATCGCTGGTTTTTTAAATTGCATTATGTTTGTTCCTCAAAATTACCATGAGAACCAGCCGGCTTAAAATCAAAAAAGGAAAGTAATACAAGTCCGTAGCCTTAATCTGAATTTATAAGCCAAAGATTATCAACAATTTAAGGAAAGAGCATTTACAATGCCAAAACAACGAACAGACGATCTTATCCAACTGATCCGGTCATTGAGCAGGGCTGAAAAACGGCATTTCCGCTTGTTTGTCCGCAGGAATCAGAATTCCGATGATATCCTGTTCCTGCAACTGTTTGATATTTTGGAAAAGTACAAAGAATACGATGAGGACCTGATCCTGAAGCGGCTGCCTGCGATTAAAAAATCCCAGCTGAGCAATTTGAAGGCACACCTGTATAAACAACTGTTGATCAGTCTCCGGTTGTTAAACAGTTCCAATAACGAAGATATCCAGATCAGGGAAATGATCGATTTTGCCAGGATCCTTTATAATAAAGGCCTTTACCGGCAGAGCCTGGAAATCCTGGAAAAATCCAAAAACAGGGCCATGAAAAGCCGTTTTTATTCCCAGGCAATGGAAATCGTGGAGTTTGAAAAACAGATCGAAGGTCAGTATATCACCAGAAGCATAGAAGGAAGAGCAGAAGAACTGACCGAGGAATCGCGGGTCTTGAATGAGATCATGGTCAGGAACAACGAGTTTTCAAACCTGGCGATCCAGCTTTACGGCCTTTATCTCAAGGTAGGATATGTGCGAAGCTACAAGGATTATGTGCTGGTGCAGGAATTTTTTCAGGCCAACCTGCCCCGGTTTCAATACCAGCAACTGGATTTTTGGGGGAAGGTCTACTATTGCCAGGCTTTTGTCTGGTTTTATCATATGACCCAGGATTTCCCAATGACCTACCGGTATGCGCAAAAGTGGGTGAACCTTTTTCAGGAACAGAAAAGCATGATCGAGGTCAATCCGGCCATGTACCTGAAAGGGATCCACAACCTGCTGGGCGCCCTTTTCAACTCCCTGCATTATCAAAAATTTGTTGAGGTTCTTTCGTTGCTCGAAAAATTTCCGGAGGTGGCTGACATAACGGCCGAGAAAAATATTGAAGGCCTCTATTTTTTGTTCAAATATATCCATTCCATTGAAAAACATTTCCTGGAGGGCACCTTTGAGGACGGCCTTGGCCTGGTGCCGGAGATCATCCAGCTGATCGAGACGGACGAATACAACTGGGATAATCACCGGATCATGATTTTCTATTACAGGATCGCCTGCCTTTACTTTGGGAGTGGTAAGAACAGTGCGGCAATTGATTTCCTCAACAAGATCATCAACCAGAAAAACCCGGATTACCGGGAGGATATACAGTGTTTTGCCAGGATTCTGAACCTCATTGCGCATTTCGAACTGGGTAACGCCCAATTGGTGGAATACCAGGTCAAATCCGTTTACCGGTTTTTGCTCAAGATGGAAAATCTGCAGGAAGTGCAGAAAGAGATCTTCCGGTTCATTCGCAAGACGCCAAAAATGCGGGAATCGGAGTTGCGCAACGAGTTCATCCACCTGAAAGAGAAACTTTTGCGCCTTGAGAATATGCCTTACGAACGGCGTCCGTTTTTATACCTGGACATCATTTCCTGGCTGGAGAGCAAAATTGAAAAGCGGCCGGTTCAAGCCGTGATCCGCGAAAAGTTTCTCAAAAGACGTTTGAAAGATATTGAAAATTAGGAGCGCGGGCAGTATAGAAGACCCTGCGGCCGGTTTTCGTCCGAATAATAAAAACCAAGTTGGAAAAATCCCGGATAATTACTTTAACTTCGGGGCCTGAGAACACCAAACAATCGTCACAATGTTATTAGCCAATCTGAAAAAATCAATCTTCCTGGTATCGCTTTGTTTTTGCCTGGTCTGGTTGCCGGGCTGCGGAGGGGATCGGGTTGCAGACAGCGGTATGAACTTTGTCAGGGTCCGGCTTGCTGCCGAACCGGATTTCCTCAACCCTGTTATTTCCATCAATGCTTACAGCCGGATGGTATTTGATCAGATGTTTCAGTCCCTGATGGATTTTGACCCCGAAACCTTTGAAATGCGCCCTGTGCTGGCCACCGGAAGAGCCATTGTTGAATCGATCGATTCAGGCCCTTATGCAGGTGGGGTTTCTTATACCTTTGAGATCAAGCCGGAGGCCGACTGGGACGACGGTCGCCCGATCACGGCAGAAGATGTTAGTTTTTCACTGAAAACCTATTTCCATCCCGGTTTGGCACAAGCCGCTTCAGGCCGTTCTTCCCTGGAAAGTTTTATCGATATTATCGTCGATCCTTCAAAACCGAAAGAGGTCACTTTTGTCTCTAAAACCAAGTATTTCCTGGGTGAAGCGGCGGTGGCTACCATCCCGGTATTGCCTGCGCATATCTACGATCCTGACGGCCTGCTCAAAAATATACCGATGACGGAGTGGTCCGACCCTGCAAAAGCTGCAGCCCTGGTGGATGCCTCCCCGCAATTGGCAGCTTTTGCTGAAAAATTCATGAATTCTGCGGGCGGAAGGACGCCTGCTGACCAATTGGGCTCCGGACCCTATAGTCTCGCGCTTTGGGAAAGCGGGCAAAAGATCGTCCTGAAAAGAAAAGTGAATTGGTGGGGGGACAAAATTAAACCGGTGGCGCCTGGTCTGCGGGCTTTACCGGATTCTTTAATTTATATCATTATTCCAGACCAAACTACCGCTCTGACCGCTCTTAAAGCCAAAGAACTGGACGTAATGAGCCAAATTGACGCCAAGAGCTTTGTTGAGCTTCGGGAAGACGAGGTTTTTAAATCCTCCTTCAACCTGCACACGCCCGGGGCCTTCCAGGTCTTTTACATCGGGATGAATATGAAAAACCCCAAAATGAATGATAAAAATGTAAGAAGAGCC
>CAZLEF010000147.1:0-5905 GCA_964558465.1 uncultured Lewinella sp. | reverse complement strand
TTCCAGTTATTTGGAATCTTTATATATGTTAAACTTAAGTTGACGCCCATGCGCCTGTGGCGTGGCACGCATTTCCTCAGTTCTTCAATTCCTCAGTTCACTCCTGCAGCCGGACAGCCGGACGATCTACGCGCTGCAGGCCAGACAATCCGGATCGTCGATGCTGCACGCCTTCCCCATCAAGGCCATATCTTCCAGCGAAAGATCCTTGTTCGGGTCGCCGGTATTTTCCAGGGCGCCCAACAGATTGGCTTTTGCCGTTTTCTGGGCTTTTTGATCAACCGTGAACTTGATCGGATCGGTTGAAGCCTTTGATCTCAGGTAATACATGCCGGTTTTTAACCCTCGTTCCCACGCGTAAAAATGCATGGAGGATAGTTTGCCAAAGTTCGGACTTTCCACAAAAAGGTTCATGCTCTGGCTTTGGCAAATGAACGCGCCCCGTTCGGCGGCCATGTCAATGATCACTTTCTGGCTGATCTCCCAAACGGTTTTGTAAAGGTTCTTCAGGTCCTGGGGAATTCCCTGGATGTTCTGGATCGAACCATTGGAAGCCATCAGCATATGTTTCATGTCTTCGTTCCAGAGCCCGAGGCCGATCAGGTCGTCGAGCAGGTGTTTGTTGACCACAATAAACTCCCCGCTCAGGGTCCGGCGGGAATAAATATTGGAAGTGTAAGGCTCAAAACATTCGTTGTTGCCCAGGATCTGGGAGGTCGAGGCGGTTGGCATGGGCGCCAGCAGCAAACTGTTCCGGAGCCCTGATTTTTTGATCCTGGCTTTGAGGTCTGCCCAATCCCAGCGATTGCCCGGCTGCACGCCCCACATGTCGAACTGCAGTTCGCCTTTGCTGGCCGGCGAACCTTTAAAGGATTCGTAGTGCCCGTGTTTTACTGCCAGGGCGTTGGATTCGGTGAGCGCGGCGAAGTAGATCGTTTCAAATATTTCAATGTTCAACTTCCGGGCTTCCGGACTGTCAAACGGATAGCGCATCAGAATGAAAGCGTCGGCAAGGCCTTGCACCCCGATCCCGATGGGACGGTGGCGAAGGTTGGAACGCCGGGCTTCCTCGATCGGGTAATAATTGATATCGATGACCTTGTTCAGGTTCCGGGTCACCACGCGGGTGATCTCAAACAGGCGCTCGAAATCGAACGTTTTGTCTTCTTTGACAAACTTGTTGAGCGCGATGGACGCAAGGTTGCAAACCGCCACTTCGTCGGCGGAGGTATACTCCATGATCTCGGTGCACAGGTTGCTCGACCGGATCGTTCCCAGGTTTTTCTGGTTGCTTTTCCGGTTGGCGGCGTCTTTGTAAAGCAGGTAGGGCGTACCCGTCTCGATCTGGGATTCCAGGATGGAGAACCAGAGCTCCTGTGCGCGGACCACCTTTCGGGCCCGGCCTTCTTTTTCATATTTGTGGTACAGCGCCTCAAATTCGCCTCCGTAGGTGTCGTAAAGACCCGGCGCTTCGTTCGGACAGAACAGCGACCAGTCGCCGTCCACCTTCACCCGTTCCATGAACAGGTCCGGTATCCACATGGCGTAAAACAGGTCGCGCGCCCGGAGTTCTTCCTTGCCGTGGTTTTTCTTCAATTCCAGGAAATCCAGCACGTCTGCATGCCAGGGTTCGAGGTAAACGGCGAATGCGCCTTTTCTTTTGCCGCCGCCCTGATCGACATACCGGGCCGTGTCGTTGTACACCCGGAGCATGGGGATAATCCCATTGGAGGTGCCGCCGGTGCCTTTGATATAACTGCCTTTGGCGCGGATATTGTGGATGCTCAGGCCGATCCCGCCGGCAGATTGCGAGATCCTTGCGCAACGGGAGAGGGTTTCAAAAATGCCGCCGATGCTGTCGTCGGTCATGCTCAGCAGAAAACAACTCGACAATTGCGGTTTCGGGGTGCCGGCGTTGAAAAGCGTCGGCGTGGCGTGGATAAACCATTTTTCCGACATCAGATGGTACGTCTCGATCGCCGCTTCAATATCTTCCCCGTGGATGCCCACCGCTACCCGCATCAGTAACTGCTGGGGGCGCTCCACCACCTGGCCGTCCATTTTCAGCAAATAGGACCGTTCCAGGGTTTTGAATCCAAAATAATCGAAATTGTAATCCCGGTCGTAGATCAACGCGGAATCCAGGGTGTCCCGGTTTTTCCAGACGATCTTGTACGTTTCGTCGCTGATCAGACCGGCCTTTTCACCCGTTTTGGGGTCGATATAATGGTACAGCTGTTTGATCGTGGACGCAAACGATTTGTCGGTGTTCTTGTGCAGGTTGGACACCGCGATGCGGGCGGCCAGGATGGCATAATCCGGGTGGATGGCAGCCATCGAAGCAGCCGTTTCAGCGGCCAGGTTGTCCAGGTCGGTGGTCGAAACCCCATCATAAAGGCCGAGAATGACCTTTTTGGAGATTTCAATATAGTTGACGTATTGGGGGTTGAGTTCGTAACAGAGTTTTTTCACGCGGGCGGTGATTTTGTCAAAGCTCACAGCTTCCCGCTTCCCGCTTCTTTTTACTACTTCCATGGTTCATTCGTGGTTAATCAGGTAAATAATAATATCAGGATGACTAAAAATCTTCGTTCAGGGTGAAAACCTGTTTGTCGCGTTCGGTCATTACGCCCGACTTCTGGTAATCCCCTACCCGCTTTTCAAAGAAATTGGTTTTGCCCTGGATCGAGATCAGGTCCATCCAGGAGAAGGGGTTTTCTGCATGGTACACTTTTGGCTGGTTGAGGGCGACCAGGAGGCGGTCGGCGACAAATTCGATGTATTGCTGCATCAGTCCGGCGTTCATGCCGATCAGTTTTACCGGAATAGCGTCGGTCACAAATTCCTTTTCGATCTCAACCGCGTCCGTGATGATCTTTCGCACGGTTTCCGGAGAAAGTTTATTGACCACATGGTCATTGTACAGCAGGCAGGCAAAATCGCAGTGCATGCCTTCGTCCCGTGAAATGAGTTCGTTGGAAAAAGAAAGGCCCGGCATCAAACCCCGGTTTTTCAACCAGAAAATAGAACAGAAGGAGCCGGAAAAGAAAATGCCCTCCACCGCGGCAAAGGCGATGAGCCGTTCGGCAAAGGTGCTGTTTTTGATCCAGCGCAGCGCCCAGTCGGCCTTTTTCTTCACACATTCCAGGTTGTCAATGGCGTTGAAGAGATAATCCTTTTCTTTGGCATCCTTAATATAGGTGTCGATCAGGAGGGAATAAGTCTCGGAATGGATATTTTCCATCATGATCTGAAAACCATAAAAGAACTTGGCTTCGGTGTACTGAACCTCACTCACAAAATTCTCGGCGAGGTTTTCATTCACAATCCCGTCGCTGGCAGCAAAAAAAGCCAATACGTGTTTGATGAAATGCCGTTCGTTGTCATTGAGCTTTTCATTCCAGTCTGTCAGATCCTGGGCAAGGTCGATCTCTTCAGCTGTCCAGAAATTGGCTTCGGATTTTTTGTAAAATTGCCAGATATCGTTGTGTTCAATGGGAAATAGCACAAACCGGTTGGGGTTTTCCGCTAAAATTGGTTCTGTTTGTTGGTCCATGATGAAAAAATTTATATTCAGTTGATGGTTTTTGCAATACATTCCCGTCCCCAAGGCGTCAAATCACCTTCAGGTCTATTCAAAATTGTTTTAATTATCCTGCTTTGTACTCAGGTGGGATCTTCCCCTTCTGTAATCCCTGTGCGATAAATAAACGCGGTTGGAGAACACACAAAGTTTTCCCGATAGTTGCACCAACTTAGGACCACTAAATTAGAGATTAACCAGGCTCTAAAAAGCATAAGTTATCCACATGGTGTGGAAAAATGATCCAATTGCCTGTTCATCAAATATTTGTGATTGTTAATAAACTTTTCCACAATGTTGATAACTCGATGTGGAAAACACTTGTACCTCCGAGCTCCGCTCGGAGAAAAGGAGCCTGCCGACGAGACGTCGGCACTAATGGCATTTAAAATAATCGAAAGGTTCCCGGCAATCTTCACACCGGTACATCGCCTTGCAGGCCGTAGAGCCGAACTGGGCGATCATCCGGGTATTTTTCGAGCCGCAATGCGGACAAGCCACTTGCGGCGGCTCGGCAAACAGGGCGTGTTTGTCCATTTCTCCTTTTTGAGGTGGGGCGATCCCGTATTCGAGCAACTTCCGGCGGCCGGCTTCGCTCATCCAGTCGGTGGTCCAGGCCGGCGACAGTACAGAAATGACCCTCGCCCCGGGATAACCGTGGTCTTCCAGCACCGATTTAATATGGATCTCGATGGTGTTCATCGCAGGGCAACCCGAATAGGTCGGGGTAATGACGATTTCCGGAATACTGCCCTGCCAGTGAACAGCCCGCACAATACCAAGGTCCACCACACTCAGGACGGGAATCTCCGGGTCCGGTACGGTCTCCAGAAGTTCCCATATTTTTTTGGATGGATCTGCGACAACGGTCATCCTTTTCAAACATCCAAAACCCCGCTTAGTTTTTTCGAATACTTTTTCAGAAAAATAATTTTGAAAATTAAAACCGTAGCCGTACCTTTGCCCCGCTAAAAATCAAATGGTATTTATGCTGATCATTGATATCAAAGACGGAGAAAGCATCGACAAAGCGTTGAAACGCTACAAGCGCAAGTTTCAAAACGCCGGCATCATGCGCGAACTGCGCACCCGCAAAGAGTTTGCCAAACCTTCCGTTAAAAGGCGCAACGAGATCCTTAAAGCTCAATATAAGGAAAAGATCCGCCGCGAAGAAGACGTTTAAATAGTAACATAGTTGTAAGTCTTTAGTCGTAAGTCATAAGTCATTCGGCTGGTTCCTCAGCCGAATTGCGTTCCGTTCCCGGAGACTGCCAACTGCAAACTGAAGACTGCCAACTAAACCACCGGCCTGATCAGCCCCTCCTGCACCACCGAAGCAATCAACCTTCCCTGCCGGTCAAAGATCATCCCTCGAGTAAAACCGCGTGCGCCTGAAGCGCTGGGACTGTCGATGGCGTACAGCAGCCAGTCGTCAACCCTGAAATCCCGGTGAAACCACATGGCGTGGTCGAGACTGGCCATCTGAAGTTTGGTGAAATCCGCAGCCACGCCGTGCGGCAGCAAAGCCGTCGTCAGCAGGTTATAATCGGAGGCGTAGGCCAGCACCAAGGCATGCCATTTTTTGTCGGCCGGCATTTCGCCGCGGGCTTTCATCCAGATATGTTTATAGGGGTCGTATTTTTCATCTGCCAGGGGGTTGTGAAATTCCACCGGCCGGAATTCGATGGGCCTTTCGATGTCCAGGATCCGTTTCAGGTTGGGCGGGATCAGGTCGCCAAACTCTTTGGACAGGCCCTCCCAACTGGGCAGGTCGTCGGGCGGCGACACATCCGGCATCCGGACCTGGTGGTCGTACCCTTCCTGGGGCGTCTGAAATGAAGCCGACATATTGAAAATAGCCCGGCCGTTCTGTATGGCTTTGACCCGCCGGGTGGTGAAACTGCCGCCGTCGCGGATGCGATCCACTTCAAACACGATGGGTTTTTGCATATCCCCCGGCAAAATGAAGTACCCGTGCAGGGAATGCACCACGCGGTCTTCCGGCACCGTCATGGTGGCCGCACTCAGCCCCTGGGCCAGCACCTGCCCGCCGAATACCCGGTTGGAACCCACGCTGCGGCTCTGCCCGCGGAACAAATTGTCTTCAATCTGCTCAAGTTGCAATAAAGCGACCAGTTCTGAAACCAGTTTCATAGCTATGCGTTCAATCAGAAAAGGCCCTAAAGGTAAGGAAATTTTTAGCGCCCTGTTGGCAGATATTAAAAAGCGGATTATATTTGCAGCCGGTTTTCTGAGGAACTGAGGAACTGAGGAACTGAGGAACTGAGGAACTGAGGAACTGAGGAACTGAGGAACTGAGGA
>CAZLEF010000146.1:0-6270 GCA_964558465.1 uncultured Lewinella sp. | reverse complement strand
TGTTGATTTGTTGATTTGTTGATTTGTTGATTTGTTGATTTGTTGATTTGTTGAATCGCATCAATCAATTCTCTCTTCCCTACCTTTTCCTCCCGCCAAAAACGCCGCCACATCCCTGCGATAACCCGGGAAGTATTGAATCAGCAATTCGATATTGCGGGTCGCGGTAAAGGAGGATTTCCATACTGGCGGGGCGGTTGATGACGAAATACGCCCCTGCTTCCACCATTTCCCAGACTTCCTTCAACTTTTGGGAAGTATCCATCATGTAATGCAAATGTGGATAACAAACCCCTGTTATACCGCGCGTCGGATGGTTTTTGGCAAACCATCCATCCTGCGGCATTCCACGCCTGGGGCGTGGCGCGCTTTTGGGAAATTTTCCATGCACCACGCCGCGGCGTGGGCGGCGCGAAGTATATATTGAATTTTTTCTTCACCTGGTCTCTTTTGGACAAATTTAAGGTATTTACGCGGAACCAAATTTGGAAAATACAAGTAATGCCCGTAGCTTTGCAGTGCAGTAAGCTAAACTATTTTTTCAACAAAACCCCAAAGTAAAATGAAACCGCATTGTTTTCCCTCCGGGCCTGGGTCCAGGCATTATCAGCATTTTCCAGTTTTTCTTTTTTTCCTCAATTCCGTAACTTTTTCTTCTTAACCAGGATTAAGGTAAATACCGCTATCAAAATCGTTTGCAAAATTCCTTTGCATCCGGGTTGATGCCGGTCGGAATCCATTTTTCTAAAACCTCCTATTTTTTCTAAGCTAAATCCAAATTACCATGAAAGCAGTATTTTTTCAGCATTCATTATTTTCACCCTGTTTATCAGGGTGTTTTAACCGTTTCATTATCCTGTTTTTTATGTTGACCCTGAGCTTCAGCCTTGCAGCTCAATCCGTCCAGCAACCGCTCCCGGAGATTGATATCCGGATGGACAACCTGAAAAGCCAAAGGATCGCCGACAACGTCCAGTCAAGGCAATTAAAAGCCGGAGAAGACCTGAAGGCTGTTTTTCCCGGGCTTGCAGTCGACTGGAACCTGTTTACCGGGAACCCCAAAATGGTGCGAAGCGTTGAACAATTTTTGACGGAACCCAGCGCGGAAACACCTACCCGGATTGCACTCGATTATGTCCGGTCGAAGTCGGAAATTTTCAGCCTTTCCAATCCGGATCTGGATGATTTGCGAATCACCAGGGATGCGGTCACCAAAAAAACGGGGCGCCGCCGGTTGATATTCCAGCAACAACTCAAAGGGATTGATCTTTTGGGCGGTGAAATGCAATTCAACCTGACCTCCAAAGGAGAGATCATCAACTGCGGGAGCGATTTTATCCCTTCGCTGGCCGATGCTGTGAACAAAACCAAACCGAAGATCAAAGCCAATCAGGCATTACAAATTGCAGCCGGGACTATCGAAGTCAGGATTCCGGATGTTCTGCCAATCGTTTCCGGCCCGGAGGGAACTGCCCAAACCACCGTTTTTGAAGGAGGAGGTGATTTTTCCGAAGACCCCAGGATCCAACTCAATTATTGGGCGATCAATCGGTCGGATGTGCGGCTGGTTTGGCGGGTTACCCTCGGCGCGCAGAACAGTCCGTTTCTTTATCAGGTTCTGGTGGACGCGACGGATGGAACCCTGTTACAACGGACTTCTTTGACCAACAGCGAAGTGGCGCCCGGTCCGAAATGGCGGGTATTTACCTCCGACAGTCCGGCGCCTTTTTCACCCGGCCCAGGCAGACCGCTTGGTACTCAGGCCCCTTTTGTTACGCGCGAACTGGTAGAAACCAACGGCGACCCAGCAGCCTCCCCGGCCGGATGGATACCCGCTGCCGGAACCACGACCACCGGCAACAACGCCGACGCCTTCATCGATACCAACGGTGATGGAACACCTGAGGCGCCCAGGCCCACTTCTGCTACCCAAAACTTTGATTTTCCGCTGGATTTGACGCTTCCGCCCTCCGACCCGGATAACCAGCGGTCGGCAGTCGTCAATGCGTTTTATTGGGCGAACCTGTACCACGACCGCCTGTACAACCTCGGGTTTGATGAGGCGGCCGGCAACTTTCAAACGAACAATTTTGGGCTCGGCGGACTGGGCGGCGACGCCATCAGCATCAGGGTGCAAAGCGGGTTTGATAATTCATTCTTTGCCACGCCCGCAGACGGCTCGCCCGGGATCTGGTGGGCTTTTACATTCTCAGGGCCCAATCCGGACCGCGATGCCGCGCTCGACCAGGAGATCGCCATCCATGAACTGACACACGGCCTCTCCAACCGACTGGCCGGCGGCCTGTCCGGCCTTCAGGCACAGGGTATGGGCGAGGGATGGTCTGATTTTTATGCATTGGCGCTTTTATCTCAGCCCGGAGACGATGTCAACGGAACTTACGCCATGGGAGGGTACTCCATGCTCAATTGGGTGGCGGAAGCGCCGGGCTGGGCCGACAATTATTATTTCGGCATCCGCAGGTACCCCTATTCCACGAATATGGGCCAGTCGCCGATGACGTATGCGGACATCGACCCGGCCCAGTTTGCAGCCGATCCTTTGATCCCTACTGCCAACTGGCTGGTGGGCGGCGCACCAAATGCCGTACACCAGATCGGCGAAATCTGGTGCGCGGCCCTATGGGAATGCCGCGCCAATCTGATCAATTTCTACGGCTTTAATATCGGCAACGACCTGATTTTGCAACTGGTTACCGACGGACTTGGGCTGCTCACAACCAATTCCCCAACTTTGATCCAGGCCCGCGACGCCATTTTGCTGGCCGACATGGTCAACAACGGCGGGGCGAACCAATGCCTCCTGTGGAAGGGATTTGCCAAGCGGGGATTGGGCCCGGACGCTACCTCTCCGGCCTCCTTTACCACATCCGGCGTAGTGGAATCCTTTTATACCCCGGTAGACGTTCCCACTGCCGCTATTACCGCTCCCACCTGCCCCGGAAGTTGCGACGCCTCGGTCACTTTAACGGTCACGGGCGGCTACGGCACGATTTCTTACCTTTGGAATACAGGCCAGACCACCAAAGATATTACAGGCGTTTGCGCCGGCACGTATACCATCTTTATAACAGACGACCTCGGCTGTATGGAAAGCCGGACGTTTGTCGTACCGGAAGCGGTCGACCATATTCCGCCCGTCATCGTTTGCCCGGCCGACATTATTGTGGCATGCGATATCAATCCCAACACAACGGGACTGGCGACCGCGACCGACAACTGCGATCCGGCGCCGGGTATTACCTTTACCGATGCCACCGTTAACGGCGATTGCGAATGGCTCTGCCTGATCAACCGCACCTGGACGGCAACAGATACCTGGAACAACCAAAGCAGTTGCACCCAGCAAATCCAGAAGAACACCCTTCCATTGATCGAGGAAGCACTGAGCAAGGACGTAAACGGCGACGGCAATCCCGATCCGCTTGTACTGGGCGCCACCAGCACCACCCTCACCATCGGCGTGGAATCGGCCGCATGTATCTTGAAATGGATGCCTGCAGACGGCGGCGCCATCAGAGGATTGAAAAGGGGCAATCAGACCGTGACTGCGGATTGCAAACCGGGTAACAACCCGGTGAATCCGGACGGGAGTCTGGCCAATCCTTTGATGGCGGAAGTACTGAAACTGTCCCTGATCCTGCGCCTGGACCCGGATTATGGAACCACCAAATTAGCCGACCTGGACTGCGCGTTTGCGCCGATCGTTCTGCAAACGGTTTCTGCCACGGCGGATATCGATGAACTGATGCGGGTGGCGAATTTTGCGCTGGGCAACCTGGTCTTGGTCCCGCATTTGACGGAACTGACGGATGGGTTGGCTTGTATTAATGCTACGGTGGATATTTGTGCGGCTAAGGCGGGGATATCGCGGTAATTTGGGAGAAGTGGGCAGTCTTCAGTCTGCAGTTGGCAGTCTTCAGTCACTGTTTCGGCAGGAGTGAGGAATCAACCGGCTCATTGGAGACCTTGAAGATGATGTTCATAAATTCCTGATATTGCTGGAATATTCTCCCGCGGATTTTCGCGGATGGTTGGCGGTCCAATGGTCTGCGGAAATCTGCGGGAGAATTTCATACAGGTATCTTTTGCGCTTCTAAATCACCTGCATTACGGAAAAACATACTCCGCCTCCAATTCAAAGATCACCTTTGAATTTTGCACAACAATAGGGTTGGGGAATTCCTTGCCCTCGGTATACGGAATAAAAGTGACCCCGCCAAGGAGGGGATCTCCGCTATCAAAGCCCGCGGGCCCCTCGTCATTGTAAACGGCCAGCCGGTAATCCCTGGTGGGGAAACTCAGGCATCCGCCGTTTCCCGAATTGAGTTCAAACTCGGCGGGGAGCAGCGGGTTGTGGCCGGTCAAAACGCCGCCAAAATCGTTTTCATCAAACCCGTCCAGGAGCGGTTCCAGGGGGGAGTTCAATCTCCAGAGCCGCAGTATTAAATCGGGGTACAGATTTTCGGACGTCTCGCCTCCGTTGATCCCCTTGTTCAGGTTTTTCGGCAGCAACACCACCTTCACCTTTTTGACACAGATCCGGACGGGGGTGATCTCTGAGGTGCAAGCCAGTCCGTCCCAACCTTCGTCGCACCGGCACATCCCCTTTTCGCAATTTCCGTATTTTCCGCAACCGATCTCTTCGCAGGTCAGGTAAAGGCAGCCTGAATAGAATAAGAATGCCAAAGTAAAACAAGCGAATGCAGCGACTGGGATCAAAAGTTTTTTTCTGGAGTTCATGACTGAGTGGTTTAGATGTAAGAATCAGTGTTATTGAAATATATATCTTTTTTAAAGAAAATTCAAGATTGGATGAACGAGCCTGGTGAGTAATTTGACGAAGGCCGTAATGTAATGAATGAATAATTTTGAGAAAGCCCAAAAGGCAGGCCCCGATGAATCCCAGAAAAAACCTACTTTTGAAAACCGAAATCCACTCCACACCATGTCAAAAAAAACATCATCAACCAAACAGACCGCCATCAAGGCCGTCTTCGCCGCTTTTGAAATCCTGTTGGAGGCCGGCGGCGAGATGCGGGGCAGAGAATTGGTGGACCAGGTTGGGAAAATTGTGCCGTTTACCTCCTGGGAGCGGGAGCGGTACGAAAAAACGGGGTACGTGCGCTGGGAATCCATCCTACATTTTTATACCATCGACTGCATCAAGGCCGGGTACATCCAAAAGGACAACGGCGTCTGGATCCTCACGCCCGAAGGCGAAAAAGCGATGAAACTGGGCCCGGAAATGTTGCTGGAAAGCGCCACAGCCAAATACCGGGAGTGGAAGGCTCGCCATAAAAAAGCCCGCCGCGACCTTGAAACGGATATCGAACCCCTCGACGACGCCCAAAAACAAAAAGCCCTCCTGAACCAGTATGAAGAACAGGCTATGGAAGGCATCCTCGATTTTATCCGGAACAAAAATCCCTACGATTTTCAGGACCTTGCAGCCGCTCTCCTGCGCACTATGGGCTATTACGTACCGCATGTCTCAAAACGCGGCAAAGATGGTGGGGTGGACATCATCGCTTATTCCGACCCCCTCGGCGCCCAGGAACCCCGGATCAAAGTGCAGGTCAAACACCGGCCCGACAACCCGGTGACCGTCGAAGATATCCGCCAACTCATCGGGGTATTGAGCAAACCCGGCGACGTAGGGCTGTTTGTCACTTCCGGCCATTTCACCTCCGAAGCGGAACGCACCGCCCGCGAGTCCCACAAACATATCGAACTGATCGACTTCGGGCGTTTTATCGCCCTGTGGCAGGAATTCTACGACCAGATGACCGACGAGGATAAAAATCGGCTGCCGCTGTTGCCGATCTATTTTTTGGGGGTGAGTTCTCAGGGGTAAAGGGTTACTCCACCCAGTATTCCAATCCCCTCCCCTCTCATTGCGTCAATCCTTTTTTTCCCGGACCGTAAAAGGTATCCTCTTTCCATTTTGATGGATTTTCGATAATGTAATTTTTTATGAACCAGTAGGATACTTCATTGCGGATAACGTGGTCGTGATAATCGTGTTGCCAATTTTTTACACCGGGGGTATTCCGCAAGATGTTTATTTGTTTGGAGGTCAACATCTGAAATTTTCCTAATATTTTGGGGATGAGCATGTTTCGCCGCATTTTGCGGTATTGTTTTATTTCATCTGCGGTGGGTTCGTATTGGGGATTGTGCCACCAATGGGGTGATGGTGGTGGTGGTGGTGGTGGTGATGGTGGTGATTAAGCGGAAGGCGGAGCATTT
>CAZLEF010000145.1:0-6522 GCA_964558465.1 uncultured Lewinella sp. | reverse complement strand
CCCCGACCGCGGGCGACTTGGTGAGTGGGAGACTTGGAGATGGGGAGATGGGGGGAGGCATTCAACAACATGGAAAATTTGGGCGCTAACAGAACGCATAGGGCGGTCAGCAGCGATGTGGCGATGTGGTTGGTTGGTTTCATCTTTTATCTTTTTTACCACTAAGAACACTAAAAGACACTTAGTGTTCCTTAGTGGCCTTAGTGGTTAATAAATCAAACAAATTCACAATACCAGATCTGGTCACACGCCGGCAATCCGCTGTTTATACACCGCCAGGGCCTCATCCAGTCGTTCTTTGGCAGTGGTATCGCCAGGGACGTTGTGAGAGGGGTGGATATACAATTTTTCTCCGCGGCCGGCCAGGATTTCGGCGACTGTCGTGACGGTCATCCAAACCGTAGTGACAAAAGCCATGGTGGATACCGGCCCTATTTTATCTACGTGGTTGACCAACGGCACGGCGGCATCGCCGGCAGGCGCACAGGTATCCACGGTGATGTCGGCGATATCAAAAAGCGTTTTGCCGCTGGAATGCCGGGTGGTTTTACCCCTGGCCCCTTCCACCGAACCGTACGCGATGACCTTCATGCCCAGCCTTTTGGCCTCCAGCGCCACGTCGATATTGACGGCATTGATGCCGGAATGGGAAAAGATCCATACACAATCCCGCGTATCAAAATTGTGGCCTTTCATCATCTCCGTTCCGTAACCTTCCACCCGTTCCAGGAATACAAACTGGTGTACCCCCATCTGGCCGGTGATATTGGTAAAAAACGTCAGCGGAAGTTCAACAATGGGATGAAAACCGACAAAACCGCCGATCCGGGGGTACATTTCCTCGACGGGAATCGTGGCATGACCACACCCGAACGTATGCACCCACCGGCCCGCGCCGATGGAATCAGCCATGACCATCGCCGCTTTCCGGATGTTTTCCATCTGGGTGTTTTCAATTTCATCCATTACGGACCGTGCATTACTCAACCACTGTTTTGCTAACAACATGTTTATTTTTTTTAGGTATCTTCATCCAGATAAAAAATCGTTCTCACCCACTTTATCCGCCGAAGTTTTGGCCACACCGCAGCGTTGGGCTCACCCCCTCCGTCCGACGAAGCCTTGGCGTAGTCGGATCTCACCCCTCATGCTCAGCGTAGCAGCCGACTCCGTCCGCCATAGGCGACTTCGTCGTCCGGAGGCCGAAGCACTCTCACCCTTTCACCCGCCGAAGCTTTAGCGTAGGCAGGCTCTCACTCTCTCACCCTCTTAAAAGAAAACAGCCCCCGCGTACGCAGGACCACCAAGCCCAGCAACCCAATGGAAACCATCAGCAAAAGCGGGAATTTTCCCATGCCGTAATGGTGTGCCAGCAGACCCATCAGGTAGTTAAGCAGGATATTCCCAGACAAGGCGATCACCAGGGCAATGCTGAACGCCGTTCCGGAAACCTTGGCCCAGAAATCGCCGATCCGCCCCATCATGATGGGAAAAACACCAGCAAAACCCAGCCCCATCAGGATCAGGGCGGTCAGGTTGAGCGCAAATCCCTTGCCCAGCCACAGCAACAAACCGCCTGCCAATGCCAGGAACAAACTTAATAAAAGGACATTGAACGCAGGGTAAAATCTGAGCAAAAACCCCAGAACCATCCGCATAAATGCCAGCGCCGCCACATGCGCGGTCAGGAGGACCAGCGCAAGGTTAGGGGCCAGGCCGGTTTCTGACTGCAAAAAGCTGGTTGTCCAATTGCTGACGATCCCTTCCACGCCGCTTTCGAAAAAGAGGACAAAACTTAATATCATCATCACCGGGTTCCGGATCAGCCGGATGCCCTCCCGGATCGGAAGGCCTTGCTGGTGTTTGGATTTTGGAAGGCGGATGGCCAACAGATAGCCGGTTGCCAGAAGTATGAAGCCGCCGATACCCGCCAGAATTTGTTCGTGGGTAAAATACGGAGACAGGGCTGCCATGATCGCAGGCATGCCCAGAGCCCCCAACCCGTAAAACACGCCCAAAAAACTGAGGTTGGCCCCCTTTTCACCAACACTGATATCTGCCATTAACGAACTGGTAGCGCCGTTCATAGCGCCACCGCCGAGGCCGGTTAAAAAGACGGCCCCCTGGATGACCGGCCACGACCCTCCGAAGGCTAAACCTTCAAGCCCCGCAATAATGAGCAGACAGCAGCCGGGCAGCAATGCCTTATAGCCGTAACGGTCGGCTATCGGGCCAAAAAACAAAGACCCGCACAGGATCCCAAACGGCAAAAGGGAAGTCAATGCCCCGGCCGAGAGTTCGCTCACCCCAAACTTGGCGACCATACCCGGCAGAACAGAACCGAGGGCAAGCAGGGAAAGCCCAAATATTAACATGCCCAGACAGGCGGCCGCAAAAACCAGCTTTGTGTTGTACATTTTTTGTTTATTCGTTGATTCGTTTTTTTGTTTATTTGAGGGCGTTTCCTATCCAGCATCCAGCATCCACCACGCCACAGGCGTGGCCAGCATCAAGTATCCACCACGCCATGGCGTGGATCCAGCATCAAACATCCAGCATCACCCCTGCAAAACGAGGAATCCCGCCCCTGCCAATCCGGCATCTCCGCCCAATTGTGAGGCCTCAAGTTGCACCTGTTTCATACTGATGGGTTGCGCCCATTTTTTGGCTTCATCCCGGATTTCATCCAGGAACCGGAGCGCAGGGCCAAAAACACCGCCGCCAAAAATAATTTTTTCCGGATTAAAAATGCTCACCAGGTTGGCCACCGCCATTCCCCAATACACAATCGCCTGTTCAATGACCTTCACAGCGATGGGGTCGTTCAGGTCAAAATGGTCAAAAACGTCTTTTGCGGTCAGTTCATGAGGCAGGTTGCGCATCGGGCCTGCATATTCTGCCTCCTGGTCGAGCAACACCTTTGCAACCCTGGCAAGGCCGGCGCCGGATGCATGGTATTCATGACAACCAAAATATTCATACGGCGCTTTCCAGGGCCGGCTCAGGGCCATCCATCCGATCGCTCCTGCAATGTTTCCGGCGCCTTGCAAAACCCGTCCGTCGGCGAGAATGCCCGCTCCGATGCCCGTTCCTACGGCCATGTAGATGGCATTCCGGCAACCACGGGCCGCGCCTTTCCATTGTTCTCCAAGGATATAACAAGACCGGTCGCTGTCCAGGAGAAGACGCAGGCCCGGTTGTTTAAGTCCGGCTTTCAATTCCCCGATCAGCGGGTAGTTGTCCCAACCCGGAATATTGGGCGCCCAAACCTCTCCCCGTTCAATATAGGCAATGCCGGGAACCGAGATGCCGACGCCGCTGACCGGCAGGTTTTGCCGGCCGGCAACCTCCAGCAACGCTGAGATCATTTCACAGATCAGCATTCCGACTTCACGGCCTTCCCGTTTTTCCAGTTGGCGTACCACGGTCTGCTGCAGGGTTCCTTCCGCGTCAAAAAGCGCGCCCGCCAGCTTGGTTCCGCCCAGGTCAATTCCGATGACGTGCATGGCAAGTTGGTTTAAACTTTTCAGGTCTGTTTGTTGAAACGGTCAAAAAAATAAAGCCCTCCGCTATAAAGTCCTAAAAGGCCGATTAACATCAGGTCCAGGCGGATTTGAAAAATTTTCACCGGAACCCATCCGAGCTGGGAGGAGATAAACACCAGCAAAGCAACCGCAGTGATGACAGGCAACCCTTTAAAATTCAAGGCATTGGGGTGAAACACCCCCATGAAGATCATCGGCGCCATTAAAGACGTTCCGGTGAAACTGGTCCGGGCCAGAAGGACCAGTTGATCGCTGGTCAGAAGGGCAAAAACGAGGGCAGTGACGGCAAAAAAACCGATGGCAATACGGGTTGTCCGCAACAACCTGGCATCGTCGCCCCGCATCAGGGAACGCATTTCCGCGCCGAGTGCAAAGATCTGGGAATCAGCAGTGGAAAGCGCCGCTGCCAGGAGGCCGATCATTCCGAAGGCCGCAATGAACCGGGGTTGGTCGTTGATCAGGGTATTGCCTAAAAATTCGGAGGTGCTGGCATCGGGGTACAGTACGGCGCCGTACATCCCCAGAAATACCGTGGGAAGGATTACCAGGATGGCAAAAAAGCCAATGCCCACGGCCATGCGATACATTGCAAACCGGTTGCGCATGATCACCAACCGGATGGATACCTGCGGTTGGGTAAAAGGCAGCATCATGATGCCGATCATCGAGCCGAGCAAAAACTGGAAATCAAACAACCCTTTAGGGCCGGGTACAGATAACAATGCAGGATTGGATGCCTCTACTTTGGAGAACATCGCTTCCAGTCCGCCGATTTTCCCTATACAAACCCAGGCCAGTATCCAAATGGCGATCAACAACAGGATGCCTTGCAAAACATCGCTGTATATGATGGCCTTCAACCCGCCTGTCTCGCTGTAAAGCAGCATCACCACAACCATCCCTGTTGCCCAAACCCATACCGGCGCCAGTTCGGGAAAAACCTGATGAAAAAAAATAGCCACCCCCCTGATCTGGATCGCTACATATGGGACCAGAAAAATAAAAGCGCCAAAAAAAATGACGTATCCGGCAAAACGGGATCCATACTGCTGCCGCATCAATCCTGCCATGCCGAAATAGTTTTCGGATTTTATTTTTTTCCTGAAATAATATCCCACCCAGATAATGCCGAAGACCATTACCGCATCTGAAATGGCGATGAACATCCAGGATCCAACCCCATGGGTCCTGAAAAAATCCGGCATCCCAAGGATCGTAAATGCGCTGAACAGCGTTGCCGCAAAGGTAAAAAAACCCAATACGGCGCTCAGATTGGAACCTGCCATCAGGTACTGACCTGAATCTCTGCTTCCCCGCCTCGCTTTCATCGAAACGAAAATCAACAGGATCATATAGATCCCTCCGGCAATTAAAAAGGGTGTTATCATAATGAAACTGTGAAACCATGAAACAATGAAACCCATACGTCAGAACTCCTTCTCCTCCCGCCCGGGGTGTACCAACGTCCCCACCCAAACCAGCGCTACCATGGCCAGGTTGACCAGGATGCCCATCCACAGGGTATAGGGCATTCCCCAAAATTCAGGGTGGTACCTCCCTTTTGGGATCACCAAGGGCGTAAAACACAACACCGTCAGCAGGATGAACAACCCCCGGCACCATCTCCAGTACATTTTCTTTTTATTCATTTTTATGATTTTTAGCATCCTGCTATTAAAAACGTAACTGAGGAACTGCGTGCCGCGCCACAGGCGTGGAGGAACTGAGGAACTTTTAACCGCCAGCAGGGCGGTGAGGAATCGAGGAATCGAGGAACTGAGGAACTGAGGAATCGATAACCTTCGTTTTCAATCCAAACAATCCAAACCCTCCTTCGCCAAAGGCTCCGGCGGGCGAAGCAATCCAAACAATCCCAAACAACCCCAAACAACCCCAAACAATCCCAAACAATCCCAAACCCTCCTTCGCCAAAGGCTCCGGCGGGCGAAGCAATCCAAACAACCCCCAACAATCCCAAACAACCCCAAACCCCAAACTCCAAACCCCAAACCACTACAACCGCTGCAACGTCAATCCGCCATCCACCAAAATGACCTGCCCGGTAGAAAACGGAAAATCGCCCCTGAGCAAGGAAGCCGCTGCCTTGCCGACGTCCTCCGGCGCCCCCCACCGCTGCTGCACACTTAATCCTCCGGCGATCAACCGGTCGTATTTTTGCCGGACACCGCTGGTCATGTCCGTTGAAATGATCCCCGGCCGGATCTCATAAACCGGGATATCGTATTCTCCCAACCGGGTGGCAAATAACTGCGTCACCATACTCAGACCGGCTTTTGATATACAATATTCCGCCCGGTTGACGGAAGCCACCGTGGCGGATATGGAGGAAATATGAATAATGCAGGCCGGAAAATCCGGTTCCCGCTGTTTGGCTTCGACCATGCCCCTGGCCGCCATCTGGGTCAGAAAAAAAGCGCCTTTCAGGTTGATGTCCATTACCCGGTCGAAGCTTTCTTCCGTGGTTTCGAGCAGGTCCAGCCGTTCTTTGGGGGCAACCCCGGCATTGTTGATCAGGGCGTTGAGCCGGCCGAAATGGTCCAACGTTTCCCGGAGGATCCTGGCCCGGTCGCCGGCTGCCGCGATATTTCCCCGGCAATAAACGGTTGTTGCACCCAAAGCCCGCAGGTCTTCCAATGCATCGGCTACCTCTTCTGCCGGCCGTACGCCGTTGACGGCCAGGTCCCATCCTTCCTTCGCCAGTTGCCGGGCAATACCCAAACCGATTCCCCGGCTGCCGCCTGTTATCAGGGCCACTTTTTTCATCGTGGTAGATTATGCTGATTGTCCATTTTCTTCGCTCCTTCACCTTTCATGCTGAGCGTAGCCGAAGCACTCTCACCTTTCTCACCTCTCGCTTTGCTCGAGGTTAGGATCCTGCCAAATAAATTTGGCGGATACGTCCTCCACCGCCACCCACTGCCTTTTCGCCCAGCTTTCCAATCCCTTTTCAGCCAAC
>CAZLEF010000144.1:0-6598 GCA_964558465.1 uncultured Lewinella sp. | reverse complement strand
AAAGTACACAACTTTATGTCGCATTTAAGGGTCACAACTTTATGTCGCACGACACGGGGGTGCAGGGGGTGGACAGCACCAGTTAATACCAAAAAAGACCATTAAACAATTAAAATCAAATGAAGTACGGTTTCGTAATAGACAACCGCAAATGCATCGGATGCCACGCCTGCACCACCGCCTGCAAAGCGGAACACGAGGTACCCCTGGGGGTCAACCGAACGTGGGTGAAGCAGGTGGAGAAGGGGAATTTTCCCCATACCAGGCGCCTGTTCTCGGTCATGCGGTGCAACCACTGCACGGATGCGCCTTGTGTGGAGATTTGCCCGGTAGAGGCGCTTTTTGTCCGGGAAGACGGCATCGTCGATTTTGACAATAAACGCTGCATCGGCTGCAAATCCTGCATGCAGGCTTGCCCGTACGACGCCCTCTACATCGACCCGGAAACGCATACGGCGGCCAAATGCAATTATTGCGCCCACCGGATCGACATCGGCCTGGAACCCGCTTGCGTCAACGTATGCCCGGAACACGCCATCATTTCCGGCGACATGGAAAACCCGGAAACGGAGATCTTCCAGTTGCTGGCCAAAGAGCAGGTGACCGTCCGGAAAGCGGCCAAGGATACCAAGCCAAATCTCTTCTATATCAACGGCGACGAGGCATCCCTCAACCCCATGGGTACAGACAAAGAGGGGGATTACCTCTGGAATTCTCAATCCCGGGGCGTAGGGCATTTTGCCAAAGCCGCCGAAAAAATGGCCTTCTCCAACGGCGATGTAGTGGAAGCACTGCTGCAGGTGAACAACCAGGTGGCCACCCAGGGCGAGATCGACGAAAAAGGCAAAGCCCGATCCATCGACCTGGTCATGAACAAACCCCGCCGGGTGTACGACACGCCCAATAAAGGCATTCTCTGGGGCTGGGAAGTCTCCGGTTATGTGCTCACCAAGGCCATCTCCGCAGGCGTTTTCCTGGTTCTTTTTGCCGCCCTTCAACTGGGATACGGACCGGATATCGCTGCCGCCACCCATTGGCAAACGCTGGGCATAGCCCTGTTTTTCCTGATGGCCACGGGCGCTTTGCTGGTGAAAGACCTCGACCAGCCCGGCCGGTTCGTCTACGTGTTGCTGCGGCCGCACTGGACCAGTTGGCTCACCCGCGGCGGGTACGCTATCACCGTATTCGGCGGTTTGCTCACCCTCTGGGGCGCCGCCATGTGGTTCGGATGGGAGGGTATCCGGCAGGCGGCTCTCTGGATAACGGCTGTTTTTGCGGTGATCACCGCTATTTATACTGCATTCCTGTTTGCACAGGCCAAAGGACGCGATTTCTGGCAAAGCCCTGCGCTCGCCGTACATATGCTGGCCCACAGTTTCATGGCGGGCGCCGGGGTGTTGCTCCTGCTGGCGGCATTCACCCAGGGTGCGACTGAATGGACGGGTTTCCTGAAAACAACCCTTTACATCAGCATTGCCGTCAACCTGTTTACCCTGCTGGCGGAACTGACCACCACACATCCGACGACCGAAGCGAAAAGAACCGTGGAAATGATCGTGAAAGGCCGTTATCGAATGGCCTTCTGGATCGGCGCCGTTCTGATCGGCAATATCGCCCCGCTGGCCATCCTGGGTTTCGGGCAATTTGCACCCATCCCGATGGCCGCCGCCGGCGTGCTGACCCTGACCGGCATCTGGTTTACGGAAAAAATATGGGTGGAAGCGCCCCAGCGGATACCTTTGACGTAAGGTAATTGTTGATTCGTTGATTCGTTGATTCGTTGATTCGTTGATTCGTTGATGTGTTGATTCGTTGATCTGAAACGCCACGCCTCGGCGTGGTCAAATCAACAAATCAACACATCAACGAATCAACAAAAAAAAACCGTCCATCGGACCGAAATCTTTGTAAACATGACTGCTCAAAAAAAACATACCCTGATCGAAAAGATCGCCGAAAAAATCGGCCTGATTCCCAACCTGCACCGGGAAACCGAACCTGCATTGGATTCGCTCACAGAACCGGGATTGTTGACCAATTTCCCGCCGCCCGAAAAATGGGACGACTGGACGGAATACGACCCCAAAGCGCATCCCAGAAAGGTGAAAAAACACTATTCGATCGTGCCGACCACCTGCTTCAACTGTGAAAGTGCCTGCGGCCTGACGGCTTATGTGGATAAGGAAACGGGCGAGGTCCGCAAGTTTGAAGGTAATCCTTACCATCCGGCCAGCAGGGGCAGGAACTGCGCCAAAGGCCCGGCCACCATCAACCAGATCACCGACCCCGACCGGATCCTGTACCCGCTCAAAAGGGTAGGTGAGCGGGGCGCCGGAAAATGGGAACGCGTGAGTTGGGACGATGCCCTCGACGATATCGCCGCCCGCATCGGCAAAGCCATCCGCGAAGGCCGCAACAACGAGATCACCTACCACGTCGGACGGCCGGGCCATGAAGGGTATATGGACCGCGTGCTGCAGGCCTGGAACGTCGACGGCCACAACAGCCATACCAATATCTGTTCTTCCGGGGCAAGGTTCGGCTACAACCTCTGGTACGGCTACGACCGACCCTCGCCCGACCACGCCAACGCCAAATTCATTCTGCTCATCAGCGCCCACCTGGAAAGCGGCCACTATTTCAACCCGCATGCGCAGCGCATCATCGAGGGCAAGATGAAGGGCGCCAAACTGGCCGTCATGGACCCCCGTCTGTCCAACACCGCCAGCATGTCGGATTACTGGATGCCCACCTATCCGGGTTCGGAGGCTGCCGTTTTGCTGGCCATGGTCAAGGTCATCCTCGATGAAGGGTTGTACAACCGGGAATACCTGGAAAACTGGGTCAACTGGCCGGAATTCCTGAAAAAAGTCCACCCGGATATACCGGTCACTTTTGAAAACTTCATCGAAAAACTAAAGGAACAATACAGCGAATACACCCCCGAATTTGCGGAAAAAGAGAGCGGCGCAAAAGCCGGTATGATCGTGGAAGTGGCCCGCTTGATCGGGGAGGCGGGTACACGTTTTGCTTCCCACAACTGGCGCAGCGCCGCCAGCGGCAACCTCGGCGGATGGGCGGTTTCCCGCGCCCTGCATTTCCTGCAGGTGGTTACGGGGAGCGTCGGAACGGTCGGCGGCACTTCGCCCAATACCTGGAACAAGTTCAAACCCAAATTTTTTGATACGCCGCCCGCTCAGAAGTTCTGGAACGAATTGCACTTCCCGAACGAATATCCGTTGGCCTTTTTTGAGATGAGTTTCCTGCTGCCCCATTTCCTGAAAGAGGGTCGCGGCAGGATGGACGTCTATTTTACCCGGGTGTTCAACCCGGTCTGGACTTACCCGGACGGCTTCTCCTGGATCGAAGCCCTCTCGGACGAAAACAAGGTGGGGTTGCATGTGGCCCTGACACCGACCTGGAACGAGACCGCCTTTTTTGCGGATTATGTACTACCGATGGGCCTCGCCTCCGAACGGCACGACCTGAACAGCTACGAGACACACGGCGCTACCTGGATTGCCTTCCGCCAACCCGTTTTGCGGGAGGTAGCCAGGCGCGCGGGTAAACCGGTGACCTTCACTTATGAAGTCAACCCCGGCGAAGTGTGGGAAGAAGACGAGTTCTGGATCGAACTGAGCTGGCGCATGGACCCCGACGGCAGCCTCGGCATCCGCAAACATTTCATTTCGCCCTACCGCCCCGGCGAAAAGATCAGCATCGACGAATATTACCAGTATATCTTCGAACACGTCCGGGGCTTGCCGGAAACCGCCCGGAAAGAAGGGCTCTCCGAACTGGATTATATGCGCAAATACGGCGCCTTCGAAGTGGAAGCCTATTCCTACGAAAAACACCTGAAGGAGGTGCCGGCCGATCAGTTGCAGGGCGCCGCCGTCGACCCGGAGACCGGCGTGATCCGCAAGGATGGCAAAGACCTCGGGGTAATGGTGAACGGCAAAGCAGTGGTCGGTTTCCCGACACCCAGCCGGAAAAACGAGTTCTATTCGCAGACGATGGTCGACTGGCGCTGGCCGGAATACGCCATGCCGACCTATATCAAGAGCCATATTCACCCGGACAACCTGAACCAGGAAGCCGGCGAATACTGCCTGGTGCCGACCTTCCGGCTGCCCACCCTGATCCATACCCGCTCGGGCAACGCCAAATGGCTGACCGAGATCTCCAACCGAAACCCCATCTGGATGCACCCCGACGACGCCAACCGTTTTGGATTCCGGACCGGCGACCTCGTGCGGCTGAATACCGATATCGGGTATTTTATCGATAAAGTATGGGTGACGGAGGGCATGAAACCCGGCGTAGTAGCCTGTTCGCATCACCTCGGCCGCTGGCGCCGGCAACAGGACGCCGGCAACCGCTGGGCCACCAACACGGTCAGCGTGAAGAACGACGGAAAAGGAGGCTGGAAAATGTCGACCATCGCCGGCATTCAGCCCTTTGCCAGCGACGACCCCGACAGCAAACGCATCTTCTGGTCAGACGGCGGCGTACACCAGAACATCACCCACGCCGTGCATCCCGACCCGATCAGCGGCATGCATTGCTGGCACCAGCGCGTCCGCATCGAACGCCCGCACCCGGGCGATCAATACGGCGACCTGTTTGTGGATACCAACAAATCTTTCGGGATCTATAAGGAATGGCTGGAAATGACGCGTCCCGCCCCCGGACCGGATGGACTGCGCAGGCCGTTGTGGTTCGCAAGGGCGTTAAGGCCGGACAAGAGCACCTTTTATTTGTAAATGAGGAGGGGCAGGTGTCGGACACTTCGAAAGTGTCCGACACCCGATTCATGCGCTCCAGATTTCCGACAAACTCGGGTGCGCATAAGGCGTCCGCGTCACCTGTTCCCAGGTAAGTCCAGTATTGATAGCGAGCTGGATCAGGGAAAGCGCCTCGGCCGCGTGGTGTCCAAACGCCGCTGCGCCCAGGATAAGTCCTGTATTCACATCAAAGTGTACCCGGATACGGCCTTCCGAATAACCGTTCTGAAGGACCTTCAGGTTCCCGGTCCAGTCAAAAGATTTGAAAGCGCTGTCTGAAAGCGGGGTCATTTTGCCCACCTGCGCCACATTCGGCTGGGTGTAAACGGCCTCCATGGTTACAGGGGCAGGCGATTCGTCGGTCAGTTCCAGGATGGCGAGCACCGCTTCACGCGCCTGGCTCCTTGCCCGGTTGGCCATCATGGGTGCGCCGGTCATATCGCCGACAGCATAGACATTGGGCAGAGCGGTCCGGCTCCAGCGGTCGACCTCGATAAAGCCGCCCGGCGTTTGTTTCAGTTCTGGCGGGATCTCCGGCCAGAAGCTAAGATCCGGTATCCGGCTGATGGCGATGAACCCGTAATCGGCGGAATAAATATGGCCATCCGTATCGGTCACGATCACGGTGTTTTCTTTTTGTTCGGCGGCTGCGACGGTGACGCCTGTTTTAATCGAGATGGGCAATTTGCCGGTGATATACTGTGAAAATGCACCGACAATTTCCGGATCCATGGAGGGCAGCAACTGGTCATTCTTTTGCAGGATGGTGACCTTTGTACCCAGCGTGGCAAGGGCAAAGGCGTACTCCGTGCCGGTCACGCCGCCGCCCATCATAATTAGACTCCTGGGAACCTCATTGAGTTTGGCGCTGATTTTTGGGGCGATGATACGATCCATATTGGGTTTGACCGCAGGTGTGAACCGCGGTTCGGAACCGCCGGACACAACCAGCCGTCCGTATGCTGTGGTCTGGAATTTGCCTTCTGCATTTCTGATCTCCACCTTGCCGGGTTCAAGCCAGCGCGCCGTACCCGGTAGAATGTTCACACCCGCCATTTCCAATTGCTTTTTTTGAAATTCAGCCTGCTCGTTTGCAGTGTTGTTGATCCAGGTGCGCAACACCTCGTGGTGCAGAAGGACCGGTAGTTCAAGCAGGCTGCCCAACACCGGATGTCCGATGCCTTTGTGTACCGTTTCGGCTACCTGCAACCAGGCTTTGGAAGGCAGCAAACTGCTCCACGTGGCACGACCGCCAATGGGCGCGTTGTGGACCAAAGCAGTTTTCAGGCCGGCTTCGGCGCCGCGCCGGGCAGCTTCGATGCCGCCTGGCCCGCCTCCGATGACCAATAATTCGTAATGAAGCATGTTTCCAGATTATTAAGGTGTCCCAAGCCGCAGCGTGGCAAAAGCTTTGCCGGATGCTAGACGGCGCCCCTCGCATCAACCACGCGTACCGCGTGGCACGCACTTCAACAAATCAACAAATCAACAAATCAACAAATCAACAAATCAACAAATCAACAAATTCCCTACTTTCCAGCCTCCGTCCACGCCATATACCCCCCCACCAGGTTATACAATTTCCCGAAACCCTGTTCCGCCATTGCATTGCACGCTGTAACGCTGCGGCGTCCGGTGCGGCAATAAACGAGGTAGGTTTTTTCCTTGTCCAGTTCGTTTATTTTTTGCAAAAAAGAAGGATCGTTAACGTTAATCTCGATAGCGCCTTCAATTTTTCCCTGGGCGGTTTCTTCGGGGGTGCGCACATCCAGAACAACCACGTCTTTACCGCCCATCATTTTGGCGAATTC
>CAZLEF010000143.1:0-7056 GCA_964558465.1 uncultured Lewinella sp. | reverse complement strand
CTTATCTTGTTTCATACTGAATTTCTACAAAAAATCATGTGGTCCCTGTAGGACTTGAACCTACGACCCTCTGATTATGAGTCAGACGCTCTAACCGGCTGAGCTAAGGGACCTTGTTTGATCAAAAGCGGATGCAAATTTATGGAAATAAACCGGTACGCGCAAGAATAAGTTCCGAAAAATGGTATCCTGGAATCCGGAAATGCAATCCTTTCTACGCCGCCGGCATGAAGGATCATTTCAACCTTTGGCCCATCCCCAGGCTGAGATTGAAAGAAACCGGAACGGGGTGCTGGAGCAGAACCCCGGGTATAACTAAAAATATTTAAATGGTGAAAACAGAAGTCACCCGAATTTTGTAACACTATAAACACGGAGTTCTTTTTTTGAACCACAACCTGTCCCGCCTTGCGGGACAGGTTGTAACTTTCCCCGCCACGGCGGGGCAGGTAGTGGTGAAAAATCCATGTAGCTGCTGAGTCATCCCGTCAGATTTTAAGAAACCTTAAATTTATTCTGATTCTATCCCTTTGACGATCGCCTGCCAGACCGGATGGTGTTTTGCATCCGTCTCGTTGATGTTCAATTCTTTTTTTGTCAACAGCGCAGGTTGGGCCATAAATTTTGGCGCGATTCCCCGATGATTTTGTGCAGCGTGTACGATAAACGGATGACATAAATAAACTGTACCGGCTTTTCCTGTTGCCAAAGCTATTTCTCTTGCCGGGATTGTTTCAAGACGCTGGGCCAGATCCATAAATGAAAGGCCTTTATCTCCTTCAGGCGCTAAAATTTTTGCCACATCAAAATGTGAAGCTTTTTGGATCATCGTCGGCGCGTCCCGATCAGACACATCTGAAAATAAAAACAACATCAGTAATGCCCGTCCTTTTGAATGGATGTTGATACGCCATTCAAAATAATTTTCGGCATTTGCTCCGGGAAAACTTCCGTCCACATGCCAGCCTGTATCCGTGGCGGGTTCTTTGCTTGGGAACCGTATCGGGAAAGAACCTAATGTGACTCGAGGGATCCAGTTGTTTTTACCGGCTAATTGGTCAAAGGCATTCAGAAGGATGGGGGTGTTGGCGGCTATTATAAAAGGTTCAAAACCTAATTCGCCGATCCGGATTACGGGTTGGGTCCAACCTCCGGGATTATTAGGGTCGCATTGGGTCGCTTTCCATAATATAGACCGGCATTCATCGGCAATTTCCTTTGGAAAAGCATTCCCGATTTTCACAAAGCCATCATTGATAAAACCGGCGATTTGTTTTATGGTTAACGCATCCATTTGCTTTATTTCTAATTTTGCCGTTGATAGTTTTGCTATGGGTAAGGGCGTATTATCCCATAATTTTTGTCACCTATAGCGCGTGTTATCTATATGGTTCTTCATTATCCGATTCCAGCATATTTTTAATATTCAATGCAAAATACATTAATGTTGTGGATATTACTGCGACAATATCCTACAAAAAAATTCACGCCAACCCTTTTACAAGTTGGCGTGAACCCCTAGTGCGACTAGACCGAATTAATTTAACGCTTTTTTTCACTTTATCTGCTGATTTTCAATAGTTTAGCCGGTAATGGAACTTACGGCCTTTGGCACTAGGGCCATTGAGGGCCAGCAGTTCCCCTCACCCTTTATAAATCCGGCTAATCAAGTTATCAATCACATACACCTTCGACCGGGAGTAGAACGCATCCATGTCCTCCAGGTAACGGTGGTAGAAGAAATTGAGTACCAGGCCGACGAGCAAGGCCACCAGGGTGGTGTCGAAGGCCATGTTCAGTTCCCGGGTAATCTCCGGCATGCCTTCTACGGTGCGGGCCAGGTGGGCCTTACCAATGGAGGCGGAAAGCCCGATCAGGGTGCCGATGAAACCCAGCGACATGATCGACCCCAGCAGGTAACGGATCGGCTCCAGCTTGCTCTCCAGTTCGCCTTTGCTGTTGTCGACCTGGGAGTTGAACACCTGGAGGGTTTCGCTGATCGAGTTGTCATTGCGGTACTGGGTGCAGGCTTTTTTGATGAAGTCGACTACCAGGAAGTTCGGCGAACCGTTCTGCTCCAACTGGATCGCGTCGAGTTTGATCCGGGCCACTTCTTCGGGCGACAACACCAGTTGGTCCTTGACCGGCAGCAATTGGAAACTGAAGCCTCGGTTTTGTTCCCGGAGGAATTTCCGTTTTTCGTACAATTCGAAAAGGCTGTAAAAGAAAACAGCGTAGGTAGCAGCCTGTATATAGCCGTTGTACGACCCGCCCAATACTTCTATAAAGCGGTGAAATCCGCCGCCCTGCGCGGATAAATTGCCCAAAAGGATGAGCAACAGCCATAAAAGGGCGGCCGAAAACAGGCTGAAAAGCACTTGAAAGGATTTGGTCTGAAACATGGTTTTTTAATTCTTGGTGAATGTGAAATTGCCGTCCGCTCCCAGGACGACCTTGCCCAGCAAAACGCGGTCTTTGGACGGGTTCAGGGTCTTGGAAAACGCTGTTCCCCGCTCTTGTCCGGCCGTAGATTTGGTATAGATCAGGCCATTGACCACCAGGGAACTGCGTTTCTTTTCACTGTCCTTGAACTGGGCGTACAGCAGGTATTCGCCGGGCAGGATCTTTTCGAACTGCCGGACGGCCTCCTGATTGGTGCGCAGGTCGTTGCCAAAAAGGCGGTTTCTCGACTTGCCGCTGTCCCATTCCCCGACGGTGCGATCGCGTTTCCGGCCGCCGTAGACGCAGATACCGCCTTTGCAGACGAACAGGTCGACATTATCCCCGGGGTCCGCCCAGTTGACCTCAAAGGATACCAGGCAGGGCACGGAGGGCGCATCGCCCCGGTAAACGGGTGGCGGCGGCATTTTTTCTTCCGGTTTGGGGGGGTCCGCCACAGGCGGTGCGGGTACGGTGGTTTCCGGCTTTTTCTCCGGCTCCTTTTTTTCCGGTTCTTTCTTTTCGGGGGATATCACGGGCGGAACATTGGCCGCACGGTCGGGGGCCGCAACGGTAGGTTCCCGGATCACAATCCGTTGTTTGGGCGCTTCCTCCGGGAATTTTTTGTAATCGACAAGCACGATCCTGAGGGTATCTCCGATCTGTTTGTCCTGGAGGCTGTCGGGAAGGAGGCCGAAAACCCGGTTTTGCGCCGTATCCAGGTAAACGCCCGCCTGTTGGGTTTCCGAAGGCGGCGCGCCCCCTTTGGGCGTGATGATGAACAGGAAGATGACTGCGCCCAGCGCGCTGGTCAGCAGGTCCAGCAAGGACAAATTAAATAGTTGGATAGTTCTTCTCGACATGGCCGGTTGTATTAGTCGTAAGTCGATTGTCGTAAGTCAATAGTTGTAAGTCGATAGCCGTAAGTTGGGTGAAGGCGGTTAAAAAGCATTTACCGGTCTACCTTTTCCCTTGGTTCTGCAAAAACATGGGGCGCCCGTTTCACAGCCGGCGACCGGGTTGTGCGGGGGAAATTGCACTGCCCGCACCGGTCGCCTTCTCCCGGGGAATGACTGCCGCAATTCAGGCAATGCTCCTCCTCCGGGTCTTTCCGCAGATCGTCGCTCCTCCGTTCGCCCGTCATGCTGTAGGTGAAATTGCCCCGCATGTGGCAATGACCGCATTGAACGACGCCGTCTTCGTTGATATGGGAACAATTGTTGCAGATCAACATGGTATTCAGTATTTATCGCCGATGGAAAAATGGCGTTCGAAGCCGATGGAGAACATCGTGGTCCGGTTCCGCATCGTTCCCCGGTAGTCGTCAAAGAAGGAATTGGCGGCTTTGTACCGGGGGTTGAACGAATCGCCCAGGCCCGAATCCCAGACGGCATTGAACGTCAGCCGGGTACGGTCGTTGATCTCGAAGAACAATCCAGGCGAAAACTGGAACCCGATCTGCATGGGGCGGTAGTCGTCATTGACCCCGTTGCCGAAGTGGACGATATAGTTGGTCGTTTCAGCGGGCAGGTCCTCCCCGAAATATTCGATCTCCTCGTCGAGTTTGCCGCCCAATCCAAAATTGAAGGACGGGCCGATGGCCACGGATACCCCGAATCGGTCGCCCAGGCTTTTGCGATAACCGAGCAAGAGGGGGACGCTGGCAAAATGGAGGCGTTCGCGGGCAGTGAAAAAGCCGACGCCCTTGTCGTCCTCAAAATTGTCCGTCTGGTATTCGCCGCCCTTCTGCACGTATTGCAGTCCGCTGCTCAGGGTGATATTCCCCAACTGGATGCCGAAAGTGAGGCCTCCGTTCAGGCCGATGATGGTGTTGGAGGCAGAATACAACTCCGACAATTCGTTGGTGAATTTGAATTTGGACAGGTTGGCGCCGCCGTTGCCGCCGACGTACAATGAATTTCTTTGCCCTGTCAGGCCGGTCAGGCAGAAGGCAATGAGTAGAATGGATAAAATTGGCGTTCTCATCGATTTTTCTTTTTGTTATGAACAGTGATGGTGATTTTTTTTGTGGTGTCCTTTGTGTTTGCCGGGATGATGACAGTGGTTGTGTTTGTTTTTGCCGCCGTATTTTTTATCCCGGTCGTCGCGGTCGCCCCGGTCGTTGCCACAATCCCGGTTATCCCGGTCTTCCCATTTCCGCCGGTTGTCGCTTTCCCGGCGCGGATAATCGCGATCCTCCCGGTCTCTTTCCCAAGTCCCGCGGTCGGACGATCTGTCGCGTGATTGCTCGCGGGTTTCCCGGTCTCCGGTTTGAGGCGACTCACCCCTGCGGGAGGGGACGTTTGCGGGGGCTCTTCTGCGGCTGACCGGCGAGCGGTCTTGCTGCAGGACGCCTTGGTTATTGTCTTGTGTTCTTGCAACAAAATCCCGGGTATTGCGGGCAGATTGGGCAATTACGGGAGCGTCGGTCAGGAGCAGGCAAACGAATGCCATCCCTGTAAGAAGTACGATCTTCTTCATTGGTCTGTTTTTTGGTAAAAGTCAAAGTAAATCTTTCACGCGGGGGTTACCCGGGTGCGCTTCTGTTCTCGGTGATATGGACGGGTTTAAACGGGGCAGCGGACTGTTTGCAGGAAATTTCCCATTGCGCGGCGATAAAGTTGGCAGTCGCCAGTCCTTAGTCGTTTTCAGGTATGAAGCCAGGGGTGCTTTTAAATCATTCCCGGGTTCTTCATTATGGGTGGTGTGAAATACGGTACAAAGTAAATGGAATGATTCGTTAAAGGCTGTTATGAGGTAGTTACTCTTTTGTTAATCTGTTAAATATCGTCACAAACTGCCGACTGCCTCTTCGACTACGCTCAGAGGCCTCGACTACGCTCAGAGGCCTCGACTACGCTCAGAGGCCTCTGAGCGCAGACTACGTATTAATCGGCCAAATAATAATATCTACCCGCCGGTTCCTGAGTTTTCCTTCCCAGGTGGAATTGTCGTAAACGGGGTTGAGTTCGCCGAAATCCTGGATGGACATTTTGGAGGGATCCAGGCCTTTATGGATCAGTTTCTGCATGGCCGCCTCGCTGCGCATGCGCGAAAGCCAGTCGTTGTATTCCTTGCCGCCGATATCGTCGGTATGGCTGTGGATGGTAATGTCGCTGTTTTCCAGTTCGGGGATACCCTCCAGCCATTTATACAGTTCCTGGGTCTGCTCTTCGTCGATATAGTAATTGCCGCCGCCGAAGTAGATGCTGAAGATATGGTAGGCGGGCGCTTCTTCCTGGGCGGCCAGTAAAATGGGGAGTAATGCGAGGAGAATGAAAACAGATGTTTTTTTCATGCCGGGTGAATTGTGGTTCAGTTTCTAAAGATAAGGGGAAAAGTGATTCGACCGGTATGGGCCAGCAAATTTTTTGGTCGCGATGCCGCCGTAACTGAGTAACTTTGTGATGCCTTTGGTGTGAAGGCATTGTTCAGAGACTACTCCACGTATGTTCCCGGCGCCGGCTGAAAGTCAGCGCTACAAACCCTTTGTTGCATGAACGAATACATCAATCCGCGTCTGGTGCTGGTGTCCCGGGAGGTAAAACCCGGGCAGGCAGCCTGGCGCAGCCCTTCCAACCTGGCCATCATCAAATACTGGGGCAAATACGGCAACCAGTTGCCGCGCAACCCTTCCCTGAGTTTTACGCTGGATGAAGCCTATACCGATATGACGGTCTGGTACCAGGCCAAATCGACACCAGGCGAAGGCATCCACCTGGATTTTCGTTTTGAAAACAAACCCAACGAGGTTTTTCAGGCGAAAATGGTCCGTTTCCTGGAAAGCATCCTGGATATTTTTCCTTTCCTGAAGCAACTGGATCTGAGCATAACTTCTTCCAATTCATTTCCGCATTCCTCCGGCATCGCTTCTTCCGCTTCGAGCATGAGCGCCCTGGCGTTGTGCCTTTGCAGCCTGGAGCGGCAGTTGTTCGGCAACCTGGAACGCCAGTCGGAATTTTTGAAGAAAGCATCGTTTATCGCCAGGCTGGCTTCGGGCAGCGCCTGCAGGTCGGTTTACCCGCTGGCAGCCGTTTGGGGCAAAAGCGGTGAAGTGGCGGAAAGTTCAGATCTGTACGCAGCGCCGTTCTCGGAAGGGCTGCACGAGGTTTTCCGGAGTTATCACGACGATATTCTCATCATCAGCCGGGGCGAAAAATCGGTTTCGAGCCGGGCAGGACACGGGTTGATGGAGGGCAATATCTATGCCGACAACCGCTATGCCCAGGCCCGGCAACGGTTCCATCTCCTGCTGAATGCCCTGCGCACGGGCGATGTGGATGCATTCGGCCAGATTGCCGAAGCGGAGGCGCTCACGCTGCATGCGCTGATGATGAGTTCCCACCCGCCATATATCCTCATGCAGCCCAATACGATCGCCGCCATTCAAAAAGTTCAGCGGTTCCGGCAGGAGAATAACCTCCCGCTGTATTTCAGCCTGGATGCGGGGCCTAACCTGCACCTGTTGTACCCGGAGGAGATTGCAGGGAAGATCCGGCCTTTTATTTCTGAGGAACTTGCGCCGCTTTGTGAGGAAGGCAAGGTGATTGAGGATGGGGTTGGGCGGGGGCCGGTGGAGGGGAGGGGGTGAGAGGGGTGAGAGGGGTGAGAGGGGTG
>CAZLEF010000142.1:0-7173 GCA_964558465.1 uncultured Lewinella sp. | reverse complement strand
CAAACCATTCCAAACCATTCCAAACCATTCCAAACCATTCCAAACCATTCCAAACAAAAAACCTCACTCCATCACCACCAACGGCATCACCCTTAAAATCCTTCCCTCCTTTTTCAACGCTACCCAATAAAAACCGGCCGGCAATCCTTCCAGGTTCAGGTTCGCCCGGGAGATGCCTTCGTGATAGCCGACAGGTCTTTCACTCCGGATCAACCGGCCCGCGCTGTTGTAAATGTTGGTGGCCAGAACCGTATTTCCACTCAATTCAAATTGGATGACCGCCTGGTTTTTTGCCGGGTTGGGCGACAGGGACAGGACGTTCAGTTCCGGGGCAGGCTCCCCTGCAGCTACGTTCATGCCGAAGGGTTCGCGGGGCGTTTCGGGGCATTGCTGGTTTTTTCCGGTGGAAGGCATATTGCGGATATTGACCCGGTTCTGCCCGTTTACCGTATAGACTGCCGCTCCAAAAGACTCCGGCAGGTTGGCGGCGTTCAACCCCTGCACATAATAAAAATTGGCCTGAGCGGTGTCCGGCCGGAGGTCGAGCAGGATATACCCATGGCGGTCGAGGTCCACAAACTTCAAATGCGGATTGTATTCCAGCCCAAAGGGCGGCGCCGGGTTGACGAGAATGGACTCAAAGCCGGCGGTCAGGATTGGGCCGGCGGTTTCGTCAAAATTGGGCGAAGAGATGGAGGGCGTTCCAAATTCCACCGCCCAGGAACCTTGCCCGGAATCCGGGTCGTACCCTTGTTCGGTTTCCGGATCGAAAGGGTTGGGTTGAGGCAGGTAGGAAAATTCCGGCAAGGGGTATAAAACAGGTTGGGTGGTCACGTCAAACGCCCAACTCATGTGTGAATCTCCGGTGAGGATGACGACATTATCGACGTCGTTGATGTGGATGGAGTCGATAATATTGTTGCGCAGCGTAGGGTAGGATTCCCAGGTATCGTTGAAGGTATCCTCGATCTGTCGGATGGAATCGATATGGGTCACATCGGGCGACCCGTCGAGTATACCGGCGGCAAACCCGAAATTGAGGGAGGAGAACAGGACCTGATTGCCGATCAGTTTCCATTTTGCATCCGATTGTTTGAGGTGGCTGATCAGCCATTCGGATTGTGCCGCGCTGATCATCTTCCTGACCGGAACATCAGGGGTGTCAAAGTGTTCGGGTAAGGCTTCGCGGCCATCCATCCGGGTATCCAGCATGATCAGGTCGCAGAGTTCGCCATAAGAAAACGCACGATAGACCTGTTGTTGGGGGTTATCCCGGACGGGCATCCATTCAAAATAAGCCTGTTTGGCGGCGGCCACCCGGTCGGCCCAATCCCCTTCGCCGGGTTGGTGGTTATCCGCCCCTTCCAAATAGGCGCCGTTGGCAAACTCGTGATCGTCCCAAACCGCAATGACGGTATGCTGCTGGTGCAACCGGATCAGGTCGGGGTCGGTCCGGAAAAGGGCGTAGCGGGTGCGGTAATCGATGAGGGAAACAATCTCATGGAGCGGGTCATTGATGCGTTCGGGCGGGCCCTGGCCATAGACCCCGGTGCGGTATTCGTAGATATAATCGCCCAGGTGGATGACGGCGTCCAGGTCGTTGCGGGCGGCAATTCCCGCGTAGCCGTTAAAATACCCGCCTTCAAAATTGGCGCAGGAAGCCACCGCAAAACGAAGATGGTCGACGGCGCCGACGGGGCATGTTTTGGCCCTGCCCACCAGCGAATTTCGCCCCAAGGCATTAAAATAATAAAAATAAGTTGTGCCGGAGTCCAGTCCGTTGATGTCGACTTTCAAGGTATAATCCTTATCCGGGCTTGCCAGTGTCATACCGGTGGCAACGATCTGTTCGAATTCAAGGTCGGTGGCAACGAAGTAGGAAACTTCGATGGGGCCGGGCGCATCAAACGGCGTCACCCGGGTCCAGATGATAAAACCGGAAACAGTCGGGTCGCCGGATGCGACACCATGATAAAATGGCCCCAGGTCCAGGTTTGGCTTGGCGTTGACCTGCACCAACCACAGGAAAAAGAAAAAAAAGGATGCGATAATAGGTTTCATAGGCCTAAAAGTAGAAAAAAACAACCCAATCCTGAAATCGGAGGGATTTGGAGTCCCGGAAAAAATGAATTTGCCCGGCAGCCCGGCGATTTAAAGGTAAAATTTAGTAAAACAGAACGATCGGCAAATTTTACTTCCCTTGCAAAGGTTAAATCCAAAGAAAAATTTAATCTTTAAAATATTAAATTTTCATCAAATTTGAAAAATTTATTAAAATCAAGCATTAAACGTCGTAGAAAAATGAAAAATCGGCAAGAACACGGGGGATTGTTTATTGGGTTTTCATACGAAACATCTTATCTTTGTTTCCCACCACCGGCTTCGACCGGAAGCGACCTTACCAAATTAAAGCCAACCGCAAATTCCTAATTCTGATTGGATGAGAGCTGAAACGGACGAGAGCTGCCAGGGCCAGGGTCTTTACACACCCTCCCTCGAAACGGATTCCTGTGGTACAGGGTTGATCGCCAATTTATCCGGGGAACCCTCACACCAGGTGGTAGAGGATGCCCTGCTCATGCTTTTTAACATGGAACACCGCGGCGCCTGCGGTTGCGAAGCCAATACCGGCGACGGGGCAGGTATTCTGGTGCAACTCCCCCACGATTTTTTCGCTGAAAAATGTAAGGCCCTTGGGTTCCATTTACCTGCTTTTGGCGCCTATGGCGCCGGCATGGTGTTTTTCCCCAAGGATCCGGAGATCAAAAAAGTTTGCCGGCGGGTACTCGACGAAGCCGTCGCGAAACTGGATCTCGAATTGATCGGTTACCGGCCCGTGCCGACGGATAATGACCTGATCGGCGAAACGGCACGGTCTTCGGAACCCGATATGGAACAGGTTTTTGTGAAACCCGTCCAGAACCTCGACCGGGAAATGCTGGAGCGCAGGCTTTATATCTTGCGCAAATATGTCACTCACGAAGTGTACGACCGGCATCCGGAGGCCAAAGACATTTTTTACCTGGCTTCCTTTTCCTATAAAACGATCGTTTATAAGGGCCAGCTCACCACCTGGCAACTGCGGCCTTATTTTCCCGACCTTCAGGATCCTCTTTTCAAATCGGCCGTGGCCCTGATCCATTCCAGGTTCTCCACCAATACGGTACCCAAATGGAAACTGGCCCAGCCTTTCCGTTATATCGCCCACAACGGCGAGATCAATACCATTACAGGCAACCTGAACTGGTGGCGGTCCAAAGAGAAACAACTGGCCTCCAAACGCTTCACGGAAGAAGAATTAACGCTTTTAAAACCGATTTGCGGCGATAAACTCTCCGATTCGGGCAATTTTGACAACGTCCTGGAATTCCTTTCGTTCAGCGAATATTCCCTGCCCCATGCCCTGATGATGATGATCCCGGAAGCATGGGAACACGACGAGGCCATGGAAGACTGGAAAAAGGCGTTTTACCTTTACCACAAAACCATCATGGAGCCCTGGGATGGGCCGGCTTCCATCTGTTTTACAGACGGGATCCTGGTGGGCGCTACCCTCGACCGCAACGGCCTCCGGCCTTCCCGTTATCTGCTCACCGACGACAATGTCCTGATCGTCGCATCAGAAGCGGGCGTTTTACCGGTCGATCCGGCCAAGGTCGTTCTGAAAGGTCGCCTGCAACCGGGCAAAATCCTGATTGCCGACCTTCAGCAACACCGGATCATCGGAGACGAGGAACTGAAGTCGACCATTTGCCGCCAGCTTCCTTACCGGGACTGGCTGAACGAATATTGCCTCGAACTGGACGAAATCCCGTCCCTGACAACGGCGGATCCCATCCCTAAAGAGCGTCTGCCCCTGCTTCAGCGCCTGCACGGTTTTACGCGGGAAGACCTCAAAATCCTGATCCAGCCGACCGTCAGCGAAGGGCAGGAACCCATCGGCTCCATGGGCGCGGACACCCCTTTGGCGGTCCTTTCACATCAGCCCCAGCACCTGGCCAATTACTTCAAACAGTTGTTCGCGCAGGTCACCAACCCGCCGATCGACCCCATCCGGGAGCGTCCGGTGATGTCGTTACACGCCATGTTGGGCGGCGCGCAGAATATATTAAAAACCGATGCCGACCGGGCCAAATTCATCCTGCTCGACAACCCGGTCTTAAGCGACGACGAATTCCAGAAGATCAAATCCATCGATCACCCGCATTTCAAATCCAGGGTGATCGATATCCTGTTTCCGGCGGACGGTGAAAAAGGCAGCCTGCAATCCGCCCTTCAATGGGTGTGCCGGCAGGCGGAGCAACTGACGGAATCGGGCCACAATATCCTGATCCTTTCCGACAGGGGCGCCGACGCATCCCGTGCACCCATACCCTCCCTGCTGGCCGTGGGGGCCGTTCATCACCACCTGGTAAGGGGCGGGATCCGGAGTCAGACCTCCCTGGTCGTTGAAGCGGGCGACGTGCGGGAAGCCCATCATTTTGCTGTTTTGGCCGGGTATGGCGCCAGCGCGGTGAACCCCTATATGGTGTATGCATCCATTGCCGCTTTAAAGGAAGAACAGAAGCTGAAACCTGGCGAAAAGCCGGAAAAACTATATGCCATCTTTAATAAAGCCATCGGGAAGGCGCTGCTCAAGATCATGTCCAAGATTGGCATTTCCACTTTCCAGTCGTATCAGGGCGCTCAGATTTTTGAGATCCTTGGGCTGGCCAAAAACGTGGTCGACCTGTGTTTCAACGATACCGTTTCCCGGATCGGCGGCATTGATTTTGACGGGATTGCCGAAGAGGCGCTGACCCGGCACAAAGCCGCTTTTGAACCGGCTGAACAAACCGGCGATCTTCTGGCCGAAGGCGGCGTTTACCAATGGAAACGCAAAGGCGAGGCCCATTTGTTCAACCCGCAAAGTATCCACTGGCTGCAGTACGCATCCCGGAAAAATGACCCTGAGGCCTACAAAAAATACGCCCAACTGATCAACGATCAGAACCGGCAGGCGATGACGCTGAGGGGATTGCTCGAGTTCAAAAAAGGAAATCCCATACCGATTGAAGAAGTGGAACCCGTGGAAAAGATCCTGCGCCGTTTCGCCACCGGAGCGATGTCCTTCGGATCGATTTCCCACGAAGCACATACCACGCTGGCCATCGCCATGAACCGCATCGGCGCCAAAAGCAACAGCGGCGAAGGCGGTGAGGACGAGATCCGGTTTGAACCCAAACCCAACGGCGATTGGGAACGTTCCGCCATCAAGCAGGTCGCCTCCGGGCGGTTCGGCGTCACGAGCTATTACCTGGCCAACGCCGATGAACTGCAGATCAAAATGGCCCAGGGCGCCAAACCCGGCGAAGGCGGCCAGTTACCCGGTCATAAAGTGGATGAATGGATCGGAAGGGTCCGGCATTCCACCCCTGGCGTAGGCCTTATTTCACCGCCGCCTCACCATGATATTTACTCCATCGAAGACCTGGCCCAACTGATCTTTGACCTGAAAAACGCCAACCCCAGGGCCCGGATCAACGTCAAACTCGTTTCAAAGGCAGGGGTGGGCATTATCGCGTCCGGGGTGGCCAAAGGGCATGCCGACGCCATCCTGATCTCCGGCCACGACGGCGGCACCGGCGCCAGCCCGCTGACCTCCATCCGGCATGCGGGTCTGCCCTGGGAACTCGGCCTGGCCGAAACCCACCAGACCCTGGTGCGCAACAAACTCCGCAACCGGGTGACCGTCCAGACCGACGGGCAACTCCGAACCGGCCGGGACCTTGCCATCGCCACCTTGCTCGGCGCCGAAGAGTGGGGCGTAGCCACCGCCTCTCTGGTCGTGCAGGGTTGTATCATGATGCGAAAATGCCACCTGAACACCTGCCCGGTCGGCATCGCCACCCAGGACCCCGAACTGCGCAAGCGGTTCTCAGGTAAGCCGGAACACGTGATCAACTTTTTCACCTTCCTGGCCGAAGACCTTCGCCAGATCATGGCGCAACTCGGGTTCCGGACCATCAACGAGATGGTGGGCCAGGTGGATATGCTCGAATTCAAACAGGATCCGGAACATTGGAAATACAAATCCCTCGATTTAAGTCCGATCCTTTTCAAAGCACCGGACGCGGGTTCAACGGGTCAATACAAACAAGTGGAACAGGACCACGGCATCGACAATGTCCTGGATCTGAAACTCATCGAACATGCGCAACCGGCCATCGAACACCAACAGATCGTAAACACCATTTTCCCGATCAAAAACACAGACCGGGCGGTCGGCGCGATGTTGTCGTACGAGATCTCCAAACGCTGGAAGAAAAAAGGCCTGCCCGACAGTACGATCCAGTACCGGTTCAGAGGCTCGGCCGGCCAGAGCTTCGGCGCTTTCGGCGCGCACGGCATCGAATTTACCCTGGAGGGCGAAGCCAATGATTATTTCGGCAAAGGCCTATCCGGCGGCAGGCTGATCGTCGTGCCCGACCGGAACGCCAAATTCGAACCCCACCGGAATATCATCATCGGCAACGTGGCTTTTTATGGCGCGACCTCCGGCGAGGCCTACATCAAAGGGATGGCCGGCGAGCGTTTCTGCGTCCGCAATTCCGGGGTGCAGACCGTGGTGGAAGGTGTGGGCGACCATGCCTGCGAGTACATGACAGGCGGCGTTGCAGTGGTGTTGGGGCAATTCGGCAAAAACTTTGCGGCCGGCATGAGCGGCGGCATGGCGTTTGTGTACGACCCCGAAAAACGGTTCAATGCAGCTGTCAACATGGAAATGGTGGACCTCGATCCGCTGGACAAGGCCGATTTTTCATTGCTCCGGAAAATGATCCGCAACCATTTCAGCTACACGGGCAGCAAACGCGCACTGAACATGCTGGAAAACTGGCGGACTGAAAAAAACCATTTTGTAAAAGTCATGCCGCAGGATTACAAACGTGTACTGGCGGCGATGGAAATAAAAGCGCCGGTGACGGTGAAGGTTGCGGCGCGTTTTCGCCCCAGTACGCTGCGCTCGCCGCTTCGCCCTGTGCGACGCCACGCTGCCTGCGTGCGCACGCATCGCATGCCGCTGGTGTGTGCTGTTGTTGTGCGGCGACTCATTTTGGGCGCTTGTGGCACGCGCAGTCAACGAGCGCGAGCGGCGCGAAGAACGGCTGCTGTGCTCACGGTCACGGTCCCGCT
>CAZLEF010000141.1:0-7309 GCA_964558465.1 uncultured Lewinella sp. | reverse complement strand
ACCCTCCCACCCCAGCACACACCTCTCACCCCCGCCCACCCCCTCCCACCCCTCTCACCCCGCTCACCCCTCTCACCCCTTCTCCGAACAAAAGCAGCGGTGGGGAAGAACAAAAAAACAGGCAATAAACAAACTTACAGCAGTATGTGGATCAGATTGTTCATCATGTTGGTCGGGGTTGTTTTTTTTATCAACGGCTGCAATAGCCTGGTTTCCAGATATCTGGGAACACATCGCCTGCACGCGTTTGCGATCGGAGATTTAACCGCCGCAGGCGGGGTGGGGGCGGCCGACTTTGTAGAAGTAACCGGCGGTGTGGCGACCGGGGATTTTGCAATAGGGCCGCTGAAAAACAAAAAGGACCGGGCCGTTGTTCTTTTTCCCATCGTCTCTGAAACAGATCTTGCCGAATTGCAGGCAGGCAGACCGGTAAAACCCAGGATCATTGCATGGGAAAAAAGACCGGTAGGCGAGGACCCTTCCAAGGGATACACGGGACCCTCAGGATCTTTTCCGGTCAAGGGGCTGGTGCGCAAGCCGCTCAAACGTCAGAACAGAGCCGCCGATCTGCCGGCTGCCAAATATGCAGACCCGGAAAATGCGGTCTATGTCGAGATCAACAAAGAGCCGATCGCCTGGTATTGGAACCTTGCCATGATGCTGGGCGCCGCCGTGGTATTGTTTTTTGCCGGCAGAAAACTATTTTTGGCAGGTCAAAATCAAACAACATGAAAAGACAACGCATTGTTGCGGGCAACTGGAAGATGAATAAAAGTTATGAAGAGGGCCGCGACCTGGCCAAAACCATAGCCGAAAACCTTCAACCTTCAGAGACGCTGGTCATCCTGGCGCCGCCTTTTATCCACCTCCGGAGCGTCGCCGCCATTATCGAAGGGGTTTCCAACCTCAAACTTGCAGCCCAAAACTGCCATGAGGCGTCCTCTGGCGCTTATACCGGTGAAGTGTCCGCTTCCATGATCCGTTCTACCGGCGCGGAATACGTGATTTTAGGCCATTCCGAACGACGCCAGTATTTTGGCGAAGACGGCCCCCTGCTGGCCAAAAAAGTAAAAGCCGCCCTTGCCACCGGGTTGATTCCCATCTTCTGCTGCGGCGAACCGTTGGAAGTCCGGGAAGCCGGCGCCCATGTAAAATTGGTGGTCGGGCAACTGGAAGCCTCTGTTTTTGATCTTTCTGACGAAGACTTTGCCAAGGTGGTTATTGCCTACGAGCCGGTCTGGGCCATCGGAACCGGCAGAACCGCCAGCCCCGAACAGGCTCAGGATATGCACCGGGAGATTCGTCGGGCGGTAGCCCAAAAATACGGCGCCGACCGGGCAGCGCGCACCAGTATTTTATACGGCGGAAGCGCCAAGGCTGCCAACGCCCCGGAACTGTTCAGGCAACCCGATGTGGACGGCGGCCTGATCGGCGGCGCCTCCCTCGATGCACAGGAATTTATCGCGATCGCCGGCAGTTTCTAGATACGGATGACGAGGAGACTGGGAGACGAGGAGACTGGGAGACTTGGGGCTTTCTCCCCATCACCCGATCACCCCATCACCCGATCACCCCATCACCCCATCACCCAATCTTTAATTAAAAGTCGAACCCATTCGAGATGGTTTTCCGGAATGAAAAATCAATTATCACTTTTTTGAATAAATATTAGGCAATTTGTTGACACCCAATCGCCAATTTTTTTACATTTGCTGAACATCGACAGGATACTGCTTTTGCGGGGCAAGATTTTTTTCCACCTTATTAACCAACCTTCTCAATGAACAGCGTTGTCACCCAACGATTTATCAGGTGTCACGATAAATTGCGGGAAGAAAACCGGGTTCGCTCAAGCCGCCAATTTGCAGTTACCCTTGACTACTTGCCTCAAAGCCTGAGCGAAATCATAAAAGGCAGACGGGATGTGACGATCGAACTGATCCGCAAAGCAGTGGAAGTTTACCAGATCAATCCCGCCTACCTTTTTACCGGTGACGGGCCCATGTTCATGACCGATGAAGACCAGAAAAACCTGCGTGTCCTCACCATCGTTACCAATACCCAGAACGACGAACGCATCGTGCATGTGCCTGTACCCGCCCAGCTCGGTTACGCGGTTGAATGGACCAATCCCAACTTTATCAAGGACCTTCCTACGTTTACACTTCCCGAGTATAAATACAAAGTCGGCACACATCGCTCCTTCGATGTTGCCGGCGACAGTATGGAGCCTACCCTGTTTGAAGGCGACAAGGTGGTGTGCAGTTACCTGGAACCCGCCCTATGGGAATCTGCGCTGAAAGACAATTATGTTTACGTGCTGGTTACCAGGGCCGAAGTGCTGGTCCGCCGGGTGCTGAACCGGCTCCGGGATCATAAAATGCTGGAACTGGTTTCAGACAACAACTATTACCAACCGCACCGTGTTTTATTAGGCGATGTCCGGGAGATCTGGTCGGTCCGCGCAAGGATTTGTCCTTTCCTGCCTGCGCCCGACAGGGACCCCCGGAAAAGACCCGATGAAATCAGTGAACTCCGGGAGGTGATCGAACGCCAGAACCAATTGATTCACCGGCTGGCCGGTACACTGGACAAGCTGGATCATAAAGACCAAAACAATGGCTAAAAGAAAAATCAGGATCAAGGGCAAAGTGGTCTATATGCCACTCGAAACCGGCTTTTGGGGCATCGAGGGCAGCAGAGGCCGGCAATGGCGCCCTGTCAATATGCCCGAAAAACTCAAAAAAGAAGGCCTGGAAGTCGACCTGGAAGGCGAAGCTGCCGATGAGGAGTTCTCCCTTTTCATGTGGGGCAAACCGGTGAAGATCACCAAGGTGCATTCCTGAGCCCTTCCAAACGAGGTTCATCCATCCGTTTGATCCCCTGATCTATTATTTTTTGCGCCGGGCTTTCCGATTCTTAACCTTTGGGAAACCAAAAATTATGCGATCCGTATTTTACATGCTCTTATTTGTCCTGGCCGGGACGGCAGGCAATACACAACCGATTCTTGGCGACTGGCACGGTGTGCTCGACCTCCCGGGTTCGAAGTTGCGCATCGTGTTCCACCTGACCAAATCCGGCAACGGGTATGCAGCCACCCTGGACTCTCCGGATCAGTCGGCTTTTGGATTGCCGGCCGGAGAAACCACCGTGGACAACAACACCCTCGAGATCAAAATGCCCAACCTGGGCGCTCATTTCAAGGGCGCCTTTGACGAAGCTGCCCAAACCATCAACGGGACTTTTACCCAGGGCGGGGCTGCACTGCCGCTCAATATGGGTCGGAAAGCGCAGGAAAAACAGGAGACTGTCCGGCCTCAGAATCCCAAGGCGCCATTGCCGTACACCCAGGAAGACGTTCAATATGCGAACCCGGCTGCGGATGGCGTTACCCTGGCCGGCACGCTAACCCTGCCGCAAGGTACGGGCCCTTTTCCGGCGGTGGTGATGATCAGCGGTTCTGGCCCTCAAAACCGGGATGAGGAACTCCTGGGGCATAAACCATTTCTGGTGGTTGCCGATCATTTTACCAGGCAGGGTATTGCAGTGCTCCGGTTCGACGACCGCGGCGTTGGCAAATCCACGGGCGATTTCAAAACAGCTACTTCTGCTGATTTTGCATCGGACGTTTTGGCCGGCATCCGGTTTCTCAAAACCAGAAAGGAGATCAATACCCGGAAAATCGGACTCGTCGGCCATAGCGAGGGCGGATTGATCGCTCCGATGGTTGCCGCTCAATCCCAGGATGTCGCTTTTATCGTATTAATGGCCGGTCCCGGGGTTTCGGGCGCCGACATTGTGATCCTGCAAAGTGAACTGATCAGCCGCGCCGAAGGGGAAAGCGAAAAGACAATCGCCTCCAACGACAAGTTTCTGAAAAAAGCTTTCAAAGCATTGCGGAATACCAAAGACCTGGAAGCTACAAAAATAAAATTGAAAAAATCGCTGACCAGGGAGATCAATAAACTACCGGCGGCAGATCAAGAAAAATTGGGCCCGGTCGATCAGGTTGTCAACAGTCAGGTGGATGCCATCTCCAGCCCGTGGTTCCAGTTTTTCCTCACCTACGAGCCGTCCACTTCTTTGGAGAAAGTGACCTGCCCCGTGCTGGCTATCAACGGAGGGAAGGACCTTCAGGTGGACCCCAAACAAAATTTGCCCGCCATCGAAGCCGCGTTGAAAAAAGGCGGAAATACCCGTTATCTGATTAAGGAATTGCCAGGGTTGAACCACCTGTTCCAGCATACCGAAACCGGTAAACCCAGTGAATACGGCAAGATCGAAGAAACTTTTTCGACGGATGCAATGGCTTTGATGGCGAAGTGGATCCTGGAGCAGGCACAGTAAAACGGATGAATGTTTCAGTGTTGCATGGTTTCATTGTTATCCATGAAACCATGTAACCATGAAACCAGATTAAAGGTGCAACCGCGCCTTGCGGGCCAGGAGCTGCTCCTCCGTTTCCACCCTTTCCGGGTCGGGAATGCAACAATCGACAGGGCAGACAGCTGCGCATTGAGGCTCCTCATGAAAGCCTACACATTCGGTACATTTGTCGGGGACGATATAATAATAATCATCGGAAACAGGCGTCTGGCGTTCATTCACATCCACCATTCTTCCGTCTTCAAGTTTGTATCTTCCGTTGACTTCAGCGCCGTCGGAAATCGCCCATTCAATGCCGCCTTCGTAAATGGCATTGTTGGGGCATTCCGGTTCGCATGCGCCGCAGTTGATACAATCGTCCGTAATCATTATGGCCATATCAATGGTCTTTAATACCCAAAAAACGTTTTGGGGACGTTTTGGTTCAGGGCTGCAAAGGTAGGGATTTTTGTATTAATTTTGGCGGATGATGAACGCCAAAGGCTGAAACGGGCTAAAAACAGCCTGCAGAATGCCATTGTATTCCGGCGGAATCATGATGATATGATAAAAAATCTTACTGCCCAACCACAGGAAAACAGGGTTTTGGAAACAACCCGCCTTATTCTTCGCAGACTCATGCCGGATGACGACGCCCCCTTCATGCTCGCCCTCCTGAACAGTCCTGGGTGGCTTCAATACATTGGCGACCGAGGTGTACACACGCTGGAGGATGCCCGCAATTATATCCTCAACGGCGCTCTGGCAAGCTATGAAAAACACGGGTTCGGGCCCTATGTCGTCCGGTTGAAAGACGAGACAACACCACTTGGCGTTTGTGGCCTGTTCAAAAGGGAAAACCTGGAAGATGTGGATCTCGGTTTTGCCTTTTTACCCGGGTATATGGGTCAAGGGTATGGTTTTGAAGCGGCATCGGCAGTGATCAACTATGCAGAATCTGTCTGGGGGTTAAAACGTTTGGTGGCGATAACCGTGCCTTACAACACCGCTTCCATTCATTTGCTCAAAAAACTCGGCTTTCAGTTCGAAAAAATGATCCGTTTGGCCGACGATGCGGAAGAATTGATGTTATTAACCACTAAGTTCACTTAGGTACACTAAGCTATCAAATCAATTTTTATCTTAGTTTACCTAAGTGCTCTGAGTGTCCTAAGTGTTTAAAAACAATCCGTATGGCTGAATTAAAAACAAAAAAAAACGACGGGGACGTCATCGCCTTCCTGAACGGCGAGCCGGACGAACAAAAACGACGCGACTGTTTTACCGTGCTCGAAATGATGAAACAGATTACCGGCGTACAACCCAAAATGTGGGGAACCAGTTTGGTTGGGTTCGGAGAATACCACTATAAATCTAAAAGCGGCCAGGAGGGAGATTGGCCCCTCACCGGCTTTTCGCCCCGCAAACAAAACCTGACCTTGTACATCATGCCGGGTTTCGAACGCTATTCCGAACTAATGGAAAGACTGGGGAAATACAAAACCGGAGTCTCTTGCCTGTACCTCAAAAGATTGGCGGATATCGATGAAACCATCCTGCGGGAATTAATCCGGGAATCGGTGGCGTATATGACCGAAAGGTTTAAGGCTGGTTCCTGATCGTTTATTATTGTTTATGGTCGTTTGGGAGGGTTTGTTGGCGACCGTTAACAACAATAAACAACAATAAACAACAACGAACAACAACGAACAGCTTTGACAAATGGCAATCAACATCCTGAATGGCGCCGTCAACAGGGAGATCCTCATCGGGAAAGAGACCCGCGAGTTGAGTGAGATGGTGCAAAACCCTTCCCTTTCGTTAGTCGACCGTGTTGAGTCTTTTGAAGATATTATGGACCTTGAAGTGGGCGATACCACACTTTCAAGGGCCCGTAATCTGGAACGTGAACATGATATCCGCCAACTCTACCTCAAATTTGAAGGAGGCAATCCGACGGGTACTCAAAAAGACCGGATCGCCTTTGCCCAGGTTCACGATGCCTTGCGCCGGGGTTTTGATTGCATTACCGTTGCCACCTGCGGCAATTACGGCGCCGCCATGGCTTTTGCCGCCCACCTGGCCGGAATACGCTGTGTGATCTATATACCGGAGACCTTTCATACCGATCGTGTGTCGGAGATGGAGCGCTACAACGCCGAAGTGCTCCGTTTTACCGGGTCTTATGAAGACACGGTCGTTTACTCTACAAAAACGGCTGCCCAAATGGATTGGTACGACGCCAACCCTGGCGGCCAAAATACCCCGCTCCAGATCCGCGCTTACGCTGAGATCGCTTTTGAAATCTACGACCAGCTCCGCGACGCCCCCAGGATCGTCGCTGTACCGGTTTCCAACGGGACCCTCCTGGCAGGCATCTACCGCGGGTTCGTCAGCTTGTATAAACGCGGTAAAACCTCCCGTATTCCCAGGATGCTGGCCGCTTCATCCGCCTATAAAAACCCGATCATCACTTCTTTCAAAAAAGGCCTGGATGCCTGTGAAGACCTTCGCTCAGAGCGCATCCATGAAACCAAGGTGAACGAACCGCTGATCAACTGGCACAGTTTCGACGGTAACGAAGCCCTCTACGCCCTTAATCAGACAAAGGGCGCAGCTTTCCATGTCAGCGATAAAAAAATGTTGCAACAAAGCAAGGCGCTTCTGGAGAAAGAGGGCCTGAAAGTGTTGCCCGCTTCCACGGCCGGACTGATCGGCCTGCTGGAACTCCATGCTGAACACGAACTGGAACCGGATCGGTATGTGGCTGTCCTGACAGCGAAGGAATAGATGCCATATGGAATCGAGGAATCGCATCAATTGTTGATTGGTTTATTCGTTTATTTGTTTATTCGGCCATGCCGCGGCGTGGCGTTCCAATCGGATCAATCGAATCAATCGAACCAATCGAACCAATCGAATCAATCGAACCAATCGAACC
>CAZLEF010000140.1:0-7428 GCA_964558465.1 uncultured Lewinella sp. | reverse complement strand
CCCCTTTGTACCGCCGACGTCTCGTCGGTCGGGCCGGATTCCCCGATTGTACAGTGGATCCCGCCCTGCCGGCGGGTAAAAGTTGGCCGTTTGAATTAACTGAGCCTGTTTTATCAACAATAAACCGTTTAGATGATGCGCATCCTGCCCTTGTCGCCAGTACTCCGTTGAATTTCAGGCCTTTGCCATGAAAATTCAGCAAACGGCTGTTAACCCGGCCAAAAACCGGAAGATTTAAAGAGAAAATATTCCCAAAAAAATGAACCGGGCTATTGCAAAATTCCCAAAACCCGTGTACATTTGCACTCGCTAATGAAGAAAGGCACAAAAGTGGTGTCGGAACGTTAGTGAAACGGTTCGGTAGTTTCCCGCTCAAGAGCGGGATTAGCATCCGTGCCAGATAAAAATACGGTTCGGTAGTTCAGTTGGTTAGAATACGTGCCTGTCACGCACGGGGTCGCGGGTTCGAGTCCCGTCCGGACCGCTAAGGGATTCCTCAGGAGTCCCTTTTTTTATTTAATTTTTTGGTGTATAGCGAGTTATAAATTATTAAATTTCGCTTATACACCTCATCTTTATTCAACCTCCTGTTTTTTGGGGGAACATCAGCTTGTATTTCCCCGCTGACCTCAGGTCTTCCCAAACAAAGCTCCATAGCCGCTATCGAATTGCCTTTCTGCCTCCTTGCAGACGGAGCGTTTCTCTTCTTTTGTTCATTTGCGTTTTGCCATAACCGGAAATTACCGTTTTTTTATCTGTAAACCAGTCCGGGTTTTTAGGGGGCGGGAACACTTCTTTCCTGACGGGCACAAGCAGGCGAATTTCATGAAATTCGCCTACCTGTCGTTAATGCGACTGGATGGATGATAATTGCAGGGAATCCCATTTTGCCTTCCACACCGATGGCGCAATCAAGACCCTGCAATGCATGGGATCCCCGCTCCCGCCGGGGTCTTTGGAGTACCAGTGCCTTGAAATCGAGAAAGCAATGCAGGTCCAAATTCTGGCCGAGAGCAGCCGTATTGTCCAAACGATGGAATACGATCATGGAAAACACTGCGAAATCCGCCTGATTGGTGGGGACGAATCGCAACTGCGCCCTTTTGATTCTTTTGAGTGACAATTATCCTTCAGTCAGTTTGAGATGTCACCAATCCCCAGGATTACGAGCTGTTGCTTCAGGATCTGGTCAGGCAAGCGAATTTTGAAAGAATTTCTGCCAATCCCGTCCGGCTGGTACATCCCTCGGGCGTGGTGGTGGATATATTACCTTTCAATGAACTGACCTCCAACGATGCCGACCTGGTTAGATTTGGGCCTGCCCTGGGGGAATTCAATTTGAAGGGCCTTCATGAGGTATTTGAATCCAGCCTCCATGAATTTGCCATTGAAGAGGACCACAGATATAAAGTCACGACCCCGGAAGCCATCATCTTTCTGAAATTGCTGGCCTACGACAACAAACCCGAATGGCGGCAAAAGGATCTGGAAGATATCGCTCAGCTTCTGCTGCATTATTTTGACCTGAATGATACCGATATCTACGAAAACCACAACGATCTTTTTGAGGAAGAACGGGAGTTGGAAGCCGTTACAACTCCATTTTACCCTTTCGGATTTCCTTAGTTTTTATACCTTAGCCTTACGACAATTAGAACTTAAAATTTTTTCCAAAATAAAAACTTCGCTAAATGAAAAAGGCATTGTTTTTATTCGCAACCTTTCTTCTTTTATTTACTTGGAGAGTAACTGCACAACCATGTTTGCCAGGCGGAATTGTCTTTTCTTCCCAAGGGCAAATAGATTCATTTTCTCTTAAGTATCCTGATTGCCATGGAATCTCGGGAAATGTAGTAATTCAAGAGAGCAATGCCGGAGACATAAACAATTTAAATGGCCTGGAGCAAATTACTTCAATTGGAGGTTTTTTTGATATTAACAACAATCAGTCATTAACGGCCCTTAACGGATTGGGCAACCTTGTATTCATTGGTGGAGACTTCAGGGTTAAAGATAACCCTGAATTAATTTCTGTCATGGGGTTGAATCAACTTGTTAATATTGAGGGGTATCTCCGAATTGAGAACAATGCCGCTTTAAATTCCTTGACTGGTTTAGATGGCCTTAACTATCTTGGAGGAGGAATTGTGATCAAGGACAACCTTTCTTTGACTTCGATTGAAGGATTGAACAATCTTTCTTCATTCGGGATATTAGTTAGCCATTCATCGGTCAATATTCTTAATAATGATGCCTTAACCACACTTTCTGGGTTGGATAAGCTGAGTTCCATTGAGGGAAACCTTGTGATCAGGGATAATGCCGCTTTAGTTTCATTGGAGGGATTAGACAGCTTAAACTCGATTGAAGGACATCTCGGAATTCAGGAGAATTCCATTTTAACCTCCATGCTGGGGTTGGATCACCTTACTTCTATAAAAAGTGGGCTTTCAATTCTAGATAATCCTACCATGACTTCTCTTCATGGACTGGAGAACCTGACTAACATAGAGGTAGGCCTTTTGCTCGCGAACAACCCTGGTTTGGCCTCAATGACAGGATTGGAAGGGCTCACTTCTATTGTTGGAAATCTTTGGATTGAAAATAATGACCTCTTAATTGATCTAACGGGCCTAAGCAGTCTCATGTCAATTTCCGGAAGCGTTGAAATTAACTTTAATTCTGCCTTGACCTCTTTGATTGGGTTGGATAACCTAGACTATATTGGCGGAGACCTTTGGGTTGGCTCCAACAATGCCTTGATCTCACTTTCCGGGTTGGACAGCCTAACTTTTATTGGTAGAGACCTTATAATAAATTATAATCCTTTACTAACTACCTTGGATGGACTTGGTAATCTTGGGTCGATTGGCGGAGATCTTTCGCTTGATAATGATCCCGCATTAACTTCTATATTGGGTTTAAGCAGTCTTACTTCAATTGGAGGAACCCTTAATATTTCAAATAATGGTTCTTTAACTTCTTTGTCGGGATTGGATAACATAGATCATTCAACCATAACATCGTTATATTTATTAGATTCAGGCTTGCTGTCTATGTGCAATGTTAAGAGTATTTGTGAATACCTTGAGTCCAATAATGGAGATTATGCGATTTCAGGTAATGCTCCTGGTTGTAACAGTGAATCTGAAGTCGAAACTGCTTGCCTAACAAGGGGATCAGATGGGATAATTTCCAACGTTGACAATGTTTCTATTTTTCCTAATCCAGCTAATGATATCCTTTTTATTGACGGAATCAAAAAAGGTCGATGGAATCTCTGCATAATGAATACATTGGGAAAACCTATTAAAAGCCTATCTCAAATTGGAAACGGACAATTGGATCTCTCTGATTTACCAGGAGGTTTGTTCATTTTCGAATTAAGCAATGGGGAGCAATTTTTTATAACTCGAATAATTAAGGAATAGGTTTTTCTTGGTAATCTGGTTCATCATTTTGTACAACTTTTGATACAATCCCGCACCCTATGTCTGTAAATAATTGAAAAACAACAACTTAAAGCCCCAAGTCCCCAGTCCCGTCCGGACCGCTTAAGTCAACATGAGTCACCCCGAATTTTAAAACATTAAAAATACGTGGCTTTTACTTGAAAAATATTCAAAATCTGACGGGATGACTCAGCATGCTACATGGATTTTTCACCACTACCTGCCCCGCCTTGCGGGACAGGTAGTGGTTCAAATAAAAAAAAGAACTCCGTGTTTATAGTGTTATAAAATTCGGGGTGACTCATGTTTTTATTGCAAAATCAAAATCACCTATTTGAACAAATTCAGATAGTCCTCAAAAACAAATAACCGGTTTCTGCTTTGCCCGGTCAGTTCCTTGAGGATTCGTGCTGTTTCGAAACTTTGTATCAGGTCTCCTGCTGCCTTCGGACTCAGATTGCAGCTTTCTTCCACATCCCTGACCCTGACAACCGGGTTTTTGAAGAGTACATTCAGGAGGGTTAACGAATGTGCAGTTCGCCGGCCCCAGTTCGCTTGCAACTGATTTTCCAACCGGCTTTTAAGTTGCAGCACCTCACTTAAGGTATGGCAGGCCTTGCGGGCGGTTTCTTCTATGCCGACAAAAAAATATTTCAGCCATTGCAACAGGTCGCCATGCTCACGGACCCTGCTCAGGTTGTCGTAATACAAACCTTTATTCCGCTCGAAAAAATCGGATAAATAAAGCAGCGGTTGTTCCAGAATCTTTTCGGTTACCAAATACAAGGTAATCAGCAGGCGGCCAATCCGGCCGTTTCCGTCCAGAAAAGGATGGATGGTTTCAAACTGATAGTGGGCTATGCCTATTCGTACCAGCGCGGGTACATCGATTTGATCATTGTGCAGGAAGTTTTCCAGGTCGCCCATCAACTCATCGATATGGATATGAGCAGGTGGAATAAATACGGCATCGTCAATGGACGCGCCGCCTATCCAGTTTTGGCTCCTGCGAAATTCCCCGGGCGCTTTATGTTCACCCCGGACTCCTTGCAACAGGGTTTTATGCGCCGACCGGATCAGCCTTGACGATAAAGGCAGGTTTTTTAGTTGTTCTACCGCCTCGTTCAAGGCCTGCGTATAGTTCTTTACTTCCTGCCAGTCATCCCTTCGCTCCGGGGCGATGCTTTCTTCTGACATCAGGGCTTCATCTATCCTGGTCCGGGTGCCCTCAATCCGGCTGGAGATAACGGCCTCCTTGGTGACGTGGAGGTGAATGAATAAATCAATGCTCGGTACCAGATGAGCATAGGAATTGAGCTGACCGACCTGGAAAGATGCCCGCTCCAGAAGAGTACCCAACCTGGCATCGCTCCATTTCCACTGCCGGTTCACTTTTGCCGGTACAAAATATCGATACCCGGCCCCTTTGGTGTAGTGCCCGGGAATAAATTCCTCGATGTAAATGCTTTCTTCCATTGGGCAAAAGTAAAATAAAAATTTCTTTATTTTACTTTTAAAACTGAAAATAAAATAAAAAGAATCAAATTTTTAGTTTCCTACCTTGGAAAAACCTCATAATGGAGGATGAATTTTGTACATTTTTAGGTGCGAAAACACAGAAATTGATTGTAAAATATTAAAAATCAATTGATTGTGATTGGCTGGTTTTCGTCCCAAACAGGTCGAACGCGATTACGATTCAAAAACTGTATTTCGAGTCACGGCGCAGGTGTCGGACACTTTGAAAGTGTCTGACACCTGGAATACAGCAGTGGACAAAAGCCTGAAGCCGTGCAACCACTGCAAGCAGTTGTTTAAGCCAAACCCACCTGGCACAAGTTCTGCTCGGAGGACTGCAAGCTGGCTTTTCACGCTTAGCAACAAGGCAAACCCTTTGATCCGGTCAAATTCTGCGGAAAAAGCAAAAAGGCGTAGGGGGCTACCAGCGAAAACACATTTTTTAAAAAATATATATCCCGTTTTCTGCTTAAGAAAACAAGTGCTAACCACGCTAGCGAAAAGTTAGCAGGGGTTGACAAACGGGTCAATCCCTGTTAACTTGCGCTTTGTAGCCATTGAAATAAACACAAAGATGTCAAAAGTAACCATCGGTTTCCGGGTTGATCCGGAAATCAAAAACGAATTACTTTCCCGAGCCCAAGACCTGGGCGTCACGCTGTCCGACTACTGCGAAAACGCTCTGATCGCTTCCTGCCAGGGTAGCAATGACTGGGGCACCGAAAAAAAGGTATTAACCGAAGCCGACCTGGGCAATATTTCGCTGGCCGTTTCCCAGGAACTGGAAAACCTGTTGGAAATCCTTCAGGACAGCTTACCCGCGAAAGGGGACCTGGAAAGTTTAGTTGCTGCCCTACAACCCCAATCGCAAACGACCGATAACGCAGCGGAAGATGATGACGAAACACCTGTAAACGAGCTGGAAACACTCGTTTACGCCCCGCTAACCGTTGTTGACACGGCTGAGCTGCCGGATCTCCAGAAGAACAACCTGAAGGCCTATATCCACGCTGCAAGCAAAAAGCTGAATCTTTCCGAGCAGGCGGTGATGATCCGGATGATGGCTTATGCTTATGGGAATCTGGCTATCAAGGGTGGGCTGCTTTATTGTGGGTTGGATGGGGTGGGGGAGGAAGTGTTGGAAACTGGAAAGGCATAGTTTATATCCAGTTCAATGCAAATTATGGGGTTTTGAGTTGCTAAATTTGTGAAAGAATTTGATTTTAACTTCAAAAAGCCATATCGAATAAAACAAATCAGGACGAGCTATCGTTTTTAAAGTGTGTCATTTGCCCGCATATACCTGGCTTCATCTTGGTCAGATGAGTTTTTATACCCAATCAAAAAATCACTAAAAGGCAAAGTATAAAACGCAGCTTTTGCTGCCTGGTTTTAGCTTAACCTTCTATTCCACCCGGTGCGAATAGAACAAACCCTGTTTGGCGTATGAAAAAATTGAACTCGTTTACCCGCTTAAATCAGGTTTCAATAAATGAAACTGCCCGATTTTGCCGGTTCTTTCTGATTTTAGGTTTTTTCCCGCTCCAATTAATTTGCCAGCCGGTAAACAACATTATCGGGGATGTAGTCATGCCTGCGCCCAATGCGGCCTCCCTTGGGAAATACACCGACATGCCGGTAAGTTATTTCACGGGAGTACCCAGTATCGGTGTGCCGATTTACACGGTTTCGGAAGGACCTTTGAATCTGCCGATTTCCCTGGGATACCATGCCTCTGGCATCCGGGTAGGCGAAACGGCCGGTTGGGTCGGTACGGGCTGGAGCCTGAGCGCAGGCGGGATGATCACGCGAACGGTTCTGGGAAAGCCTGACGAAGAAGGCTATTATTTATATGGAGACAATCTGCATTATCCGAATAATTTAGATGATAACATTATCGATGAAGTAGCCGGAGGCTCAACAGATGCCGAACCCGATCTGTTTTCTTTCAACTTTGCAGGGTATTCCGGCAAATTTATGATCGGCGCCGACCATACCGCTTTTTTTATCCCCCAACAAGACCTCAAACTGGAAATCGACTTCAGCGACGATAATAAATTCAGGCGATTCACCATCACTGACCCTCAGGGGACACGGTACATCTTCGGCAATATGCCAGGTTCAAGTTCGAATTCCGGCATAGAAAAAACAGCTACGCGATCGGCGCTGCATGAGCCCACCACCCAGGAATATTCTTCGTGGTATCTGGTCAGGATCGAATCGTTTGACCAGAACCACTGGATCAATTTGAGTTATACGGATGAATATTACGGGTATAAAAATCTTTCCACCTGCAATACTGCCATAACCTATTGTGAATCGCAAGGGGCAGGCGGGATGGTTTATAACGCCACGTCCAGTTGCAGCGGAATCTACAATCTGTCTCTGGATCGCTACGTGATCGTCAACAATATTTATGGAAAACGCCTGACCGGCATCACGACGGGAAATACCTCCA
>CAZLEF010000139.1:0-7651 GCA_964558465.1 uncultured Lewinella sp. | reverse complement strand
AACTCGGCTCTGCGAAAGGTGGCAAAGGTTCGTCTGACCAATCAGATCGAAGTGATCGCTTATATTCCGGGAGAAGGTCATAACCTTCAGGAACACTCCATCGTGCTGATCCGCGGCGGCAGGGTAAAGGACCTTCCCGGCGTACGTTATACGATCGTCCGCGGCGCGTTAGATACCGCCGGTGTGAATGACCGGAAGAAAAGCCGTTCCAAATACGGTTCTAAACGGCCTAAAAAATAATTATGTTTTGGTTCCTGCCGCTAACATACCATTCAGCGGCGGCAGGCGAAACCGCTAATTGAAAACCATGAGGAAAAGAAAACCCAAATTGAGATTCATCGCACCAGATCCGCGTTATCAGGATCCGATGGTCACCCAATTTGTCAACAACTTGATGTGGGAAGGCAAAAAAAGCACCGCCTTCCGGACCTTTTACGACGCCATGGACATCGTTAAAGAGCGCACTGCCCAGGACGAACATGGCATCTGGAAAAAAGCGCTCAGCAATGTCATGCCCCAGGTCGAAGTTCGCAGCCGCCGGATCGGCGGCGCTACCTTCCAGATCCCGACGGAAATCCGCGCCAAGCGCAAGGTTTCTATCGGCATGAAGTGGCTGATTCGTTTCTCCCGCGCACGCAGCGGCAAAGGCATGGCAGAAAAACTGGCCGCCGAAGTGATCGCAGCAAGCAAAGGGGAAGGCGCAGCGGTAAAACGGAAAGAGGATACCCACAAAATGGCCGAATCCAACCGCGCATTCGCACACTTCCGCGTTTAAAATGTCGTTATTCGAATTTTTATAATTCCCGTGAAGGATTAAAATCATGGCAAAGGATTTAAGATTCACCAGAAACATCGGTATTGCGGCTCACATCGACGCCGGTAAAACCACCACCACGGAGCGTGTACTCTACTACACCGGTCTTAGCCATAAGATCGGCGAGGTACACGATGGCGCCGCTACCATGGACTGGATGGAGCAGGAACAGGAACGCGGCATTACCATCACCTCCGCTGCAACCAAAACAACCTGGCGCTGGAAGGATCAGGAATATACGGTCAATATCATCGATACCCCGGGCCACGTCGACTTTACCGTCGAGGTAAACCGTTCCCTCCGGGTTTTGGACGGGCTCGTTTTCCTCTTCTGTGCAGTGAGCGGCGTTGAACCGCAGTCGGAAACCAACTGGCGACTGGCAGATAACTATAAGGTGCCCCGTATCGGTTTCGTGAATAAAATGGACCGCTCCGGCGCCGACTTCTTCAGCGTCGTCAAAGATGTTAAAGATAAACTCGGCTCCAACGCCATTCCGCTTCAGGTCCCCATCGGGGCTGAAGAGCGGTTTAAAGGGGTAGTCGACCTGATCACCAACCAGGCTATCGTCTGGAATGAACACGATCAGGGTATGACCTACGAAGTCATTCCAATTCCGGAAGACCTCATCGACACGGTTGCCGAATACCGCGAAAAACTCCTCGAGGCCGTCGCTGAATACGACGAAACCCTGATGGAAAAATATTTCGCAGACCCGGACTCCATTTCCCCGGATGAAATGCGTGCAGCGATCCGCGCCGCCGTTTGCGATATGAAGTTTGTGCCCATGATGTGTGGCACCGCTTTCAAAAACAAAGGTGTACAGGCCGTTCTCGACGCAGTTTGCGCCTTCCTTCCCTCTCCGCTGGATGTAGATGCTGTAAAAGGCATCAACCCGGATACGGATAAGGAAGAAGTCCGCAAGCCAAACGCTAACGAACCGTTTGCCGCCCTGGCCTTCAAAATCGCTACCGACCCTTACGTAGGCCGTCTGGCTTTCATGCGGGTTTATTCCGGCGCACTCGATGCAGGCTCTTACGTACTGAACACCCGCTCCGATTCCAAAGAAAGGATCTCCCGCCTCTACCAGATGCACGCCAATAAACAAAACCCGATCGACCGGGTGGAAGCCGGTGACATTGCGGCAGCGGTTGGTTTCAAAGATATTCGCACCGGCGATACGCTCTGCGCCCTCGATAAACCCATCATTCTGGAAAGCATGGTCTTCCCCGAACCCGTTATCGGGATCGCGGTTGAACCCAAATCCCAGAAAGATATGGACAAACTGGGCATGGCGCTTGCCAAACTGGCCGAAGAAGACCCTACTTTCCGGGTGCGTTATGACGAAGATACCAACCAGACCGTGATCAGCGGTATGGGTGAATTGCACCTTGAAATCATCGTCGACCGCCTCCGCCGCGAATTTAAACTCGAAGTCAACCAGGGCGCGCCCCAGGTTAACTACAAAGAAACGCTCACGCAAAAGGTTACCCACCGCGAGCGCCTCAAAAAACAAACCGGTGGCGCCGGTCTGTTCGCCGATATGGAATTCGAACTCGGCCCTGCCGACAAGGAATTCCTGGAATCCGATGACTTCAAAAACGGCAAACTTAAATTGCAGTTCGTCTGGGGTATCGTCGGCGGCTCGATCGACAAGAACTACATGAAGCCGATCCAGGATGGCTTCAAGGCCATGATGGAAAACGGCGTACTCGCCGGATACAGCATCGACAGCATGAAAGTACGCGTTTTTGACGGCTCGATGCACGCAGTCGACTCCAAACCCATCGCGTTTGAACTTTGCGCGAAGGACGGTTTCCGCGCTGCCGCCCCCAAGGCAAAACCGGTGATCCTCGAACCGATCATGAAACTGGAAGTGGTTACCCCCGATGATTATGTCGGTTCGGTGATCGGCGACCTGAACCGCCGGCGCGGTTTGCCCAAAGGCCAGGATTCCCGCCCGGGCGGCGCCGTGGCCATCCAGGCAGATGTGCCGCTTTCCGAAATGTTCGGATATGTAACCGCTTTACGAACCATTACCTCTGGCCGGGCAAGTTCCACCATGGAATTTTCCCACTACCATCCGGCTCCGGAAGGTATCGCCAAGACAGTGATCGAAAAAGCCAAAGGATTGGTAAAAGTATAATTCCATAGCGTTCAGGGGGAGTCCGGGGCAAAAGCGCCCAGGCGCCCCCTGAATTTAACTTCAAAACTTGACATTTTAATTCGTTGATGGCATGAATCAGAAGATCAGAATCAAACTCCGTTCTTACGATCACAACCTGGTGGATAAATCTACCGAAAAAATCGTAAAAACGGTTCGCAACAGTGGAGCTATTGTAGCTGGACCGATTCCGCTGCCCACCGAGAAGAATATTTATACCGTGCTCCGTTCTCCGCACGTCAATAAAAAATCTCGGGAGCAGTTCCAGTTGCGTACCCACAAACGCCTCATCGAGATTTACACGCCTACTCAGAAAACGGTGGATGCCCTTTCTAAATTGGAACTACCGAGTGGCGTTGACATTCAAGTAAAACTGACGTAACCTTAATCATCGGATCAGCTTCCGTTTGAACAAAGGCCGTTGTCCGTCCCCCGCAAGGGGCGGTCGCATCGTCAAACGCTGTAACCTTGGCAATAACCTTTTGGTTGTCAGGCGAAAGCTGATATAAATTCATCAGGGATGAACGGATTAATTGGTAAAAAAATCGGTATGACCAGCATCTATGACGGTGCAGGTAAAAACGTGGCTTGCACCGTCGTGGAAGCAGGCCCGTGTGTGGTAACCCAGGTGAAAACAGAGGATAGCAAAGATGGCTATTCTGCCGTCCAGCTTGGTTTTGCCGAAGCCAAAGAAAAAAATACAACCCAACCTCTCCTGGGGCATTTCCAGAAAGCAGGCACTACGCCGAAGAGAAAAGTCGTCGAATTCCGCGACTTCAGTATCCAGAAAAAACAAGGTGAAACCGTTAACGTTGCCGAAGTCTTTGCCGAAGGCGACGTGATCAATGCCGTCGGGGTAACCAAAGGCAAAGGTTTCCAGGGCGTTGTCAAACGTCATGGTTTTAGCGGTGTGAACGACCAGACCCACGGTCAGCACAACCGCGGACGCGCTCCGGGTTCCATCGGCGCTTCTTCCTTCCCTTCCAAAGTTTTCAAAGGCATGCGGATGGCTGGCCGCGATGGCGGCGACCAGGTCAAAGTGAAAAACCTTCGTGTCCTGAAAATTTTCCCGGAACAGAACCTGATCCTGGTGAAAGGCGCTATTCCAGGACATAAAGGCGCCTTCATTATCCTTGAAAAAAAGATTTAATCAACCTCAGCATTTGCTGAAAGTTTAATTCAACAGCGATGAAAATCGAAGTGCTCAATATACAAGGACAAACAACCGGCAGGGAAGTCGATCTTCCGGATGATATCTTCGGCATCGAACCCAACGAGCACGCCGTGTATCTGTCCGTTAAACAATACCTGGCCAACCAACGCCAGGGTACGCATAAATCGAAAGAACGCAGCGAAATAAGCGGTTCAACGCGCAAACTCCATCGCCAGAAGGGAACCGGCGGCTCCCGGAAGGGGGATATCAACAGCCCCTTATTCCGTGGCGGTGGCCGGGTTTTTGGCCCCAAACCGCGCGATTACGCAATGCAACTGAACAAAAAGGTCAAGCGCCTGGCCCGTAAATCTGCACTGTCGAGCAAAGCAGCCGGCGGCCAGATCATGGTGGTGGAAGATTTTTCTTTTGAAGCCCCGAAGACCAAGGCTTACAAAACTATCCTCAGCAGCCTCCAACTGGCTAATAAAAAATGCCTGCTGGTCACTGCAGAATACGAAAAAGAGGTCTACCTCTCCAGCCGCAATCTCGAAAGGACCGCCGTCGTCAGGGCCGCAGATCTGAATACCTATCAGATCATGAACGCCAATACCCTGGTACTGAGCGAAGGCGCTGTAACAAAAATTATTGAGAACTTAGATCGTTAATGACCGGCGCCGTCCGGCAAATCAATAAAATACCATGGCAAGGACGATTTTAATCCGGCCCATCATCACCGAAAAAGCTGAAACCCTGACCTCCAAGGTCAATCAATACAGCTTTGTGGTGGACAAAAAGGCCAACAAAATCGAAATTAAAAAAGCGGTTGAAGCAATGTACGGGGTAAACGTCGAATCTGTCAATACCCTTGTAATGCCGGCCAGGGCCAAAAATCGCAATACGCGTACCAGCGTGATCCGCGGCCGTGTTTCTTCCTTCAAAAAGGCCATTGTGACCTTGACGCAGGGAGAAGAAATTGATTTCTTTGGTGAACTTTAAAATGCCTCTGAGCGATGCCAATAAAGAAATTTAATCCGATTACTCCCGGAACCCGTTTTCGCCTGGGGAACGCTTTTACGGAGCTGACCACCGACCAGCCGGAAAAAAGCCTGCTGGCGCCTATCAAAAAGAGCGGCGGTCGCAACCATGTAGGCAAAATGACCGTGCGTTATCGCGGCGGCGGACACAAACGCCGCTACCGCGTGATCGACATGAAGCGGAACAAGGACGGCGTTCCTGCAATCGTACAAACGATTGAATACGACCCGAACCGGACCGCTTATATCGCATTGCTGGTTTATGCAGACGGCGAAAAACGCTATATCATTGCACCCAAAGGCCTCAAAGTCGGCGATAAGTTGCTTTCAGGCAAAGGCGCTCCGCCCAATACCGGAAATGCCCTCTTCCTGCAGGATATTCCGCTTGGCTCGGATATCCACGCTATTGAAATGGCGCCCGGCAAAGGCGCAGCCCTCGTACGGAGCGCAGGCACCAGCGCCGTGATGATGGGCCGTGAAGATCGCTATGCGGTCATCAAACTGCCCTCAGGTGAGGTGCGGCGCGTACTGATTACCTGCAAAGCCACCATGGGGTCAACCTCCAACCCGGATCACGCCCTCCAGGCACTGGGTAAGGCCGGCCGCAAACGCTGGATCGGACGCAGGCCCCGCAACCGCGGTGTCTCCATGAACCCGGTTGATCACCCGATGGGTGGCGGCGAAGGACGTGCAACCGGCGGACACCCCCGCTCAAGAACCGGTATCATGGCCAAAGGCCAGAAAACCCGCAGCAAAACCAAGAGCTCGAACCGTTTGATCATCTCGCGCCGGAAGACCAAATAATTAATCGGCTAAACAGGATCCGCGGATCCTCCAAAGATAAACAGTAACAATGGCAAGATCAATCAAAAAAGGCCCGTACGTGTTCCACAAGCTGATGGACAAAATTCTGAAAGCCAAAGATTCCAACAGGAAAACGGTGATCAAGACTTGGTCCAGGGCTTCAATGATCGTACCCGATATGGTAGGCGAAACCATCGCCGTCCATAATGGCAAAACCTTTGTTCCGGTTTTTGTAACCGAGAACATGGTTGGCCACAAGCTTGGAGAATTTGCGCCAACCCGGAACTTTAAAGGGCATTCGGGCAACCGCAAAAAATAGTACCTCCGACCTCTGGTCGGAGAAAACCCCGGAAATAATAAATTACAGCCATTCTGCCACGCTGGCAGTGTGGCGGTAAAACAAAATTTGATCATACAGGCCGCCTGAGGTTTTGCGGCCAAATCTGAATTGAAATGGAAGCAGTAGCTAAATTGAAGAACATCCCGATGTCGGCCCGTAAAATGAGGCTGGTTGTTGATAATATCCGGGGTAAGCGCGTAGGTGACGCGTTGGCTATTCTGCACTATACCAAGCGGGAAGGTGCTATCTGGCTGGAGAAACTGCTCTTGTCGGCCATATCCAACTGGGAAAATAAAGCCGGTAGCGCTGAAAGCGCCGACGATTATAACCTCGTTGTCAAATCAGTCTTCTCGGATGAGGGCGCCATGATCAAACGTATTCGCCCTGCACCGCACGGCCGCGCACACCGCATTCGCAAAAGGACAAATCATGTAACGCTTGTTGTTGAGAACCGCAAACCCTTGGAAAGCGAAATCGCAGGCGTTCAGGCGGAGGAAGCTTCGCAAGATTAATTTAAATTTCTACCAATTTTTCGATAATGGGTCAAAAGACAAATCCAATAGGTAACCGCTTAGGCATCATCAGGGGATGGGATTCCAACTGGTTTGCCGACAAGGATTTCGGACAGAAAGTAGTTGAGGATGAAAAAATCCGGATCTACCTCGATGCCCGTATCCCCAAAGGCGGCATTGCGCGTATTATCATCGAACGGACGCTCAAGCGGATCACCGTAACCATCCATACTTCCCGCCCCGGCATTATCATCGGCAAAGGCGGCCAGGAAGTAGACCGGATCCGGGAAGAATTAAAAAAACTGACCGGAAAGGATGTCCAGATCAATATCGTTGAGATCCGGAAACCGGAATTGGATGCTGCCATTGTCGCAGAATCTGTCGCCAAACAGTTGGAAGCCCGTATCAATTATCGCCGGGCAATCAAAATGGCCATCCAGTCCACTATGCGCGCAGGCGCCGAAGGGATCAAAGTCCGCATATCCGGCCGTCTGAACGGCGCCGATATGTCCCGGTCTGAAGAATTCAAGGAAGGCCGCACGCCGCTTCATACGTTCAGGGCGGATATCGATTATTCCCTGAAAGAGGCTCAGACGGTTTACGGCATTATCGGCATCAAGGTTTGGTTGTGCAAAGGTGAAGTGCTTGGCAAACGCGACCTTTCTCCGCATGTGGGTGTGACCAAAAAGGAAACAGGCCCCGGCGGCGGCGAACGCGGCGGAGAACGAGGCGGTGATCGCCGCGGTCGCGGACGCGGCGGCGATCGCGGCCGCCGCGGCGGCGATCGTGGCGGCCGGCGTGGCGGCGGCGGTGGTCGCGGCGGCAGCGGTGGC
>CAZLEF010000138.1:8266-8370 GCA_964558465.1 uncultured Lewinella sp. | reverse complement strand
TGTGGGCGATGTAGGATTCGAACCTACGACCCCCTGCTTGTAAGGCAGGTGCTCTGAACCGGCTGAGCTAATCGCCCTAATGAGTATAGGCTTTTAGTTTTTCG
>CAZLEF010000138.1:0-8166 GCA_964558465.1 uncultured Lewinella sp. | reverse complement strand
TACGCCCCTCCCGACCTAAGTCGGGATGCTCTGAACCGGCTGAGCTAATCGCCCTAATGAGTATAGGCTTTTAGTTTTTCGGTTCAGTTTTCGTAAGTTGAAGGATTCGAACCTACGCCCCTCCCGACCTAAGTCGGGATGCTCTGAACCGGCTGAGCTAATCGCCCTGTTTGTAAGGCAGGCGCTCTGAATCCCGTTCTTTGAACGGGAAGCTAATCGCCCCTTTCTTCAAAAGCGAGTGCAAAGATATGCGGTATTTTTTTATTCTGCAACTCCGGAGCTGTTTTTTTATTAACAATCGCTGCCGGTTCAAAGAAAACCACATTCAACCCTTGATTCGCATTGATGATTGTTGAAGAAACGGCCGCCCTCTCACCTCTCTCACCCTCTCACCCCTCTCACCTCCCGGCCCTCCGCCAGGCCCGGTACTCCCCCAATCCCTCCTCCGTAAGGTAAGGCACGATCATGCGCAGGAAAAGATCGGCGTAGAAGCGGACAACGGATTCGTCCTTTTTGTCGAAATGGATCTCCGCGTCGGGTATCCAGGCGTTGCCCAGGATGATGGATTGCAGGATCAGCTTGTCGTATTGCCCTTCCTCCCATTCCGGACGCAGCAACCCGAGTCCGATCATCTGCCCGATGCTGAGCCGGAATTGTTGATGCCGGCGAACCATCAATAGGCGGAAATGGTCGCGCACTTCGGTGATCCGGCGGGTAATGGCCACAAAATCCAGGAGGATGAACCGGTATTTCCAGAAAACGAAAAAATTGGCCTCGGTCAGATCGAACAGGGTGGTCAGTACCCCCGGACCGGGCGTCAGGCGGTTGAACCCCTCGTCCAGTTCGCGCACCAGTTCCAGGTACAGTTCATAGATCAGCGCATCAACGTTTCTGAAATGGTAGGTCAGGTTGCCGGCACTGATACCCATCGGCTGGGCAATACTCCGGATACTGACCTTGTCCAATCCCTCTTCATTGAGTTGCCGGAGGGCTTCGGCCAGTATTTTGTCCCTGGTTTTCATTTGTTGATCGGAATATTGGATGCAAATGTACAAAAAAAGTAGATCGACTGTACTAATTATTCAAAAACATAGTACATTTGTACTAAATTTAAAACACCAAATAAAAACAATTGACCATGAAAGTCCGACTGGATGAACCCGCCGAAAAAAAACAGGAACCGGCCCACCAAATGATGGATTGGACGAGCCGGTTGTACCGTTCCTTCGAAAGTTATGTCAAACTCAACGACGACGATCCCATCTGGATGATGGCCTGCAAACTGGGGTTCCGGTTTGCCGGCATCCTTTTTATGTTGCTGCTTTCGCCTTTTATCCTGGTGGGATTCGGCATTGCCATCGCCGCCGTATTATAAACCCTTATGAAAGTATTGAATAACTTGTTTTTTGTGGGTTGTCTCCTCCTTTTTGTCCTCCACCAGGTGGCTCAAAAAGGATTGGGCCTGCGCCTGCCATTGGCCGACAATTACCTGGACAATCTGTTATGCCTGCCCGTTTTCCTGGGTTTCTGGCTGGCAGAACGCCGGCTGCTCTGGAATCAACACCGCCTGGCCGCCTTCGAAACCGGCGCCGCCTGGATCATTCTTTCCTTTGTTTTTGAGGTTATTTTCCCCAGGCTTTCCTCCGGTTTTACACCCGACTGGGCGGATGTCGCCCTTTACGGCGCCGGCGCGCTCATTTTTTACTTTTATATCAATCCTGTCGGGAAACTCACTGACCACTGACCACTGACAACTGACAACTGTTCAGTAAACATAATTTTCCCCTGCCTTTGTTCGTTTCAATAGCCGCTGCTCCGGTTTGAAGCTTAATTCAGATCACCAACTACTCCGTCCGGAACAGGCGCCCCATTCCAAGTGCAGAAAAAAATACGTTAATTTTCTGTTTTACCGTTATTGTGGGTATAACTTTGCACCTTCTTTTTGGCCAGGCAGCGAACAAGCGATCAAACGCATCCTTGTATAAAGCCGCAATCAGAATGTTCATAATGATGCCAACTATCCATAAATACTTACAGTTCAATCCCTTAAGCATACATCCAATGATAAAAAAGAGCTTTCGACTGATTGTCATTTTCGGAATTCTGGCCGTTTCCGCCCAAGCCCAGACACCTAAAAACATTCAGGTTTTTGGCCCCATAGGGCCGCCGGATCCCGTAAAAATGGATTGCAACGACGCCGGGACCATTTCCTTCGGCGCGTTTAACGGCCAAAGCAATGACGTCGTTCCGGATACCGTGTTCCTTTGTTTCGGCGACCAACTGCCGATCATCCACAACGGCGACGCCGACCTGATGGGCGACCCCGCGCCGGGCACGCCACCCGGTATCGGATACGCCGTTTATGATTGCCGCCCTACCATCAGCGGCCCCAACCTGGCAACCATCCTCACAGACCCCTGCCTCAACCATACCTCCCCGCTGGTGCTGCCCAACGGGACCATGGTCCCCCAGACTTTGGGCATGTGGGTGGTTTCCCAAAATGTCAACGGCAACCTGACCCTCAACAACGACGGACAGGTCCAATACTCATTCCATAACGGCGCTCCCGAGCCCACCCTGCTGTGGCTGGCGCCCATTACCATCGATGTTTTTGCATTACAAGGGTACGAAAACGACGGCATGGGCGGCCCGACAGGCCCTTGCGTAGATGTCAGCACGGCTGAGGCTTTCGCCGTGGTTTACCTCAACGCCATCAACGCAACAGACCAGGCCGTCACCGGCAGCCCCACGGGTTGCCAGGGAACTTTCCGGGTTACCGGCGGCCTGCCCGAATGGTCGACCCTCGAAGAATACGAGGTGGACATATCGCTTTCAACCGACCCGGACATCAAAGGGACCGTTACCTCCGCCACGCCCAACCACAATGAAATGGTGGAGTTTTTTGTACCCCAGCCCGGCGTTTACAACATTACGGTTTCCGACGGCAAAAGCTGCGAACATACCTTTACCATGGATCTGGCCTCCTGCCAGGCGGTAACCTTCGTGTTTCCCCTTGAAAACGTGTCGCCCGCCCAACTGGAATGCCTCGACATTACCGTGCGGGATTTTGACCGGGTTTCTACCATGCAGTTTACCGTTGAATGGGATCCTGCCGTGATCGATTTTACTGATATCCAGAATGCCAACCCCTTGCTTGGCAACCTGGCAGGGCTTTATTCCGAGGTCTCTCCGGGCGTTTTGACCTTTTCCTGGACCGATCCCAACCTGGGCCCCAACGGCATTACCATCCCCGACGGCCAGGTTTTATTCCAGCTCTGTTTCAACGTGATCGGACAACTGGGCGATTTCAGCCCCATCGCCATGACCGGCAGCGTCACCCCGATCGAAGTCGGCGACCCCTCTACGCCCGAGCCGTTCAATTACGGCGTGATCGTCGAGGGCGGCTCGGTGATCATCTCCAACCAGGAACTTTTTTTCCTGGTGCAGCAAGATAGCCTGAGTTGTCCGGACGCCATCGACGGATCGTTCACCGTTACCCTGGCGGACGGCGCCGCACCCTATCAGTTCCAGTGGAATACCGTACCGCCCACCTTGCCCAACCAGGGGCCTTTTGTGATCCCTGCTTCGGGCGGATCCTCCACCATTGGCGGGCTTCAACCCGGGATGTACCAGATCACGGTAACGGATTCCAGTATGCCGCAAAACACCGCTACCGACACCATAGAAGTATTGTCGGCGCCGGAGATCGGGGTCGACCTCATACCCACCAGCCCCCGGTGTAACGGCGAAAGCAACGGACGGGTGGAAGCCCAGGTTTTGCTGGCAGGCGTTGTCCAGACGGATCTCTCCGGATTTACGTTCAAATGGAATAATCCGGTCGTGACCGGCCCGGTACAGGACAATGTGCCCTCCGGCTTTTACGGGGTAACCGTCACCGACGCAAACGGCTGTACGGCCTCGGCCAGCACCACCCTGTCGCAGCCGGCGATACTGACCGTCCTTGCCCAAAATACCTTTATTACCGAAGCATCCTGTGTGGGCGCCGCCGACGGCGCCATTACCATCAGCGCATCCGGAGGAACACCCAACAATGGCGCCTATACCTTCCAATGGGGCGGCGGCCTTGGGACGGTCACCGCCAGTTCGGCCACGGTCAGCAGCCTCGACCCCGGAGAATATCCCGTTAGTGTGACCGATTCGCGCGGTTGCGAGTTTACGGATTCTTATACTGTGGCAGCGCTGAAAGCCCTTACGCTCAACGCTTCCGTCACAGATGTATCCTGCAACGGCGCCTCAGACGGCGCCATTCTGGCCGTCGGAAGCACAGCCGGCGCGCCCGCCGACCTGCCCTATACTTTCGTCTGGAGCGCAACGCCGAACCCGCCGGTCAACGACAATATCAGCAGCAACCTCACGGGGCTTGCAGCAGGCAATTATTTTGTCACCATGACTGATGCCGATGCGGCCGGTTGCCAGATCATCGATACGATTACGGTCAACCAACCCGAACCGCTGGCGGTCGTGATTTTTGAACAGGCCAACGAAACCTGCGCAGTTGGCAACGACGGCAGCGTCACTGTCGAGGTGACCGGCGGAACGGAACCGTATACCTATATCTGGAGTCACGATGCAACCCTCAACAGTCCGACTGCAACCGGACTATCCGCAGGTACTTACACCGTTGACATCACAGACGCCAATAATTGCACAACCTCGCTGAATGTTGATATCCTGGCGCCGGTCCCACCTGTCATCAATACCCTGGACGACGATTTTGTCAGTTGCCCGGAAGATACGGACGGCGCCCTGACCGTTGTAGCTACGGCCACCAGCGCCCCCATCGTGGGTTACCAATGGAATAACGGCGCACAAACCGCCTCGATCTCCAACCTGGCGCCCGGTACGTATATCGTTACGGTGACGGCCGAAAATGCCTGCCAAACCATCGATACGGCGCTGGTGCTGGCGCCCGCCCCGCTGGCATTGGACAGCGTCCGGCTGACCTCGCCGGATTGCCCCGGCCAGAGCAACGGCCAGATCGCCCTGTTCCTCAGCGGGGGCACAACGCCCTATCAGTTCACCTGGAGCACCATGCCGGGGCAACCGACCACTTTTAACCCCCTTCCCGGCTTGTTTGCGGGCACGTACAGCGTGACGGTCAACGATGCCAACAGTTGCGCCCCGCTGGTGATCCCCGATCTGGTGGTAACCGACCCTCCGGGGATCGTCATCGACCTTCAGGTCATCGCCGGGGTCAGTTGCCCGGATGACCTGACCTGCGACGGGCAGGCACAGGCCACCGCCATGTACAGCGACGGCAGCACGATCAATTTTAACTACGACTGGTCGACCGGCGAAAGCGAGATCGGCGTGCCCAATTCGGCCGTCAACCAATTGTGCCGCGGTATGCAGACCGTTACCGTATCGGATGGCGTTTGCGGCGAGATACTCGAATTTGAGGTGACCAGCCCGGAAGATATCATCATTACCGCCGCCACGGAAAATGTGAGCTGTTTCGGTCTGACCGACGGTACGATCGGCCTCAGCGCGGTCGGCGGCACGGCCCCGTATAATTATCAATGGACCGGCGGACCAACAGGCCCGAACCGGACTAACCTGGGTGCAGGAACCTACGATGTTGTATTGACCGACGACAACGGGTGCGTCCGCCAGCAGTCCGTCCAGATCGCCCAACCGGATGAGTTCATTGTTACGGTCGACCTCGCTGAAACCACGCCGACCGTCAGTTGCGCCGGGGATACGGACGGCGTCATTGTCGTGGTCGAAACCGGCGGAAACGGGCTGGGCGCCAATCCGTTCAACTGGTCGGGCGGGGTAGCGCCGGCCAACTCGCCGATCGCTGCCAACCTGCCCGCAGGCAATTATTCTGTAACGGTGACCGATGTTAAAGGCTGTCAGGACGAAATCAGTTATACCATCAATGAGCCGGCGCCCATCGTGGTGGTGCTCGGAGAACCCGTTCCGCCGCTTTGTTTCGGCGACCCCGGCCTCATCATCATCGATACGATCTACGGCGGTTCGGGCACAACCCTGCTGGATTACAGCTATGCCGTCGACAATAACGGCCTTTTCCTGCCGCCCAACCAACCCGCGACGGTGTTCGGGCAATCCCATACGGTGACGGCGGAAGACCCTGAAGGGTGCCGCACGGAAGTCAGCATCGATATTCCGCAACCGGCTGAGATCGTCATCAGTTTGCCCGAATCCAGGGTGGTGGAACTGGGCGACAGCACCACCGTCAACCCCGTGGTCTCTCCGTTTGGGAATTATACCTATTTGTGGACGCCCGACCAATACATCCTCAACGGGGCCATGTCGCAGGACATCACGATCAAACCCTTTTCGAGCCAGGAATACACCCTCACGGTGACCAATCCGGACGGATGTACGGCGTCGGCTGATATCTTCATTGAACTGGACGCCAACCGGAACGTATACATCCCGAACGGTTTTCACCCGGACGGCGACGGCGATTTTAACGACGAATTCAGGGTTTTTGCCTGCACTGGCGTGGAATCGATCAATTATTGCAGAATCTACGACCGCTGGGGCGGACAGGTGTACGAACAAGGTTCCATTCCGCCCGTTTGCGAAGGCGGCGCCAAATTGTGGGACGGCACCATCAACGGCCGGCGGGCCAACGAAGGCGTATACGTGTACCTGATCGAGGTGACTTTCCTGGATGGGGTGACGCTGGTTTACCGGGGAGATGTGACGCTGTTGTGGTAAGAGGCAGGGTGCGAAAAACATCAACAATCAACAATCAACAATCATCAATCATCAATCAAAAAGCGGGATTGATGATTGATGAACGATGATTGATGATTGACGATGTCATCACGGAGCAACAGCCGTCTGCAAAGGATGGCCCAACTATTTATTATCCTGTTTGGCAAATACCCGTTTCAGCAGGTCCGTCGTCCGGGCGCTGACGTTTTTGCGGATATCCAGTTCTTCTTTTTCGACCATGGAAAAAAGGCCTTTCAGCGCTTCGCGGGTCACGTAGTCGTCCAGGTCGGGGTTTACCTTGTCGATGAAAGGCAGTTTGTTGTAGGCGGTTACGGCGTCCGACCAGTATTTCCGGGCGTTGTATTTATCGAGGGATTGTTCGATGACCGGATTGAATGCCTGGTAAAGCTGTTCGTTGGTGGTCCGGTCGAGGTAGCTGGTGGCAGCGTTATCGGGGCCCATGAGGATGCCCAGGGCGTCTTCAAACGTCATTTTTTTGATGGCGTCCACAAAAATGGGTTTGGCCGACTTGGCGGCGTCTTCCGCTCCCCGGTTGATTTTCTCCAGAATGACGTTTTCCACGTCGGAAAAACCCGGCACTACCTTGAGTTTATCGGTCACCTTCCGGGCTTCGGCCGGCAAAACGATCTTGTAAGGGCTTTTGAAATAGCCGTCAAGTTGAGACAAGCGGTCGGATCCCTTACCGATCCCGATGGTCAGGGCTTCTTTCAGACCTCCTGCGACCTCGGCGGTAGTCAGTTCAGTGTTTGTGATGGTTCCAAGCGCGTCACGCATCTCCTGAGGGGTGCATGCGGCCAGGAGGAGGATCATCAATCCGGAATAAAGGGTACTGCGCATAAAAATAAATTTAGGTTGAAATAAAGATTTTGGCTTTAGACGAACAAAAGCCGGATGGATAACGCATTTGTTGTTCACTTTTATGTTAGGGAAACGTTATTCCAGGCCGGAATCTTCCAAATCGTCGGCCAGATCCTGCAGCGCTTTGAGGGAAGACAACAAGGGCAGGCCAAACAGCCCCGTCCGGATCTCTACCGAAGCCGCGGCGATCCGGCCGCCCATGGGCGGGTTGAGCTTGCGGAGTTTTATCCGGACGCCTTTCACATTGTCAAAAAAATCTTCTATCCGGTCGGTAATACGCCGGGCCAGGGTTTCCAGCAATTCCGCCGTTTCGCGCATTTCGATTTCGATGAGCCGGTAGATGGTTTCGTAATTGACGGTTTTGCTCAGATCATCCTTATCGGCAGCTTCGGAAGTATCCGCGTAAACCGAAATATCCAGGATAAAATCATTGCCGATCAGTTGCTCTTCGTCATGGTAGCCGTGATCGCCGTGAAAATGAACGCCTTCCAGGGAGATTGTGGTCATTTTTATATTGATTCGATTGTTTGGATTGTTTGGATTGTTTGGATTGTTTGGATTGTTTGGATTGTTTGG
>CAZLEF010000137.1:0-9109 GCA_964558465.1 uncultured Lewinella sp. | reverse complement strand
CCAATCCAATCAATCCAATCAATTGTTGATTTGTTGATTTGTTGATGCGTTGATTCGAGGGTTGCCCGTCCAATCCAATCAATCCAATCAATTGTTGATTTGTTGATTTGTTGATGCGTTGATTTGAGGAATCCAATCAATCGAACCAATCGAACCAATCCAATCATTCCCCAACGCTCCCCAAAGCATTCCGGCTGCCCGACCCCCCCAAAACCGAGTTGAGTTGCCGCAGGCTGGACTGGTTGTGCTCCAACCGGATGGCGCTGAGGACATTGTCTTTTTCCTGCCGGGTGATGTGGAAGGAAACGGACGCCCGCATTTTATTCTCATCACCGGGATGGTATAAAAACTGCACGACTTCGAAATTTTCATGGCCGAGAATATCGTAGATGAATCCCAGGTTGTTGTCGTGTTCAAATTCCTGCAGGACCAACACCTTGCCCGCAATGCCGATGGGGTTGAACAACGACTCGATCATGCCTTCCTTTCCGCTTGGATTGATCTTTTCGATCTTTTCCGAGCTGCTGATCTGCACCAGCACCACCCCGCTGGTGTTTTCGCGGATCCAGTCCTGAAAAACCTGGATGAACCGGGTAGCCGAAGTGATCCCGTAGTTGTCGAGAAAACCGGCGTCCATGACCTCCACTTCCGGTTCGGAGGGCAGGTGCACATTGGGCAGCACGTAAGGATAGGTGGAATTCATGCGCAGGGCGGTTAAAAAACGCAGATCCCGGGCGCCGTTGCGGGCGAACATCCAGCCGAAATCGACGGCGTCCACCTCCACCGAATTCTTTTTCTCCACGCCAACCGGCGGGATCATCATAAAGGAAACGTTCTGGGGTGAGATGATCAGCCGGCGGCCGTCGTTTACCACCGACGGGCTTAAATACAACATCGGGATGAGGCCGGCGGCTTCGGGCGCCTGGTATGCACTCAAAGGTTTGTCCAGGATGAAGCCGGTGTTCTCGTTCAACTGTTTTTCGAAAATATACCCCCGGTCTTTGTGGTAACTTTTGCCCTCGTATTCAAAGGAAGACCAGGGCAGGAAAAAATCGTTGGAAACAATGGTGAAAGCAACCGAATTAAGCAGATCCCGCGAAATGGCGTGAATGTATTGTTCGTCGTACAGGTTGATGGGTTGGCCGGTTTGTTTTTGCAGGTACAGTTCGCGGAGGTACGACATGCCGATCATGCCCCCGGAGGCGCCCGTGATCAGCACCGTATGGTCCAGCAGGTTGCCGTTGAGGAGGCTGTCGGCAGTCTGAACCACTTTCAATGCCCAGACGGCGGCTTTTAATCCGCCCCCGCTGGCGCAGAGCACTACCATTTTGGGTTTTTGGCCGGGATAGCTGGTCACCCGCTTTTTCCATTTTTCAAGGATGTTGATGGTCGCAGCCTTATCCGCCTCAACCTGACCCGAATAACAGATATTTTGCAGGGATTGGTAACTGTAGTTCGCCGGGGGGGCTTCATAATCCAACCCATAGGCCTGGTTGGGGTGTTTGAAAGCGTCAAAACGGGTAAAGAAATTCAAGCCGAACAAGATCACCAGCATCATGGTTATCCGCCAGCCTGAAAACCAATAGGCGATGGCGCCGGATATAGCCACCAGCACGCTCAGCATGATGAACATGCTGGCGCCCGCTGGGATCAGAAAGGGTTTGTAATCGATCAGGTAACCCAGGGACAACAAGAAGATCATGGTCAGCAACTGCATCAACAGGGCATTCAGGTGGTTTTGCCGGAAAATATTCATCAGCAGTTTGCTGTCGTAATGGGCCACGCTCCGCACCAGCCTCGGCCTGCAGGCTTCCGTCAGATAAGTCGCTACTTTCCACCGGTTGCGGTCCTGTTTGATATAGTCCAGGTCCATTTTCCTGCTGCCGGGTGCGATATTGGGCGACAGGTTGGGCGGTAATTCCTTTTTTTTGTCGTAATCGTTAATGTCCCTGTTTGTAAAATGGAAATACAGGGCGTACAAAATGATAATGGACAAGGCGCCGCAGATCAAACCCAGAACGTTCATTAAAATAACCGGGAATTCCAGACGTTCATACTGAGCCTGGAAACGGGTCATGACGACGAGGTAAAACAGGAAAAAAACCAGGGGGATGATCGAGTTGTTGATACAGAACTTGGTGAACGGCCTGGACAACGAGGCCAGAAACGGGAAATAGTGGGCTGTGAGTAGGTAGGTGGTCAGGTTCCAACTCATGAAAAAGCTGCCATAGGCCAACCCGATAAAATAAAAACTGTAAAAATTGACCATCCCCAGGTATTCCGGATCGAGAAAAAGGTAAGACAAACCCAACCGACGGCCCATATGGCCGGAAATCATGGCGGCCAGAAAGAGCCAGACAGCTAATAAAAACAGGTGGTTGCGCAGGTGCAAAATCACCAGTTGCAACGGGAAGGAATAGAATAAATCACGATACCATTTTCTCATGCTGGAACAGGGTCTGTTATCTGAACGTTTCAAAAGCATGGAAAGTGCTAAATTTACGGCTCTTTTTGAAAATGGCAGCCGGCCTACGGTTGACGGTAGACGGTGGACGGTGGACGGCAGACGGTTTTTCATTCGTTTCAAATGAAATTTCCAGAGTTTTCACTTGTTCCGTCAACCGTCAACCGTAGGCTGTCAACCGTCAACCAAAAAAAAGTATGGATATCGCAGTAGTAGGCACAGGTTATGTCGGGTTGGTTACCGGCACTTGTTTTTCTGAAACAGGCAATAACGTAATTTGCGTGGATGTGGATGAAGACAAGGTTCGCCGCCTGAAAAAGGGCGAGATCACCATTTATGAACCCGGACTGGAAGCTTTGTTCGAGCGGAATACCCGTCAGGGGCGTCTGCATTTCACCACCAATCTGGCCGAAGCCGTTGCGCAGGCGAAGGTCATTTTTCTTGCATTGCCCACCCCTCCCGGCGCTGACGGATCGGCCGACCTTTCCTATATTCTGGGGGTTGCCGAAAACTTGTCGCAGCTCATCCACGATTATAAGGTGATCGTGGACAAAAGCACCGTTCCGGTCGGTACGGCAGAAAAAGTGGCGGCCATCCTGGCTAAAAACCTCGATCCCGAGTTGTTTGACGTGGTGTCCAACCCGGAATTTTTGCGGGAAGGCGTAGCGGTGGAGGATTTTATGAAACCCGACCGGGTTGTTGTGGGCCTGCAATCCGAAAGGGCCAAAAAAGTGATGCAGGAATTATATGACCCGTTTGTCCGCCAGGGCAACCCCATCCTGTTCATGGATGAGCGTTCAGCGGAAATGACCAAATACGCCGGCAACGCCTACCTGGCCACCCGAATCACCTTTATGAACGAGATCGCCAACCTCTGCGAAAGGGTAGGGGCAAATGTCGACCAGGTCCGGCTGGGCATCGGTTCGGATACCCGCATCGGCAAACGATTCCTTTTTCCGGGTGTCGGATTTGGGGGCAGTTGTTTTCCCAAGGATGTCAAGGCGCTCGCTAAAACGGCGCAGGACCACAACTATCCCTTCCACCTCCTGCACGCTGTACTCGAGGTGAATGATCAACAGCGTGTTGTCCTGGCTGAAAAGATCCGGCATTTTTTTGATGGCGACCTGGCAGGCAAAACCATCGCCGTCTGGGGATTGGCCTTCAAACCCAATACCGACGATATCCGCGAAGCGCCTGCCTTGTATATCATCGACCGGTTGCTGGAAGCCGGGGCAAGAATCAAGGCATTTGACCCGGAGGCCATGGCTAATGCCGGCGCAATCTACGGCGACCGGATCCAGTTGGCAGGGGATCAGTACGAAACCCTGATCGGCGCCGACGCCCTGGCGATCGTTACGGAATGGAGCGTATTTCGCACGCCCAGCTTCCAGGTGATGAAGGAGCTGATGAACGCGCCTGTGATCTTCGACGGCCGCAACTTGTACGACCTTGACCGCATGCGCGAGGGCGGCTTTTATTACGAAAGTATCGGTCGCGAGCGGGTCTCCAATGCCGTATCTTCGTCAATTGAGCGTTAATGATGCACGTAAATTTTAATTATTTCGTTTTGTCAAAGATAAACCTGGCATGATGATAAACAGGATCTCAACGCTCGTTTCCGCACTCAGCCTCCTGGCTGGGGTTGCATTGATGGGCCTCGTCGCCTGCAACAACAGCGACGCCGGACAAAAAAATCCGAATGCCTTTATGGACGACGAGGCCATGACCGAAACGGTGGAACGGGAGGATGACTACGGCAACCTGGAGCGGTATTCCCGCCGGAAAAACGATTATGCACGGCAGGGGATCTTTTCCAAATTCGACAAGGAAGGGCGCTTGCTGGAACAGGCCCAATACGAGAACGACACGCTGAACGGTCTCCGGGTGCTTTTTTTTGAAGAAACCGGCGATACCAACGTGGTGGAAACTTACAGCCGGGGGCGCTTTCACGGGCCCTACAGGGTCTATTATCCGGGCGGGAAAATCGAGTTATTGGCCAATTATTCCAATAATGTAATGGAAGGAGAGGTGAAAAAGTATTATGAAACCGGTGAATTGATGGAAATTGTTACCTTCCAGGACAATGAAGAAAACGGGCCGTTCAAGGAGTATTATACCAACGGGAACCTCAAAACCGAAGGTTTCTATATGAAGGGAGACAATGAACACGGCCTGCTGAAAATGTTCAATGAAGCCGGAGAACTGGTCAAAACGATGAACTGCCAGCACGGCGTCTGCCGGACGATCTGGAAGGCGCCGGGGGTGGAGTAGTGTTTATTCGTTTATTTGTTGATTTGTTGATCTGAGGCTTTCCGTTTCAAATCAACGAATCAACGAATCAACGAATCAACGAATCAACGAATCAACGAATCAACAATGATAAAAACCCTACCCCTCGCGTTCACTTTCTGTTTGATCTGGGCCTCCGCCCTCGAAGCTCAGTTGGGCGGCAGGCAGGTGTATTCTTTCCTTGAATTGCCGGTATCCGCCAGGGTATCTGCACTGGGGGGGAATCTGATCACGGTGCAGGACGACGATGTCAACCTCGGGTACGCCAATCCGGCGCTGCTCAACCGGAGCATGCACCAGCAGATCGGATTCAACTATAATTTTCTGATGGACGGGGCGGGCGCCGGTTACGCGGCCTATGCCCATGAGGTCGCCAAATGGCGGAGTACGTTCCAGTTTGGGGTACAATTTGCCAATTACGGCACGTTTGACGCTACCGATGAACTGGGGACCAACCAGGGCATTTTTAAAGCCGCCGATTACGCCGTAGCGCTGGGCGGCGGCTTTCAGGCTTATGACCGGCTGACCGTCGGCGCCAATATCAAATGGATCACCTCCCAACTGGAAAGTTACAACTCTATGGGGCTTTTGGCCGATCTGGCCTTCACGTATGCGGATACGTCCAGACGTTTTACTTTTTCCGTATTATTCCGGCATATCGGCGGCCAGCTGACCCCCTACCGGGAGGGAAATTTTGAACGAGTACCGTTTGAGATGCAGGTGGGATTGTCCAAAAAACTCGAACATTTGCCCTTCCGTTTTTCAGTTGTTTACCACCATTTCGACCAGTGGAGCATCCGTTACGACGACCCCAACGCGGAGGATGAAACCATCTTCCTCGGCGATTTTCAGACCGAACAAAGCGCTGCCGCCAAATTTTTCGACAATTTCTTCCGGCATTTTATTTTCAGCGGCGAATTCCTGCTTGGGAAAAGGGAAAATTTCAGGCTCCGGTTCGGTTACAATCACCTGATGAAAAAGGAATTGTCCATCGAAAACCTGCGCAGCCTGGCCGGATTTTCTTTCGGCGCCGGCTTCAAGATCAACCGGTTCCGCATCGATTTCGGACGCGCTAATTACCATCTGGCGGGCGGGGCTACGCAGATCAGTATTGCGACGAATTTCAGGGAGTTCAGGTGAGGGTGGGAGAGTGGGAGACTGTGAGATATGGAGATGGGGAGACTGGAGGGACGGGGAGATCGGGGGACTGAGGGATAGGGCAGGGCAAACGCATAATTTTTTATAAAATATATGACTTTTTGGTTTTTTGCTTTTAACCACAAAAGACCACAAAAGAAAAAAACAGGAGTCATCCCGAATTTTGGCATAGTCCAGGATTCGGGATGAACTTAAAGGGGCTGCCTGTCCCACAGGGACTCCTTTGGGAGCAGACTGGCGAATTATTTCCCATTGGTCTGGTCTCCAAAATACAGCAGCAGCGCATTCACCGTATGCGGATGCTGGAACTCGCCTGCAAACAACATCCTGCGTGTTTCTGCCAGTGAAAGCAGGACCGTTTCCACTTCTTCGCCGTCGTCCAGCACCAGGTCCTGGGTCATTTGCACACCTTTGGCGAGCCAGTGGTGGATGTACGAGTCCATGAATACCGGGTTGGAAGCCACTTTGCCAAGAGGTGTCCATTCCATGGCGGTGAAGCCGGTTTCTTCGGCCAGTTCCCTCCGGGCCGCCATACCGGGGTCCTCGCCGGAATCGACGATTCCGCCCGGCAGTTCCAGGGTATAATCCTCGATGCCAAAACGGTATTGGCGGACAAAAAGCATTTCCCCGGCCGGGGTGAGGGCCACGACATTGACCGAATCGGCGCCTGTGAGGACGATCATCCTTTCATCTTTGCCGTTGCGCGGGTTGCGCATCCAGTCGAAGCGGGCGCGGAACAGTTTGAGGTCGGGTCCGGGTTCGGAGCGAATTTTTTGCCAATTGGGTTGTGTGCGAGCCATTTACAAATCAGGTTTGTGACAAAATGTCGATTTTTTTCTTATATTTGTAATTACTAAACACTAAACAACAATACTATGAGAAAAATTTACACTTTCCTGCAAGGCAAGGCTTTTTTTGTTTTGCTGATCTTATCCCATCCACTGGGTTTAATGCTGAATGCGGCCTGTACACTTTCAGGTATTCACAATGCAAGCGATTTGCCGATCGAATCCTTATGCCCCGGGGAGACGGAAATTGTCATCACCGGAACCATCAACATGGATGCAGATTACGATCTGAGCGCGTCGGGGATCACGCAGATCACCCTGGACGGCGGCATTATTCAATGGGCCAGCAACCAGAATACGACCCTGACTTTACCGGGTACTGCCGTGTTGCTGATCATTAACGGCGGCGGCCTTGATGTTCGATCGGGGTGCAACAGCAACAAATTGCTGAATTTTGGAAGCATTACCATTGGGGAATGCAACGATGGCCAGCCGGGTTCACCATTTTCCTTTGCGGAGATCAACGGCGCCGGCGGCGTTTCTATCTTCGGGCTTTTGCCGGTTGAATTGATCCGTTTTGAAGGCAAACAAAAAAACGAATCCGTTCACCTTTCCTGGCGGACCGCTTCGGAGGTCGGCAACGATTATTTTTTGGTAGAACACAGCGTAGACGGCAGGCGATTCGAAGCACTTTCCAAAATCGCCGGCGCCGGCAATTCGGAGGTAGTCCTCGATTATGATTTTGTGCACAAAACCCCCAGACCAGGCGTCAACTATTACCGGTTGAGGCAAGTGGATTATGACGGACATTCAACGGTTTCTGCTGCAATTGCCGTCCGTTTCAGAGCCGGAGACGAAAGAATAACTTTGTTTCCGAACCCGGCAGTTGACCGGTTCACGATCGTTCTGGAAAATGAAACGGAAACGCCTGTTTTCCGGCTTCTGAACGCCCTTGGCCAGGAAGTCGAACTCCGGGTGGAAAACAATAACCCGGCTTTCGAGATCAGACTTCCGGCTCAATTGCCAGGAGGTTTTTATTTTTTATGTATAGAGCGCAGTGGGGGCGAGCGCCGGTTTACGGAGTTGATGTTGAAATAAAACGGGGGAGCGGTTCACCTTCGCCGGTGCTTTTGTTATGACGGGTAGAAGTTGGCTCCAAAGAAGTACCTTTGGAGCCAACTCAAACACTACTTATCATCTCCCTCATCGATCTCTGCGTCGTCGATGAGTTCGTTTCCGTCGCCGTCTTTGTCGTCAAACCCAGGGACGTTCCCTTCCTTTTTGGGTTTGGGTTTGATCTCGTCGATGGGTTTGAGTTCGAGAGTAGGTTCATCTTCTTCGGACGAAGGCGGAGGCGTGGCGGGTTTACCCTTCATCTGGTAATCCCCGTCGGCGAACCGTTTGGCGCGGTCGAAGAAACTCTCGTGTTTGCCCAGAAGGTTGTCGTCGGCGCTGGTTGAGGTAGATTCGCCTTTGAAGCGGCTTTCGGATTCGCGGGCGCGATCTTCGATATCCTTGCCGAGTTTTTCGGCCCTTTTGATGGTATCATCCAGGGTAGCGGCTTCTTTTTTGGCCTCGATTTCGGCCGCAGTTTCCGCTTTACCCATCAGATCCTCGACCTTGCCTTTGACCTGGCCGCCGAGTTCTTTGGCTTTTTCCCAGACATTTTCGCCGACATCGTGTAGTTTTTCGCCCAGGTCTTCCGCCACAGTCATCACTTTGCCGCCCACTTTCTCGGAGGCGTCAAAGATCTTTTCGCCCAGGTTTTCGGCAACATCCATGACCTTTCCGCCCACTTTTTCAGCGGTATGAAGGGCTTTTTCGCCGAGGGTGTCGGCAGAGCCTTTGATGGTATCGCTGGCCTTTTCGGTGGCGCCGTACAAAAGTTCGCCTTCTTCCTTGGCGGCTTCGTTGACCGACTCGCGGACGATGGAGCTGTCTTCCCAGAGATGGGTGGCTTTTTCCTTCAGGTCGCCTGCCAGGTCGCGGGCTTTTTCACCCAGATCTTCTGCCTTGTCTTTGGTTTTATCCCAGAGGTCGGAAGCTTTTTCTTTGGCGGTTTCGGCAAGTTCGCCGGCTTTATCCTTGGCCTTATGGTACAATTCGGAAGATTTTTCGACGATTTCTTCGCCGACTTCTTTTCCGGTTTCCACTGCTTTATCGGCGGCGGATTTGGTGACCGCTTTGGCGCCGAAGAGCAGTTTTTTCATATCATTCATGAATCCCATGGTCTTTTGATTTAGGTTCTTTAAAGCAACCAAGTTACGATTTTTTTTTGATAGTTTGAAGGATTTGTTCGATAAAATGGGGGGAAAAGTCGGCGGAGTGGGTGCTTCGGCTGCGCTCAGCATGAAGGGTGAGAGAGGTGAGAGAGGTGAGAGAGGTGAGAGAGGTGAGAGAGGTGAGAGAG
>CAZLEF010000136.1:0-9418 GCA_964558465.1 uncultured Lewinella sp. | reverse complement strand
TGGTTCGATTGGTTCGATTGGTTCGATTGGTTCGATTGGTTCGATTGGTTCGATTATCCATAGGACTCTCCAAAGGAGTTCCATGAACCTTTGGAGATTCGATTGAAACGCCTCGCCTCGACGTGGTCAAATCAACTACTTGCCACGCCACAGGCGTGGAATCAACAAATTAGTTGGATTGTTTGGCCCTCGATTAACTATAAAAAAACGCAATATCCCGGTAAACGGACGAATAGAAACATTATTTTTTTTCAAAATCCGGTAAAACCCGGCAGGTCCAGGCAGCAAGACGATTGGTCTGCGCGTTGTCATATCATTATAAATTGGACAATTGAGGGTTGGCCTTTTCAGAATAATGGCGTACATTAGCGCGTTCAGGAGGCCCTGCAAAGTTAAAGAGCGTCCGTTTTGGGCTGCTGCATAGCAACTAAGGTTTTGCGAGGGCTATTGATCTGTTTTCATGGATATTGCTTTGCACTTAAACCACGAGGAAAACAACCTGATCCAAGCCTGTTTAGGGCGGGAGCGTTGGGCACAGAAGGCGCTGTACGAGGAATTCTACAGTCCAATGATGGGCGTATGCCTCCGGTTCGCCAACAACGAAGACGAAGCATTGGACATTTTACACGAAGGCTTCATCAAGGTGTTCAACAATATCGGCAAATACAATGCCGGTACTTCGCTCAACGCCTGGATCCGGCGGATCATGGTCAATACGGCCATCGACTATTACCGCAAAAATATCCGGCGCAGAACCGAGGACATCGAACAAGCCTTCGACCTCAGCACCCAGGATGCCGACGCCATCAGCCAATGCTCTGAAAAAGAGATCCTCGAAGCGATTCAACAATTGACACCCGCTTACCGGACGGTGTTTAACCTGTACGTCATCGAAGGGTACTCCCACCGGGAGATCGCAGAAACGATGAACATTACGGAAAGCACGTCCAGAAGCAATTTGGTTAAAGCCAGGTTCAAACTAAGAGCGCTGCTGGCAAGCAGATACGACGCACATGAAGAAGAAGAATGAAAACGAATTTGACCGGCTCCTGAGGGAAAAACTCTCCGCACCCCTGACTCCGCCTATCGGAAGAAGCTGGGACATGCTGGAACAAAAACTCACCGACGCCGAATCGGGCTCCCTCGCTTCGCACGACGAAAGCGTGTTGGATGAAATCGTTTTCTCCAAATTGAATACCTTCCGCTCTCCGTATAAAGCAGAACATTGGAAACAACTGGCGCAGCGGCTTCAGGCGGAAGAAACCGTATTGCAGCGCATTTACAGTTATAAGGCGGCGGAAGCGCTGCTTTTGCTGTTGCTCGTCTGGATCTCCGGCCTGACTTTCACCGGCAACCGGCCGGCGGAAACTCCGGCCCGGCAGGCCATCCTTCAATCCGAAGCATCTGAAAACAGCATGACTGCGCCTGCTGAAAATCAGGCCGCCGCTCCAACCCAGGCGTCCCCGCCTATTTTGAAAACAGAAGCCAACCCGGCTATTCCCAAAACGCTTCCAGGCCTGATACCCGCCGGCAAAGGACCGGCGCTGCTTTCGCCGGTTGCGGTCCAGACTGCAACCAGCCCGGGCGCTGCTGAAGATTACTTTTTGGAAACCAACCCGGAAACGGCAACTCCGCCTGCTTCAGCAGAAAAACTGCTGGACCCCGACCTCATCAGGAGGACCGGAGCGGCGCCCGAGGCCCCGTTTATTCCGTCGCTTGAACCGGAACCGATCACAGACAACCCGATCCTTCCTGATCCGGGCGTGGTACACCCCGAATCCGAACCGGTTAAAAACCGCGGCTTCCGGGTAGGTATGTTCGGCGGCCCCGATTATGTACACGTCATCACCCCGCCTTTCGCCGCAAACGGGAAGACCGTTACCGCCCGGCAATACGCCCTTGGTTACAGCGGCGGCATTTCTTTCAGCGTTTTTTCCGGAAGGTGGGAATGGGAAACCGGCCTGGTGTATATGGCCAAGAGCTACGCGCCCGTGCCGGTGTTGTACATCAACGACGGCAATGTACAGGACGGTTACGACGGAGAAGGCATCACCCAGATCGAACTCAATATGCTTCAGTTGCCGGTCAGCGTGCGCCGCAATCTTATGAAAATCGGTCAATGGCGCGGCTATGCTCAAACCGGGCTTTCGCTGAACCTGATCGCCCAGGCAAACTACTATAAAGGCGACCAGGAAAAATTCTCGAACTCTTCTTACCGTCCCGCGCCTCCACCGGCCGGCAGCGGCGCCCGCAACAACGACAACCAGAATCTGAAGGAATTGCCCAAAGGCTGGCTGGAAGGCGGTTCATTCCGGGACAACGCCTACCTCAGCGGCATTCTCTCTGTCGGATTGGAACGGAACATCGTCGACCGCTGGAGCGTCTTCGGTCAACCGGCTTACCAACATATGCTCTACCACTTCAACAACAAAGGGATCGCGCCTTATAACGACAAGCTCCACACTTTCTCCTGGTGGGTTGGTGTGCGGGTGAAACTATAATGAATTGAAGAACTGCGTGCCACGCCACAGGCGTGGAGGAATTGAGGAACTGAGGAATCGATATACCGTTGATAATCTTCCGCCGTCTCCTTCGACTCCGCTCAGTTGCCTGACTGAGGACTGCAGACTGCAGTCTACCGTCTAAACAATCCCCAAATGAATAATCCTCCCGCCGGTCTGGTTGATGGGATTGATGCTCTTACCGATCACGATACCGTCTTCCGGCGTCAGATATTCCTGTTTCACATCCCCGAATACATCGCGCAGGGTGGCGATCAGTTGCCCTTTGGCGACCCATTCCGTGATTTTGGGGTGGACGGAGAGGATGCCGCCGCCGTCCGTATACAACCAATAAGACCGTGAGCAGATGACCGCCTGCTGGTTGGCCACTTCAACCTGGCCGGGGATCATCCCCAGATGGATCAGCAGGTTGTAGATGCCGGTAAGGCCTGAGCGGATATGGCCGGTTTGAAAGGTATTCGGGTCGCCCACTTCAAGGGTAACCGCGTTGATGCCCAATGCCGCCGCGGTGCCTCGGAGCGTACCGTCGGAAGGCGGATTGTGCACCAGAATCTGCGCATTTTGCAACAAGGCCATCTGGCGGGTTACGGGGTCGTTCAGGTCAGCGCGGATATAATAGGAATTGATCCTTCCCTGGCTGGCGGTATGAAGATCGATGAGGTATTCAAAATTTTTGACCACCCGTTGAATAAACCGGTGCACATATACTTCGCTGACATTGCCGTCGGGTTTGCCCGGCATGATATGGTTGAGGTCAAAACCATCAATAAACCGCCGGGTGCTGCGCAGAAAAGCAGGCGCGTTGACCACGGGAACGCCGACCACCGTGCCTTTCAGCAGGTCCGGGTCCAGTTCCTTGAACAGCCGCTGGATGATGGGGACGCCGTTGAGTTCGTTGCCGTGAACAGCCGCGGTGATGCCGACGGTCGGGCCGGGCAAGGCGCCTTTGGCTACCAGGACCGGGATGTTGACCGGCAATCCCATTCCGTCTGTAACGAGATGCAACCAGAACCGGTTCAGGGTTCCTGGTGCAAGATCTTCAATTTCGAGGCGTTCAATCACCGGATTTGCCGAATCCAGGTTAATCATTGCTTTTCCCATACATTTCTTCCTTAACGTATTCCCAAATTGAATTGGCAGCCGCTCTGACCACCGGTTTACCTGAAAGTTCTTCGAGGGGGGCCAGCCCGCCGATGCTCATGGTATTGATCTCGGATAAAACCCGCCGCCCATCATCGTTTACCAGCGTGTCGAAACCGTACATAATGACGCCGTATTGCCGGAGAACGGGGTTGATCCGTCGGGCGATTTCCAGTTCTTCTTCATTTGGTTCGGATGCCTCGGCAAGGCCTCCCTTTGCGGCGTTGCACAGCCAGGATCCCGGGGGCGGAAACCGGAGGGCTGCGCCAATGATATGCCCGTTTACCACAATGATGCGTTTGTCACCCTGGTAAACGTTTTTCAGGAATTTCATACCGAGGTACTCGGAGGGATGAGTTCCCAAGGTACGAAAAAAATCCTGATAAACCATTTCCTCCAGGCCGAGCCACGCTTTTTTGCCCTCTATCCGGATAATTCCGTTGCCGCCGTAATTTCGCAAAGGTTTCAATACAATGGGAAATTTTCCCGAAAACTCCTCCACCTCCGCTGCCGAAGTACATAGTTGCATGGGCGGGCATACTTCCTTGAAACGAAGTAAAAAAGATTTGGTTGCAGTTTCATGGATACCAAGTGGCTGATTGATCATCTGAGCGGCCGGATAGACTTCCGATAAAAAGGTCCAGAACGGCAGGGTGACCGGCGGAGGCAGGCGGAGGAACACCACATCATAATCATTGAGGCCGACTTGCCGGACATTCCGGGTGAAGGCCGCCCCTCCGGGTGAAAACCCAAAGCCTTCATTGACCGGGGCGGCATAGAGGCGGTCGGTTGCCTGTCCGAAAAAAAAGGGGTTGTTCCGGTCGAAGCCTCTGCTGGCGACATCGAGGGCGGCACAGCGGGGGTCTTTCCTCAATTCGCGCAACAAGGCGTAGATGGAATTATCTCCTTTGTGGAGGCTGTGGTCGGTCAGCGCCAGCATTTTGAATGGTTGCATGGGTAGCTAGGGTGCAAAGATTGTCCACGCTGCGGCGTGGGGTATCCGGGTATCCGAAGGTCTGACATGCTATTGATTACACCGGCAAAATACGAAAGAATTTCCAATCCGGCATGCCGGGGATCAATACATACAGCAAATTTTCAATCTGCACCTTGGAAGCGCAATTCGTAGGGTCGGACGGCCCCATGTGTTGCAGGGTTTTGATAACGGCGGCAGCGTGATGAGCGAGATTGGATTCACGGTAATTGTGGTCTGCCCGGCAGGCGAATTTCACGAAATTCGCCAGGTGAATTTCATGAAATTCACGTACCGCCATCCTGCAGCAGGTGAATTTCATGAAATTCACCTACCAGCCTTCCTGAAGGTTAAACAAGGCAGGATGTAAACGCAGTGCGCGTTTTGCATAGTGTATATGGATCGGTTTGAGCGCGGAGGGGAGTGTCTTCGTCGGTTGAGAACTACCTTCGACCGCCGCAGACTTAAGGACTAAATATTAATTCAGGTACTAATATAAAAAACGAAGCCCGACTTCGTAACGCTTGCAGCGTCACATAGTCGGGCGAAGGCGGTCCGGACGGGACTGGGGACTTGGGGAGCTATGGGGTTGTTTTTCAGGGGTTTGTGAGGGTGGCGTTTGGGATTGTATCAAAAATTGTACAAAATTTGGGTCCTAATACTTGAAAAGGAGTTGCCTTGGGAGTCCTTTTACCCCCTTTTCTGCATAGTTTTCATTCCGAAATTAACTTTATAAATTCATCAGCTGAGATAAATTCGACTTTTGGGCCGCGATCGACGAGAAATAGAAACCAAGAGGACATTGGTATCAGGAATGATTATGGGATATGTCTCACCAAGTTAAAAAATAACGAATTGAACGACGAAACAGTTTCTTTATTCCATTTTGGTTAGGCTTCTCTGCCCGGTCTTTTGAAAGCGTCAGCAACCGGATCATTCATTTGACCAACATGCGGATAACCCGGGCTTTGGCCAGGCGGCTTCCAGGTGTCGGACACTTCGGAAGTGTCCGACACCTGCGCCATGATTTGAAATACGGTTTTTGAACTGTACCCGCGTCCGACTTATTTGGGGGCCGGAACAATAGTAATATCGAGGTGAAAGTATTACCTGAAAACTAAGCCAATCCAATCTATTTGATGGCCAAAACACCGCAATATTGGGCCTAAACGCCTATCATAGAAAAAAATGGAATACTCAAAAAAATAATTATCCACAAGAGGATATTTAGAATTCTCGCATTTTTCGAAACAAAATAAAAACCAAGCACAATCGCTGAAATTAAAGTAGTAAACCCTAATCTTGCGAGCCAAGAGTCCACTTCAGCAAAAGCGGTAAAGAAAAAAGAATAAACAAGTGTCAAAATAGAGGTCCAACGTCCAACTGTTGCCACATTCAGTAGAATTGATAGCAATACAATAAGCTGAGTTCCCAACACCTTAAATACAAGCACAGATGTTTTCATAATCAATCATTTATCTCCTAAATGGAACCAAAATTTGTTTTTGATTGACTCGATCTTTGTAAACTTGTGTATCATTTTTGGCTGGAGCATTCCACGGGAGATTAACGCTACCACCAGCCATTTCAATAATAGCATTTGCAAAACCATTCGAGTTTGGTCCTAATGCCTCATACCGAGGAACATTCACAAAATCTTTCTTTTCTTGTCCATCTTCATTAATCATCACGTACTCTGCAAAAAAGGCGCCTAAAATCAGGATTTGGTTTTCAAAAGAGCCATATGAAGAGTCTCCCTCTGGGCTATTTTCTGGCCTCGTGACTATGTGTTCTTTTACATTATTACGTCCAAAAATCTGACTCTCATCTTCGACTTCCTGGGCTTGTGGAACGCCCGTTCCTCTTGCAGCGACGTCTGTATTAGGTCCCCACAATTCCACAATAACATCACGAGTATCAGTTGTAACTCTTATGAAAGTATGTCTGGCAGCATTACCAGTACTCTCGATGGTTTCGGTATAGACCCTAACCGTGTCCCCCAAAGGATCATTGTTGCTGCTAGGATTATTTAGAACATAATTATATGGTGACCATTCCCAATAATTTTCAGCCGCAGGATCCACCTGCATCCACCGTCCAATAGCTGCATCATAACTCCTGAAAACAGCTAAATCCCAATTCAACCCTAAGTCTTCATTTCGCTCTATCCCGTTGAACAGATACCTGTTCTTCGGCTGAACAGTCTGATACCAAGGCCCCTCATGGTTCAAGCCAAACGGGTAGTAGTGGTTTTCCTGGGTAATCTCCACATCATTTTCAGTGGTATTCGGATCATCCTTCGTCGCAATCACCCCATCCAGATTAAAATCCGAAAATGCAACACGTACATTCCCCAAATGATCCTGCCGCCAGTACTCCGATCGGATGGTTTCAATGGCCGTGCCGCCGGCGTTGTAAGTAGCGACTAATCTTCCTTCACCGTGCTGTACGGATTGAATTTTCTGATCTACGTATTCAATGCCACCTACGTATTCCCTAATACCCTCCGTGCCCGACTGGCTCCATTTCCGACCCGAAGCATCGTATCTTATAACAATACTCGCTCCCCCTTTGGTAACGAGCCTCGGCAAATCTAAGAAATTGTGCTGAATCGTGATACCCTTGTACGGATCGGTAATCAAATTCCCGTTTTTATCGTAGGTATAGACCGCCGAACTAGACGCCGTACCCGGGTTGAAACCCTTGGCGCGGTTGGCGCTGGGGGCAGTATCCGTCACTTTTTGCAGTTTCGGCGTGCCGGCTATGTAGGTATAGCTCAATACATCGATCTGCGCTTGCGTGAAACAGGATGCATCCGGAACCATCCCGAAGCGATTCAGGGTTTTGATATTGCCGTCCGCGTCAAAAGTGAGGTTGTTCTCGTTGTAATTGTTATTGAGGATATGCGAAAACTTCGTAAAGACCCCGTTCAGGTTGTACAGGGGAACTACTCTTCCGTATAAACCCGAAGTCAAGCGATTGAGCGCATCGTAGGAATAGTCATAATACTGAGGTTGATTATGGGTCACCTGCCACTCCGCCCGGCTGATATTCCCATTGGCTTCATGGTTAAAAATCATGGCAAAGATCGGCTCTTTCGGCGTGGCCAGCACCTGAAAGGTCTGCCCTGGGCCCGTCACCGTGATATTGCCCAATACTACATAAGGCCCCTCCAGATCACCCAGGAGCGACTGGAGGACATAGGCCGTCGAGCCGTCGCATAGCCGCACCAGGGTCAGTTGCAGGGGGTACTGCAGGTCGTTCACATCCAGGTTGGTCATTGCATTCTGGATCTGCCCCAGGGACTGGGCCTGCGCCGCCAACTCGGATTCGGTACATCCCAGGGGCGGATACGGCCCGCAGGGCGCCGGGTTGATGGGCGATATTTTCTCCACATTCCCGGTTTCCCGTTCGTCAAGCAGCCCGGCCAGGTCCACTGTCACCGTTTGCCCGTTGGTTCTTTTTACCTCAAAATTCTGATTGGCCGCCGTAACCGGAACGCGTGTGGCCCGGTTGATGCCACCCTTGAGGATGCTCAGCTCGTCTTCGAATACCCAGCGGAAGGCGCCGTCCAACAGTTCGACTTCGTACAACACATTGGGCAAAGGAACCGTGGCCACGGTTTTTCCGGCGATCACCTGGTCCAGGGTGGTCACCGACCCGGGTTGCTGCGTGTCTGTGCCTGGATTAATCCCCTTCGGGTTTTTGCAGGGGTGCGCCTGCCGCCCATATTCCCGGATGCTGCCCAGGCATAGCGCGCTGGGGTATAAAACATTGGGGTCCGATTCGCACGAATCGGCTGGATTGGTGATGCACTCATAACAATACTCGATCCGGTCCAACTGCCAGTCGGTTTTGGTCACCACCACCCTGGCCGGGTTGGAGTAATACCGCACCTGGCCGTAGGTATAACCCTGGCTGTTCAGCCAGTTCTGCAACGGGCTCACCAGGTTATTCCCCGGATTGCAGATCGGGTAACTGAGGCTCAGGGTCATCGGCCCGGTTGACGCGTGTATCTCCTCGATATGGGCGTTCTGCCCTTTGACCTGGGCGTAAATCCGGTATTCCCGCCTGCACTCCACATCGACATCGGCAAAGACAAAATTGGTATTGGTTACGCTGATGGTGTAAGTTTGCTGGCCGGCATTGTAGCTGACCGACACCGCCTCAAATGCGTATCCGCTCTGGGTCAACCAATTTTCAAGGTGCAGTTTGAATTGATTGGATTCGTTTTCCCCAAACAGGCAATAGGGATAACTCATGCCGTACCCCGTGACGGGGCCGTTTTCGCCATACAGGGCTTCGATGCAGGCATCCACGATCAACACCTTGTCGCCTGACCCCACTGGATCGGCAGGTTTGACGACCTGGATATCATAGGAGGCCCTGATTTCATAACAGGGCGGAAAGTTACAGGGGGGTGTCGGGCCGATCGTGGTGGTGGGCTCGCTGACCACCAGGTCGATCAAATCTTCAAAATCTACCGTCTGCGCGACGGCAATTGTGCCGGGCCCGGAAGGCGGGTCCTCACAAAAAGCGGCGGCATCCTGCCGGTACACCGGGTCGTTCATCTGCGTCAGCCACCCCCGTTCGGTATAACTGAACCGCACCTTGTCCAGCGGGTTGCTGATGCCGCCCAGTTTTTTGGTGGTCATCTGGTCGCGGTCGTTGTAGGTCATGTTGTACACCAGGCCCGTCTCGAAGGCAAAATCCGGGAACAGCCCGTCAAAGATCATCCGCCCAAACTGGTCGTAGCTGTGGTCGCGGTAGGTGGTCAGGGGGG
>CAZLEF010000135.1:0-9419 GCA_964558465.1 uncultured Lewinella sp. | reverse complement strand
TTCCTCAGTTCCTCGATTCCTCAGTTCCTCGATTCCTCAGTTCCTCGATTCCTCGGTTCCTCAATTCCTCACCGCCCTGCTGGCGGTTAAAAATTCCTCAGTTCAGCAGTTTGGGTGCGTTTCACAACGGATTCCCGCCAGGCGGCCTGCAAAACCGGCACCACAAAAATGGTCATCAACTGGATGATCATGCCTCCGAAGGTAGGAATGGCCATCGGCACCATAATATCCGCGCCTTTGCCGGTGGAGGTCAACACGGGGAGCAGGGCAATAATCGCGGTTGCCGCGGTCATCATGGCCGGACGAACCCGCTTTTTGCCCGCGATCAACACGGCTGTCCGCACTTCTTCAACCGTGGCGGGTTTCCGTTCCTCAAACACCTGGTGGATATAGGTCCCCATGATTACCCCGTCATCCGTTGCAATGCCGAACAGGGCAATAAACCCCACCCAAACAGCTACACTGAGGTTGATGGGATGGATCTGGAACAGGTCTCTCATGTTAACGCCTGCAATGTCAAAATCCAGAAAGCCTTCCCGGCCGTATAGCCACAACAGGATAAACCCGCCGGCAAAGGCTACAAATACACCGGAAAAATGGATGGCGGAAGCCGTTACCGTTTTAAACTGAAAAAACAACAACAGAAAAATGATCAGCAGGCAAACCGGGATCAGGATCATCAGCCGCCTGGAAGCCCTGACCTGGTTTTCGTAGGTACCTGAAAATTTGTAACTCAACCCTGTTGGAACAACCAGTTCACCCTGATCGATCTTGTACCCGATGAAACGCCTGGCTTCTTCCACTACGTTCACTTCGGCGAAACCCTCTTTTTTGTCGAAAAGCACGTATCCCGTCAGGAAGGTTTCTTCACTTCGGATCATTTGCGGGCCTTTGACAAATTCGATGGTCGCCAGTTCGCCAAAAGGTACCTGGGCGCCTGTCGGAGTGGGTACCAGCATTTTGCGGAGTTTATCAGGGTCGTCGCGGAGTTCCCGGGGGTAACGCACCCGTACCGCGTAACGTTCCCTGCCCTCCACCGTAGTGGTAACCGGCATACCGCCGACCGCGGTTTCGATGAACGCCTGCACACTTTCAATGCTCAGTCCGTAGCGCGCAATGGCGGCCCTGTCAATATTCAGGTGGATATAAGGTTTGCCGACGATCCGTTCGGCAAAAACAGTTTCCGCTTTTACGGATGGAACCTCTTTCAAAATTTGTTCAATCCGTATACCAAAATCTTCGATCGACTGCAGATCAGGTCCAAAAATCTTCAGGCCCATCGGCGAACGCATCCCGGTCTGCAACATCACCAGGCGGGTTTCGATCGGTTGAAGTTTTGGGGCCGAAGTAACCCCGGGCAGACTGGTCAACCGGACGATCTCATTCCAGATGTCCTCCGGGTCTTTGATATGGGGCCTCCAGTTTCGAAAATACTGGCCGCGGGGGTCCGGGATCAGGTCGGCCCCCTTCCCCCTGGCCAAAGCTTCTTCATTGGTCAGGGTATCGCCCGAAACCAGGATGAACCGCTCCGACCGGTCGGTTTTAAACGTCTGCGGATACCCTTTTTCATTGATCAGGTATTCCGGTTTGTAATTGATGATATTTTCGTACATGAACATCGGTGCGGGATCCAACGCGCTTTCCACGCGGCCGGCCTTGCCGACCGCCAATTCGACTTCGGGTATATTGACCAGGATCATATCCAGTTGCCGGAGTACCCGCTGGTTTTCCGCAACACCGGAATGTGGCATGGAAGTGGGCATCAACAAAAAACTGCCCTCATCCAGAGAAGGCATGAACTCACGGCCGAGCCCGGGGAACAGGTGGCTCATCCCTGACCAGGTGGAAGTGGTCCGGATATTCATGCCCATCCGGTCGAAACCATTGGCAACAAAACCAAAAACTTTTGAGAAGCCCAACCAGATCACAGCGCCCAGCAGAACCGTAAGGACCGGCAATACCAAAAACTTCCTTTTATTATTCAGGCACCAGTTTAATATAGATTCGTAATAATGAACAATGGCAAAAAGCGGCAAAAGGATCAAACCGAGCAAAACAATTACGAATATAAAATTAACGGTCAATGAATTATGATGACCGAGCGGCAGCCACTCTTCCGAAAGAATAAACCCGGCGGCCGCCAGGGTGATAGCAATATTGATCCAATTGGGAACCTTCCGGTAATCCTCCCGCCAGACGCTTTCCAGCAGGTTGTTTCCCCCCATCAGGGAGAGAGCCAACGGCAGGCCCGTTTTGAAATACAGGGCAAGAAACACCCCCGCCGCCACCAATGCGCCGTTCCAAATATACCGGACCCGTTTTTTGTCGAAGTTAACCGACAACAACAAATGAGCCAGGGGCGGCAGGATCACCAACCCCAGGAAAAAAGCGGCGCCCAGTGCATACGTCTTGGTATAAGCCAGCGGCCGGAAGAGTTTACCTTCTGCAGCCTCCATGGCAAAAACCGGCAAAAAACTGACCACCGTGGTCGCCAGGGCCGTGGTAATCGCCGAATTCACCTCGACCGCAGCCCGGTAGACCACTTCCAGCATTTCTTTGCGGTTGAGATCCCGGTTTTCCGGCATCTCGAGGTGACGGACGATGTTCTCAACAAACACAATCCCTACGTCAACCATTACCCCGATGGCGATGGCGATCCCGGACAGGGCAACAATATTGGCATCCACCCCTGTGTAACGCATCAGGATAAAAGTGATCAATACGGCAAACGGCAGGAGGCTGGAAATGAGTAAAGAAGCCCGAAGGTTCATCATGAGCGCAATGACGACAATGATGCTGATCAGGATTTCATGCGAAAGCGCCCTTTCCAGGGTGCCCAGGGTTTCCCGGATCAATTGGGTCCGGTCGTAAAACGGAACGACGGTCAACCGGCTGACGGAACCATCCTCCAGGGTTTTAGACGGGAGACCAGGCGTTATCTCAGCTATTTTTTCTTTGACGGATCTGATCACCTGCAAGGGGTTGGAACCAAACCGGGCCACCACCACGCCACCGGCAACTTCGGCGCCGTCCTTATCCAGCAATCCTCGCCGGACTGCAGGCCCGAGGCTCACAAAAGCCACATCCCTGATCCGGACGGGTACGTTGGCCTGTACCGCAACGACGGCATTTTCCAGGTCTTCCACTTTTTTGATATACCCCAATCCCCTGACCAGGTATTCCACCTGATTGATCTCGATGGTTTCGGCGCCTGCATCGCGGTTGGCATTTTTGACAGCCATCATAACTTCCTGCAAAGCAATGCCGTAAGCTTTCAAAGCATCCGGATTGACGTCTACGTGGTATTCCCTGACATGACCGCCGATGGAGGCCACCTCCGAAACCCCTTCCACCGCATTCAGGGCGTATTTCACGTAAAAATCCTGAACAGAGCGGATCTCGTGCAAATCCCACCCGCCTTTGGGCCTGCCCTGGTCGTCGCGGCCCTCCAGGGTGTACCAGAAAACCTGCCCCAGGGCCGTAGCGTCGGGTCCCAATGCCGGTCTGACCCCTTCCGGCAATAGGTTGCCAGGGAGGGAGTTGAGTTTTTCCAGTATCCGGGATCGCGACCAGTAGAACTCGGTCTTCTCGTCAAAAATGATGTAAATGCTCGAAAAGCCGAACATGGAGTTGCACCGGATCGATTTTACGCCGGGAATGCCCAATAACGAGGTGGTCAAAGGATAGGTGATCTGATCCTCCACGTCTTGCGGGGAACGGCCGGGCCAGTCCGTAAAAACAATTTGCTGGTTTTCACCAATATCCGGAATTGCATCCACAGGCACAGGGTCGCGGGGCAATGATCCGCCTGCATAAAAATCGAAAGGCGCGGTTAAAAATCCCCAACCAAACAGAAAAAGTAACAACAGCCAGGCCACCAGCTTGTTTTCGAGGAAAAAACGGATCGTTTGATTAAACATAAATTGTTTCTTGACGCTGGATATTTTTCCCGACGCGAATTGAGTGAGTTGGATGTTCACACACACCTGTAGCTTTCTTTTATCCGACAAAGTCCAGGCGCAGTCGGGCGCCGTCCGGCCTACCTTATTCTAATTGATGATTGATGATTATTGATTGATGATGTTCGCCGTCCATCGTCTACCATCTACCGTCTACCGTCCACCAGATCTATAGATCCAATTCCCGCGTATAGTATGCGTCGCACCCGCAATGGCCGGTATTGCCAACGGGCGAACATTTTTTCTCGAACCCCATGCGGCGGTAAAGGCTGTTCGCTTCCGTCATTCTTTCGCAGGTTTCGAGGTAACAGGTTGAGTATCCCATTTTTTTTGCGGCCTCCAGGCATATTAACACCAGTTGATACCCTGCGCCATACCCCCGGAGTCCGGGTAAAAAATACATTTTGCGCAATTCGCAAACCTCCGGGCCTGCGTCGTTGAGCGGACCGATTCCGCCGCCCCCCATCACCACGCCGTCCTTTTCTACTACAAAATAAGCTGAACGGGGTTGGGTGTAAGCCGAATATATATCATCTACCTCGGGGTCGTTAATGGAATACCCCTCTCCTACCGCTTCGTATTCGGTCATTACCTGGCGGATGATGGCGGCAAGAGATGGATTGTCCTTCGGGTTAACAGTACGTATGGAAACGTTTTTGATCCGGATATTGGCCATGGTTGAATTATTCAAGAACCGTTATTAAATACTTGTAAAGATAAAAATAAAAAAAAACCGGGGAATCCCCCTCTCATGGAGTGGATTCCCCGGAAAACTAGTATTGTATAAATCACTATTCCTTAATTGGTCGGATCGGCCGGGGTATTCGGATTATTATCCCGCTCGATGTTGGGGTATGGATAAAAATTACGGTTTCGTTCCTGGTTGGCTTCTCCCGGGCCGGGCCGGCCAAACCGGCGGCTGTCTTCCAGTTTCATACCGGACATGTATAATTCAATACAGCGGTTCCGGTAGATTTCCAGCAGGACGGCATCTTTGGTCTGGGCGCCGCTGTAAGCCGGCAAACTGGCATTTACGCCATAGATATCGGTCGTTTTGGTCAGCACCTTATCCAGTTCTGCGATGGCTTCCAAAATTTTATCCGTACGGGCCAGGGCCTCGGCTTTGATCAGGAGCATCTCGCCTGGAATATACACCGGGATGGCGGCTGCATCGGCTGTAAAAAAACCTTTGCCATTGGTCGCATTGGGTGTCAGGTAAAAAGCTTTGCGGCCGTCAGCATCGGCGGCAGCCAGCGCGTCTTTGAGCCCGAAGGGCGGCGTCGACACCACATCGTACGTGTTGTTATTGACCAGCGAACTGCGATAAACCGGATTTTGGGTAACGTTATCAAAACGGAATTCCGACTTTTTCGCCAGGTCTACCTTATTGGCAAAGGCGATTGCCTCGTTGTAGTTGCCCAGCATCAGGCTGTAACGGGCGGCAAGGGCATTGCAGGAATTCAGGATATCGATATGGGTCCCTACCCTGGCCGTAAAACTGGCCGACAGCGTTTGCCCGGAAAGCAGGGTTGCCGCATCGTTCAGCAATTTCACGGCTTCGCTCAAAACTTCCTGCCGCGAGGAAAATGGAGCGTTTTCTGCGGAGTTGAGGGGCGCTTGTTCCCAAAATTGCGCCATCGTGCCCAGGGCCAGACCCTTAAAAAAATGACCATAGGCGATCACCCCGGCACTGGTACCAGGGTCATTGATGATCTTGGCATTGTTGATCAATTTTTCAGCATCCGCCCGCACCAGGTTCAGGCCGCGCCATAAATTGGTTACCACGCTGTTGTTGGGAGAGACGTTGGTCCCTCCGTTGTTGAGTTGGGCAAGGTCGGCATTACCGGCATTGATAACAAATAACTCACCGGCAGAAAGCCCGCCGGCTGATATCGCGGAATATACAGGGCTTGCACCCCCGGCGGTATACCTTGATTTAATCCCGTTGATGAGGGCAACCAGGCCGTCGGGCGAACTGAGCACCTGGTCTTCAGAGGCTGCATTGGGGTTGACATAGTCCAGCGAACAGGCCGTCGCGCCCATCATCAGCGCAGCCAAAAGAAAATGATATATTCGTTTCATGATTTCTTTCATTTTGTCGTGATTAAAATGATGCGTTGAGGGCCACCTGGAAAACGCGCGGGATCGGCACGTTGCCAAAATCGTCTCCTCTTACACGGCTGCTTTGGCCCGCGGAATTGGTTTCAGGGTCGTATCCGGAATAATCGTCAAAAGAGATCAGGTTGCGGCCGATCAGACTCAGACTGAGGTTGTCGAATGGTTTCACTTTCCCAAAGTCATACGACAAGGCCACTTCCCTCAACTTCACAAAAGATCCGTCGGAAACATGTTCCTCCTGGATGCGCGGGCCGATAAACCCACCTACCGCAGCGACCCAGCCCCGGGGCAATTCACCCTTGAGTTCCTTTTCGGAAAGCGGGCTTGCACCGACGTTGTTGCTGGTGATCTTGTTCCAGTCCCATACATCAAAACCCCATTGAGCGTCGAACTGGACCCGCAGCCCGAGTTTCTTATACCGGAATTCATTGATGAATGCGCCGGTCCAGTCCGGATTAGGATCGCCCAGGATCTTCCTGAGGGGGGTGCCTGAAGGCTGGCCGTTTTCGCGTTTTGCCACGCCGGTGATGTCATCTCCGCGTTCAACCTGAGGCAGCCCCAGTGGCGATAACAACAGTGATCCATCCTCATTTCTGGCGTAATAAACCCCAAAAAAGACGCCTAACGGCTGACCGTCGATGGCGCTTTGGGTACCTCCGCCGCCGCGCAGCAATTTGCCGGCGCGACCGCCGCCAATGCCGTTCACTTCATTTTTAAAGGTATTATAGGCCAGGGTCATATCCCAACTGAAATCGGCTTTCCGGACGGGGTTGGCGTTCAGCATAAGTTCAATCCCGGAATTTTCCATAGAACCGATATTGACGTTTTTGGAAGCGCCGCCGGAAGAGGGCGCCAGGTTGACGTCAAGCAAAAGGTCGGTAATATCCTGTTTATAATACGTGAACTGGATGCCAAACCGGTTTTTGAACAAGCCCAGGTCGGCCCCGATCTCAAATTCGGTTTGTCTTTCCGGGCGGATATCCGGATTGCCCAGGCTTGCACTCGGGATCCAGCCTGCCTGACCGACAATGTTCACCGAACTGTAGTTGGCAAACCGGTCATAGGGCCCAAGGGCGGTCAAACCGCCTGCCTGGCCATAAGAAGCCCGGAGTTTGAACGTATTCAGGGTATTGGAGATGGCGCTGCTTTTCCAGAAGTCCATTTCCGACACAACAAAACCAACGCTGGCCTTGGGGTAAAACTGATTGCGTTCGTTTTCGCCGAAAACGGAAGAGCCGTCGAGGCGGCCTGCCACCGTCAGGAAAAGAATGTCATCGATTCCGAAAGTTTGCTGCAGAAAGTATCCAAGAATGGAAGTTTCTGCCCTGCTTTCGATCGGCGCCTCAAAAAAGTTATTGGCGGCTCGTATGGTCCGGACAAAACCGTTCAGGTCGCGACCCCGAATGGCTGTGAAATTGCGGTCTTCATATTGCGCCGAAAGCCCTACGGAGGTAGTGGAAGTAACACTCTCTCCGATTTTGGTTTCGTAGATCCCCCTCAGGTCGTGATTGATCTTGAACACATTGGAGGTGGCCACGCTCACGTAGCCGTCGGGGAAGAAGGTAGCGGCCACTCCTGCATAAGGTACGCGCGGGTGGTATTCGTTGCCCAGCAGGCTGTAGGCATCAACGCCGATCGTATACCCGAACCGGAGTCCCTTGGCCGGAAATACGTTAAAGGTGAGGTCAGAGATCACCCGGTTGGTTTCCTGGGTCAGGTCAAAGGTTTCAATTACGGAGAGTGGGTTCATCCGCACCAGTTCTGTGTGAAGCAGATTACCTTCCGCGTCCCGTTCTGTGATGTCCCAAACGTTATCGATAATGATCATCGTGGAAACCGGGCTGAAGAAGTTGTTCCCGTTGGGCATATCCTTGGAGGTACTGTTGTTGTAATTGACCCCCACAGAAATATTGCCCCAATTGCCCAGGTCCTGGTCCACCCTCAGTTTGGCGCCGTATTTCTGGAAATGGGTATTGACCAGAATGCCCTCATTGCGCAGGTAGGAAAAGGAACCGTAGTACCGGGTTTTTTCCGAACCGCCTGAAATGGAAACGTAATTATCCGTACCCATTCCGGTCTGGAATAAATTGTCCTGGTAATCGTACCGCTCCACTGCGTATTTTTTAGTCACCAGCGGGGCGCCGCCCAATGCGGGAGGGCCCGTACCCGGATCTGCGGCCCGGTCGGCGGCGCTCCTCAGGTCGGCGATCATGGTCAGCCGGTCCTGGGCAGTTGCAAGTCGCGGGCTGCCCGGTACGCCGAACCGTTCCGGGTGCATGTTGAATTCCAGCCTGTTGCGCAACTGGCTGACCTGGGCGCTGGAATACAGGCTTACCTTAGGTTTACCCACCTGGCCCTTTTTGGTGAAGATCTGCACCACACCATTGCTGGCCAGCGACCCGTAAATGGCTGCGGCGGCAGCGCCATTGATCACCTCGATCCGGTCAATATCGTTGGGATTGATATCGATCAGACGGTTCTGGCCCGCAGCAAACCCGGTCCCTTGTGCGTCTGCGTCCAGGTTGATCACGTTTTCGGAACTGTTGGATACAATCACCCCATCGACGATGTACAAAGGTTCGGAGGACCCCAAAATGGTGCTGGCCCCCCGGAGACGAACCGAAACACCGCCGGCCGGGTCGCCGGAGTTTTGCTGGATCAGGGCGCCCATTACTTTTCCGGACAAGGCGCCCAACACGTTATTCGTACCGGAACGCTGAAGAGCGGCTGCATCTACGGTGGAGATGGCGTTACCCAATTGTTTGCGGCTGGTCGCTGAGGAAGTACCCGTCACCACGATCTCATCGAGGTTCATCACGTCCGGAAGCAACTGAACATCCAGTGGAACACGGGAAGTTGCAGACAGGTCCACGGTAAAAGTCTGGGAGGCGAAGCCGATGTAAGAAACTACGATATCCACCATTGATGGGGCGCCTTCCACCGTAAGGCTGAAGTTGCCGTCGATATCGGTCAGGGTTCCGTTACCGGTTCCCTTCTGTAAAATGTTGACGCCCACGAGGGGTTCATTCAGTTCATCGGTCACCGAACCGCTGATTAGCCCTCCCTGGGCATACAGGCCGGCCGACCAAAGGCAGAGCAGAACAGCAATGGCTGCCGCCCGGCGAAAAGTGAGTGTAATTGAGTGCATCATATCCATTCCGGTTTTATTGAAGAATGTCGGAAAATGGATATGTTCAGGGATATAATTGGCTTACGGTTGACGGCTTACGGTTGACGGTCTACGGTTGACGGCTTTCCGTTGATGGTTGATGAATTGCCCGATGAGGCCCCCTCTCCTTGTCAGCCTCTCACCGTCTCACCCTCTCCCTCTCTCAGTCTCGC
>CAZLEF010000134.1:0-9735 GCA_964558465.1 uncultured Lewinella sp. | reverse complement strand
ATACCCTGAGCGGGAAATTAAAATGGTATTTCCCGATGTTGAATTCCTTGACATCATCTTTAGGGTCGGGTTTACCCTGGCTCCTTTTCAGGATGGCCTGGATGCGATAGAGGAGTTCTTCCGAATTGAAGGGTTTGGTGATGTAATCGTCGGCGCCGATCCGGAAACCTTGCAACACATCGTCTTTCATGGCTTTGGCCGTTAAAAAGATAATGGGCATCTCGGCGTCCTTTTCCCTGATTTCACGGGCCAATGTGAAGCCGTCCTTTTTGGGCATCATCACATCAAAAATGCAAAGATCATATTCACCTTTGCGGTACTTTTCCAATCCTTGCATGCCGTCGGTAGCAAGGGTCACTTCGTAGTCGTGCATTTCCAGGTAGGAGCGCAATACGTCGCCAAAATTTTGGTCGTCTTCAACCAGTAGTATTCTGTTCGCCATTTTTTCGGTTTTGAAATCCGAAAGGATTTAAGGAGCTTTTTTGAATCTTATTTAACCATAACGCATTAATGCATGATTTTAGCCTCCTGACGGGAAGGAAAAAATAAAATGAAACTGCTTCCCTTGCCTGGTTCGGATTTGACATCGACGGATCCCTTATGTGCATCCATGATAGCTTTAACATAACTAAGGCCCAAACCGAAGCCCTTTACATCGTGGAGATTACCGGTATGAACCCGGTAAAATTTGTCAAAAATATGTTTTCGCGCCTCCTTGTTCATTCCAATCCCTTTGTCAGAAACCATAACCTCGACCCCGCCGGATACATTCCGGGTGGAAATGGTAATGTCCGGTTTTTCGGGAGAGTATTTGCTGGCATTGTCCAGCAGATTATTGATAACGTTGGCAATATGCGTCATATCGCCTTCAATAACAGGGTTTGCGGCTTCAAGTCTGTGTTGCACGGTCCCTTCTTTTTTCTCCACCTGGAGGGAGATATTATCCACCGCATGCAAAACAATATCGTGGAGGTTAACCTCGTCGGACTTTACTTTGAACTCCCGCCGGTCGATCAGCGCCATTTGCAGCACTTTTTCCACCTGGTTATTCATACGCTTATTTTCCTGTTTTATTATGTTGGCGAATCGCTGGACTTTATCCGACTGTCCCAGGATCATCGGGCTGGTGATGGAATCTGCCGCCAGGGAAATGGTGGCGATAGGCGTTTTGAACTCATGGGTCATGTTGTTGATAAAGTCGGTTTTCATTTCTGAAACCTTCTTTTGCCGGATAATGACATTGATGGTATACCCGAAACAAAGCATGGAAATTGCAGCAAACGCAATGGTTCCCAACAGATTGGGCCAGACAGAAGCCCATACCACGCTGCTTTTTTCCGGGAAATGGACCATCAGCATACCGGGCGAGCTTTCATCCTGGTTGAAAAGGGTGACCTTGTACTTTGAATTGAAAATAGCTTTGAAAGACGGCCCTGCATCGGGCCCTGCGCCTGCGTTGACCAGATAATGGCCGTTGGCGATGACAAAGTCTTCCTGGAGATTGGAGTAAACCCCGAAATCTTTTTGGGTATCGATGCCGCCGTTTTTTAATTCCTGATCCAGGATTTCCTTCAGGTTTTCGGCGTTGATGCGTTGTTCCAGGGGCTGAATGGTATTTTGCAGGGTATAGGCCATGATGGCGGTCTGGTATTGACTGGTCCGCTGCTGCATGCAATTGAAACATTTGCAGGTGTCGGTTTCGATCTGTCCGATCAGGCCGTTCACCAAAGAGCCGGTAACAGCGGAACGGCTTTGTTCCAATTGCACTTTCATGTCCAGAACGCTTTGGTTAAGCATGCCGGAAGCCTCGTTTTCCCTTTCAATGAACCGGGCCAGGTAGCCGTTGGAATAAAAATTCATGGCTTCCTTGCGTTCTTCTTCCTCCAGCCGCCCGGCTACTTTTGACAGGGCCGCAAAAACGTTTTTGTCGAATTTATCCTCATTTACTTTAATAGCAGTCCGTATCAGCCCCATTTGCAGCCACGCCACACCTACCACCGTAATGGTCATCAACCCGATGATCGCCCAAATTGCCCGTTTATTCATAAAGGCTGTATAATTTCACGAACACAAGAAACAATTTACACTAATAACTATACAAATCTAAGGATGTATGGAGGGTTTACCCCTACTTTAACAATGTTTTAACTTTGGCGCAAGCCCGGGGCAGCACAAAATCAGGGTAATACTTGGAATTTTGAGAAATTGATGTAAATTGCATCGCATATCAGCAACAATCTCCCTCCCTTGCTCATCCCTGATAACGGATAAATATTAACCTTTTCCTATTAACTAACAAAATCAAAAGGTATGAGTCTTCTGTACATTCTTGTCATTGGCGCCGTTGCAGGCTGGCTTGCAGGTCTTCTTTTTAAAGGTTTCGGCTTTGGTCTGATCGGCAATATCATCATTGGCATTGTCGGCTCCTTCGTCGGAGGATGGTTGCTGGGTAAACTCGGGGTCAACGTCAACCTGGGCAGCGCTACGGTCAATCTGATTGTCACCAGCGTGGCCGGCGCCGTCGTGGTCCTGTTTATTGCGAGCCTTTTCAGTAAAAAGTGAACGGGATACTGGGTACCGGATCCAGCATCCTGGATCTGGTATCCAGCCTCAATCCACCAGCATGGCGGTTTTATCCAGTTGTTGTTGTTCGATTTCGACGGGCAAATCGCGGAATTCGTATTGCTGATTGCGAAGTTGAGGCCGGAAGCCTGCTTCCCGGATGGCGTCCTGTATACCGTTGGCAGTGAAACGGAAACGTGCGCCTGCTGCCGAGACGACATTTTCTTCGATCATGATGGAGCCGAAGTCGTTGGCGCCTGCGTGCAGGCAGATCTGGGCCACCGCTTTGCCGACGGTCAGCCAGCTTGCCTGGATATTGGTCACATTGGGCAGCATGATGCGGCTCATAGCGATCATTCGGATGTATTCGTCGCCCGTACAGGTATTGCGGGCGCGTTTGAGCTTTTTAAGGATCGTATCTTCGTCCTGGAACGGCCAGGGAATGAAGGCCAGGAACCCTTTGGCGGTTGCCGGTTTTTCCGACTGCACCTGCCGGATCTTGGCCAGGTGTTCCATGCGTTCCAGGTTGGTCTCCACATGGCCGAACATCATCGTGGCAGAAGTGGTGATGTTCAGTTGGTGGGCTGCCCGCATGATATCCAGCCATTCCTGCGCGCCGCATTTGCCCTTGCTGATGAGCCTTCGAACCCGGTCGTCGAGGATTTCAGCCCCGGCGCCAGGCAAAGAATCCAGCCCGGCTTCATGGAGGGCGCGCAGTACTTCGATATGCGTTGATTTTTCCAGTTTGGTGATATGCGCCACCTCGGGCGGGCCCAGGGCGTGCAGTTTCAACCGGGGATAAAGGGATTTCAACTCGCGGAAAAGCGTGCAGTAATAGTCCAGCCCCAGATCGGGGTGGTGGCCGCCTTGCAGCAGCAATTGTTCGCCGCCAAAGCGAAAGGTTTCCTCGATCTTTTGTTTGTATTCCGCTATCGTCGTGATGTACGATTTCTCATGGCCGGGTCTGCGGTAAAAATTGCAGAACTTGCAGTTCGCAACGCAGACATTGGTCGTGTTGGAGTTCCGGTCGATGATCCAGGTGACGGTATTGCCCGGCACATGGCGTTTCCGCAATTGGTTGCCCACGTGCATCAACTCGGCTGTGGCCGCATTTTCAAATAAAAATACCCCTTCTTCAGGCGTAAGCCATTCCAGATTGAGTGCCCTTTGCAGGAGGTCGTCGATCCGCATACCCTTTGACTTTTTTTCATTAACAAAGATATGGTTTTTCGGTTGACCGGCGAAAGCATGATTTTCAATAATTTCTGAAAAAAATGGAAGAAAGGCAGGCCACCTGATTTTTTTACCGCTAAGGACACTTAGAAACACTAAGCCGCTATCTTATCCTCAGTATCCTTAGTGTCCTTAGTGTCCTTAGTGTCCTTTGTGTTCTCAGTGTCCTTAGTGGTATCAACCTTCCCCTATCCGCTGAATAAACAATTCAATCATTTTCTGCACCGCCTGATTTTTGTCCTTGGCCAGATCCAGGGCTTTGTAGGCGGCATCTATCGCTTCTTTGTTCTTACCCAGGCGTTGCAGCAATTGAGCATAATGGTAGTAGTATTCATAGGTATTGCCGCGCTCGGCTGCCTCTTTGGCAAAATCCTCCGCCTGTTTCACGGCCCGGTTGTCTTTCGGGAAAGTCGCCATCGCGATATTGGAAAGGCGCAGGTATTCGGATGGATTATGGCCGGCCACTTTGTTCATAAAATCCTTGCTGGTCGACAAAAAGGTTTTTGAGTCCCGCTGGTCGAGGGCATAGTCCATATCCGTTTCAATGGCGAAGGCTTCAGCCCGGGCGGGATCGTGTTTTTTCATCAGGGATTTGGCGGTTTCCAGCAGCTCTTTGTTCTGGAAAGAAATCCCTTTTTTGGCAGTGGCCTGGCAGGCGGACAGGATCTTGTCCCGCACAGCTTGCTCTGAAGCAACCCTTTCCACGGCTTTCCGGTTTTCGATCAGCAGGTCAAAAACCCGGGAATCCGCTTCAGCCGTTCCTTCCAGGATGATCCTCAGGCTGGCGTCGGCGCTGAGGTCTTTTTGTTCCCGCAGGTAGGCGTTGGTGACAGGCAAACTGGGTTTGCCCACCTTGTTCAGCGCCTTGATGTAGTTGTACACCAGTTCAGGGTCGCGGTTGCCCTTGTCGTATTCGGCCGCAAACAGGGCGCTTCGGTCCACTTTTGACAGCGCGTTCTGGCCGGTCTGGATGAACCTTTCGGAATCCTGCGCGCCCTTCAGGTTTTGGACAACCTCCCCGGTATAGTCAATATAATACAAGGTGGGGAAAGCCGACACCGGGTATTTTTTCCGGAATTTGACGCCCTCGGGATCCTTTTCCACGTCCCACTGGATATTGATGAAATTGGCATTGTAAAATTCACCGACCCGCGAATCCGGGAAAACATTCTTGGCCATGGCCTTGCAGGGGCCGCACCACGCCGCAAAAGCGTCGACAAAGATGATCTTGTCCTGCTTTTTGGCCTCGGCGACGGCTTCTTCCCAACTGCCTTTAAAAAATTCGATCCCCTGTGCGTTGACGGAAAAAAGAGCGGCGCAAAAGAAAGCCAGCAAAGTGATTTTTTTCATGGTTGTATGATTGAAACGGAGTGAGCAATGGTGAAACGCAAAGTTCGTGTATTTGGGGGACGTATGCAAGTAGCGCCCGACCTCTGGTCGGCGAATGGGTGAGAGCGGTGAGAGCGGTGAGAGAGGGTGAGAGGGTGAGAGGGGGCAATCATTAAACCTTTGGATTTCACAACAGTCCAACCTGGCATAATCCAGATACAAATGGAAAAAATAAAGCACCTCTATCACCGCGCCGGTTTTGGTTTTGGCCCGGCCCAATGGCAGGAAAAACGGAATTGGCCGGTATCCCGGGCGGTGGAAGAATTGTTCAGTGAGGCCCGGAAAGCGACCGAACTGCCGGTTTCTGACGGCCTCGCCGAAGATCTGTCGGGAATGATGAGCGGTCCCGATCGTGCTGATAAGGGGGCTATGGTGGCGAAGTTCCTGCAAAAAGAAATACAAAAAGTGGCCCTTCTGGGGGCTGAATGGATCAGCCGGATGGCGTCCCCCTCCGGGAGTGCGCTGATGGAACGCGTCACGCTGTTCTGGCACGGCCATTTCGCCTGCGAATCCAACGCCTATACCCTGGCGATCAACCAGCTCAACACGTTGCGCCGGCATGCTCTGGGTCCTTTCCGCGACCTGCTGCTGGCCGTCGCCCGCGACCCTTCCATGATCCGTTATCTCAACAACCAGCAAAACCGCAAAGATCAGCCTAACGAAAATTTCGCCCGGGAACTGATGGAACTCTTCACCATCGGCAGGGGGCATTATACCGAAACCGATGTGAAGGAAGCAGCCCGGGCGTTCACCGGCTGGTCGAGCAACCTGCTGGGAGAATTTGTTTTCCGGCGCGGCCAGCACGACTTCGGCAAAAAGACGTTTATGGGCAAAACCGGCTATTTCAACGGGGAGGACATCATCGACGTCCTGCTCGAAAAACGGGAAACGGCCGAATTCCTCTGCCGCAAGTTTTATCGCTTTTTTGTGAACGAAACTGCCGATGAGGAGATCGTCCGGGAACTGGCCCGGTTTTACTTCGATTCCGGATATCATACCGAAAAACTCCTGCTGAAGATCTTTACCTCCGACTGGTTTTACGCCCCGGAAAACATCGGCAATCGGATCAAATCGCCGGTCGACCTGATGGCGGGCATCGTACAGGCGCTGGAGCTGAAATTCCTGAACGAACTGGCGCCCGCATTCGTCCAGCGCAGCCTGGGCCAGTTGCTTTTCCATCCGCCCAATGTAGCCGGGTGGCCGGGCGGTAAAGCCTGGATCGACAACGCTACCCTGATGACGCGGCTCAACCTGGGCGCTTTTGTCCTGGGGGCGCGGGAGGTAAATCTCCGGCTTAAAGACGACCCGGAGGCGGCAGAACGAGGTGGAGCTTTCCGGAAATTCAGCGCGGAGGCCAATCTGCAGCCGCTTCAATCCATTGCAAAAGGGCAAGACAGGGTAACGATCCTGCATTCGCTTGCGGATTACCTCTTCATCCTGCCGCCCAAACTGCCCCTCAGCGAATTGGCCGATGCCATTGAGGAGCCCGGCGATGATGCATTTTTCAGGAAATCGGTGGCGGCGCTGATGTCGCTGCCGGAATACCAGTTGGCGTAGACTGGTTTTAGTTCTGTAGTTTATTGTAGTTCATTGTGGTTCATTGTAGTTTATTGTAGTTAACGCCCGTCAACGATCATGAACAACCATAAACCATCATGAACAACCATAAACCATCATGAACAACCATAAACCATCATGAACCAAAAAAAATGAAAAGAAGATCCTTTATAAAACACGCCGCCCTGGCCTCCGCAACCCTGATGGCGCCTGCATTTTTGCAGGGGTTTGCGCCCCGGAACCGCTATGCCAGCCGGGCGGGTAAAATCCTGGTGGTGGTCCAGTTTTCAGGAGGAAACGATGGGTTGAATACCGTGGTACCCTTCGAAAACGATATCTACTACAACCTGCGGCCCAACCTGGCCGTGCCGAAGCCGGAAGCCTTGCGTCTGAACGACGAACTGGCCCTGAACCCGGTGATGACCGACCTGAAATCGCTCTACGACGAGGGCCTCCTGGGTATTGTCGGCAATGTCGGGTATCCAAACCCCGACCGGTCGCACTTCCGGTCGATGGACATCTGGCATACAGCGAGCCCCAGCGACGATTACTGGCAAACAGGCTGGCTGGGGCGTTACCTCGACAGCGAATGCGCCGGCTGCGAACGGCCTTACCACGCCCTGGAAATGGACGACGGCCTGAGCCTGGCCCTGAAAGGCGAACAACGGAGCGGATTTGCCATGAGCAGCCCCGAGCAACTCCGCCGCAATACCGACAACCGCCTGTTGAAAGCCCTGGCCAATTACGAGGAGGTCCACAACCACGCCAACGAAAATGCGGCCTACCTGTACAAGATGCTGGTCGATACCCAATCCTCGGCGGATTATCTGTTGCAGCAGGCGCAGATCAAACAGGCGGATGGCGATTATCCCATCACCCCCTTCGGGCAGGATATGCGTCAGGTAACTGAACTGATCCTGGCGGATACGGATACCCGGATCTTTTATGTGAGCCTCACGGGGTTTGATACCCATGCCAACCAGAAAGGCCGGCAGGAAAGGCTCCTGCAGCAATACGCACAGGCCATGAAAGCCTTTGTGTCGGATATGAAAAAGAACGGATTGATGAATGACGTATTGGTGATGACCTTTTCAGAGTTCGGGCGCAGGGCTCGTGAAAACGGCAGCCGGGGGACAGATCACGGCACGGCCAACAATATCTTCCTCATCAGCGGCGGATTAAAACAGGCAGGTTGTTACAACAAAGCCCCGGACCTGTCGAACCTCGACAACGACGACCTGGTGTACGAAGTGGATTTCAGGCAGGTTTACGCCAATATCCTGGACAAATGGCTGGAGGCAGACGCCAAATCTGTCATGCAAGGAAATTTTGAAGAGATGGGGTTTTTATAAATGCTACGCCACAGCCGAAGCCTTCTTCCCCGATGGCAACTGGTCGATCAGCGCCTGAATATCTTCATTGCTCACTTTACTTTCACCGACGGGCAGGGCGGCTGCCTGTTGCAGGGCTTTCAGCGCTTCGTCTTTCTGGCCGATGGCGATCAGTGATTTGCCATATTGGTAAAACGCTTTGCGGCGCCAGTTGTAATTGGGATCTTCCTTGAGAAATTTCCGGGTGGTGAACAATTTCAGTTCTTTGGCTGCGGCGGCAAAATCTTTCAGGTTGAAATGGCATTCCGCTTTGACGCGGCGCGCCGTCCAGTAAATAGGTTGGAGGGCGATGGCTTTTTCGATGGCAAGGCTGAGGTCGGCGATAGCGGACTCAAAATTATTTTGTGTGATATGCACCAGGGCACGGCCGTAATAGGGCTCCGGATTGGCTTCGTTGATCCCGATGCTCCGGGTATAATCGTAAATCGCATCCTTGAAATTGCGGAGGCGGTAATTGACGTATCCGCGGCGTTCGTAGGCCAGGGCGTGGCGTTCGAATTTTTCGATGGCCCGGCTCAACGCCTCCTGGGCTTCCGCTTCTTTGCCCTCCACGGTGACCAGTTTGCGCCCCTGCAAATAACTTTGGGTGGCGGTTTTATCACCTTCCGGCTCGATGACTGCATGTTTGAGGATCAGGCCGTTGTCGGATATCCAGGCCGAAATATCCCCGGCAACGGCGTATTCCGAAACCTGACGGAGCAGGTTGACGGTATTGTGCCACTGCCGGTCGGCTGACTGGACGATCAGGCGCGGGATATCCAATGCCATTTGTTCAAGGGAAAAAACGTCTTCTCCTTTAAAAAGGATCAACCCCCTGTAATGGTTTTCCCGCCAATGTTCAAACATTTTCTGAGCCTGCTCAAAAGTGCGCTCGTTGCCAAATTCCAGCCTCCCGCAGAAGATGGCTTTGTGTAGAGTGGTCATCTCGCTCTCTTTTATAATTCTTCAAAATTTGCCTTTACATTATCATTCGCCGCCAGGTGGTCAGGCCCGGCGGACGGATGAACAGCGCCCTTTTTCTCAACATTTTCCTTTCAAAGGGCAGCCTTCCGGGAAAATGTCCGGTCGGTGGACACCGATCCCCGCGACTTCTGTTATGAAGAAGCCGCTTTGGCTGGTTTTAAGGGTCTTACCGGTTCAACTGGCTGTTTCCTGGGTGTAACTCCGGAACACACTGGAATAGAACACCCTGGTATGTAACATGTTCAGGCGCCCAGAGCGAAGTAGTTCAGCAGGTAAGGAAAACACGGCATCATTTTAAGAATGATGCTCCACTTCAGTCGCTCTGACAAGGTTGTTCAATTATTCTACAGTTCATTTTGAATAAGCGGAAGATAAAGCCGCTTAAACAAATTGGAGTGCCGCCTTTAATTTCGTGAGACGTAATGACAAAGTTAAAGTGTATCGAACTAGAAATCAAATATTTTTATAAAAAAAATTCTCATTTTTTTAATAACACCTGAAAAATGTGTGGGTTGTATATTGTTATACGATAAATTGACGAAAAATCTCAGGCGGCTGGCTGCTGTGTACCATGCAGGTACTGTTGTTGATTTGTTGATGCGTTGATTTGTTGATGCGTTGATTTGTTGATGCGTTGATT
>CAZLEF010000133.1:0-10620 GCA_964558465.1 uncultured Lewinella sp. | reverse complement strand
GAGTTGTTACTAAAGTGTGCTTGTTTTTCGGGATGTAGCGCAGTCCGGTAGCGCATCCCGGCCTCAGGGCCGGGAGGGCCCAGGTTCAAACCCTGGGAGTTGTTACTAAAGTGTGCTTGTTTTTCGGGATGTAGCGCAGTCCGGTAGCGCACCTGCTTTGGGAGCAGGGGGCCCCAGGTTCAAATCCTGGTATCCCGACAAAAAGGCCACTCAACGAGTGGCCTTTTGTATTTTAGTAATTTGTTAACGCGCTCAAATAATGTGGTACCTCTACATTTTGTACTCCGTCCAGCTTGATGGTTATTACATTGGCCATACCGGCATGCGGCCTGAAGACCGGCTGGTCAAACACTTGACCAACCACAAAGGATATACGGCCAGAGCCAAGGATTGGTGCATTGTCCATTTAGAGCAGTACCAAAATAAATCTGAGGCCATGCAGCGGGAAAAATTCCTCAAGGCCTTAAAGTCCAAAACTGCCATTATGAAATTGATTGCCCTTCCGGATTGAAGTGGTGTCCCGCGCTTAAAAAGCCGCTATAGCGCATCCCGGCCCTGAGGCCGGGAGGGCCCCAGGTTCAAATCCTGGTATCCCGACAAAAAGGCCACTCAACGAGTGGCCTTTTGTATTTTAGTAATTTGTTAACGCGCTCAAATAATGTGGTACCTCTACATTTTGTACTCCGTCCAGCTTGATGGTTATTACATTGGCCATACCGGCATGCGGCCTGAAGACCGGCTGGTCAAACACTTGACCAACCACAAAGGATATACGGCCAGAGCCAAGGATTGGTGCATTGTCCATTTAGAGCAGTACCAAAATAAATCTGAGGCCATGCAGCGGGAAAAATTCCTCAAGGCCTTAAAGTCCAAAACTGCCATTATGAAATTGATTGCCCTTCCGGATTGAAGTGGTGTCCCGCGCTTAAAAAGCCGCTATAGCGCATCCCGGCCCTGAGGCCGGGAGGGCCCCAGGTTCAAGCACGAAGTACATGACCGAAGGGAATAATCCTGGTATCCCAACAAAAGCCACTCTTACAGTGGCTTTTTTCGTATATTTAGCGCTCTCAAACAATGGGAGCTCCACATTTTACACTTCACCTGGTACCTGGCGGCAGATTTTAAAAAAAAAACAGCATCTTGCACCATAAGATCAAATCACCTTGCAAGATGACACCTTCAAAACCCGCCAATTACAAACAAAATAAAATATCAATACCTTATTGTTTGTTTAATCGCTTAAAAGAGGCGCCTATCCTGCTTTTTTTTATCCTCACCGCCTGCGCCCCACCCCAAAAGCCATTACCCCTTCCCCCGCCGCCGCTGCAACAGGAAATCGTGTTCCAAAATGTTGCCGTCGTTCCGATGAGCAGCGACACGGTGCTGGAAATGCAGGATGTCGTGGCAAAAAACGGCATCATCCAGGCAATGGGCGCGTCGGGCACAGTGTCCTGGGACGGCGATGCCCTGATCATTGACGGTTCAGGAAAATACCTGATGCCCGGCCTCGCAGAGATGCATGCCCACCTGCCGCCTGTAAAGGATTTGGAGCCCACGAAAGAAGTGCTGATGTTATTCGCTTTAAATGGGGTGACGACCATCCGCGGCATGTTAGGGCATCCCAAGCACCTGGAACTGAGAAGTCGGATCCAAAACGGCGAAATTTTTGGCCCGCGGTTGATCACCGCCGGCCCGCCGCTGGCCGGTTATGAAATCACAACGCCAGAAGAAGCTATCGCGGCCGTGCGCGCTCAAAAAAAGGAAGGCTATGATTTTCTGAAGATCCTGACGCCGCCGCTGTCTGAAGAATGTTTTGCAGCGCTGGCTGCCGCCGCCCATGAATCAGGTATTCCTTTTGCGGGTCATGTGCCGTCCACTGTGGGTGTATATGGCGCAATCGAGGCGGGTTACTGGACCATCGAACACCTCGACGGTTTCATTGAAAGCCTCGTGCCGGGTATTAAAAACCGGAAGCAGGAAGAGGTCGGTTGGTTCGGGTTATTTGTCGCCGATGAGGCCGATACGACCGGGATCCCGGCGCTCATCGATGCCCTTCGCGACAAGCAGATCTGGGTGACGCCGACACAAAGCCTGGCGCATCGCTGGTTCGCGCCAGACCCTATTTCCGGAGATTTACGATCGTCACCCGAAATGGCCTATATGAGCGATGCCGTATTGGAGGATTGGATGGACAAACGCGCCAGGATTTTAAAATCTCCGCATTATAGCGCGTCTGAAGCGGCGCTTTTTCTGCAAATCCGCCAGCGGATGATATTCGAATGTAACAAAAACGGAGTCGGCCTGCTGCTTGGCTCCGACGCACCGCAAGTGTACAATGTGCCAGGGTTTGCCATTCATCAGGAATTGCAATATCTTGTTGATGCAGGCCTGACACCCTACGAGGCCTTGCGGACCGGCACCGCGAATATCGGTCTCTTTTTCAAACGCGAGGATTTGGGCCTTGTCAGGAAAGGCGCTGTTTCCGATCTTATTTTGCTCAACAGCAACCCATTGGAAGACATATCCAATACCAGCGGCATAGAAGGTGTTTTGCTTGGCAACCGGTGGATGCCAAAAGCATTTATCGGGGCGGCGTTAAAACAATTAAAAAAAAGATGAAATAACACAGACTTCATCTGCGAAATGAAGCGCATCTCCCGCCTTCTTTTTACATTTGAACAAGAATTGCATAACCGGGTTCCATTTAAAAACAAGACCTACCATGCGTTTTTTAAAAATCTTCCCGGCCGGCCTCGCCCTGCTGCTTGCTTCCTCCCCGGCTTTCGGACAAAAAGCCCCCCGCCTGGTGGTGGGCATTATCGTCGACCAGATGCGGTACGACTACCTCTACCGCTTCCAGGGCGATATGGGCGAAAAGGGTTTCAAACGCCTCCTGAGGGAAGGCCATGTGGCGCATGACGGTCATTATCAATACGCCCCGACCTTCACGGGCCCGGGGCATGCCAGCGTTTATACGGGTACCGGCCCGGCTCTGAATGGCATCATCGGCAACAACTGGTACTCCCGGCAGGAGAAAAGGGAGGTGTATTGCTCTGAAGACCCGACCGCAAATACCGTCGGATCGGGTTCGGTGGAGGGAAAAATGTCGCCCCGTATGCTGACGGCTACTACGCTGGCCGACCAACTCGAGCTGGCCACCAACCGCCGTTCGAAGACCATCGGCCTTGCTATCAAGGACCGAGGCGCCATACTGCCCGTTGGCTACCTCTCCGATGGGGCCTATTGGTATGACCGGACCAACGGCTATTTTATCACCAGCGATTTTTACCGGGACAGCCTGCCCGGGTGGGTCAACCATTTCAACAGCCGCCGGTTGCCCGACAAATACCTCGAACAACCCTGGTCCACCTTACTACCCCTGGAGCGGTATGATGAAACCCTGCCCGACGATCAACCCCTCGAACGGCCGTTCATCAACACCGAAAAGGCCGTTTTTCCCTATGATCTCAAAAGGATGAGCGGGATCCGGCGGTTCGGCGTCGGGGAAACAAAGTTCGGCATCCTGCCTGCCACCCCGTACGGCAATTCCCTGACCCTGGAATTTGCCAAAGCCGCCATCGAGGGCGAACAAATGGGTATGGACTCCATCCCCGACCTGCTGGCGCTCAGTTTTTCATCCCCGGATTATGCAGGCCACCAGTTTGGGCCGCATTCCGTCGAAATCCAGGACATTTACCTCCGGCTTGACCGCGAGCTGGGCGACTTTCTGCAATACCTCGATGAAACCATCGGACTGAAGAACGTCCTTCTGTTCCTTACTGCCGACCATGGCGCTGCCGATGTACCGGGTTACATTGCTCCGCCCGCCGGGTATTTCAAAACAAGCGATTTTGACGAAAAACTGCGCGCGCATCTGGTCAAAACATTCAAAAAAGACCCGGTCGAAAGTTTTATCAACGAGCAGATCTATTTTGTACGGCCATTCAAAGACGAGGAAGCCCTCGAAGCGGAGGTCCGGAGCTTTGCCGAAAATTACCCCGGCGTTTACGGTGTCATTTCCCTGAAGGATTTTGGAAAATGCCCCACCGACCCTTCTATTTGCAACCTGCTCCGAAAGGGTTACATGCCGTCACGGAGCGGCGATCTGTACATCCAACTCTATCCCGGCTGGACCCCCGATTACACCGAAATGGGCGGCACCACCCACGGCAGCCCTTACGCCTACGATACGCATGTGCCCATCCTGTTTTTCGGGTGGGAAGTGGCGCCGCAAAACAATCGCAGACGGGTCTGGATTGAGGACATTGCCCCAACTGTCTGCGATTTGTTGAACATTACCCGGCCTTCGGGATGTACAGGGGTAATTGTTGACGGCATCATAAGAAAATAGGTTCAACCAATAATTGCCTCGATAAAAAGTGAGGCCTGCATTTCGGATTCAAGTCCTTTTTTACGATGGATGATAAAGGCTGTACAAAAGAAATTTTTGATCTGCTCAGGCGGAATGAGATCAGCGAAGCTATTGGTATACTTGAACAGCGCATTCAGGAAAACAAAAAACTAACCGATCTCTACTCAACATTAATTACAAGCCACGCTTTTTACAATAGAGTCGAAAAACATTTTATGCTTGGGCTCATTTCATGGGACGACTACAACCTTTCCAATTCCAAAATCATAGAAAGCGCGATTAATTTGGCAGAAAATGTCTGCGGCTATTTAGCAATTGTAAGACAGCGGGAATTGGAACGCAAAGCCTTGGCGGAAAAAAGAGTTTTGTGGCTGGAATGGCAAAATAATGAACGGATTTGGAGAGAGCAACATGCATGGATAAAGGTTTTGAATCCGGATGAAAGCCAGCAGTGGGTTAAATGGTTTGAAAGAAAATTTCCGGATAAAAACAAGGCCATTCACCGCCAGAAAAATTCCATTATCCAGGACCTTGATTTATTGCTGGATTCTCTGAAAATGAAACATCGCCAGGCCATTGAAAAAATAGAAAAGGGTATTCAATCCTGGCGAAACTGGCAGAAAAAACAGGAAGAAACTTCAACCCACATTTCAGAAGTCCAAAAAAACGATATTCAGGACAAGGTCACTTCAGAGAAAAAAAGAATCGAACGTATCGAAACCCTTCAGACTCGGTCACTGGAATGGTTCACCCGGTTAAATCCCGAAAAACAGCAGGAGTGGATGATTGCCGCTGAAATACTGGAACCGTTCGAGTTAATTGAACTGGAAGAAATGCTGGAACAACTGCCTGAAGAAAAACGGCAATCTGTGCTTGAATTCCTGGATTTTTCAGATCCTTTCAAAGGTCGCCCTAAAGAAGTTCAATGGAATAACCTCTGGGAAGAAATAGTCACGAACGATGATTATGATTATGATGATGATTCAAACACGCTGCATAGTCCGTCTTACATTTCTCCCATTAAATCTCTTGTAGAAAGTTTTCATACATTTTTCAAAGAATTGGACTCACTGCAAAGTCAATCTTGAATTCATCATATACTTCTTGAGGGGAAATTTAGTAATTTGCCCCGCAGAGCAACCTATCAACGTATGTCCGACAGAAGAACCTTCATCCAACAATCCGGCGCCCTGGCGCTCGGCAGCCTGGTACTGGGACCGCAAAGCCTGGATTTCCTGGGAAAAAAACATTTTGAACCCGGGGTGCAATTGTATACCCTGATGTCCGTCATCGACGCTGATACCAAGGGGACCTTACAAAAAGTGGCCGACCTGGGCTACAAGAATATAGAGTCGGCCTTCAGCCGGCAGGGCGGCTACTACGGCAAAAAACCGCAGGAATTTGCCGCCATGCTCAAGGACATGGGGCTGACTTGGCGGGCGCACCACGTGATCGGCGCCCCGTTCAAACTGCCTCCTGGGGCCAAACCGCCGACAGGCGCCGACGGCAAACCCATCTCCATCCCGCCGATGCGCAACCTCCGGGAAAACATGCAGGTCCTCGTCGACGAGGCGGCGGAAGGCGGGGTTGAATACCTCGTTTGCGCGAATATACCGGCCGGCACCCCTGAAGAAGTGCAATCGGCGGTTGAAGTACTCGCCAAAACCGGCGAGGCGGCCAAAAAAGCGGGCCTTCAACTGGTTTACCACAACCACGACTGGGAGTTCAAAACCGTGGGCGATTCCAGGCCTTACGACGTATTTTTGTCCCAATTGCCGGCCGACCTGGTGAAGATGGAACTCGACCTGGCCTGGGTGACCAAGGCCGGTGTCGATCCGGTCGGGCTGTTCAAACAACACCCCGGCAGGTTCCCGCTCTGGCATGTCAAGGACATTGACAAGGAATTCCTGGCGCTGAAGCCGGTGGGACAGGGCGTGATCGATTTCAAACGGATATTCAAATATGCCAAAAAGGCCGGGTTGAAATACCCATTTGTGGAACACGATATGCCTGCCGACGGCATTGCAAGCCTGGCGGAAAGCATTGGTTATTTGAAGGAGAATATTATTCGGTAGACGGTAGACGGTAGACGGTGGATGGCTGATGGCAGACGGCCTGCGGAGGACGGCCAGGCTCCTGAGGAAGACCCATAGAGCGAATCGAACCCGAATACGACCTTTCCGTGGAGAGCCAGGCTCCTGAGCGGAGTCGAAGGAGACGGTTGATGCAAGGTATGAACATCGGGCGGACGGCAAACGGTAAACGTATACCCGCAGCCCGGGAGTGACTCCCACTCACGCAATCTCCCCTTCACCAAATCCCCCCAACCGCTGCGCCTTCATCTGAATGACCGCCGCAGGTCCCTGGTGAAAAAGTCCTTCATCCAGGATGACCTCTTTTTCTGTCAAAAGCTGGACCGCCAGTCCGGAAAAATCGTGTTCCAGTTCTTCCTTTGAAAAAAGCATCGCCGGGTCGCGGGGACCGCCGGAAACAAAACGAATTTGGTCCTTGCCAAATCCTTCGAGGATCAGGGTTCCGCCCGGTTTGATCCAGGAAACTACTTTGTGGTGGTATCGCGTGCGTACTTCCGGGGAAAAATGAGCAAAAATGAGCGCGACGGCGTCAAAATGCCCTTCCGGATACAGCATGTCCTCCATTAATCCAATCTGATAATTAATTGTAACCTGTTGTTTTTCAGCCAACCGGAAGGCTTTTTTCCTACCTTCCTCGCTTTGGTCAAACGCCTCCACCGTCCACCCCATCATGGCAGCGTGAACGGCGTTTCGGCCCTCGCCCTCTAATGGAAACAAGATTTTTCCCGGCGACAGGCCCGCCAGTTGCTCCCGGAAAAATTCGTTCGGTTGATCTCCGTATGCGTATTCGGGGGCGCTGTATCGCTGGTTCCAGAATTCTTTCATCTTTTCTTTGGTTAATAGTTTAACGTGTGTTTTGGATAATAAACGTTTTTTAACCCCTGAGAACACGGAGGAACACTAAGGGCGATGTTAAAAATAAATTCCTCACGCCGAGGGGTGACGGAAAGTTCGCTAGTCCGCAGTCCAACCGTCTCTTTCGACTCCGCTCAGGAGCCTGCCCCGTCTACCGTCTCCTTCGACTCCGCTCAGGAGCCTAAACGTCCACCATCAAAAAACAGCATTCAGTCCCAGCCCCAGCCAATTGCCGCGCCGGATGGGCCCTACCCCATTCTGAAAAAAATAAGCGTTCACGGTAGCGCCGTCGCCTGCCGCACCCGGGTTGCCGTCCCGGAAGGTGTAATGCAGCATCAGCCGGAGGTTTTTCCGGTCGAGGTACCAGTTAAGACCGATATCATAGGTGGTTTCGCTGCCCGAGGCCCCCTTCAATGCCGCAGCATCGGCTTGCCCCTGGGCGTCGTAAGCTCCCTCAAAGTGCATCACCATAACAACCGGTTCTACTATAAACCGGCCAGCCGGGAGGTTCACCCCTGCCCGGATATGGCCGGTACGGCTGCGCGAAGCGAAGGTGCGTTTTTCCTGATTGCCCGGGTTTTCCACTCCGGAACGCTCCATCCAGAACCATTCCCCGTCGAGGTTGAACGCGCCGTAATTGAGCAAAAATCCGGGTCCGAAGGTTCTTGCTTCGGTGAACTGGTCGGTACGACCTTGCACGGCATAATTCAGGTCCAGGGAAAGGCCTTTGCGTTGGTTGAAAAAATTGATTTCGTAGGCGATGCCGTATTTTTCCATTTCCGGTTCACCGATTGTAAATACCACCCTTCCGGCCAGCAAAGGCGAAAATTCTATTCCGGAGGAACCGGCGCTAAAACCCGTTGTTACAGGATTGAAAACCCCCAGGTTGTAAAGGATACCCAACTTTTCCCCATTGATCAAACCGCCGAAATTGATGCCGGCTGCCCGGCCCGGTCCTGTGCCGACCAATTGGTTGCGAACATAATTTTGGGACATGGCTTTTTCAAACGAATTGACGGCCCAGGCGGAAGTGATGCTTTCCCGCTGGATCTGTGGCCGGAACCACCCGGCGACTATATTCAAGGCTTCGTTTTTGGAGGTGGCTTTCCACTGAAAAAATGCATCCCAGATCCCAACAGCGGGGTCAGCCCTGTTGGTGACGCCGACACCGCTTGACAACAGGTCGCGACCGATCTGGTCATAAAACAAGGCTACACTGTATTGCAGGCGAGGGTAAGGTTCTCCGCTGAATACCACCCGGGCCCTGCGCAAGGAAACATTAAAACGGTCGTCAACCGGTTCGTAGGTATTGGTTGTCGTGTTATACACCTCAAAATCCGTGGAATAGATGCTCCACAACTGCACCATGCCCTTGATGTCCACTTTAAATGGTTCCTTTTTGGGAAGCCATTGCGGCGTCCATTTTGAGGAATCTGCCGGTTGGGCAAAAAGCACCTGGTAAAAAGAGAACAAGAAATACGGCAATATCCAGCGATATTTTTTCATCTTGCGTTTGATCCGTTTGTTTGTGAAATCAGGCAGCACTGTAACACGCGCAAAAGTCCAAATATAGGAGGTACAGCGCATCGAAATATTCAGATCATGGCGCTAAATTGCGCATTCTTGAATGAAGCGATTGTGAACCGGGTCACATAATTAAATAAATGAGTTCAACCGAATACGACTATATCATCATCGGCAGCGGTTTCGGCGGCGCTGTCAGCGCGCTCCGGCTGGCGGAAAAGGGGTACAAAGTCCTGGTAATAGAAAAAGGCAAATGGTACCGCGCCGAAGATTTCCCCCGCACCAACTGGCAATTCGCCCGGTGGCTTTGGGCGCCCGCCCTGCGCTGGTTCGGGATCATGAAGATCACCATTTTTGAACATGTCGGCATCGTTTCCGGAACGGGTGTGGGCGGCGGCTCGCTGGTGTACGCCAATACCCTTCCTGTGCCCAAACCGGCTTTTTTCCGGTCGGGCAGTTGGGCCGGACTGGCCGACTGGCAGCAGGAACTCCAGCCTTTTTATGAACGGGCCCTGCAGATGTTGGGCGCGGCGAAAAATCCCGGGTTGTTCGACGGTGAACGGGCGTTGCAAACCCTGGCGCAAGGAATCGGCCAGGAAAGCCATTTTGACGCAACCGAAGTGGCCGTTTATTTCGGCGCGCCCGGCGAAAAAGCGCCGGATCCTTATTTCGGCGGCAAAGGCCCCGAACGCGCGGGTTGCACATTTTGCGGCGCCTGCATGACCGGCTGCCGGCACAACGCTAAAAACACCCTGGATAAAAATTACCTGTACCTGGCGCAGCAATTGGGCGTGGAGATTCTGGCGGAACAGGAGGTGGTGGATGTGCGCCCCTTATCCCCGAGCGAGAGTTCGGGGGTACAAGGGTATGAGGTCACGTTTCAATCTTCCACCCGGTTTTTCAAAAAACGCCAAACGGTGCGCACCAAAGGCGTGGTATTTGCCGGCGGGGTGTTGGGCACGGTCAAACTGTTGTTAAAACTCCGGCAGACCTCCCTGCCCAACCTGTCGCCCATGGTAGGCCGCGACGTGCGCACCAACAACGAAAGCCTGATTGCCGTCACGCAACTGGACCCCACAGCCGACCTGTCGAAAGGCATCGCCATCGGGGCTATTGTGCATACCGACGAACATAGTCACCTGGAATTCTGCCGGTACGGCGCTGGTTCGGGCGCCTGGCGGCTCACCTTTTTGCCTTTTGTGGAAGGCCCGAACGCCTTTGTTCGTTTTTTGAAAATGATCCGGGACGTCATCACCCATCCGGCTGTCTACTGGAAATATTTTCGGGTGAAGGACTGGGCCAAAAACTCGGTAGTCATGCTGTTCATGCAGACGCTCGACAGCACGGTCACCTTCACCCTCAACCGGCGGGGCCGCATGCGCACGTCCGTTTCCGGCGCCGAAAAACCTACCGCTTTCATCCCCCACGCCATCGAGCTGGCCCGCCTTTTTGAAACCCAGATGAACGGCAAAGCCATGGCTTTTGGGCTGACGCCGCTGGCCGGCATTCCGGGCACAGCGCATATCCTGGGCGGCGCCGTCATGGGCGAAACCCCTGAAACCGGCGTGATCGACCGCAATAACCGGGTGTTCGGTTACCCCGGTTTGCTGGTCTGCGACGGCTCGATGATCTCCGCCAACCCGGGGGTGAATCCGGCCCTGACGATTACGGCGATTGCGGAACGGGCGATGGAGGGGATTGAGGCGAAGGGGGATTAAGGGGTGTTGATTTGTTGATTTGTTGATTTGTTGATTTGTTGATTTGTTGATTTGTTGA
>CAZLEF010000132.1:0-10813 GCA_964558465.1 uncultured Lewinella sp. | reverse complement strand
AGAGGGGTGAGAGGGGTGAGAGGGGTGAGAGGGGTGAGAGGGGTGAGAGGGGTGATTTTTTAAAAACTTTTTGTTTAAAATATTTTGATTTAAACACAGATTGAACTATATTTGTCTCCGGGTGGCAGGATCCTCATTTAACGATCAAATACCTGGGACATGAAAGAGGAACAAATGATCAGTCTGTTATTGGCCTATATCAAAAGGAATGCCTTCAAAATTGCAATCATCGCCATTCTGTTGTTTGTGGCGGTCCGGAAAGAATTCAGCTTTTCCATCAACATGAATGCGCCGAAGCGCCAACCGGTGCGGACCGAAACAAAAACCAGGGAATCCTTCACGGAAAAGGTCGAACCGCATCAACAGGCAGCCGTCACCGACCGGCTGGAACTGCCCAAACTATGGGGTAACAACCATTCTGAGGAGGAAAAACCGGAAATTCAGCCGGAAGAAGCCGACGCGCCTGTCAAAGCCTATATCCGGCGTTTTTCCCATGTAGCACAGGCAGAACAGGTCAAATTTGGCATTCCCGCCTCCATCATCCTGGCCAACTCCCTGTACCAGAGTCAGGCCGGGCAAAAAGAATACTCAAAAAAGGGCAACAACCATTTTGGATTACCTTGTACGGAGGACTGGTTGGGTGAATCCGGTCAATACCAGGGCGATTGTCTCCGGCATTATGAAAATGCGTGGACCAGTTTCCGGGACCACAGTTTTTTCATTACCACCGGCCGTTTCGCTTCACTGAATCAACTGAGGAACAAATCCTATAAGGTTTGGGCAAAAAGCCTGGAAAAGTCAGGGTTCCGCGACCAGCCCGGTTTGGCGGAAGAACTGATCCGGATCATCCAGAAATATCAGTTGGATCGGTTGGATTAGGTTGTTGATGTGTTGATCTGTTGATGCGTTGATTTGAAGAACGGCGTTTCGAATAAACAAATCAACAAATCAACGAATAAACAAATCAACAGCACCCGTCCTACAAAGGAATATTCCCATGCTTTTTCCGCGGGTGGTGCGCCACTTTGTTTTCCAGCATAGCAAAAGCCTTGATCAGTTTGCGCCGGGTTTCTGCCGGGTCGATGACTTCGTCGATGAATCCTCTTGCGGCGGCCAGGTAAGGATGTGCAAACAACTCCTGGTATTCTTTTTCTTTTTCCAGGGCCATTGCGGCAGGGTCTTCGGCCGATTGGATCTCCTTTTTGAAAATAATTTCGGCCGCTCCTTTAGCCCCCATGACGGCAATTTCTGCAGTGGGCCAGGCCAGGTTGAGATCGGCGCCGATATGTTTGGAATTCATCACATCATAGGCGCCTCCGTAGGCTTTCCGGGTAATGAGGGTTACCCTGGGCACCGTTGCCTCGCTGAACGCATACAGGAGTTTGGCGCCGTTAACAATGATCCCGTTCCATTCCTGGTCGGCGCCGGGCAAAAATCCGGGCACATCCACCAACACAAAAAGCGGTATGTTGAAAGCATCACAAAACCGGACAAACCGCGCCGCCTTTTTTGAGGAGTTCACGTCCAAAACACCGGCAAGGCTCATGGGTTGATTGCCGACGATGCCGATGGACCGGCCCGCCAGCCTGGCAAAACCCACAATGATGTTGTCCGCAAAATCCGGATGGATCTCAAAAAAGGACCCTTCATCCATCAGGCCGTTCACCACATCCCGCATATCATAGGGCTGATGGGGGTTGGGCGGGATCAGTTCCTGAAGACCGGGCCGGTATTCGTCTCCAAGTTCAACCTCCAGCTTTTGCGGTTTTTCTTCACAATTCTGCGGCAGGTAGGAGAGCAAGCGTTTTATCTTTTCGATACACTCCAGATCGTTGTCCGCAATCAGGTGGGTCACCCCTGATCTAACGGCATGCGTCATGGCGCCGCCCAGTTCTTCGGCCGATACTTCCTCGTTGGTCACGGTTTTCACCACGTTGGGGCCGGTAACAAACATATAGGAGGTGTGCTCCACCATGATGGTAAAATCCGTCATGGCAGGTGAATAGACTGCTCCGCCGGCACATGGCCCCATGATCGCCGAAATCTGGGGAATGACCCCGGAAGCTTTCACATTCCGGTAAAAAATATCGGCGTACCCGCCCAATGACCGGACGCCCTCCTGTATCCGCGCGCCTCCCGAGTCATTCAGTCCGATCAACGGCGCGCCGTTTTGCAGGGCCAGGTCCATGATCTTGCAGATCTTTTCGGCGTGGGTTTCGGATAAAGAGCCGCCGAATACGGTAAAATCCTGGGAAAAAACGAAGACCAGCCGACCATTAACCGTTCCATATCCCGTGACGACGCCGTCGCCCAGGATTTTTTGTTTGTCCATACCAAAATCACTGGTCCGGTGGGTAACCAGGCCGCCGACTTCTTCAAATGAGCCGTCGTCCAGCAGCAACTGGATCCTTTCAAAAGCGGTGAGTTTTCCCTTTTGATGCTGGGATTCTATCCGCTCCACTCCCCCTCCCAACCTCGACTCTGCAATTTTCTGCCGTAAATCCTCCAGTTTGCTGTTCATATCGAATAACGATTTTCAAACTACCACCAAACAACTCCAAACCACTCCAAACAACCCCAAACCTTTTCCCGCCGCAACCTCAGAACCCCCAAACCACCTACTGAATCTTCGCAGCCGCCTCCCTGTACTGTGCAGCGCTGCCCGCATCCCCTTGTTGTTCGTAGAGTACCGCGGTCAGTTCGTACCCTGCTTTGAATCTCGCGTTGTATTGCACCGATTGTTGTGCGTGTTTCAGGGCCAGCCCCAGGTCGTTCCGCCGCTGGTAGATCAGCGCGAGGTAATAATGGGCGATTGAAATTTCTTCGTTCACTTCGATGATCCGCTGGAAAGATTCCAGTGCGCCTGTTTCATTTCCCTGGTTGAGTTGGGCCAGGCCCAGGGCATAAAGGGCCTTTTCATCGTCGGGTGCGATTTTGAGGGCTTCTTTTGCAGCGGGTTCGGCCAACACATACTGGAGTTGACCGTTATAGGCATTGGCAAGCCCGATCCAACCCAATTCATCGTCGGGATGGTTGCGGGTTTCTGCCAGGAAGTGTCCGGCAGCTCCGGCCCAGTCCTGTTTGGTCATAGCGATTTCGCCTTCCGCCGCATCCTGGGTCTTGTTGTGTTCAATAACCGTAAGCGGGGCGCCGTTGGCTGATATTTTACCGATGGTTTTGCTGGTGGGCCATTTTCCGCTTCTCAGGTGCGGGCCCCGGATGAACCGGGTCGGGAAAATGCCGTAATCCCATTTTTTTGCGTACCGGCTTCCGATCCGCACATACTCCACTTTCACCTTACCCTGGTACGCCGGATCGAGGCTCCGGATCACATTGTAATGGAAATGGGTACCGATGACGACCGTATCTTTCATATCGGGGCGAAGGATGCCTTCTTTTTCCATCCATTCCACCGCCTGTTTGACACTGACGCCCCAATAATCGGTTTCATACTGACCGAAGGCGCCCTTTTGTCCGCCGGCAAGGGCATTAAAATAGGTATAGGAATAAAAAGGATTCCGGACCACAAATGCGGCTGCGTCCAGAATGCTCAGTCCCAGGATTGCCCAAACCGCAATGGTCATACCTTTCCGGCCGGCTGACCATCTGATCATTTTTTCCCAGAACAGGGCCGATGCTGCCAGCAACAACGGGTATACAAACAACAGGTGCCGCCATCCGTCGTACAAGGGCGTGCGTTTGGCTACAATAAAAAGAACGGGGAACAACCCGGCAAAAAGGATCAGGATCACGTTCATCGCTCCAAACCTGCGCATCATTTTAGCAACAAGCAGGATGGCGCCCGCAATGCCTGCCAGGACACCCAAGGCCAGGGTGAGCAACATCCATTTTGGTGCATAATACGCAGGCACTATGTTCGACATGATATTGTTACCCTCGAATAAAACCCGGATCCGGACATCAAATTTGGAAAAAAGCGCCAGGGCTTCCAGGGTGTGTTTTACCGGCGACTGAAGGGCATACGGCCAGAAAAGGATAGCCAGGATGAAGGCAGAGATCCCTGCGCCGAGGCCGAATAAAGCGTATCGGCCCAACGTCCGCCACCAGGCCTGGTCGAACTTCAGGCCGTTGCGGAATAAAAAATCCAGGCCCAGAAACATAGCCGTATAGATCAATACCAGCAATCCGCCTGCACGGGTTCCGATCGCCAGGGCTGCTCCCAGGATAAACCCCAGGATCTCCCGTTTTGAAGGGGAAGGCATGGCTTTGAGGCACCTGAACAGATAATACATGGAGATCATATACCCCGCAGCAAACGGAATGTCCTTGGGGTTCATGGCGGCATGCCCCAGCAAACGAGGGGAGGCCAGCAGTAACAGCAATGCAATAAACCCCGCCCGGTATCCCCCGATATCCCGCACCAACAAACCTGCATATAACAGGATCAGGATGCCAAAAGCTGCATTGAACAGATGCCGCACGTGCTGATAGCCCGGGTCTTTGGGTTCGAAACCCAGGGCGCGGTTGACCAATCCGGTACTGAGGTCAAAAATACCGCCGTAGTACTTGACATACTTTTGGTAACTCTCTTCCTTTTCATACAACACGTCTTTATCCTTGCCGAACGACGTGTAATAATCCACCAGTTTTTCGGAATATTCGTCGTGGAATTTTTCATCCCCGTTGATCCCGGTCCGGGTAGCGGTGAAGAGCAAAAAAAACGAAAACAGCAGGAAAAGCCCCCAAAAAAGGCGTTGGAACATCCCGTTATTTTGGCCCGTTTCCGCACCATAGAGTTTTTCCGCAGGCCACCCCCAGCCGGAACGGCCGGATGCGGGTTTGGAGGATTTCGCCCGGTTGGGGGAAGAAGGCGTATTTTTTTTACTGGCAGGTTTTTTGGACATAGACGGCGGTTTTAACCTTTTTTTCCGGCAATACAATATAAGCTTATGCCAAACGGGAACCGGATGTACCGGATCAACCGGTTTTCCAGGTTCAGCAAACCCAGCAAGAACCGGTTTACCAGCGGATGCGACGGCCGGAGGTCGGCTTTGGGCGATTCGATCCACCCCAGTTTTTGTGAGACTTTCCGGATCATCCGGTACAAAAATATGGGCAAAAATAAGGTAAAGTTCCAATACCCCTGGCGTATCACCGTAAATTGTGCCGCCTTAACCTTATCCGTCAACTCGCCGGAAGTATAACGCCGGAAATGGTGATTGACGACGTCGTGCGGGCTCCACAAAAACATAAAAGCGGGTACAAATAAGATCAGCCTCCCCCCGGGCTTCAATAATTTTTGCCAGTTTTCAAGGGCCCTCTCATCTTCGCGGAGGTGTTCCAGACAATCGGAGGCGATGATATAATCGAAGGAATTTTCAGGAAGGTCGATCCGGGCCGCGTCCATCTGATAAACATTGATCAAACCTTTTTCCCGGCAGGCAGCCAGTGCCTCGTCGCTGATATCCACACCAAACACATGGTCTTTTGCCGCGCCTTTCGCGATGAGTTCGGCCAGCAGAAAACCGGAAGAACACCCGATATCCAGGTAGGTTTTCCCGGGGTCGATCGTCATTAAACTCAATACCTTCCGCCTTCTTGCAACAAACCAGAAGTGGGTTCGCTCCAGTTGATGGTATTGTTTTTCATAGATTTTATCCATTATCCGGCATTTGGAGCGGCAAATATAGCGTTTTCGCTTAACCGGATACTGGTAAAAACTGAGTTGAGTAACCGACCGTCAATCGGCTGTCATCCACCCAGGCTACTTTGAATTGAGTACTTGTATTAATTGGCCGCGGATTTGGCGGATTGAACGGATTTGATCCGTTCAATCCGCCAAATCCGCGGCAAAAAACAAATGAATTTATTTTACAGCATTGGGAGCTATTAATTTTTTCCAATTCGTACCCCCCCCAGCAAGCGCCCGTTTTTGTCGTACAGATAGACAAAAAGCAAGCCGCCCGGGGTTTCGGACGGGATCTGCAATCCGATCCGGTTTTCGCCCTGCAATAAGGCTGTCGCCTGTTGGCTGACCAACTGGCCGGCCGCGTTCCATACCCTGATCATACCGTCCACGGATTCACGGGCCGTGATCTCCAGTTGCGGTTGCTGGTCGCCGGAGTACGGGTTGGGGAATACCGAAATGGAAGAGAACAGGGAGAAGTCAGAAATGCCGGTCAGAACGCCGCGGGTCAGGTTGACATCTGAGCCGGCTGCCGGTGTTTGGTTGCAGCCGTCGGAAACCACAACCCGGTGGTAAAGGGTGACAGTGGCTCCGACCGGTACCCCGCTGGCAGCCAGCAGAGCATCCAGGGTGGCAAAATCGGTCAGAAAGGCCAGATTGGAACCGGTATTGACCTGGAATAAAATCGTAGCAAATCCCGGATCGGCGGCCAATTGCCATATATAGGCCACTTGGTTGCCGTCCGGATCGGTGGCCGGCAGCCACGCAGCTACAAATTCGGTACCGGGCAGACCTTCGATCGCCACAGTAGCGCCCGCCACCGGCGACTGGATCAGCGCGTCGGCATTGGGGAACCGGTTGTGTTCCTGCAACAACTGGCCGCGGATCTCACCCGGGTTATTGGTGGTAGAGTGTATGTTGGCGTAAAAATTGCCGCTGTAAAGGTTGTTCAATTGTTCAGGCGTTAGGGCAAAGGTGTTGTTGGCGGCAGTATAGACCCCGGATTTCAGATCGCCGGAAACGGTGGTGGCCAGCGGAATGGAAATGCCGCCCGTACCCCCCGGCCCGCCGGTATGGATATGCGCGCCTCCGCCGATGTTGGCGGCAAAATCGCCGGTGAGACCGGTAAAAGAGCCGGTCACGGTCAGTTGATCCGCGATCAGTTCAAGTTTCAAGGCGCCCCGGGCAGAAGATGCGGTGGGTTGCACCTCGTTCAGTCCTGCCAGTGAAGTAGTGAAATAGGCGTTGGCCAAAGGCAGGATCTGCCCCCTCAGTTCGCCGCCGGGATTGTTGACCGTATGGATGTTTCCGTAGAACAAACGCTGCCGCAGGGAGTCCAATATGCCCGCCGTAATGGAAAATGCATTATTGGCAGGCAGGAAAACGCCTGCACGCAGCGAAGGATCAACCGTAGCCGTGACCGGGATTTGAATGCCCCCGTTTGTACCCGCCGGCCCGATATGGATATGGGCGCCGCCGGCGATGTTGGCGGCAAAGTCGCTGGCCAGACCGGAAAACGAGCCCGACCCGATGGCGGTAGACCCGTTGATTTCGATCATCACCAGGCCTTTACCGGCGGTATTGACCGGGGCGCTTTCGCTGCTGCCGGACAGGATTGCGGCAAAATACATCATGGCATCCGGCAATAATTGCCCCCTGATTTCACCACCGGGGCGGGTCAGGGTATGAATATTGACATAACAACCCCTTGCCAGCAGCGCGGTTCTTTGCTCGGCAGTCAGGGTAAAAGTATTGTTGTCTGCCAGAAACGCGCCGCCCAGCGAGTCGGCGCTCAGGGTTGAGACCAGCGGAAGGGCAACCGGTCCGTTGGTCCCGGCCGGAGCAATATGGATATGCGCACCGCCGGCAACGGCCAGGTTGACCTTGCTGCTGAGGTTGGCGTAAGATCCGGAAACGGACAACCGGTTGCCGACCAGTTCGGCTTTGACCAATCCCCTTGCACGCGACGTGAAACCGGCAAGTTCAAAATTACCGGACAAATAGGCGGTAAAGACCACCTGGCTTTCGGGAAGCAATTGCCCCCTGATCTCCCCGGCCCCGAAATTCATGGTATGAATGTTGGCATAAAGCCCTCGGTTGAGGAGGGCGGCTTTTTGTTCTGGCGTCAGGACATAGGTATTTCCGGCAGCCTGGAATTTTCCGCCAAAATTATTGGCATCCAGGTCGATGTTCAAAGGAATGGTGATACCGCCGTTGGCGCCTGCAATACCGGTATGCAGGTGGGCCCCACCTGAAATATTGGTATTCACCGCGCTGCCGAGCCCGCCAAATGCCCCTGAAACGATCAGGGTATCTTCAAATAATTCTGCAAAGACCATCCCCCTGCCCGTTGTATTCACCACCCTTTGTTCATCCGTGCCGGAAAGGTGGGCTCTGAAAACGATCTGGGATTTCCCGAATACCTGTCCGCGCAACTCTCCGCCCGGCGTGGTGGTGGAATGGATATTGGCATAAAGGAGCCTGGCTTCGAGGGCGTCCCTTTGTGCGGAAGTCAGGGTAAATTTATTGTTGGCAGCCTCAAAAATCCCGCTTTTGAGGTCGGGATTAACGGTTGCGTTCAATCCGATGGCAATGCCCCCGTTTTGGCCGGCAATGCCGTTGTGCAGGTGGGCGCCGCCTGCAACATTGGCGGCAAAATCGCCGGTCAGGCCGGAAAAAGAACCGCTGACTACAAGCGTGTCTTCGTGTACTTCCAGCACCAGCGCGCCTTGTCCGTTGGAAACAATCGTCGGCAATTCATTACATCCAAAAAAGTTGACGTTGTACTGGTCATCCGTATCCGGCAGCAATTGCCCGCGGATTTCTCCACCCGGGTACAGCGTGGTATGGACATTGACGTATAATTTCCTCGCCAGGAGGGCGTCCATTTGCTCGGTTGTCAGGGTAAACGTGTTCAGGTGGGTCCAGAAATCTCCGCCTTTTAAATCAAGGTCCGGCACAGCCGAAAGGGCGAGCTGAATGCCGCCGTTCTGGCCCGCCAACCCAAGGTGGATATGGGAACCGCCGGCGATGGTAGCGTCGAAAAGGCCCCTCAAACCCGAAAATTCACCGCTGACCTCCAGGGTGCTTCCGTTCAGAACAGCGGTGACCTCCCCTCTGGCGGTCGTAACCGTCGGCGGAACCTCGCTCCGGCCGGAAAGGTAGGCTTTGAAGGTTTGTTGCCCGGAGACAATAGAACAAGTCAAAAAGAGAACAAGTAGAAGTGTCCATCTCATAATCGGTTATTTTTGGTTTAAGAATGCACAGGGATGGTGCTGGCAGGCGCCGGGCATCACAGGAAATTCCCTTTAGGACTTGTCGAAGGCAGGTTTAAAATGTATGGGTCACCAGAAATGTGATCAAATAACACAAAACAATATAGGCATTTGAACCCGTCGTGTCAATAATGGTTCACCGGAAATGTTAAAAAAGCGGAAAAGCGTCGGGTATTTGTCAAATGAGCTTCGCGGTTTCATGGTTGCAGGGCTTCATGGTTGCATGGTTGCAGGGTTTCATGGTTGCATGGCTAACCGTGAAACACTGAAACACTGATTAAACTGATTGCACTGATTGCGCTGATTGCGCTGATTGCGTAAAACACTGAAGCCATGTAACCATCCCGCTTCTATTTCTCCGGAGGCGTCAGAATCAGCGGTTTATCGTTCTCAAAATCAAAGAGCGTGAGCCGGCGCAGGTCGTAGTAAGCCACCCAGAAATTGCGCAAGGCATTGATATAGGCTTGCCGGGAGCTGGCTTCTTCCAGGATGGCCAGGTTGAGGTCGGTGATCAGAATATTGCCGATGAGGTAACGTTTGCGGGTCATATCGAGCCTTTTTTGTGCGATCTCATAGGAGCGCAGGGCAATTCTGACCTGGTTTCGGACAAGGTCAAATTGCTGGACTTTGACCAGGATCTCGCGTTCAAAGTTCACTTTTTGCTGGGCTACCTGGAGCCGGGTAAGCTGTGCGTTGGATTGCGCTGTTTCGAGGGTCGCCTTCGACTTGCCCCAGTCCACAATCGGGACATTGACGCCCAAGGTAATGAGTTCCTGGTCCAGCGGATTTTGAAGCGCCTCGTTAAAAGTCGGAGCTGTTTGCGACAAACCGAAAGACAGGAAAAGATCCATGGTGAAGCCGCTGTTGGCGCGCGCTTCCGCTACATCCCGTTCGGCCTCTTCCAATTGCCGGTCAAAGATGATCGACTCCGAACGGTTGCTCCGGCCGAAGGCCAGCGCTTTGTCGGCATCGATGATAAACAACGGAATATCAACCGGCGGAACCAGCTTAAAATACACTTCTTCCTGAATACCCAAAAAATCGCGCAGCCGTTCGGTACTGGTTTGCAGCGCCAGCATACTTGCGGCAAGATCTGCATCGGCGCTCATCACCCGGAGTTCGATCTGTAACAATTCGGTTTCGGCGATGCGACCCACTTCGAAGCGGCCTTTGGAAATGCCGTAAAGCGTGTCGGCATTGGCCTTGTCGCGGATAGCGGCTTCCAGGTTCAATTGTGCGATCAGAACATCAAAAAACAAAGTGGCGGTCTGGTAGGAAACCTCTTCTATATTTTCCGAATAGGCCCGTTGGGATTCGTCGTACCGCAGAGGTTCTATTCTTTGATTCCATTTCAGGGTGTTAAACCCGAAGATCGGCTGAAAAAATCCGATGGAGATGGGGCTGACGAGATAAGAAACCTGGTTGGGGATGCCGTCTGAGCCGAATATATCCAGGCGCTGCAACTGGGTACGGGCAAAAATACGCCCGCCGGTAAGACCAATTCCCTGCTGGACGCTGACACCGAGGGAATTGCTCATCAGGGAGCGGGATATGAATTGTTCCTTGCCATCGGGTAAAACGATGGACTGGATGGAGCGGTTGAGGTTCGGAAAATCCCCTTCGAGCCGGATAATGGGCTTATAATCAGCCAGAAACGACCGGTAACGCCAATAACTTCCGATGTAGGAGGTTTTAGCGATCTGCACATCGGGCGCGTCGCTGTGGGCCAGGCGGATCGTTTCGTCCAGGCTCAGGAAAAGGGTATCCCGTTGGGCGGTCAGGGTGAAGAAACTGAGCAGAGAGCAGAATAAAATAAATGGTCGCATTGGTAGAATATTGGATTGTTTGGATTGTTTGGATTGTTTGGATTGTTTGGATTGTTTGGATTGTT
>CAZLEF010000131.1:0-11622 GCA_964558465.1 uncultured Lewinella sp. | reverse complement strand
GTTTGGATTGTTTGGATTGTTTGGATTGTTTGGATTGTTTGGATTGTTTGGGGTTGTTTGGAGTAGCCCTGCGAAAATAGGAAGGTTTTGACATTTCTGGTGTCCTGAGTCGTCATATTTATTGTTATCCATTTCGTGTTTCCATCATTGTTTCCCGGCGTTTTGACCGGGATTTGGGAGAAACCCTGCGCCATTTGCGAAAAGAAGTCTCGGAAACTGTCTTAAATTTTGATCATTCCAACTCTTGGACCTAGATTTACGCCCTAAATCCGAAATCCGTTGAAAATCGATCAAAAAACCGGCATTCTGGGTGGCGGTCAACTGGGTAAAATGCTGGCGCTGGCAGCCGGCAAATGGCATTTGCCGCTCTGGGCCCTGGATAAGAGCGCCGACTTTCCCGCTGCCCCTTATGTTTCCCGTTTTGTCGAAGGCAGTTTCAAAAACGAGGCGGCCGTGCTGGCCTTCGGCCGCCAGGTGGATGTGTTGACGATCGAGATCGAGCATGTGAACCTGGATGCGCTCCGCCAACTTGAGGCAGAAGGAACACGTATACACCCCAGGCCGGGGGCATTGGAGATCATCAACGACAAAGGCCGGCAAAAAACATTTTTCCGGGCCAACGGCTTTCCAACCGCTCCCTTCAGGATCTTTGACGACGACAAAACATTGTTGCAAGCCATCGAAGACGGCGAACTGGCCTTTCCGTTCGTACAAAAAACGACAACGGCCGGTTACGACGGGCGCGGCGTTTCCATATTGAGGTCGCGTGAAGATCTGGCGAAAAAATTACTGCCGGGCCCTTGTCTGGCGGAAGACCTGGCGCCCATCCACAAGGAGTTGTCCGTGATCGCAGCCCGCAATGAACGGGGGGAAGTCGCCGTTTTTCCGGCGGTGGAGATGGTCTTTAACCCGGATGCCAACCTGGTTGAGTTATTGGTATGCCCTGCACAAATCGATGAGGCTGTTGAACAGGCGGCGGAAAATCTTGCCAGGAACCTGATCGAGGCTTTTGATATTTGCGGTTTGCTGGCCGTGGAGTTGTTCCTCACCGGCAACGGAGATCTTTGGGTCAATGAGGTGGCGCCGCGGCCGCACAACAGCGGTCATCATACCATTGAGGCCTGCGTCACATCACAGTTTGAACAACACCTGCGCGCCATCCTCAACTGGCCCCTCGGCAGTACGGAATTGCTCCGCCCGGCAGCTATGGTCAATTTGTTGGGCGCCGAAGGCTGCGAGGGCCCTCCGGTATTTGAAGGAATGGAGCAATGCCTCGCCATGCCCGGAGTGTATATTCATAATTACGGAAAAGCCACCACCAAACCCTTCCGCAAAATGGGACATGCCACCATTGTCGGTCACAACGCGAAGGAGGTAGTGGAAAAGGCGAAATGGGTGATGGAGCATTTGCGGGTGGTTGTTTAGTATCCCGGGGTTGTTAAATGCGTGACTGGTGCCTAAAAGACCCTCTCACTCTCTCACTCTCTCACTCTCTCACCCCTCTCACTCTCTCACTCTCTCACCCCTCTCACCCCTCTCGCCCCTACCCCAACATCCCCAAAATCCTCCTCAATACGCCGTTCAGTTCCCCAATCGCACCCGGAATATCCCACGCCGACCGGTTGCGCGCTTCTACAAAGTTGGAAACGGACCGGATAGACAGGAACGGAACAGCCTCCGTCAGGCAAACATAAAAAAATGCGGCGCCCTCCATCGTTTCAACATCCGCAAGGGGGTATTGCTCCCGGATCCGGGCTATAGCAGGCTGGAATCCATGTACCTTGTTGACGGTAAGCCCCCTTACCGCACGCAGGAAATTGTAGGCCCCGGCAGATTCATTGACCAGGGTTCCGTCCCGGAAAGGAGGCGTGTTGACATCCAGCAAACCCAAGCTGAAAATATCGGAAAAAGCGCCGTCCGCTTCCTCTGCGCCCAGGTCGGCAAAGGTCTCGGAAACCACCTGGACCACATCCCCCTTTTTCAATCCGTTGTGGTAGGCGCCCGCAATGCCGGCATTGATGGCCAGGTCGTAATGTTTCAGGGCAAGGCATTTGCCAAGGGCATAAGCCGTGGCCGTCATACCCACTCCGGTAAATAACAAATTCACCTCTGTGTTCCCGCTGATATAACGGAAAAGCCCCTTGGAAGTCCAACTTTCTTCCAACCAATCCTGAACGGGTTTTACTTCGAATGGGGTTGCTGAAACGAGCAGGATTCTCATCAATTGATCATTTGCTGATTGAAGGTTCCATTGATACGGGGAAAATTAAACGGGCTTTTACACTGACCAGGAAGCAGAAAGGAAAAAACCTCGTTACAAAAACACAATCTGCCAACAGAAAGATCAACTCATACACCTGATTTTCTTTTTTGGGAACAGTGCACAGGATGCGGCCGGTTTAAAAACAATCCGGCCATGACTTTGATTACCCCAAAAAAATTTAATCCCTCTCTCACCCTTCCCGCTCCATCTTTATTTCATCATTCAATCGTGCAAAAACACAAACAGATCAAACCGGGGAAGTAACCAAATAATATTTTGCCACTGCTTTGATCTTTCCTTTTCCGCCCCCTGCGGAACGCAACTATTCCCTCCTCCCGTTCGTTTAGCTTTCAGAACATTCATGACCAAAGGCAAATGAAAAACATAGCCAATATTTCCGACAACGGCAAAAAACGGGTTGTCATCGCGGGTGGCGGATTTGCAGGCCTGAAACTCGCCCGCTCGCTCCGAAAAAGCCGGTTCCAGGTCGTTTTGCTCGATAAAAACAATTACCACCAGTTCCAGCCTCTCTTTTATCAGGTCGCTACCGCCGGCCTCGAACCCAGCGCCATTACTTTCCCCTTGCGCAAGGTATTCCAGGATCAAAACGACATCCATTTCCGGGTTGCCCGTTTGGAGCGGGTGGATACGGCACAACAGACGATCCTGACTGATATCGGGTCATTGCACTACGACTACCTTGTGCTGGCCCTTGGCGCGACCACCAATTATTTCGGCAATGAGAACATCCGCCGGAACGCCGCGCCCATGAAATCCCTGACCGAAGCCATCGACCTGCGCAATACCATCATCAGCAATTTCGAACACGCGCTCAACGAAACGGATGAAGGAATCCGCCGAAGCCTGCTCACCATGGTCATTGTCGGCGGCGGCCCAACCGGTGTTGAACTGGCCGGGGCATTGGCTGAAATGAAAAAATACATCCTGCCGAAGGATTATCCGGAACTGGATTTCAACCAAATGGAAATCCATTTGTTGGAAGCTTCCGATAAAGTACTGAACGGGTACTCCGAAACTTCCTCCCTTAAGGCCAAAGCCTACCTGGAGAAACTGGGGGTACAGGTGCAGGTGAATACCCTCGTCAAGGATTACGACGGCCTGCACGTGACCCTGGAAAACGCAACCCCGCTGGAAACCCGAACCCTGATTTGGGCAGCCGGGGTAAAAGCCAATTCGGTACCCGGTTTCTCCCCGGACGTATTGGGCAGAGGCGCACGCTTCATCGTCAATGAATACAACCAGCTCAAGGGTTTCGACAATATCTTTGCCATCGGCGACATGGCTGTAATGACGGCCGATAAAAAATACCCTGCCGGCCATCCTCAGGTCGCGCAGGTTGCCATGCAACAGGCTGGTTTGCTGAGCAAAAACCTGAACCGGAAAACAGAGGGTCTGCCCATGAAGGCGTTCACCTATTCTGACAAAGGTTCCCTGGCCACGGTGGGCCGCAACCTGGCGGTCGCCGACCTGCCCTTCTTCAGCTTCCAGGGCTTTTTTGCCTGGGTGTTGTGGCTGTTTGTCCACCTGATGGAGATCCTGGGCGTGAAAAACCGGCTCTTTGTGTTCATCAACTGGGCCTGGAGTTATTTCACTTACGACCAGTCTTTGCGCTTACTGATCAATCCGAAGCGCAAGGCGCCGGCAAAGGCAGTGGAGGAGGTTGTTTGACCGGTTCAGGCTGGGTTATCCGGGTTTTTTTAAACAAAAGTACGGTTGGGGATGTTACTTTTCAGTTGTACTGCGTTATAGCCTTGTTTGTACAACAACCACAATAATTCCAAAAATGGTCACGATAACTGTGCTTTTTCTGTTGCGTAAATTATATTTGAAAAGGAAGGACGTCATCCTGGATTGTCTTTTTCAAATACGCCAATACCTCTTCTCCAAACCATGGGTCCTTCTTTTCCCGATCTGGTTGCGCGGCGACGGATGCCGTAAATGAATATCCAAATTCATGCCTGCATAGAGACGGACCTGGACGATATCCTGGTCAAAGCGAATCAACTATTCGATTACTACCTGGTATTTATCCAGTAACCCTGCAACATTCTGGACAGAAAAACGAGCTTTTTTCAGCCGATTGGCTTCCGGGTCGATAGAGAAATTGAATGCGTTCCGGAAATCAGCTCCTTCCAAAATGGCGTTTTTAAATTCCGCCCGGTTCAGATCGCAATTTTTGAAAACGGCATTGGTCAGATCGGTTTCAATAAATTCAGTTTGTTCGAAGCGGCAATCTTTGAAATGGGTACCCTTCAGTTTCAGTTGGTAAAAGGAGGAAAAATCCAGGATGCAACGGTCGAATTCGAAAGAAAGCAGAAACGTATGGCAGTCGTCAAAATGTAACCCCATGAGTTTGCAGTTTTTGAATTTCGCCTCCCGGAAGGCTGTTTCTTTCAATTTTGCCATGCTCAGGTCGCAATCCTCAAATTCGCATCCGGAGAAATGAATTCCCGACAGATCTGCGTTTAAAAAAATACAGTTGAAAAAAATGCACTCTTCGTATTCACCTTTTTTTAATCCTGTTTCGGCATAATTTTCTCCCTTGAAATTTTTATCTGTTATATATTCTTTACTCATTTGATCAAATTTAACGTTGTCTGGATAAGTTTTTTAAAATGCGGATAATAAATCCTACCCCACATCGGATAATGATCAAAAAAGTAAACCTCCCTTTTGGAGGCGTTCACCGCGACAGGGATGGTAAAACCGGCCCATTTTTTACCGGATCTCAGCTTTTGGCAATAGTTCACCGATTCCTCCTCCACGTGAGAAGAAATTAAAATAGAAATAACGCCGATTCCCGATTGCAGTCCCCGCGGCCAGCCTGAATAATGTTTTTGGGCGTAGGCGAATGATTCTTCCAAATTCCGTTCTAACATACCGCTGGAGATCGGTCTGTCGCCAAGGTCCGAGGCGACGATAAAGGTGTTCAACTGGGTCGCCAGCCAACTCCATCTGAATTTTTTTTCGTAACCGATTACACTCGGGCAGCCAAGCACCCTATCTTCCGAAAGCAGGATCGATTGAGCCCTCAGGTTGAATTTAATTTTTTCCAGGTTCATATGTTTTATCGTTTATGATGGTTTATGATGGTTCATGATCGTTATGCTGTCGTTACCATAAACCATTCGCCCCCTACCGTCTCCCCTTGAACCGCGCCTCCTCCCGTTGCACGGTCGTTTCGTCCAACTTCCGCCAGCGGTACCGTGCCGACCATTTATGGGCGCCGCCTTCGGCCACAGTTGCGATCATTTCGCCGATCACAGGGCCCATTTTAAAGCCGTGCCCGGAGCCGCCCGAGCCGATGGTCAAACCCCTGATCTCCGGATGGTTATCGATCCAGAAATGACCGTCGAGGGTGTCCGTGTAACAACAACGCCGGGTATATACGACGGGGTCATTCGCCAAAGCTGGGAAAGTTTGTTCCAAAAATTGCCGCAACCGGGCCTCGTCCGACGGATAAACCACCCGCTCGTCGTGGTCGGGGTGCAATTCAACGCCTTCTCCGTGGTTGGCGATCTTCACAACCTTCTCTTTAGGGTGCAGACTGAATCCGTACCAGCCGGTATTGGAAATATCGGCTGCAAATACGGCAAAATCAGGGGGTGTAAACAACTCCGGCCGGCTGGGCTTGAGGTGAAAGACCGGATGGCCGGTCACTTTCATGTACGGTTTCAATTCGGGCACGAGGTAGGGCGTATGGTTGCCGGCGCATACCACCACATGCCCGGCGTTGAAACGGCTGCCTTCGCGGGTTTCCACGGCTTCCATGCGCCCGTTTGCGGCGATCAGTTTTTCCGCGGTCTGCCCTTCGTGCACTTCCACACCCAGTTGGCGGGCGTACCGGGTCAGGGTCTCCACTACCCTGCCGGATTCGGCAAACCCGCCGGTGGAATGGTACATCGCATCGGTATAGGTTTCGGGATTAATCGCCGGAAAACGCCGGACCAGTTGTGCAGGGCTGAGTCGCTCCGGCCGGTAACCTTTCCGGAGCAAGTTCTGATAGCTGGCCGCTTCGTAGGTTCCGGTTTCCGCATCCAGCGATTGCCGCGAAAGCAGGAGGTATCCCACCTCGTGGTACAAGGTTTCGCCAAAAAGGTCGTTCCATTCCCGCCAGACCGGAAAACATTCCTCCACCATTTCCATATATTCCACATCGGCGCCGTATTCCATCCGCACGATCTTGCTGATATCGGTGGAGGCTGCCAGCGGATGCGGGATCTGGCCGGGATTCAACACCCCGACACTGTATTTTTTTTTCCGCAGTTCGATTGCGGTTGTGATGCCGAATATGCCGGCGCCCACAATCATAAAATCATATTTTCCCATTATTCCTCCCATCTTTACCCTTTAACCTTAAAACGCCCCCCGTTTCAGTTCTTCCACCGCATGATGGCAGGCCCGGGCCGTCAGCGCCATATAGGTCAATGAGGGATTCTGGCAGCCGGTGGAAACCATGCCCGAGCCGTCGGTCACAAATACGTTGAGCGCTTCGTGGCATTGGTTGAATTCGTTCAGCACCGACGATTTGGGGTCTTTGCCCATGCGGGCGGTCCCCATTTCGTGGATGCAACTGCCTGGAATAGGGTCGCTGGGGACGCCAACCGGATCTTTAAAACCGGTTTTTTCCAGCATTTCGACGGAGGAAGCTTCCATGTCCTTGCGCATACTGAGTTCATTTTCACCCCAGCGCATGTCCATCTTCAGCACAGGCATACCGTGCGGGTCGGTTTTCTCCCGGTCGATGGTCACCTGATTGCTGAATTCAGGCAGGCATTCGCCGTAGCCGATGAGGAACATGCTCCAATTGCCGGGGCGGCTCACCGCATTTTTAAATTCTTCGCCAAACCCGGGAGCGCCCGCCGCGTCAGACCAACTGCTGCGTTGGGCGTAACACTCGTAGGCGAACCCGCGCAGGAAGCCGGGATGTTTGTCTTTTACATTCCGGAAACGCGGGATGTACATGCCGTTGGGTTTTCTGCCGAGGTAGTATTTATCCGCAAAATCGTCGGTGACACCGTAAGCGCCGCCGGTCTCCTGGTGGTCCATCAGGTAATGCCCCAACACGCCGCTTGCATTGGAAAATCCGTTGGGGAACCGGTTGGAGGTCGAATTCATCAGGATGAGGGTGGAATTCAGGGTACCTGCATTCAGAAAGATCACTTTGGCAAAATATTCCGTCATTTCACCGGTTTGGGCATCGATCACGCGCATACCCGTCGCTTTGCCTTTTTGCTCGTCATAAATGATGCTGTGCCCGATGGAAAAAGGCCGGAGGGTGAGGTTGCCGGTAGCGGCTGCGGCGGGCAAGGTGGCCGAATTGCTGCTGAAATACGCTCCGTGCGGGCAGCCGAGCGAGCAGCGGTTGCGCGACTGGCATTGGCCGCGCCCGTTGTGGGGTTGGGTCAATACTGCCACGCGTGCGACGATCATCATCCGGTCGGCATAGGCTTTCGACAGGCGTTCTTTCATTTGTTTTTCCAGGCAGTTCATTTCAAGCGGCGGCAGCAATCGCTGGTCGGGCAACTGGGATAGACCCGCGTTCTCACCGCTGATCCCGATAAAACGTTCGACGTAATCATACCAGGGTTCGATATCTTTGTAGCGGATGGGCCAGTCGGCCCCGACGCCTTCCCGGGCGTTGGCCTCGAAGTCGAGGTCGCTCAACCGGAAACAATGACGCGACCAGAGCAGGGATTTGCCGCCTGCCTGATAACCCCGGTACCATCTGAAGGGTTTGACCTGTTCGTAGGGGTTTTCGGTATCCTTTACAAAAAAGTGTTTGGTATCCTGCCGGAAATTGTAAACATACTTTTGAATAGAGTATTCCTCCCGGTCCTTTTCGGTGAGGTTATTGCCGTAGGGGATCTCCCAGGGCGCCAGGTTGGCCGTTGGATAATCCTTGATATGCTCCACATTCCGCCCGCGTTCCAGGACAAGCGTTTTGAGCCCTTTTTCGCACAATTCCTTGGCCGCCCAGCCTCCTGACATTCCGGAACCGACCACGATGGCGTCGTAGGTGTTGGTTTCTGACATTGTTTAATGTTTTTTTGGTTTGGATGGTTTTTTTGGTTTGGATGGTTTGGATGGTTGGACGTTCGTTAACAACTAAACAACTCCAACAACTCCAACAACTCCAAACAACCAAAACAACCCCAAACAACTTCCAAACAACCTAAAAAGTATACTTAAAAGCAGAAACTTTCTGCCCTTGCTCAAGATCAATGCATCCTTGAAAAACACCGGGGTCCATGTCGTAAACCGCACCTTTTTTGGCGCCTTCCTGCGAGGTGAAATACCCGAGGACGGTGAGGTTTTTGATCATGCCGGTAAATGGGACTTCTTTTTCCTGATCTTCTTTTTCAAGCGCAGTGAGCAGGTCAATTTGTTCTGCCCTGCCGATGGCTGAAAAAGGTTTGTTGTAACGTTCCTGACAGCGGTTTTGGACCTGATCGAGCCCCGCGACGAACGATTTTTGCTGGTCAGGCGGGTAACAATCCCTGACATACAGGTCGATAAATATATGAACCTGTGCATCTGCCGCACCGGGCGTATCCGTTGCCGGGATGATGCAATCGGCAATCAGGGCGGCGAGGTCTGCCTGTTCCTGCGTGAAAAACAGGGGCGTCCAGGAAAGGTCATTTTCACGGACTTGTTTGCAACTTTGAAGAAAAGTGGCGGCAACCGTTGGAAAGGCGGCGGCGCCCATCAACAGGCCGGCAGTTTTAAGGCTGGTTCGTCGGTCCATTCGCGGAATGGTTTCAGGTTGTCGAATAGGCCGTAAGATAATCGTTTTACTTTACAGCTTCCACATAAAGCGAGCGATAATCTTCGTTGGCCTCAGAGGGGTACGTTCCTTCAAATGAAAAATCGGGGGATTGGCTTTTTTTGAAGTTCGCCCGGGTTATTTGATCCGGTTGAAATCCGGCTCGCTCCAGATTGGCTTTAATGGCCTCAAAATCCCAGGCATTCTGGTGCGCCAGCGTATCTTTCCCCAAAAGGTCAATTTGCCCGTTTGGGGATAAAAAATCTTCTTTCATGCATTCAAATATCGTGTAGTCGATGCCGTACCGTTCTTTCGCGCGTTCTTTTCGCCTTTTAAAAAGCAGAAAATCCTCATTTTTACTCAAATATTCCTGAATACTTTTTTCCGCATCCGGGAGAACCAGTCTGAAAACGCCGCCTTTTTTTAACACCCGGAAGATTTCGTCAAAAACAAGCTGGGATTTAAAAATGCTGATATGTTCAAAAACATGAGAACCATAGACACAATTAACGCTGAAATCCTCCAGCGGCAATCGTTCAAATTGCTGAAAATTAACCACGATATCGCCCAATGCCGGGTCAATGTCAACGCTTTGCCAGGTCGTATCCGGTTTTTGCCAGTTGGGGCCGGGGCCAAAATTCAATTTCAGGGTTTCCGTTCGGCCGGGGTCGGTCTGTTCAATTTTCCGCCGGACCCGTCTTTTTTTGATCTCAACCTTTAGGTCGTATCCCAGGAAGCTGATGTTTTTTTTCATATTTTTTATTTTAATGAACCGGCTATCCGCAGGCAACCAACAAGCAAAAGAATGTCGAAAAAACAGAATTTCGCATCCTTGTTTATCATCCGGACGCCGGATTACCCCTCATTCCTTCAGGGTTCCAAAGATGGGAATTCTCAACATCCCAACCTTTATTTTTTTGAGGATTTGTCAAAACTTTCCTAACTTGTCCAGCTATTTAATAACAACTATAAACCATACCGACCCCGATAAACCTCCGTCAAGGAAAAATAACCAATCATCAACATGAATGCCCTGACCATACCTTTTCCCGAAGCCAGAAATTTTATCCGCGGACAATTCCAGCCGGCCTACGGCAGGTCGATGGAGGTCGTCAGCCCCATAGACGGGGCCGTGCTTTCCTCGGTGCCGCTTTCCGGCAGGGAGGCCCTCGATGAGGCCGTGAACGCCGCCCGGCAGGCCTTCCCAGCCTGGTCACAAATGACCATTAAAGAACGGGTACAGGTCTTTTTCAACTTTCGCACCCTCCTCGAAAAACACCGGCAGGAGCTTTCCCGCCTGATCTCCGCCGAAAACGGCAAAATACTGGCGGAAGCCGAAGCCGAGGTATTGAAGGGCATCGAACTCTGCGAGTTTGCCTGTTCCCTGCCCCAGATTATCAGCGACGAGATTCAGGAGGTCAGCAAAGGCGTGGAGTGCCGCACCTCTCATGTGCCGGTCGGGGTGGTCGCCAGCATCACGCCGTTCAACTTCCCGTTTATGGTGCCGTTGTGGACCATCCCGAATGCCCTTTCGCTGGGTAACTGCATGATCCTGAAACCTTCCGAGCTGGTCCCCCTGAGTTCCCAGCGGATCGCTGAATTGCTCCATGAGGCGGGACTGCCGGACGGGGTGTTCAATATCGTCAACGGCGACCGCGAGATCGTAGAGGCCATCTGCGACCATCCGGGTATCGAAGCAGTGTCTTTTGTAGGCTCTACCCGGGTGGCCAGGATCGTTTACCAGCGGTCGACCCAGCACCTGAAACGCTGCCTGGCACTCGGCGGCGCCAAAAACCACCTGATCGTATTGCCCGATGCCAATCCTGAAATTTCAGCGGCCAATATCGCGGCGTCCATGGCGGGTTGTGCAGGCCAGCGCTGCATGGCGGCTTCCGCCATGGTGGCGGTCGGCAAAACCGACCATATCATCCGGCAGATCTGCGACGAGGCCCGGAAGATCGTCCCCGGCAAGAACCTGGGGGCCGTGATCACCAAAGCGGCCAGGGAACGCATCGAACGGTATATCGACGAAGCTGAAGCCGCCGGCGCCAAGGTGCTGGTCGACGGCCGCCATGCCGTTGTGGAAGGCAAAGAGGGTGGATTTTATGTCGGCCCCACCGTGATCGATAACGTCCGGCCAGACATGGCCATCGCCCAGGAAGAGGTCTTCGGTCCGGTTTTGGCCATTATCCGAACCGACAACGTGGACAAAGCCATCGAGATCGAAAACCGTTCTCCATACGGCAATGCCTCTTCGGTCTTCACCCAAAGCGGCAGCATGGCCAATTACGTGATCGAACGGGTCAGCGCCGGCATGGTGGGCGTCAATATCGGCGTACCGGTGCCCCGGGAGCCTTTCTCCTTCGGCGGCTGGAACGAATCCCGGTTCGGCGTGGGCGATATCACCGGCAAAAGCTCCATCCATTTCTGGACCAAGTTGAAAAAGACTACCACCAAGTGGAACCCGGAGGCCTGGAAGGATTGGGCTTCTTGAGACTTGGAGAGGGGGAGACTTGGAGACTTGGAGAGGGGGAGACTTGGAGACTTGGAGAGGGGGAGACTTGGAGAGGGG
>CAZLEF010000130.1:0-11881 GCA_964558465.1 uncultured Lewinella sp. | reverse complement strand
GCCTTTTGAGGGTTTTATTTCATAATCCAGGGCAACTTATTTCGGGACAGGACAAGGGCCATCCGAAAATAATTGCTCACGCCTCGGCGTCACAGAAAGTTCGCCTCCATGTGTCAGTAGAAGGCTTCAATATGAATGACCATCGGTGAAACCGATGGGTGAAATGTAACGTTTTGGCCCGACGGGGAGTGGGCAAATATTTTCGTCCCGCTTCCGGATCGAATTTTATTACGGTGCGCTGCACCTACAGATATTTTGCTTCCATTGGAGCTTACCGTCTCCTTCGACTCCGCTCAGGAGCCTAACCGTCCACCAACTTCCGTCTACCGTGAGCCGTCCACCGTCTACCGTCTCCTTCGACTCCGCTCAGGAGCCTAACCGTCCACCAAATCCCTCCCAATATCCCTCCGGAAATACTTGCCTTCAAACTGGATTTTTTCAGCATTTTTCCTGGATATAGCCAGCGCCTCCTCCAGGGTTTCTCCGAAGGACGTGACGGCCATCACCCGACCGCCGCTGGTGAGCAGGTCGCCACTGGGAGTGGTGCCCGAGTGCAACAACAGGCTATCCGTGACGGCTTCCAGGCCGGTAATGGGTTTCCCTTTTTCGTAAGGGCCGGGATACCCGCCGGATACCAGCATGATCGTGACGGCAAAACGGGGGTCTTCTTCGATCTTCACCCGGTCGAGCCTGCCGTTGAGGGCATCCAGGCAGAGTTCCAGCAAATCGTTTTGGAGGCGCGGAAACACCACCTCCGTCTCCGGGTCGCCCATGCGGCAATTGTATTCGATGACCCAGGGGTCGGCGCCCACCCGGATGAGGCCGAAGAAAATAAAACCGGTGTATGGGAAACCGCGTTTTTGGATGCCTTCGACGGTGGGACGAATGATGCGGTCTTCCACTTTTTTCATCAGTTCTGCGTCGGCAAAAGGGACCGGCGACACCGCGCCCATCCCGCCGGTATTGGGGCCTGTATCGCCCTCGCCGATGCGTTTATAGTCTTTGGCGACGGGTAAGATGCAGTAGTCCTTGCCGTCGGTGAGGGCAAAAACCGAAAATTCGATACCGTCGAGAAATTGTTCGATGACCACTTTGTTGCCGGCGTCGCCGAACTTGCCGGCCAGCATTTCCCGGAATTCCGCCTGGGCTTCCGCAACGGAGCCCAGAATCACCACCCCCTTGCCGGCTGCCAGTCCGTCGGCTTTGAGCACAATGGGCGGGGTTTGCCGGGCGATATAGGCCAGGCCTTCTTCCAGATTTTCGGCGCTGAATTCGCGGTAGGCCGCCGTGGGAATCCCAAATTCCATCATAAACGCCTTGGCAAACGCCTTGCTGCCTTCCAGTTGGGCGCCCGCCGCAGAAGGTCCCAGGATAGGGACGGATTGCAATGCCGGATCTCCCTTGAAAAAATCGTAAATGCCGCGCACCAGGGGCTCTTCGGGGCCGACGATGACCAGGTCGATGCCCTCGCGGACGACAAAAGCTCCGATCTTTTCAAAGTCGTTGACCCCGAAATCAAGGTTTACCCCGTGTTGCCGGGTGCCGCCGTTGCCGGGTGTAATGTACAGTTTTTTGCAGGCGGGACTTTGGGAAAGCTTCCAGGCAAATGCGTGTTCGCGGCCGCCGTTGCCCAGGAGGAGGATTTGCATGTTTCGGTATTTTGAGGGCAAAAGTAAGGGTTGTAGCGTTGTAGCGTGAATTTTAATTCGCGTAAAAAATTTTGGCCGCGGATTTCGCGGATGAAACGGATCAGACCCGTAAGATCAGTATGACCTGCGGTCCAGAAATTGCAAACGGAGCGCAAGCCTGAAAGTTTACCTGCCATTCGGGGCAGAGGTCGAATTAATCATGTGCCTTTGAATGAGGGCCAATCGCCCGGGAAATGCCCGAAAGCCGACTTTACCGCGTGAGCGGGCCGGAAGGTTTCAGCCCCGCCTCAAGCGGGGCCGACCCGAAGGGGAGCCTGAAGGCACGCGACCCTGCGCCGGCAAACCCTTCCGTTTGGAAACAACCGGCTGCCTGGCGCAGGGGCACGCCCTGAAAATCAGTCAGGCAGACGATCCATAGAAGGCTTTTGGACCTATGGACCGTCCACCGTCTGACGAAGCCTCGGCGTAGTCGGGCACCGTCTTTCATCCGGCGAAGCCCGAGCGCAGTTGGACACCGTCCACCTGAACAATTACGAAAATCTTATTCTTCCTGACCGGATTCCTGCAGTGTGCCCTCCGGCTCCGGGGCGCCAAAATACAGCGCTCCGCCAATGCCGATAAACGCCAGCCGGATCAGCCAGCCGATGGTGGGACCCCACAGGTCGATCCACACCATGATCTTGAAATTGAGGTCCAAAAAGCTCAAAATAACGGAACCAACGCCGAAAATGAGCAGATAAATACCGAATGTGCGCATAACTTTAGGAGTTTTGATTTAAAAAAATTAAAAAGTCAGACGGATTGTTTTTTGCCCCGGAAAAATTTGACAAGGCCGCCGGCCAAAGCCAACAGACCGATGATAATGACCTTGCCGAACTTGGCGAGCCCCGCAAAAACACCCACTTTGGCCAGGACCTTGCCGGCTACGAGGCCGCCGATGGTGACAGCGGCTACCTGGTCGATGCCGGGGTCGAAGTCGGCGTAACGGTGGCCTTCGCTGAAAGTGACGCCGGCGATGATCTTCGGGATTTCAGGTTGGATCAATTCAAGTTGATCCATGCCGCCGACGGCGTTGAAGGACAACACGCCCCTGCGGCCAAGCAGACGGATATCGTAGTTGAGGGTAAGCGGACTGCCGTACCCGAACTGCAATTCCTTCGCCCAGTGGAGGGCTTTGGATTGTTTGTCGTAAAAAGGCGCAGAGGCCCATCCGATCAGGGATACCGGCTCGTAACCCATGGCGACGCGTTGCTCGCTTTCGAGACGGATATCGGCCTTCATCTCCACCAGCAGTTCGTCATAGTTCATGTCGTCCGCATCCTTGTCTTTCACATATCCCAATTCATCGAAGGTAACCACGAATGCCCAGGAAGTGCTGTCGGTGGGGGACATGGCCTCCGGGAACAGCATGCCGAGGGTCCGGTCGTCGGGCATATTTCCCCATAGATCCGTAAGGACAAAGCGGCTTTGTTCGGGGTTGAGGAATTTGAAACCCTGTGGGATTTCGATGCCTGCAACGCCGTTGGAAAGTTCGACCTTTCCGGTTTGATACTGCAAGGCGCTTTCAATGGAATCGAGGTAAATCTGAAAGGGGTCGGTGGTTTGAGCGCCCAGGGAAAACGCTCCCGCTGCAAAAATCAGCAGCGCAAAAAACTTTTTCATGATTGGATAAATTTAGGGTTTAAATAAATATTCTGGAATTTGACCGGATAACGCCGGACAAAATGCAACTGCACGATGAAGGGATTAACCCTTTAACGATCGGAATTGAAATGAAAAATTGGAAAATGAAAGCAAGAGAAATGGCCGGGATGGCGGACAGGGTGAAGGGTACGAGGTACCGGTTGGATAACGGGGTTCATGATCTTTTGGGTTTAATGGGTGTAACAAAGGGTTTCAGGTTTTAGTTCCCGGTCAAATGGCGGATAAAAACCGATATCCGGGGTATTTGCCGTGCAAACTTGAGATCATTAACGAATAAACCGACCGGATATTGTGCAATACGAATATTTTTCAAGAAAATTTTTTCCCATTATACACAAGCGCTTGTTCCAAAAACAAATAACCTGGCTTTTTGAGCAGGAATGTTAATTTTGGCCCGGATTCAATAGGTTAAAATCTCAAAATGACCTGGAAAGTAAACAGCGTTGATGGACTGGAGGAAGTGGTCAAAAACCTGCTGGAGGTGGCCGGCGACCGCCGGAAAATAGCCGTCTACGGCGAGATGGGCGCAGGAAAAACGACCTTTATCCGTGTTTTTTGCCGGTATTTGGGCACAAGGGACGCTGCGGCCAGTCCGACTTTTTCGTTGGTCAATACCTATCATTACCACAATAAGGAGGGACAAGAGGCCCTGATCCACCACCTGGATCTGTACCGGATCAACCGGATAGAAGAAACCCTGGATTTTGGTATAGAAGAATACCTTTCCGATCCGTATTTTTGCCTGATTGAATGGCCGGAGATCATAGAACCCCTGCTGCCGGAGGAGGTGGTGAAGATCCGGATTGAGGCGGATGAAGATTCCAGCCGAAAAATTGTATTTTTGTAATCATGATGATGAGCGAAAAAGAAAGATCTTCCCGCGGGCCGAAGGCTTTTGAAGGCGTGTCGATGGAAACCCAACCCGAAATGCTGCAGACGATGCGAAAGTCTGAAAAGCTGTTCATCGGGATTCCCAAAGAATTGACCCTCCAGGAAAACCGGATCGGGCTGGTACCGTCGTCGGTATCCATCCTGGTGGCGCATGGTCACCGGGTGGTGGTGGAAAGCGGCGCAGGCGACAAGGCGTATTTCAGCGACCACGACTATTCGGAAGCCGGCGCCGAGATCGCTTACGACCGCAAACAAGTGTATGAAGCCGGGATCCTGCTCAAGGTAGCGCCGCCCACCCTGACGGAGATCGCCCTGATGCACCCCAACCAGATCCTGATCTCCCCTTTGCAGTTGCCCATCATTTCCGAGCGGTACATCAACGAGCTGAAACAAAAACGGGTGATCGCCCTGGCTATGGAATACCTGAAGGATGATTCGGGCTCCTTTCCCATTGTCCGGATCATGAGTGAAATAGCCGGCATCAGTTCGGTGCTCACGGCTGCCGAACTGCTGTCGAATACCGGCGGCGGCAAAGGGGTGTTGTTCGGCGGCATTTCCGGGGTGCCCAGCGCCAAAGTGGTCATCCTGGGCGCCGGCGTGGTGGCGGAATACGCTACCCGGACCGCCATCGGCCTGGGCGCTGAAGTCCGGATATTTGACGACAATATTTACAAACTCAAACGCCTCCAGAACCAGGTGGGCCGCCAATTGTATACCTCGGTGCTGAATCCGATCTACCTGGAACGCGAACTCGTCACTGCGGAAGTGGCCATCGGCGCTATCCATTCGGAAAGCGGAAGGACCCCGGTGGTGGTGAGCGAGGAAATGGTGGCTAAAATGAAACCCGGCGCCGTGATCATCGACGTAAGCATTGACCAGGGCGGGTGTTTCGCCACCTCGGAAGTGACTTCCCTCAACAAACCCACCTTTGTCAAACACGATGTGATCCATTATTGTGTGCCCAACCTTTCATCCAAAGTCTCGAGGACGGCCTCCATCGCGGTGAGCAATATCATGACCTCCATCCTCCTGCAGGCGGGCAGCACGGGCAGCATTGAAAACCTGTTTTTTGCCAACCTGGGGCTGCGGCACGGCATTTACACCTACAAAGGCTGCCTGACCAACCAGTACCTGGGCAGGCGGTTTAATATCAAATCCACGGATCTGGACCTGCTGATCGCGTCCGACCGATAATTGTACAACCTATGGCCCAAAAAGAAAAGACTGAATATGATTACGTGATCCAGCAGGAAGACCAGCAACTGCGGATCAGAAGGGAAAAATTGTTTGGCCCGGAGAACGCCGCCGCATTGGATGAAACCCGCTTTGGCATTGCCCTTTCCGGGGGCGGCATTCGTTCGGCGACCATCAACATGGGGTTCCTCAAAACGCTGAACAAGTTCAATATCCTGCAGCAGGCGGATTATTTGTCCACCGTTTCCGGCGGCGGGTACACCGGGTGTTATATCCATGCCACCCTCAAGGAGGCCGGGTCATTTGACGAATTGTTCCGGGAAAAACACATCGATTATATGCGCCGGCGGGGTGAATACCTGTTTCCGGGAACAGGTTGGGTGAAGGTCTGGAACCAGTTCATTCTGGCAGTGGGTTACCTCATCAGCCTGGCCATGAGCTTGATCAGCCCTGTGATCCTGATCCTGATCGGACTCGGACTTTACATGTTTTTTGACACGCTGGTGGATTTTGATCCTGACTTTGTCAATGAATACCTCGGAAAAGTCTTCGGGTATGGCGCCATGGCGGTAGGCGCGGTGTTTGTCATCCACTATCTGCTGAACGTTGCAATTTATTTTAACCTCGATATTTCAGCACGCTTCAACCGGCTGGAAGCCCTGCTTGCAGGCCTGGTGCTGGCAGCCGCTGCCGTGGTGTATGTCATGGGTTTCAAGGACTTCAAAAGCCCGGACCTGAACAGCCTGCTTCCCTATATCGGAATTGGGATCCTCTTGATCATCATGGGCTTTTTTACCAACCCCAACGCCACCAGTTTCAACCGGTTTTACCGCAAACAACTGGCCGACGCCTACCTGGAGTTTGCCGGACAATACCGCAATGTCCACCTCCACGACCTGTTCCAGACCGGAAGCGCCAAAGAAGCGGATTACCTGGGGCCTTATCCCATCATCAACACGACGCTGAACCTGCAGTCGTCGAACGACCCCAATTTCATGGGCGCCAAGGCCAGCGACTATTTTCTGCTGTCTCCCCTGTTTTGCGGCGCCAAACTCACGGGGTATGTGCCTACCCGGGAAACGATCGGATACCAGAACCTGACGCTGCCGACGGGCATCACCATTTCGGCGGCGGCCGTCAACCCGGGCATGGGCGCTTATTCCAACAAGATCCTCAGCATCCTTACCACGGTTTTGAACCTGCGACTGGGCTTCTGGATCTGGAACCCGATGCGGCTGAAAACCGCTTACCCGGTGGTTTTCTGGCCTTTCTATTTTTTATACGAACTGTTTTCACGGATCGGTACCGACAAAAACATGGTCAATATCAGCGACGGCGGCCATATCGAAAACCTGGGTGTAATGGAATTGCTGCGGCGAAAATGTAAGCTGATCATCGCAGTTGACGCAGGCGCCGACCCCGAATATACCTTTGCAGACCTGGAGAACCTGACCATCCGGGCCCGCAACGAACTGGGGGTCGATATCCGGTTCCGGATCGATTCCATCCCGGAATACACCATCAAACCCCGCCCCTCGCACGGGTATTCCCTGAAGCGATTTGCAGTGGCCGACCTGTACCAACTGTGGGAAAAGAAGACCGGTCCGGACGGAAAGGACGTCATAGAACACTACAAGGATAAAAAGGTCGGCACCCTGGTGTACGTAAAATCCTCGGTGACCGCGCCGGAAGGCCGCCCGGATATTCCAAAAGACGACTTTCTGAAATACGGCACCTATAAGTACAAGATCTACCATCCGGCTTTTCCGCACGAATCGACCGCCGACCAGTTCTTTGACCCCGTTCAATGGGAGGCCTATTACCAGTTGGGGCAGTATATCGGCGCCGAAGTGCTCGGCATTGACCGCCTCGACGACCGCGAAGGTTGCTCCGCCCGCGTGATTGCCACACCGGAACTGATCGATCATTTTGACCATGGCCAAAACTTGTTCCTGCCGATCGTGCCCGTTGCGGAGGAAGAAGGCGCCCGGGGCATGGAAGATCTGATCGGAGAAATCACAGAGGAAAAAGTGGTGGAGAAGGTCGTGGAATATAAAATGTAAATAAAACAAAAACCCTTCCCCCAAAAAAGGAGAAGGGCTTACTTTATTCGGAAAAGTTAAAGGATTCAATCCGTGAGCAGCAATTTTTTGGTTTCCCGCCATTTGCCGCTTTCCACCAGGTAATAATACAGGCCCGATGCCGGCAGGTCCCTCCGGTTGAGGGTGACCTCGTTGTACCCGGCTTCAAACCGGCCTTCGGACTGATAAACCGGCTTGCCGCTCATGTCAAAGACCCGCAGGGAAGCGCTGCCTGTTTCTTCCAGGTCGAAGCCGATCGTGGTCTGGTCCCGGAAAGGGTTGGGCTGGTTTTGATAGAGGGCGTTCCCCCCGGGCCTTTCTTCCTGTACAAAGTTGAGTTTGACGGTCCGCACCTCGCCGTCGCGGGTGGAGGCTTCCGCCTGGGTCAGTTTGCCGCTGACGGCCAGCAGTTCGCTCAGTTTTCCGGTGTTTTGCGACCGGAATTTCAGGTTGAACAACACGGCGCCTTCCTGTACCCGCGCACCCCCCGATTCGTTCCAACTCACCGTCAGATACCCGTCCTCCAGGCGCGCAAGGCCAAAATTGTTCTCGTCCATGCCCGGCATGTTATCGCCGGGTTCGATGCCTTCCCATTCCAGGGCGGCGGGGTCGAAATACATCGTAAACTGGAAGGTTTCGTAGATCCCGGCGTCTTCGGCCGATACGCTGACCGTCACTTCTTCATTCCGGGCCAGGTCGCGGTCATTGACCACCAGATGCATCTGTCCCGGCAAACTCCGGTTGTCGATGAAATTGCTGTTGGGTATGGCCGACATATTCACGTCGCCGACTTTGATGGCAATAAAATCCACATGCATCTCGTCGTCCTCCAGGTCGTTGATACTGTAGATCTCCGGGAAATAGGTCGCCCAGGGGTTGGCCGGATTGGGGAAAACAAATTCCGCATCCACAAACCGCCACGACTTATTGCCGTTCGGAAATGTCTCGTCGATGTGCAGGATTACCTTGCGCAGCCGGATGAGGTCCAGGGTAGAGATCCCGCCCGAACGGTCGATATCCGCCGCCAGGATCTTGTAGGGGGAATCAAAAGGCTGGATGCCCAGGATATGTTTCGACATCAGCACCAGGTCGATCGTGCTCACCCCGTTCAAAAGGTCGGAATTCCGGTGCGGCGCGACCGAATAGTCGCCCCCGAAAGGAATATTCGGGAATTCAAAAAAACCATCAATCCCTGTAATGCCCTGTTGTTGCGAGGCGCCGGTCACCTGGATGGCGACCCCTTCCACGTTATCGCCTTCCGAAGTCGTAATGGCGCCGGCGATCATGGCCGAGGTTGTGTTATTCGGGCAAAGCCCGGAATTGTCTTGTATCGTAATGTAAGTCAGGCAATAATCCGTGTTGCCGGCAGCGTCCCTGGCCCACAATTCCACGAGTTGGGTGCCGCGGTCCTGGCAGCCGAACGTGACCGTGGCAGACGTAGCGGGCGAAGGTACAGTCCCCGGAACGGAACGGCTTATGGTCAGTTCAATGCCTGCCGGGGGTGTGCAATTGTCGGTCGTTCCGGCATTGAATGCCGTTGCAGGTACGACCGCCATGTTCACGCCGTTCATGTCATTCAGGGAAACCGACAAACCGACGATGCACAGCGGCGAGGGTTTCGAGTTGTCTTTGACCGTGATCTGCGTTTCGCAGGTGGACGTATTGCCGCAACGGTCGGAAGCCGTGTAGGTGACGACCGTGGTCCCCAGGGGATAAACACCGCCTCCGTTGGCGCCATGACTGGTTGCGTAGGGCGAATTGTTGGTCACCAGCACATTGGGGCTGCAATCGTCGGCCACCGCGTTGGACATTGTCACGGCGGCATTGGTGCAGTTGCTGGATACGTTCACCGTCAGATTACCCGGGCACGTGATCACGGGATCAATATTGTCCTGGATCTTGATGACCTGCACCTTGACAAATTTGCCGCCCTGATCGGGGTTATCCGCATCGTACACGCACCAGTCGATCACCGTCCAGCGCCGCAGGATCTTGTAACAGGCCGGCGGAGCGATATCGTATAATTCATCCTCGTGGTTCACGGCAACCGCTCCGCAGCCGTCGTAATTGATGACAGGGTGGTCGTAACCCGGGGGGAGGTCTTCCGGATCGACGGTGGACCCGCACACATCCGTCGTATAATCAAGCGGCCAGACGATATGGCTCAGCGCCAGGTGGTTGTTGTTGGTCACGGTGATGGTCTGGGTACAGGTACTCGCATGGCCGGCGGGATCTATTGCGGTGAACGTCCGTACGATGGTCCCTTCGCCGCAATCGTCAATTTCCTGGCTGGAAACGGCTTCTATGGTGTAGCTGCAGTTGTCGGCGACTGCGGGGCTGCCGAAGATCGCGAGGTTGGAATAATCCGAATTGCAATCGATGGCGGTATCGGCCGGACAGTTCTGGAAAACGGGCGGAAGCTGGTCGCCGACGGTGGTCAGCACCATACAATCGGCAAAGGTGTTGTGAAGGTCGCCCCCCGGTTGTTCACGGTTGGGATTTACCGGACCAGGGCCGGGGTCGATGGAGTACACCCGCAGGATGACCGTTACCTGTCCGCCCGAGGCTTCTTCACAACAGAAAACCACCTTGTCGTCGAACCATTCCTGGTAACCTGCGATGGTATTGCTGTCGTCGCCGTTGGCCCCGTCGCAACCGCCGGGCGTCATCCGTTTGACCTTGAAATAGACCGCGCCGCCGCAATTGTCCGTGCTGCCTTCGTCGAAGGTCTGGGCATTGACCTGGGCCAGGCCGCCGCTCGCCAGGGATACGATGACCTGGTCGTCGCAAACTGCTACCGGTACTTCGCTGTCCAGAACAGTCAGGGAGGTAGAACAAACGCTGGTGTTGCCGCATTCGTCTTCTGCCGTGTACTGGATGGTATGGCTTCCGGTCGGTACAAAAACGTGCGGGCCCAGGCCGACGGCGCCGTAAGAAGTGCTGACGAAGATTCCGGGCGCGGGGCCGCAGTTGTCGCTGGCTGCCGGGGCAGGCAAATTGACCGTGGCCGTACATTGGCCGGGGTTGGTATTGACGGTAATGGGTGCAGGGCAGGTGATCACCGGATCCTGGGTATCCTGCACAGTAATGATCTGAACCTGGGATGCGCTGAATCCGCTGCAGGGGTCCGTCACCGTCCAGGTGCGCAGGATCTGGAATTCGATATCGCCGCAGATCTCTGCTACTTCGTCGGAGCTGGACACCGTCAGCCCGCAGATATCCCCGTTCTGGAACGGCAGCCCCTGAAGGGAGGGCATGCCGGTCGCAGAAGGGGCCGTGTTGGGGGTATTGCAGGGGAGATTGATATTGGCCGGGAAGACGATCTGTTCGAGTTCCGGCCGGTCCACTGTAATGAGTTGAACGCAGTGCGCAGCATTGCCGCTGGGGTCGGTGACCGTCCAGTTGCGGTTGATCACCTGGATATAGTCCGTCAGGCAACTGCCGGGTTGCGAAAAGTCGGTATAGGTCAGGTTCAGGTCGTTCTGACCGCAATTGTCGTCGAACATAGGGCCGGGCAGGTTGCCGATACCGGTCGGGCTAAGGCAGTTGACTGTCGCCGGGGGGCAGGTGATCGCCGGCGGCAGATTATCCACGATCCGGATGAAACCCACACAAAACAATCCGGTTTCGACATCGGTGACCGTCACGCTGAGCACCTGGCCGACCCAGGGGCCGGCGTCGAAAAAAACCTCGTCCACGCCTTGTACGATGAGGGCAGACTGAGGGTCGCGGACCGTCATATTTTTGGCGCCGGGGCATTCCTGGGGCGCTTCGATGATGTTGTCGGGCGTCAGGGTAACGGTGCAAGCCTGGGTGACCGTTACCTGCAGCGGCGCATCGGGGGCGCCGTTGCAGGCCAGGTTGCAATCCTGTGCAGCCAGATAACCCAGGGCGAGCAGGCAGCAGCCGGTGAGGGCCAGCCGCCTGAATCCGGGGATGACAAAAAAGAACGGGGGTTGATCCAAAAGTCGGTGCAACAAGTGTTTCATGATACAGTAGTTTTTGTGTTTGCGAACGGTTCCCCGGGGGGACACACTTTGGAGTATTACTAAATATCGTGCCAAATTTTGCGGGACCTGCCTGCGGCAGCCGAAGTGACCTTCAGTATCCACGACCTGAACGGACGGATTGTCTACCAGGAAAAACCGGGAGCGACGACCAAAGGCCTCCACCAGTTTCCGCTGGATACCGGCGCCTGGCAGAACGGGGTCTACGTGGTGAAAGCCCGGATCGGCGATAGGTTGACCCGTTTCCGGTTTGTGGTGCACCGTTGAACGGTGTGGGGAGGGATGGCTGCATGGTTGTTCCCCCTTTGTACCGCCGACGTCTCGTCGGTCGGGCCGGATTCCCCGATTGTACAGT
>CAZLEF010000129.1:0-11938 GCA_964558465.1 uncultured Lewinella sp. | reverse complement strand
CGAACCAATCGAACCAATCGAACCAATCGAACCAATCGAACCAATCGAATCAATTTTAATATTCTCCCGGGTTCGCGTCCACTCCCCCTTTTTTGACCCCAAAATAAACAAAAATACCCAATGCCAAAAGTCCCAACCCCGCCAGCGCCTGCACCGGTTGCTGGATCAGGGTGCTCACAGTAAAAGCAGCCGAAATACCAATAAAAACCAGTGGTACCACCGGATAACCCCATACTTTGTAGGGCCGTGCGATTTCAGGCCGTTTTACCCGGTACATCACCACTACAAAACCGGCCAGCGCCATGAAGGCAATATCCATGAAAGTAACGTAAGAAATCAGGTTTTCAAAACTTCCCCAGAATAGCAAAAGCAGCATGGCCCAAAGGGATTGAATGATCATGGCGGTTGCCGGGGTATGATACCTGGGATGCACCCGCGCCAATTGTTCGAAGAAGACCCCGTCGCGCGCCATGGCAAAATAGATGCGCGGGGCTGACATAGTGTAAATGCCGATGGTGCCAAAAACGGAAACGGCGATCACCAGCGCCGCCAACTGCCCGCCGTTGGACAGTACCGCCTGGGCAGCATCCCCCGCGATCCGCGTGGATTGCTGAATGGCCTCGAGCGGCAATAACAGCATATAACCCAGGTTGACCAGCAAATAAGTTACCGTCACCACCAGCGCGCCCAGCATCATGGCCCTCGGCACCGTCCGTTGCGGGTTGATCGCCTCACCTGCCATATAAGAAGCGTGGTGCCACCCGCCGAACGACCATAATACCCCGATCAGGGCCAGCAACAATGCGTTAGGCAGGTGATCCGGTACGTCCCTGGTCAGCGAAAAGGACAGTTCGACTCTTGCCGGATCGTAATAAACGATACCCAGGACAACAATGCCCGCAATCGCCAGCAGTTTCAGCCCTGTAAACACATTGCTCAGCCATTGGCTCACGCCGACCCCCCGGATATTTACCAGGGTGAGCCCGGTGATCACCCCCATTGCCAGGAGTACCTTGCCACCGTCGGTGATCGGGAAAAAGAAAGTCAGGTACTCAGCCAGGATGATGGCCAGGGCAGCCAGCGATCCCGTATTGATCACCAGGAGGGTGACCCAGCCGTACAGGAATCCGGTCAGGTTGCCGTAACCCTCCCGGAGGAAAACATATACGCCGCCGGCCCTTGGGAACATGGCGCCCAGTTCGGCAAAGGTCAGCGCGCCGGTCAGGGCGATCAGCCCCCCCAGCCCCCAGACCAGCAATACGTAGCCGTTGTGCGGCAACGCCTGAACAATTTTGTACGGAGTGATAAAGATGCCCGCTCCGATGCAACTCCCCACAGCGATCATCGTCAGGCCGTAAAGCGTCAGTTTTCGTTGTAGTCCTGCCATAGTGCCGCAAATTCGGCAATTCTTTCTGAATTCCCAAATAGGGTAAATTTACCTACCTTAGCATCGGATAATACCTGACGAAATGAGCCTGAAAAAGACCCGTAAAACGCCGCCGGACGGCGCTGCCGGATCAGCCGGTACGCCACAGCACAGGCCCTCCGGCAAGCGCCTCGACCCGGAAACTTATGCACAAGGCGTCCTTTCCGGCAACCGGGTCCTGCTTGGCAAAACCATCACCCTCATCGAAAGCCGGCTGGAATCCGACCTGCTGCTGGCCCGGCAGGTGGTTGACCTCTGTTTGCCCCACCGGGTGTCCGCACGCCGGATCGGGATCAGCGGAGCGCCCGGGGTCGGTAAAAGTACTTTTATTGAAGCTTTGGGCCGGCAGATCCTGTTGGATGGCGGCCGTTTGGCAGTGCTGGCCATCGACCCCAGCAGCCGGGTCTCGGGCGGCAGCATCCTGGGTGATAAAACCCGAATGAACGAACTGGTGCGCGACGACCGGGTCTTTATCCGGCCCAGCCCGGCAGGCGATATGCTCGGCGGTGTTGCGCGCAAAACCCGGGAAACCGTCCTGCTTTGCGAAGCGGCGGGGTATACCCATATCCTTGTTGAAACCGTAGGTGTGGGCCAATCCGAAACGGCTGTACAAGGCATGGTCGATTGTTTCCTCCTGCTGCTCATGCCGGGGGCGGGCGATGAATTGCAGGGTATCAAACGGGGGATCGTGGAAATGGCGGATATCGTTGTGGTGAACAAGGCAGACGGCCCTTCGCTGCCCCTTGCCCGGAAGGCCAAAACAGCCTATTCCAACGCCTTGCACCTCTTCCCGCCTAAAAACAACGGCTGGACGCCCGGGGTCTGCCTTGCCTCCGCCCTCACCGGAGAGGGCATAAAGGAAGTCTGGCAGGTGATTGAAAGCTTTTTTGAGAAGGTCGACAGCAATGGGTATCTGGAGGAAAACCGGCGGGGCCAGTCCCTGCATTGGTTCCGGGAGTCGCTGGATGCGCTGCTGAGGGAAAAACTGATGCGTCATCCGCTGGTCAGAGACCGGCTTCCGGAACTGGAGGCGGCCGTCGTTGCAGGCGCCAAATCCCCCCTGGGCGCAGCCGAGGAGGTGTTGACGTTGTTTTACGGAGGTTAAACGTTTATTTGGCCCCGTTCCTCGAAAAATCACAACCAATCCCCGCATTTATTTGTATTTTTGCATGAAATAAAAACAAAGCCATACATGAGATCAATTGTTATCATCGCCGTTCTTGTAGGATTAGGATTTCTTGTTTTTGTAAGCGGTTGCAGCTACAACAACAATTTTGTTACCCTTGATGAAAAGGTGGCCAATATGTGGAGCAACGTGCAAAGCGAATACCAGCGCCGCTCCGACCTGATCCCTAACCTGGTCAATACGGTAAAAGGAGCTGCTGATTTTGAACAAAGCACCCTGCAGGCCGTCGTAGAAGCCAGGGCCAAAGCGACCAGCATTAATATCGACCCCAGCAATATGACGCCGGAGCAAATGAAGGCCTTCCAGGATGCGCAATCCGGGCTTTCCCAATCGCTCGGCCGTTTGTTGCTCGTTACGGAAAACTATCCTGAATTGAAAGCCAACGCCAATTTCCGCGACCTCCAGGTGCAATTGGAAGGAACTGAAAACCGGATCAAAGTGGCGCGCAATGACTTCAACGAAGTCGTAACCGAATATAATACCAAGATCCGCCGTTTTCCGGCAAGCATCTTCGCTTCCATCCTGGGATTTGACCGCAAGATCCAGTTCCAGGCCCAGGAAGGCGCTGAAAATGCCCCCGAGGTAAAATTTTAAGCCATCCTGATAATGGTCAAATTTTTTGCTCCCGAGGAAGAACAGCGGATCATCGAAGCCATCCGTTCGGTTGAAAGCCGTACGACCGGCGAGGTCCGCGTTCACCTCGAACATAAAAGCGAAGGCAACGTACTGGACGATGCGGTGCGTGTATTTCAACAATTGAATATGCACAAAACCAAGGCCCGGAACGGGGTCCTCATCGTCATCGCTCCTGCTGAAAAACAGTTCGCCATCATCGGCGACGAAGGCATCGACCAGGTTCTCCCCGATAATTTCTGGGAAGAAGAACGCGATCTGATGGTCGCGCACTTCAAAAAAGGAGCCTTTGGGGAAGGGGTAGTCAAAGCGATCGAAAAGATCGGAGAAAAACTCCGCACTCATTTCCCGCTGCTGGATACAGACAACCCGAATCAACTGCCTGATGATATTTCTTATAGCAGTTAGTGGTCCTTCGGTTCACTGCCTTGCCGGCAAACAGGCTCGGTTCCTCATCCATTTGGAAGCATCAATATGTTGAAAATTCGTTATTATATATCGCTGTTTTTATGTCTTTACGGATTGGCCCCGGCATTTGCCCAAAAGCAAATACCGGAACCGACCCAGTTTCTGGTCAATGACTTCGCCGGCCTGCTCGCCCGGGATGAAGTCGTCAGCCTGGGCCAAAAACTCAGCGATTACGCCAGGGAAACTTCTACTCAGATTGCGGTTGTAACCGAAGAAACGCTGGAAGGGGAGGAGGTCTATGACTATGCACACAAATTGGCCCGCAAATGGGGAATTGGCGGCGACAGCGAAAAAGACAACGGCATCCTCATCTATGTCGCTAAAAAGGAACGAAAAGTAACGATTGTCACCGGATACGGCGCTGAAGGTTTCCTGCCCGACGTCATGGCGGGCCGCATCATCCAGAATATCATTACACCTGCCTTCAAGGAAGGCCGTTTTTACGAAGGCCTCGACCGTGCGGCAGATGCGATCATGGCGCTTGGCAAAGGCGAATATACCAACGATAACCTCAACAGGAAACAAAAGGGCATTCCCCTGATTTGGATCATCGTCGCCATTATTGTCATCATCTTCCTGATCTCTGCCTTCAGCAAAAAAGGCCCTCCCGGCAGCGGTGACGACAGCGATGGCGGGTTTTTCGGAGGTGGCCGATACGACCATTCGCGCGGCGGCGGCGGCTGGATCTTTTTCCCGGGCGGCGGCTTTGGCGGCGGAAGCGGTGGAAGCCGGGGTGGCGGCGACAGCGGATGGGGCGGTTTCGGCGGCGGCGGCTTCGGCGGCTTTGGTGGCGGCGGCTTTGGCGGCGGCGGCGCTTCCGGCGACTGGTAACCTTGTACCGCCGACCTCCTGGTCGGCGAAACACCTTAGTACCGCCGACTTTTTAACCGCCTTTGCGTAGCGGCGGCGGTCCCGGTCGGCGAAACACATAGTACCTCCGACCTCCCGGTCGGCGAAACACCTTGTACCGCCCAATCAACAAAAATAAAAAACAAGAGTCATCCCGAATTTTGGCGAGTTCCAGAATTCGGGATGCTTATTTATTGAGGGTAAATCAGCCTGAATCCGGGTGTGAGCGCCACTTTCGGTACCTCCAACGTTCCCTTTACACGGTTCTCCTCACCGCTGTTCCAAAGGGGTACCGGCGTGTGTTGGGACGACCTGGAACAGCTTTGGCTCCGAAAATTCTCCAAAAGACCCTGTCCGGCAAAAGTCGTCAGTCCGCCAACTGCCGATTAAACACCCTCTCACCCTCTCACCCTCTCACCCCTCTCACCCTCTCACCCTCTCACTACCGGATCTCCACCCCGCCATCCGCCGTTTCCAACCCGATCACCTGTTCCGCCAGGTTCACCACCTCGATCGGAGTCGGGTCGCCGGTAAACCGGAAATAAGTAGACTGGCCGGGTTTGCCGGTGGCGGTAAAACAAACCTGATAGATCACCCCTCCGTCTGCCACCGTGGTACCTTTTAAGGCCTGATCGATCCAGACAAAGGTCAAAATCCCGTCTTTGGAACGGTGAGCGCCAAAATTATCAATTCCAAGGTACGGCAGGCCAAATTTTTTCACTTCTTTGAATGTTAGTACTTTGGGATCCCATTTGAGGGAATATTGCATGGACAGCAGCATGCTGAAGTTGCCGACAGATACATTCAGGCAGACTTCCTGGCCGGAGGCGGCATTTTTAAATTCTCCGGCCAATTTGAGCGGGGGTTGGGTTGTACCCTGGGTCTGGGGGGTCTGGGCAGCAGGGCTGCTGACACCCGGCGTTTCCCGGTTACTGCCGCCGGATTCTCCGGCGCAGGAAAACAACAATAATCCACTTAGTAAAAAGAAAAAATAGCGCATAATCGGATTTTCGGCAAAGTTATTAAAGGTTTCAAAAAATGATCTTATTCAGGTATATTTGTGGGTATTGAAACCATATTAACGTTCTGAAAATGTTATTGAACCTCGAAGCAATGCGGGAAGATTACAGGCGGTCCGAACTTTTGGAAGAAAACCTGTTTGCCGGCCCGTTAGACCAATTCAAATCCTGGTTTTCCGCCGCGGAAAAGGCCGGTTTGCCGGAACCCAACGCAATGACCCTGGCCACCTGCACATCCGACGGCAGACCTTCGGCAAGGGTCGTATTGCTGAAAGGTATTGACCATGGCGGACTGGTCTTTTTTACCAACTACGAAAGCAGGAAAGGCTATGAAATGGCAGAGAATCCGCACGCCGCCCTGCTTTTTTCCTGGCTGGAATTGCAGCGGCAGATCCGGATCGAAGGCCTTGTTGAAAAAATCCATCCGGAAGAATCGGCTGCCTATTTTCAATCCCGGCCAAAGGGCAGCCAGATCGGCGCCTGGGCTTCGCCCCAGAGTACCGTCATTTCCGGTCGTGCTTTTCTGGAATCGGCGATCGCAAATATGGAAAAACGGTTCGAAGGTGTTGACCCCTTGCCAAGACCACCTCAATGGGGCGGGTACCGGGTTAAGCCTTATCGTTTTGAATTTTGGCAAGGCAGGAGCAGCCGCCTGCACGACCGGCTGATATACGAACCCGGTGAAGGAGGAACCTGGCACATCAGCCGGCTGGCGCCCTGATTCCCGGCCTCTGCCTGCGCTGCGGCGTGGCAAACTGTCCACCATCTAACGTCTCCTTCGACTCCGCTCAGGAGCCTAACCGTCCACCAAAAAAAAATAACTATGGATGCTTCTTCCCTGATCAACCTTCAGCGCCGTGTAAATCAATACAAGGAAGTTTTGGTAAATACCGACAACTACCGGAAGATATGGCGGGATAACCTGTGCACGGAGATCACCGGAACGCTGGAAAACCTTATTAAGGCTGTTGGCCTGGAAGCCCGGGTCGAGATCCGTTCGGAAATGGCCAATCTCGAAGCGATCGTGCTGTCGCTCGGAACTGTAAAAAGCGGTGTGGCGGAAAGGCTGACGGAAGAATTTCACCGGGACCTGGTAAAACACAATGGGGCCTTGATCTATCAGCAATTGTTCAACGGCAAGATCATCGTTCTGATCAATTATCCTTATATTGAGAATTATGGCGAGCCCCGCCCTCCAAAAACAATTGCCATCTACCGGCCGGAGGAATTGCGCGAACCTTATTTTATCCGTCACCTCGAAGAATTCATTCAGGAAGTCACAAACTGGGAGGATTTTGATGATGATGAACCCAACAAAAAAATCGGATTTCATTTTAATTTTCCCGGTGGCGATGTGAATACCCCGCCGGTCAAGGAATAAAGAAAATCACCCAGCCTGAATCCGCTTAGTAGTTCGTCAAATGAAAGTCGATAAGTTGCGAACATTTTAATTGATTGACAATGAGTCGGATGCGACTGTGAACTGCCAACTGATAACTGTTGACTGACTACTCAGCCGGCGGATAGAACACCATGGCAATATGCGGAATATTATCCTCCAGGTATTCAGCGCCTGTTGGTTTAAACCCGAAGGATTCATAAAATTTGACCAGATAGGCCTGGGCCGATATTTTTACCGGGGTTTTGCCGAACAGGTTTTCCAGGTTTTTCATCGCATGCCGCATCAACTCCTTTCCGAAGCCAAAACGGCGCGCCTCCCGGTCGGTTACCACCCTGCCGATGGAAGCGTACCCCGGGTAGGCCAGATCCTTTGGCAAAAGCCGGGCATAGGCCCGGATCCTGCCGTCCGGATGAACGCCCATCAAATGCCAGGAACCATAATCCAGTCCGTCGGCATCCAGGTAAGCGCAGTTTTGTTCCACCGAAAAAACATTTTGCCGCAGCGCCATAATCTGGTATAACTGTTTCAGATCAAGGTCATCAAAAGGCAGACAGAGGAATTCAAGCTCAGGTTGTTCCATTTTCAAAACTGATAACAAGGGATGTCCTTCCCCCTTTTTCCGATTTTTGGCCCCCTGCCGCCGCTTCGTGAACTGCTGCGCTCACCGCCCCAGAAGGGAGAAACCTTGAGCGCAAAATAAAAGTCGGCGCCATCAAACCGGGTCTTGCCCAGCGTACTTCCGATCCGGTCTGTTCCCAATACCAGGAACCCCAGCCGGGCGGCAACCCCGACCCGCATTTGCCGCCAGTTGTAGAACGATACCGGCAGGCTGAAACTCCCCCAGCGGTGTTCAATCCTGGGGGTCAGGGCGAGGATGCTGCCTGCCTTGATCGCATTGTCGGTAAAAGGCGCGCCCTGGATCAAGGTCCCGTTCAGGTAAAATAATTCTGTGAGTTTTACATCGGCCTGCAGGGTCAGCCTCGCCGGCAGTTTCACATCAAAAGAATTGTCCTGAAATGAGGCCAGGGAATCGTCGAGCAATTGCCGGCTCAAGGTCCTGACAATCTGGTCAAATTCTTCGGGGGAACTGAATTTCCGGTACGCCTCCCAGTCCAGTACGCGTTCTCCATCTGCAATGATCTGGTGCTCCTGCGCGCCTTTATTAAACCGGATCTTGCCCAGGTCGAGTATGGCCAACCCAAACTGGGCGAAATAATTTTCTTCGTCTTCCAGGGTGTACACCATGCCCAGGTCAATTCCAAAACCACTGCCGCTCACTTTTGGACGCCATTCGGTATCCTGATAGGCATTCTCCGTAAACCCAAAATGAAAATCGGGGTCAACGCCGCTCACAGCGCTTGAAGATAATTTGGTAACGATCATACCGGAGCGGCGGCTATCGAAATAAGCCCCTTCGTAACCGGACAGTTTTTTTGCCGTGAGGCCGATCCCGAGTTTGCCGCTATTGGTATAGGCCGAAAAAACATAATTGAATCCGATTTCTGTATAACCGGCCATTCCGGCATGAAATTCCCCAACCGGGAAACCTTCCAGTTCAGGCCGCTCCACCCAGGGATAATAACTCAGTTGTTTGTCGACGCCAACCCCGCTGGCAGCTATCCGGAATGCGGTGGTGAGGCCGAGGGAATGGGCGTTATTCAGGCGAACAAAAAAGGAAGGACCTTCTATACTGGCCTGCCCAACCGCAAAACGGTTCCGGCCGTCATCGTAATAATCAATGACGATCTGACCGGGTTTGATAATGTCGTCCGCCTCCAGCAGGGGACGGGCCAGTACATCATCCTGCGAATTGATCCGGACAAGGTCCCACAAGCTGGTATGCTCTGCAAAGGCATAATTATTGGAAAAAAAAGCGGTGGCGCCGAACAACTGGACGTCCCATTGCAAGGGAGATGCTGAATAGGCGGCGGGATTCAACCGGGCGCCGCTGATACCGGCATAACGCTCCAGCCGCCAGCCCAATTGTTCCTGGGCATTCAGGCAGCCAAAAAATAAAAAGAGACTCGTACACAGGGAAATGACACTAGTGCTTTTCATAGTCAGTAGATGATAGTTGCGAATAAATCTCCTGGTGTTCGGTTTAAAGTTGACGACATGAAACATCAGCATGCACTGAAACGGCCGGACGAGCCTGTTTTATGCATGTGTCGTTTTCCCATAGTGCCTTGGCGAGTAGCTCAGAGGATTGTCAGGGTTTGTTGCCGACTGACATTCTTCCTAATTTGGACAGGAAGTAAACCTCAAAAATAGTATAAAAAAGATAAACCCCCAGAAAGGGCAGAACGAATATTTTGGAGGCGGGGGCGGCAAGTTTCATATAACCGAATATTACCCCGATGGCCAGCATCATTTTAAAAAAGGTAAACCCCAGAATGACCGTAGTAAACAGGTGTTTGTCCGGGTTTTTAGCCGCATTTGAACCGATATGAAAGATGGCTGCGCTTAGTGCAACAAACAAACCGAGGCTGATCCAGCCCAGGTTCAGGAATGGTTTTAAATTTCCATTCAGCGCCATGCCTGCGATCAGCACCGCCGTCGCAATGGTCAGCAAGCCCAGTTGAAGGTAAAATTGTTTAAGCGGCATTATTTTTTGGAGATAAAATCTTTCAGCGTTAAATAAAGTGCCGCAAATACTGCCAATAAAGACAATACGGCTGTAAAAAGGGAGCCGGTATGGAATTTTTCATCCAGTTTGACCCCAATAAAGGCTCCTGCAAGGATGATCAGCCCCATTTGAATGGCCATGCCGGAATACTTCATATAGCTTTGCGAATTCCGGTCGGCTTCCTTTTTCTCTTCCTCAGCTTTATTTGGATTCGGCAATTTTTCCGGCATTGGCTGGCGGAGTTAACGGTGCGCTTTCCTTCCGGAAACCCGAGCCGGACATCGGCTTGCTGCTGTCGCCCATTGTGCAGGCAACATTAAAAACGGCGCCGGATTGAACGATCAGTTTGTTGGTGGTGACATCGCCGGTGACCGTGGCGCTTTCGCGGATGTTGAGCAACTCGGTCACCTGGATCACGCCGTCGAATTTGCCTTCGATCACAGCGTTCTGGCACCGAACCTCCCCTTCAACGACGCCCGTTGGGCCGATGATCACTTTGGCGTCGCAAAAGAGTTTTCCTTTAATATTGCCGTCGACCCTGAAGTCGGTCTTGCAATGGACAGATCCTTCCACAATGGTGCCCTGGACCAGGCTGTTAAAAGCGTTTGAAGAGGCCACTGGCAGGGCGGAACCGTTTTTGCCTTTATTGGCGCTCTCTTTAGTCGTTTCTTTCCCAAACATATCCAAGTTGTTTTGATGGCGCCTGGTGAGTTTGCGCCTTATTCACTTATATGCCGCTTAAAACGGCTCAACAATGTTACGTATTTTCTGCGAACAGAACAAATTTCTGAAAAAATCCCGAATCTGCCGTTGGATGATGTGGATTTGTTGATTTGTTGATGCGTTGATTTGAAAACGGCAGCCTTCGAATCAACAAATCAACAAATCAACAAATCAACAAAAAAAATGAGCTGCCCCGGAAGCCCGAAACAGCTCATTTAGTCCCGGAAAGTCGTCCGGATCAGAAATTCGGGCAATAAACCCCGCGGCGAACAGGGCCGCATATTTTGTAAGTCAATGCAAATTCAAAACCGCCGTTGGCGTTGCTGGCAGGTTTGAGCGGGGATACGTTGACATCGTAGCTGAAACCGATGCTAAAGCTGTTGTAATCAAATCGGGTAGATAAAATGGCTGCATCCGTCAGTACGCCCGATTCAATTTTGTTGGAGATCCTCGACCAGAGCCCCAATTGAAAGGCCTGGTAGTTTTCACGCGAGCGGTTGAGCAAAAACTTGAAGCTGGTACCTGCGTTTACCTGAAAAGACGGCCCCTGGCTCATGACGATCACACCCGGAACCAAACCGAAATTGCTGCCGGCCATAAATTCGCCCCCTGCATGAAAGGTAAAACGGCTGTAGAGATCGTCCACTCCGTCGCTGCTGAAAGATTGGTTGGCCCGGTTCAGGTGGTGGAATGACCCCCCGAAATACAAACTGTTGTTTTCGTCGAAAACCATGAACCAAAGCAGGCCTGCGGCCAGGTCGGCGAACAGAAAGTTGTCGCGGTCAAAATTTTCCATGGTCGGCAAATTCGGATCATACCCCCCGCGGCCGTCGTGCTGGGTGCCCCAGCGCAGGTTCAGGAAGTCGATGCTCCGCTGGGCAACGCCTGCTTCAGCGCCCACCACGAGGTAGTTGGCATTTGTCCGGCCACCGCCCATCCGTTTGCTGTAGGCCATTGAAAGTTTACCGGTCAGGGTGGCAAAATTGGCCTCCCCCGCGCGGTCGCCCCAGAAAGTCCCCCCAACGCCGAAATAATCGTAACGGCCCACCGGAAGACGCTGGTCATACGATACGGAATACGTGCTGAACGCGTTATTCCGCAATACGCTGGCCCATTGGTTGCGATAATTGGCCGTCAGACGGATATTGCAATTCATCACCCCTGTCATGGCCGGGTTGAGATTGAGCGGCGACAGATAGAACTGCGAAAAGTGGATGTCCTGCCCTTGTAAAGCCGAAAGACCGAAAACCAGCAGGCAAGTCATCAATAGGGACTTGAAATTTTTCATATTGTTGGTAAAATTGCTTGATAAAGAGAACAAGTTTTTACGAGCACAATGATACAGAATCCGGTTTAAATGGCCTGTAAATTTTTATTGCAATTGACAAAAGGACGCCAAAAGGCGCAGATGCATGAGAAAAGGGTGTATAAAAGAGTAGTCTTTTTAACTGAGATGCGGGCACTTGCTTAAACGCTGCTTGGAGAGGAATTATTTTCCCGGCCCAAAGATAATCGTTGCCGGGAAAATGAACAAGAATAATGAGTTAAATTATTGATTCGATTGATTCGATTGATTCGATTGGTTCGATTGGTTCGATTGGTTCGA
>CAZLEF010000128.1:0-12520 GCA_964558465.1 uncultured Lewinella sp. | reverse complement strand
AGGGGGAGACTTGGAGAGGGGGAGACTTGGAGAGGGGGAGACTTGGAGAGGGGGAGACTTGGAGAGAGGGAGACTTGGAGAGGGGGAGACTTGGAGAGAGGGAGACTTGGAGAGCGGGGGATTAAAAAATTCATTTCACCAAAAGCAAATAGCCTAAAATATGGAGAAAGCGATAAAAACCAAAAAAACTGAAATCCTCGAAAAACAAAAAAAATACCTGTGGCCCAACCACTTGTTGTACTATACCGAGCCCCTGCCGCTGGACCGGGGAGAGGGCATGTACGTATGGGACGTCGAGGGTAAAAAGTACCTCGATTTTTTCGGCGGGATCCTCACCACTGCCGTGGGGCACAACCGGCCGGAGGTGACCCAGGCGGTGAGCGGGCAGGCAGAAAAACTCATCCACTCCTCCACCTTGTATCCAAACGAGGCCCATGTGAACCTGGCGGAAAAAATGGCGGAACTTGCGCCGGGTAAACTGCAGGTATCATACTTCACGCCATCGGGTACCGACGCGGATGAAACGGCGGTTTTCCTGGCCCAGACCTATACCGGCCGGCAGGAGATTGTGGCCCTCCGGCACGGTTACAGCGGCCGTTCGGCCGTCGGAATGAGCCTGACGGGTCAATCACCCTGGCGGATCGGCGGCACCCATATTGCAGGCATCAAACATGCGTTGAACCCGTATTGTTACCGTTGTCCGCTGAAACTGACCTACCCGGGTTGCGGAGTGGCCTGCGCGCAGGATGTAGAGGACGTGATCAAAACCACTACCTCCGGAAAAATAGCGGCATTCATCGCCGAACCCATCCAGGGTGTCGGCGGATTTATCACTCCGCCGCCGGAGTATTTTAAACTGGTGCAGGATATCGTCAAACATTATGGAGGGTTGTTCATTGCCGACGAAGTGCAGACCGGTTTCGGCCGGACCGGCGATAAATGGTTCGGCATCGAACACTGGAACGTCCAACCCGACATCATGACAATGGCCAAAAGCATCGCCAACGGCTTTCCGCTGGCCAATACCATCACTACCCCGGAAATCGCAGAGAGCACCCGGAACGCCGGGCTGACGATCAGCACCTTCGGCGGCAACCCGGTGTCGTGCGCGGCTTCCCTGGCGTCCATCTCGGTGCTGGAAAAAGAGGCTGACCCCAAACATGTGGCCAAAATGGGCAAGTTGCTGCGGCAGGGGCTGGAACGCCTCCAGGAAAAATACCCGGTGATCGGGGATGTTCGCGGCAAAGGCCTGATGCAGGGTCTGGAACTGGTGAACAACAGGGAGCGGAAAGAACCCTCCACAGAGGCCACCAAACAACTATTTGAAGCGACCCGCGAACTCGGCCTGCTGATCGGCAAAGGCGGGTTGTACGGAAATGTGATCCGGATCTCGCCGCCCATGACCGCTCAGGAAGAGGATGTGGCGGTGGCGCTGGATTTGCTGGATAAGGCTTTCCGTCAGGTAAAATCCTAGTGCCTCCGACCTCCGGTCGGAGGAAGCCCTCCTGATCTCCCGATCAGCGCAAAAATCATTTTTCTTCCGACCGGGAGGTTGGAAGCGCTATTTGCCCCGACCTTTGGTCGGGGGGTACTATTTGGCCCCGACCAGAGGTCGGGGGTACAAAATGAAAGAAGAAATCGCAGAACTCACCGAAGACGTTTCCGCATCGCCACTGTACAGTGCGGATTTTGCGCCGGTACCGGCCTCCGGACGCACCTGGAACCGCTGGCATATCGCCTCCATCTGGGTGGGTATGGCGGTCTGTATTCCGACCTATATGCTGGCCAGCAGCCTGATCGACCAGGGCATGAACTGGTGGCAGGCGCTGTTTACGATCATCCTGGGAAACGTCATCGTACTCGTCCCGATGATCCTGAATGCGCATGTCGGTACCAAATACGGGATCCCCTTGCCGGTGTTCCTGCGCCTGAGTTTTGGCGTAGATGGCGCTATATTAGCGGGTTTGCTCCGGGGATTGGTGGCCTGCGGCTGGTTTGGCATCCAGACCTGGATCGGCGGGGCGGCCATTTACCAGTTGCTGTTGGCGCTGATGCCCGGGTTGGCCGGAAGTCCTTACCTGGGGGATCTCATCGGCCTGAACCTGGGGCAACTGGCCTGTTTCCTCCTGTTCTGGGCGATGAACATGTACATCATTCACAGGGGGATCGAGTCCATCAAAACACTGGAGACCTGGTCGGCGCCCTTCCTGCTGCTCATCGGCCTGGGTTTGCTGGCCTGGGCCTGGATTGAAGTCGGCTCGATGGGCAGCATTCTGGAGGCCTCTTATCAGCTCAGCGCCAATTCGAATGTCCAATTCTGGGCCGTATTCTGGCCGAGTCTGACGGCCATGGTCGGATTTTGGGCAACCCTGTCGCTGAACATTCCGGATTTTACCCGGTACGCCAAGTCACAAAAAGACCAGGTGATCGGGCAAGCAATTGGTTTACCCGGAACGATGGCGCTGTATTCATTTATCGGAATAGCCGTGACCAGCGCAACCGTACTCATTTTTGGCGAGGCGATCTGGGATCCGGTGGCGTTGCTGGGTAAATTTGATTCGCCCTGGGTTGTAGTCCTGTCCATGGCCGGCCTGACGATCGCCACCCTGACCACCAATATCGCCGCCAACGTCGTAGCGCCGGCCAACAGCATTGCCAATATCATGCCCAAAAAGATCAGTTACCGCATGGGCGGGTATATCACCGGCGTTATCGGTATTGTGATCTTCCCCTGGAAATTGCTGGCCGACCCGCACGGGTACATATTTGTCTGGCTGATCGCCTATTCCGCGTTGCTGGGCGCCCTGGCCGGCGTCATGATCTGCGATTACTACCTCATCCGGAAAACCCGGCTGGACCTCGCCCAATTGTTCAAGCCCGACGGCATTTACAAAGGCTGGAACATCCCCGCCTGGATTGCGTTTACCGTCAGCATTTTACCGGTTTTGCCCGGTTTCCTGGCCACCGTAGGGGCCTTGCCGGCGGGCGCTGTCGGGCCGTTCTGGATGGATCTGTATTCTTATGCGTGGTTTGTGACCTTCTTCCTGGCGTTCGGGGTGTATTGGGGGCTGAGGGGGCGGTGGACGGCCCACGGTAGACGGTTGACGGTGGATTTACCCTAGAGTTTGTTTTTTGTATATTCCTCAGTGTTCTCAGTGGAATCAGTGCAATCACTTCAATCCGTGTTTCTGTGTTCCAGTATTCTCTGTGTAATCATTTTCACCTTGAAATATGAGCATCCTGATCAAAAACGGCCGCATCCTCACCGCCTCGGAAGACTACCGGGCCGACATCTATATCGAGGGCGAAACCATTCACTCCATTGGGAAAAACCTGCAAGTCGATGCCCGGCAAACGATCGACGCGACAGGCAAAGTAATTTTCCCCGGCGGCATCGACCCCCACGTGCACCTGGATATGCCGTTCATGGGTACTTTTTCCAGCGACAATTATGCGACCGGCACCCTCGCAGCGTTGCACGGCGGTACCACCACAGTGATCGATTTTATCCTTCAGACCCAGGGAAAATCCCTCCGTCACGCGCTGGAAGCCTGGCGCGGCCGCTCCGACGGGAATTGTTTCGGCGACTATTCCTTCCATATGGCGGTGACCGACTTCAACGAAAATACCCGCAAAGAGATCCGGGAAATGGTGGAAGAGGAAGGCATTACCTCCTTCAAAACCTTCATGGCCTACAAGGGCGCACTGATGATCGACGACGGCCAAATGATCGACCTGATGCAGGAGGTAAAAAAACAGGGCGGCATGGTGACGGTACACGCCACCAACGGCGACATGATCGACCGGCTCATCGCCAAACACCGGTCGGAAGGCAAGTTATCGCCGCTATACCACTACCTGTCCCAACCCGAGATCACCGAAGCCGAAGCCTCCGCCCGTTTTGCGGATATGGCGTTTTACACCGGCGTGCCGGCCTATATCGTGCACATGACCTGCGAAGGCGCCCTCAACGCTGTGCGAAACGCCACCTTCCGCAACCAGAAGGTGTATGCCGAAACCTGTATCCAGTACCTGATCCTCGACGCTTCCCTGTACGAAAAAGACCCCGAAGGCGCCAAATGGGTGATGAGTCCGCCGTTGCGCGAAAAAAAGGACCAGGCTGCGCTGTGGGCAGGTATCCACCAAGGGCTCGTGCAAATCGTAGCCACCGACCACTGCCCCTTCAAATGGGAACAAAAAATGATGGGCAAAGACGACTTTTCCAAAATCCCCAACGGGCACCCGGCCATCGAAAACCGCATGGAACTGCTCTGGTCGGAAGGCGTTGAAAAAGGCCGGATCAGCCCAAATAAATATGTGGAACTGATCGCGGCCAACCCGGCTAAAATCTTCGGATTGTACCCAAAAAAAGGCTGCATCGCTCCCGGTTCCGACGCCGACCTCGTGCTCTTCGATCCGGAGGAAAAACACACCCTTTCCGCCAAAACCCACCATATGAACGTGGATTATTCCGCTTACGAAGGCTGGGAAGTGAAAGGGAAATGCAAGATCGTCCTGTTGAGGGGAAAAGTGGCTGTCGATCACGGGCAGGTAAAGATCGAAAAAGGTTTCGGGGCTTTTCTGAAGCGTAAAAAGGCTGGTGCGGTTATATAGATTATTCGAAACCATTAATACTAAAAATTTGTTGTAAATTGCAGGTTGAATTTTCGCAGGACCACTAATAAAATGCCTTCAATTCCGTTATAATGATTTCAAAAGAAGATATATTGATGTTTTTAAATGAAATAAAACCTGATTTTGAAAAAGATTTTCAAATTATCAGGATCGGTTTATTTGGCTCTTACGCAAGAGATGAGCAAACTGAAAAAAGCGATATTGATTTAATTGTCGAATTTGCTCCCGGAACCGAGGGGTTAAGTGAAAAAAAAGAAAAGATAAAATATCTCATTAAAAGTAAATTTAAAAAAGAAGTAGACGTTGCTCGGGAAAAATACCTTAAACCCTATTATAAAAACCAGATAATTAAATCTGCGATTTATGTCTGAAAAAGATATTGCAAATATAATTGCGATTTTGGAGGCGGCTCAAAAAATCCTGATTTATAAATTCCAAGAATGCAAAAAATCATAAAATCCGGCCTGATCCAGATGAGCCTCCCGATGACGGAGGGCGAAGGCAGCATCGAACAGATCAAGGAAACCATGTTGCAAAAACATATCCCGTACATCGAAGACGCCGGTCGGCAAGGGGTACAGATCCTTTGTTTGCAGGAGATCTTCAACACCCCCTATTTTTGTCCGGGCCAGGATGCCAAATGGTATGCCTCCGCCGAACCTATCCCGGGGCCGACGGTAGAACGCATGGCCGAATACGCCAAAAAGTACCAGATGGTCATGATCGTTCCCATTTTCGAAAAGGAACAGGCCGGCATCCTCTATAATACTGCTGCGGTGATCGACGCGGACGGAACCTATCTGGGCAAATACCGCAAAAACCATATCCCGCATACCTCCGGTTTCTGGGAAAAATTTTTCTTCAAACCCGGCAACCTGGGTTATCCGGTATTCCAGACCCGGTACGCCAGGGTCGGGGTGTACATCTGTTACGACCGCCATTTTCCCGAAGGCGCGCGCATCCTGGGCCTCAACGGCGCGGAAATTGTGTACAACCCCTCCGCCACCGTGGCCGGGTTGTCGCAATACCTCTGGAAACTGGAACAACCGGCCCACGCCGCCGCCAACGGCTATTTCATGGGCTGTATCAACCGGGTAGGTACGGAGCGCCCCTGGAACCTGGGTAAATTTTACGGTTCTTCCTATTTCGTCGACCCGCGGGGACAGATTTTTGCCCAGGCCTCAGAGGACAAGGACGAACTGCTCGTCGCGGAGTTTGACCTCGGCATGATCGAGGAGGTGCGCAGCGTCTGGCAGTTTTTCCGGGATCGAAGGCCGGAGACGTACGGAAAGATAACAGAGCTGTAAAAAATCCGGCTTTCAGGTTCTGCGTTGCCGGCATCGGCATACTGCTGGAATAGGTTGCCTTTTTCTGTATAAGCGAGGTTTGACAACAAGCTGCTTTTCCTGAGCATTCAAGTGTTCCGGCCCCCCAGGCTTCAAGTCAGGATGCAACCCAAAGTTGCAGCCTGACGCCGCAGAGTCAGGCGTGTCGGCGCCTCCAATTACCTATAAGATAAACTGATCGGAGATTCGTTTTATTTCAAATTACCCTTTAACTTTGCCAAAAGTGAAGATTGCTTCCCGCAACCCGAACGCCCAAGTCCAAAAAAGACCTTATGCCGGAATACCCACACCCTGCCACCGAAAAAGACCTGGAACAGCGCTTCAGCCAGATCAAGCCCTATATGAACCCCACCATGGCGCATTACGAAAGCGCCCGGTGCCTGTTCTGTTACGATGCGCCCTGCGTGCAGGCCTGCCCGACGGGTATCGATATCCCGTTGTTCATCCGGCAGATCCATACCCATAACCTCGAAGGCGCCGCCAAAACCATCTACGATTCCAACTATTTCGGGAATATCTGCGGCAAGGTATGCCCCACCGAAGTATTGTGCGAAGGCGCCTGCGTGTACAACCACCAGAACGTTCAACCCATCGAGATCGGCCGGTTGCAGAGTTACGCCGCCGCCGGCGCCATTGCCAAAGGGAAAAAACTGTACGACCCCGCTCCCTCCAATGGCAAAAAGGTGGCGGTGATCGGGGCGGGGCCGGCGGGCATCTCCTGCGCGTGTGAATTGCGTTTGTCGGGCTTTGAAGTGGACATTTTTGAGGCGAAAGACCGGCCTTCGGGCCTCGCCCTGCACGGTTGCGCGCCTTATAAAGTGACCAACCGGGAGGTACTGGAAGAAATCAATTGGCTCCAGGGTCAATTTGGTTTCAATATCCTTTACGGACACCCTATCCAGACTGCCGGGGCGTTCAGGGACCTGGAAAACCGGTACGACGCCGTTTTCCTGGGCGTCGGCCTGGGCGATACCCGGTTCCCCGGCATCCCGGGCGCCGACCTGGAAAATTGCCTGGGCGCCACCGAATTCATCGAACAGGTGAAGCTCGACCCGCTGAACGCCCCCGTGGGCAGAAAAGTAGTTGTCATCGGGGGCGGCAATACCGCCATGGACGCCGCTTCGGAGTCGGCCCGCCTGGGGGCCATGGAGGTCACCCTCGTTTACCGCCGCTCAAAAGCGGAAATGGGCGCCTACGAATTTGAATACGAGCTCGCAAAATCCGTTGGAGTCAAAGCCGTTTTTAATGCCGCCCCGCTGGAAATTCTGGGCGAAGAACGGGTGGAAGGCGTCCTGCTGACCAAAACCGGGCAGGAAGACGGCGTACTCGAATTCTTTATCGAATGCGATACCGTGATCCTGGCCACGGGTCAGGAGAAAATGACCAGCTTACTGGGCCAAATTGCCGGCATCCGCCTGGATAAAAACGGGCGGATCGAGGTGGACCCCGTCACTTTTCAAACCGGAAACCCGAAGTACTTTGCCGGCGGCGACGCGGTCAACGGCGGCGCGGAAGTGGTAAATGCGGCGGCCGAGGGGAAGAAGGCTGCGAGGGGGATTGTAGCGCTGACCTCCGGTCAGCGCGCATAAAAAAACCGACCTCCGGTCGGAGATACTAACGCTCCGACCTCCGGTCGGAGATACTAACTACTCCGACCGGAGGTCGGAGATACAAAAAAAACATGCCCGATATCACAGCAAATCTCGGCGGGATCAAATCCCCCAATCCTTTCTGGCTCGCTTCGGCGCCACCGACCAATTCCGGCTACCAGATTATGAAAGCCTTTGACGCCGGTTGGGGGGGCGCCGTATGGAAGACCCTCGGCATCCCGGTGATCAACACGTCAAGCCGGTACGGGGCCGTCCACTACCGGAGCAACCGGATGGTAGGGTTCAACAACATCGAACTGATCTCCGACCGGCCACTGGTGGATAACCTGCGCGAGATCGAGGAGGTGAAAAAATATTTCCCGGACCATGCGGTGGTCGCTTCCCTGATGGTCGAATCCCGGAAAGAATGGGAACAGATCGTGCGGGACGTGGAAAACGCCGGGGTCGACGGCATCGAACTCAATTTCGGCTGCCCCCACGGCATGTGTGAACGCGGCATGGGTTCGGCGGTCGGACAGGAGCCCGAGATCCTGAAGCTGATCACCGGTTGGGTGAAGGCTGCCGCCAAAGTGCCCGTCATTGTGAAACTGACACCCAATATCACCGACATCACCGAACCGGCGCAGGCGGCTGCCCGTGGCGGGGCCGACGCCATTTCCCTCATCAACACCATCCAGAGCCTGGTAGGGGTCGACCTCGACCACTTCGTCCCCTATCCCATCGTCGACGGTAAAAGCACCAACGGCGGGTATTGTGGTCCGGCCGTGAAACCCATCGCCCTGAACATGGTCAAGAACTGCGCCCAGGACCCGGAGGTGCGCATCCCGATTTCCGGCATCGGGGGCATCGAAAACTGGCGCGACGCTGTGGAACATATGCTCCTGGGCGCCTCCAACGTGCAGGTCTGTACCGCGGTCATGCATTACGGGTTTGGCATCATCCGCGAAATGATCCCGGGATTGGAAAACTACATGCGCGAGAAAGGCTTCACCCGACTGGACGAGCTCGTCGGGAAGGCCCTGCCCAACGTCAAAACCTGGGAAAACCTTAACCTGGAATACAAGGTCGTGGCCGGGATCGACGCCGCCAAATGCATCGGCTGCCAGCTCTGTTACACCGCCTGCGAAGACGGCGCCCACCAGGCCATCGCCCTGCCGAAAAGCGGAGACGGGCGGGTTCCGCAGATCATCGAGGAAAACTGTGTGGGCTGCAACCTCTGTTCGCTGGTCTGCCCGGTGGAACAGTGCATCACCATGGTCCGCCGCGACGACGGCAGCCGGATGGAGACATGGAAGGATTATATGGATTCGGGTAAAGCCCCCACGAGTTTCAATGACGACCGGGCGGGCGGGAAGGGGCATTGGGTGCCGGCGCCAACCGCAGCGCTTAACAACACCATTAAAAGTCGATTATGAGCTTTCAATTTAATTTAATGAAAAAAAGGTACGCCATTTAATGAATTCTTGAATGAGCTGTAGAATTATTGCAATCGATGAATTTAAAAAAGACGGCTCACCCGCAGCCGACTTCGTCGTCCGGAGGCCGAAGCACGCTCATTTTTCAAATTAGGATTCTTCCTCCCAACATATTATCTTAGCGCTTCATACGACTCAAACGCGCCGGCCATCATCCCATTTGTTATACCATGATTCGCCGGATTTTGTGGATTCCCAGGATTGGATTTTCCTGATTTTGAATGGATTACCCATTTCCCCATGCACAAAAATTGGCGACGCGAGGTATAAAACCTCATTCAAAACGAAATCCTGCTGGATATGGAACGGACAGGCGTGTTCATCAGTTACAGCCGCAACGACAAACGGTGGCTGGACGACCTCCGGGTGCACCTCAGCTTTCTGGAAAAAGAACATAATTTTTCCATCTGGGACGATAACAAGATCAAAGCCGGCGACGACTGGCAGGCGGAGATCACCCGCTCCATACATTCGGCCAGGGTGGCCCTTCTGCTGGTCAGCGCGCATTTCATTTCTTCTGATTTTATTTTCCGCGAAGAGTTGCCCCGCCTTCTGGAAGCAGCCGAAAAGGATGGCGCTTCCATCTTCCCGATCATCGCCGGCCATTGCATGTTCCCGGAAATCCCGTCCCTGGCCCGGTTCCAGGCTTTTAACCCGCCGTCGAGGCCCCTGACGGATATGTCCGACGGTGAAAGAGACGCCCTCTTTGTGCGGGTGACCCGGGAGGTCAGGAATGTCCTGAACGCACAAGCTCCCGTTAACAGGCCGGTTTTTCCGGGTTCTGCAAAACACAACGATCAGGAGCCCGACCTTGAATTGTCGGTCGCCAGGGCATCCACCCTTTTAATTTTACAACAAAATATGGAAAATCCCGACGGGTTAACGATTTCGGATATTTACAAACTGGCAAAAACAATGAGCAGGAAAAATATCGCAACTGCGATCCGGGAAATGGAAAGGTCGGCGTACCTGGCCCGGAATAAAAAGGAAAAGATGTCCTACTGGAAATTATCGGAGAAAGGCGTAAAACTGGCAGAAAAATTCAGCAAATCCATTCGTTTCAGATGAAAAGGGCTTGCTTTACTACTCCGGTTTAACGTCGGGAGCGAGACGGGGCAAAACAAGCTGATGTCTGAAAAAGCAGGAATGGCTGTTTGAAGATGAAGTCGTTTCCGTGAACATCTTTCCGTGTGATTCCGGTTTCCATTTTCACCTGACCGGCGACTAACCAGCCGTCCATAAAATGAAAGAGAACCCGGCAAAAATCTGGTGGAATTAACCCGGAAGTCGCTCGACTCCAGGCGCCAAAGACGAATGACCTGCTTCCAGCGTCTTCCGTTCGAAATTTAATTCGCTTAAACATGTCAAATAGATTTAAGGTTAACAATAATTATTAAAAAGGATTTATTAAAATCCGTTGCAAAGGTAAACTTCCAAATTTTGTTTTTAGTTAAGGGAGCGCTAAGAATGTATTAAATAAAACTTAAATATTTAATCGTGTGCAACCCCCTCAACTTGCTGCAATTTATGGATGGAAAACCTGATTTGTTACCTTTGCACCTGCAAAACATCCAAACACAAAAAGCGTTAATGGGCCAACGTCTAACCGATCCGTTATGAATAAATGGTTTTTCCCAATTTTACTGGTATTTGCAGCCGCAGGATTTTCTTCAAAGCCAAAGGTTTCAAATCCCTATTTCGACCTCGTCAGAAAAGAAATTACCGGCCAGACCGCCTACGAGGCCACCGCCTATATCGAACCATTCTGGCGGGTAGCCGGCAATACCGGTTTCGACGCGAGCATCCGGTACCTGGCGGATCAACTTGAAAAAGCAGGTTATAAACCGGAAGAAAAAGCCCAACCCGGCAACCCGCTCCGGTACCGCATTGAAAAAAGAAAAATGGAGGTTCCGACCTGGGAACCCGTGGACGCCTCTCTCACCCTGGCCGGCGAAAAAACACCTCTGCTGCAATTTGCCTCCAACCGGAACATGATCGCCATGTATTCCGCCTCTACCCCGGATGCGGGCGTAACCGGTGAGGTCGTCCATATCCAATCCCCCGACCATTTCCGGAAAACCGATGTGAAAGGCAAAATCGTATTTGCCGAAATGAACCCGGGGCAGATTTTTCAGGCGGCCCATGAACGGGGGGCGCTGGGTATCCTCACCTACGATATGCCCGCTTACCTGCAACCCGAAAAAAACACGACCTCTATCCAGTTCCGCCAACTCCGCTACCGGAAAAACCGGGAAGCCTGGGGAATCGCCCTTTCTTATGCAGCAAAAGAAAAACTGAAAGCCACCCTGGCCAAAAAGCGCGCCCTGAAAGCGACCGTAAAGATCAAAACCCGGATCTACCCTTCGGAGGAACTGACCCTTGTGGCGGATATCCAGGGCCGGGAAAATCCAGACCAGCGCCTGGTATTCAGCGCGCATGTACAGGAACCCGGCGCCAACGACAACGCGTCCGGCGCCGGCGCTCAACTGGAAATGGCCCTTGCCGCCGCCCGCCTCGTCAAAACCGGCCAAGTCGCGCTCAACCGCAGCCTGACCTTCCTCTGGGGTGATGAAATCGTGTCTACCCGGCGGTACATCCAGGAAGACCCCATCCGGGCGGGCGGCATCAAATGGGGCATCAGCCTGGACATGGTGGGTGAAAACACCGCCGTCACGGGCGGTTCATTCCTCATCGAAAAAATGCCCGACCCCAGCGCAATCTGGACACGCGGGGAGGACCGGCACACCGAATGGGGTGGCGAGGTGATGAGGCTGGAGCAAATGAAACCCCATTATCTCAACGATTTTATCCTCCGCACCTTCCGGGAGCAAGGCGCATTCGCCGGCTGGACGGTCAATGCCAACCCGTTTGAAGGCGGCAGCGACCATACCCCATTCATCGACGCCGACATCCCCGGCCTGCTACTCTGGCACTTTACCGACCAGTTTTACCATACCGACAACGACCGCATGGACAAAGTGTCGCAGGAAACCCTCCGGAATGTAGCGACGGGCGCGCTGGCGGCGGCATTGGTCCTGGTGAACGCTGACGAAAAAACGGCCCTGGATATGGTGGCGGCCACCAAACAGGCGGCGACCAACCGGTTGAACACCGAATTTGAACTCAGCAAAAAGGCCATCCGGGAGGGCGCTGACCCGGATGAAGAGGCCGGCATCCTGGCGGCCTGGCGCGAGTGGTACGTGTCGGCCATTGCTTCGGTGGCGGATCTTGAAACAGGGCATCCAAAGTTGCAAACTTCGGATAGCGGGTTGATGGCCGCTATTGCAGCGGCTAATGAAGAAGTCATCGGATTGGCAGAGCGGTTGATGAGGGGGCTGAGGGGGGGGTGATTTGTTTATTTGTTTATTCGTTTATTCGTTTATTCGATCAAATAAACAGATAAACAAATCAACAAATCAACAAATCAACAAATCAACAAATCAACAAATCAACA
>CAZLEF010000127.1:0-12933 GCA_964558465.1 uncultured Lewinella sp. | reverse complement strand
CTGGATCGTTACCGCCCTGGCCATTTCCCTGGGCGCGCCGTTCTGGTTCGATATGTTGCAAAAAGTGGTCAATATCCGGAATGCCGGCAAAAAACCGGATGGAAATCCGAAACCGGCGACTTGATTTCATTAAACTGTATCTTATACATGGAGCTAAAACAACTTTCTGAAACGGACTACTGGCTACTGTGAGTTTTGAGCTTTGAGCCGTCTGATGTGAGCTTTGAGCCGTTCACCAGAATTTCATTTCCTATGCAAGACCAAAACCTGACCTACACCTCCATCCAACCCCTCCTCGCCGCCACCCGCCAGGAAGGGGCCTCCCTCGTCTGCCAGTTCCAGGCCCCGGGGTCCCATACCGTGGTGGAAGCCCGCGCAACCGTCCGTACCACGCCCCGGCAAAATACCCTGGCAGACTCCGTAAAACGAAATATGCTGGAGGGGGTCAAACGTATGGTATACCAGGGAATACGGCAACTGCTGGGGTACGGAGCGTTAGCCCAAACCGGGTCGGACCTGGTCAATACGGTACTGACGGAATCCAACCTGAAACCTGCTTTTTCGGAAGCCGACAAACAAGCTGCCGTCCTGGAGGCCTTTCAATCCGTGGCCGGCCAGTTTGTTTACGATAACGAAAAAAAGGAATGGTCGTATCGGAGCGATAGATCGCCTTACGACCTGCAACTGGCCCAATTTCCGGTCTCTTCGCCTTTTGAAAAGGAAATCCTGGCCAGAATCCTGGTCCAACTGGCCGCCGCCAGCCAGGATATCAACTGGAAAGAAGAACAGTTTCTGATGGATGTGCTGGGTCTTTCTCCCCTGCAATTCGAGGAGGTCAGGATGAAGGGACCTGTTTCTAACCTGGAAGCGGAAGCTGTTTCGACCGGGACAAAAGGCACGATCTTTTTACTGGCCTGCACAATAGCATTGATGGACGAGTCGCTCGACCAGGTTGAACGCGACCACCTGGATGCCCTCAAAACTAATCTCGGGCTTGATCCCGCAGAAACAGACCGCCTGACCCTGATCGCCAAAAACCATATCCTGGAAGGCGCCATCACCCTGGCTTTTTCCCGGGAACAGTTGCTGGAACTGGCCGGACAAATCAATATGAGCGAAACAGACGCCGAGCGGGCGTGGATACAATACCGGAAGAAAAATTTGAAATAAGAAGTAAATGATTTAGAACCTAAATAATGATGAATTATGAAATTCCCATTTCGTTTCCGCCGGAAGGATACTTCCAATAAAAGCGAAGAAAAAACCAAATCTTTTTTCCCGCAAACCAACGATACCAGCATCCAGAAAAAAGAGGATGCCTTTTTCCAGGCCAAACTGAAAATCGGACAACCTGGCGACCCTTACGAACAGGAAGCCGATGTAATGGCCGACCACGTGGTGAATAACCTGTCTGCAGGCCAAACCGTTCAAAAAATGGAAGCCACAGGCATCCGGCGTTATATGACTAACCCGGAAGACGAACTGGGTACCAATACCCAACGCATCGAAAAGGATAAGGAAATCCAGGAAAAGCCGGTTCAAATGCAGCCGGACCCGACTTCGCTGAAGCTACGTCGGGCGGAGAAGGAGGAAGAACCGGTGCAAATGCAGGCCGGTAAGGAAGAAGAGGAACCCGTACAAATGAAAGCCGCAGCGGAGGAGGAAGAGCCTGTTCAGATGCAGGCGGACCCGACTTCGCTGAAGCTACGTCGGGCGGAGAAGGAAGAAGAACCGGTGCAAATGCAGGCCGTTAAGGAAGAAGAGGAACCCGTGCAAATGAAAGCCGCAGCGGAGGAGGAGGAACCCGTTCAAATGCAGTCGGACCCGACTTCGCTGAAGCTACGTCGGGCGGAGAAGGAAGAAGAACCGGTGCAAATGCAGGCCGGTAAGGAGGAAGAAGAACCGGTCCAAATGAAAACCAACGGCCAAAAAAACGGTAAAAAAAAACTTTTAACAGTTGAAGAACTCCTGGCCAGATCCAAAGGTCAGGGAATTCCGTTGCCGGAAGATGTGCGCGCTGCCATGGAAAGCCAGTTCAAATCCGATTTTTCGGAAGTGCGCATCCATACGGGTGAGGACGCTGTCACGATGACGCAACTCCTCAAAGCCCATGCTTTTACACAAGGATGCGATATCTATTTCAACGAAGGGAAATACCAGCCTTTTACGGCCGGCGGACAGGAATTACTGGCCCATGAACTGACCCACGTCGTCCAACAAAATCAGGCAAAATGAATACAACCCCAAAATCGAATCCTCAAATTCTCAAATCCTCAAATCCTCACACCCCGGGGATCGACCTCTACCCCTTGCGGGCCTCGCTCAATTTCCTGTCGGAGTTGATCCGGCGCAGGCTCGCGGTGTATTTTTCCGGCGAGGCGGGCCGGGAAGACCCTGAACTGTTGGCAACCCCCAACTGGAACGGCGCCCAAAACCCCTTTACCCGTTTTTGTGTGGAGAACGAGCTCGACCGGGAATCCTATATTCTTTTGCTGATTGGCCTGGCGCCGCATGTAATACCCGATTTTTTCGACCGGATCATCCAGCAACACCTGCCTCAAGCGGGCGACTTTCCGCAATTGGGGGGCATCAGGGGCAAACAATTCCGCGGTTTTTTGCCGACCGGCGAGACGGCTTTGTTCATCATTGGAGGAGAGGACCTGGAACGGCGGTTCAACGTGCAAAGGTTGTTCAGTCCAAGCCACTTTTTTTCCAAAAAACGAGTGTTGTGGCTGGAAGACGCTCCGGAAGGCGAGCCTGCCATGAGTGGCAAAATCGTTTTGTCGAAGGAGTATGTCGAGCTGTTCACCCAGGAAATGGCCAGCCCGCCCCACTTCAGCACCGTTTTCCCTGCCCAACTGGTGGAAACGTCCATGAGTTGGGAGGACCTTGTGCTCAATTCCGCTACTTTTCAACAAATCCGCGAACTGGAATCCTGGATCAACTACGGTGAAAAACTGATGGACGAATGGGGCATGCGTAAAAAACTGAAGCCGGGGTACCGGGTGCTTTTCCACGGCCCGCCGGGTACCGGCAAAACCCTGACCGCGTCCCTGCTCGGCAAATACACCAACAAGGAAGTGTATAAAGTGGACCTCTCCATGGTGGTGTCGAAATACATCGGGGAAACGGAAAAAAACCTGCACAACCTCTTTGCCACCGCCGAAAATAAGAACTGGATCCTGTTTTTTGACGAAGCCGACGCCCTGTTTGGAAAACGTACGGGCGTGCAGGACGCCCACGACCGGTACGCCAATCAGGAAGTGTCATACCTGCTGCAACGGGTGGAAACTTATAACGGACTCACCATTCTCGCTTCCAATTTTAAAAGCAATATCGATGAGGCATTCGTGCGCCGTTTCCAGTCGATCATCCATTTCCCCTTTCCGAAAGCTGGCGAGCGACTTGCCATCTGGGAAAAAGCTTTTCCGGAAAAAGCCAGGCTGGCCAAAGAAATTGATTTAAACCATATTTCGCAACGGTACGAACTTTCCGGCGCAGAAATCATGAATATTGTGCAATTTTGCTGCCTGCGCGCTCTGGAAAACGGCGGCAAGGAAATTCGCCAAACCGACCTCCTGGACGGGATCCGCCGGGAATACCAAAAAGAAGGCAAGGTGATGAGTTAAAACCATATTAATTTTAGTTCACAATGAAGCGCCTGCAGTTCATAATCTGGACCACAATTTTGACCCTCGCCGGGCTCAACGCCCAGGAAATCAACTATAAGGCTGTGGAAAAAACCCGGATCATCCCCAAAGGAACCGGTCAGGTTTTTTCCCTGGATTTTACGCCCGTGACGGAATTCCATTTCGTCCAGTTCGGCGTTTATCCCATTAAAACCGACTGGAGAAAGATCAAAGCCCCCGAACAGATCGGCCAGGTCTGGCTCATCCGGCATGATGACACCATCATCAAGGGCGTCGAAGAAAGGGGCGGCTATTATATCGTCAAACCTTACCCCAATCAGGCAGAGGCGGAAGCAGTGGTGAGTACCTTCCGAAGCCGGAAGATCCGCTGCTGGTACAACCCCGAACTGACCGGCGCCAATTTTACCCTGGTCGGATTTACGGAGGATCTTTCTAAGTAAGTTGTAAGTCGTATGTTGTAAGTCGTAAGTACTTAACTAACGTCCACTTACGACTTACAACTTACAACTTACGACTATCGACTCACAACCAACTTCTCCACCATCTCATTCGTCAGCGGCTCAGAATACACCCCATAGGCATTCACCAGCACCCCCTTTAACCGGTGTTTTTCGGAAGAAATGGCGTACACGATGGATTCGTCCGCCGGGTCGCTGTTCCCTTCGAAACGGTAGAATTTATCGATGTGAAATTCATTGTGAAAGACCCTGAACTGACCGTTCCGGCATTCAAGGCAATCCAGTTGAAGGTTAAAATCTTCTGTATAACCTTCCCTTCTCAACATTTCGAGGGCTTGGCTGACGGTATCGGGAGCATTCATATTTTGTCGGTTTATCCATGAAAACTTATCTTCTTTTTTTATAAACCATCCGTTACACAGGAATGTTTTTCTGGAAAGGACTTCTTGTTGTGCAACAGCTCGTCACGCATCACCAGTTTCGTATTCCTCAACTTCATCGCCGGCGTACCATCCGGGTGTTATTGCCCCGAAACTACTACAAAGAGATCAACCGAAGGTTTCCTGTTCTGTATTTGCAGGACGGCCAGAACCTTTTCAATACCCAGACCGCCGCTTTTGGCCACTGGAAACTGGAGGAATTTATGGCTCGCCAACCCCTCAACCGGCAGGCTATCCTGGTCGGGATCGACCACGGCGTCCATCAACGGATGAATGAATACGCGCCTTATAAAAACGGCAAAAAAGGCGGCGAAGGGGACGTCTACCTACGGTTCATCGAACAAACGCTGAAGCCGTTTATCGACGCCAATTACCGAACCTGGCCCCACCGCGAAGCCACTGGTATCGCAGGCGCTTCCATGGGCGGTTTGATCGCATTTTATGCCGGATTGAACTTCAGCCACATTTTTGGAAAAGCCGGGGTTTTATCCCCTTCATTCTGGTTCAACCCGGAAGTGATCCGGACCCCGGCCATTCCTTTTCCCCCCGGCAACCGGGTTTACATCTGCGGCAGCAAAACCGAGACCCGTTCCATGGCTGCGACCCTGCAAACCGTGTACTGGGCCCTGAAAAACAGCGGCCTTTCCGACGAACAGTTCCGGGTGGTCCTCCGCGACCGGGGCCGGCATTCCGAAACCTTTTGGCGGCGCGAATTCAAACCGATGTTTGAATGGTTGTTTCCTGCTACGGTGTTCGATTGAACCCAAAATCCGACGGGAAGTTGTTTTACCTTTGCAGCCGGGTTGTTATAATTGCTGAGAATGCATTTGTCCATATTCAAACTCGTTGCTCAAAATTTTTAAATCCATGAAAAATTCATTCGCTTTTCTTCTGATGATCATCTCAACCGGCTTGCTCGCCCAAACCAATCCGGAATCAGATTTTGAAAACCTGATCTGCAAGGAAGCCGAAGCCCATAGCCGGTTTTTGGACCTTCCGCCCTCGGCCAACCACCTCCTGACGGATAACTACGACCTGAAATATTACCGCTTCGAGTGGTTCATCGACCCGGCGGAATATTTCATCCGGGGCAAAGCCACCGTCTATTTTACCACCCTGACCGATGCCTTCGCCGAAATCAACTTCGATCTTTCCACCCAGCTCGCCGTCGACAGCGTCGAATACCACGGCCAACTGCTGACCGCTGCCCAAACCGGCGACTACCAACTGACCGTGCCGCTGCCGGCCGCCCTGCCCGCGGGTATCCTCGACAGCCTGACCATCGCCTACTCCGGCGCCCCGCCTTCCAGCGGGTTCGGATCGTTCATCCAATCGCAACACAACGGCGTTCCTTCCCTCTGGACGCTTTCCGAACCTTTTGGTTCGCAGGACTGGTGGCCCTGCAAAAACGGTCTGGATGACAAGATCGACAGCGTCGACGTTTTTATTACCACCCCAGCCCAGTACCGCGGGGCCGGCAACGGCGCCCTCGTGTCAGAGATCGCCGAGGGCGACAATATGGTTTACCACTGGAAACACCGCTACGCCATCGCTCCCTACCTGGTGGCCGTCTCCGTGACCAATTACGTGCAATACACGGATACCGTACCGCTCAGCAGCAACGGCGCCCAGTTGCCCATGGTCAACTATGTATACCCCGAAAACCTCGCGCAGGCGCAGGCAGGCACCGCCAATCTGGTGCAGGTCCTCCAGTTTTTCGACAGCCTTTTTGTCACTTACCCCTTCCACGCAGAGAAATACGGTCACGCCCAGTTTGGATGGGGCGGGGGCATGGAACACCAGACCATGAGCTTTGTTGTGAATTTTGGTTGGGGATTGCTGGCCCATGAACTGGCCCACCAGTGGTTCGGCGATATGGTGACCTGCGGCGCCTGGGAAGATATCTGGCTCAACGAAGGGTTCGCAACTTACCTCGAAGGATTGACCCGCGAGCGTTTCCCGACCGGCACAACCTGGTACAACTGGAAAAAAGGCAAGGTGGAAAATATTGTCTCCCAGCCCGGCGGATCCGTGAAAGTGGACGACCCGGAAAATGTCGGACGCATCTTCAGCGGGCGGCTGACCTACAACAAGGGTTCCTACTTGCTGCATATGTTGCGCTGGAAACTGGGCGAGGAGGCCTTTTTCCAGGGCATTCGCAATTACCTGAACGACCGGCAATTCAACTACGCCACCACTCCAAACCTGAAGACGCACCTGGAAACAGCTTCCGGGGTTGATCTTACCGGGTTTTTTGCCGACTGGTACGAAGGCCAGGGGTATCCCAGCTATCAGGCTGCCTGGGAACAAAACGGCGCAGGCACGGTTTACATCCGGCTCGATCAGACCACCTCCCACCCCTCTGTCGACTTTTTTGAAATGCCCGTACCCGTCCGGCTCAGCGGCGGGGGTATGGATACGCTGGTCCGCCTCGACCATTTGGAAAACGGCCAACTGTTTGATTTCAAAGTATCCTTCCCCGTAGAATCGGTAACCATCGACCCGGATTACTGGCTCATATCCGCCAGCAACACGGTTGAACAGATGGAACTGGTAGGCGTTTATGACCCCGTTTCCCGTGAAACAGTCGCTCTTTACCCCAACCCGGCGGGAGACTTTATCCAGGTGTTTCAGGACCATGATCTGGAACCCGATACCCATTGGCAAATCTATAATTCCCTTGGTCAACGGATGTCAGAAGGAGTATTTGAAGGGGAAAACAGGGTGATTGGGTTGGGCAATCTGCCCTCAGGCGCCTATCGCCTGGTGCTGACCACCCGTTCTGGACACACCAAAACGGGTTTTTTCCTGAAAGGATAACTGGTAATAAATATTTCGGAGACTTGCCAAACAACCCCTCCACCCAGCCCCCTCCTTGCATCCGGGGTCCAGGCGGATAAAAAACAACCCCGAACCCCCAAACCACGCCCCAGCGTGGCCAACCATTTAAAATCATCCTTCCCCCTGACGCAGATCATTTCCCCCTCCGCCAGAGTACCCGATATTTGCAATATTGGTAAACCTTCAAAAACCAGCACCATGAGTCTGAAAAAGCAATTTGTCAAAGCAAAACATGCCTATAAGGTGACGTTTTGTTTGCCGCAGGAAGCTGTCAATGGCGCCAAAGAAGTTGAACTGCTTGGCGATTTCAACAATTGGGATCCGGCAGGCGCCGTACCCATGAAGGCTAAAAACGGGGAATTTACTGCCACGGTAGAATTACAACCGGGCCAGGAATATCAGTTCCGGTATCTGGCCGACCACGAAACCTGGTTGAACGACTGGGAAGCCGATAAATACGTCCCGACGCCATTTGGTGTGGAAAACTCGGTTGTCGTTGCGCCCGATAAGTAAAAAATAAAGGAAAGGAAACATCCCCCTGAAAAATTGCTTAGGGGTTGGTTAAATGAAAGCCGGCAATTCATGCTAAGGTTCTTAGAACTCCTATGGAGCATTCTTTGGGGGCTTTCGTTGTAATTGTCTGTAAATCATTTTTTTACAACTGAAAGCTGCCAACCGCCAATTGTACAATCGGGGGATTCGGCCCGACCGACGAGACGTCGGCGGTACAAAGGGGAACGGACCATCCACTGCTAACTTTTACCCGCCAGTAGGGCGGGGCCAACTGCCAACTTACTACTTAACCAACTGCCCGGCCTGACGCGCAATGCGCAGGCATTCCCCCACCTTTTCTACCGAGAGGCAGTAGTCATTGTCCACGACATCAAACCGGCAATGGATGGGCGATAAATCCAGATCCTTGAAATGGGGATTCACTGCCGAGCAATTTTCCTGCAGAGCAGCCAGTGTAATGGGGTGGGGGAGACTGGCGCCTTTTTCGAGCAGGTACCCCGTTAAATAATTGACGATGGACTGGCGGGAGTTGTGGCAAACCAAATGGGTTACGACATCCTCCGTGGAGCGGTTCATTTCCGCCTCCGCAGCGAGCAGCATTTGGTCGGCGTCGGCAAATAAGGCGGCTGTGTTGGTTGGCTTCATAACAAATTTTTTTATGGAAAAAGGCAGATTCGGACACCTTAAATTTAGCGCAGGTTGCATAGACCGGCAGTGATTTTAAATGCGCTCCGGGATGATTTTTATCAGCAATTCACGTTGATTATCTCTATTTTTGTTTTTTTGATTGTATGCCGCCAGTCGAGTTTACCAATCCGTTCATGTTTGCAGCAACCGTGGCAACTGTGTTTGCCGTGGTAATGTTCCGTTATTTGCTCATCGCCGGGGTGTTTCATCTTTATTTTTATGGGTGGAAACCCGATAAATGGGAGCGGCGCAAGATCGGCCGGAAAGCCTATACCCGACGCCAGTTGTTCACCGAGGTCCGCTGGTCAATGGTGACCGGACTGATTTTTGCCGTCATTGGCGCGGGTACGGCAGTGGCCTGGCAAAAAGGCTGGCTGGCCCTTTACGACGATACCGGCCTGTACGGCTGGGCCTGGTTTTTTGTCAGTATCGCAGTGGCCATGTTCATCCATGAAACCTGTTATTACTGGCTGCACCGCTGGATGCACCATCCGAAAATATACCCCCTCGTTCATAAAGTACACCACGACAGCCGGATCCCGTCCCCCTGGACGGCTTTTTCCTTTCATCCGGTCGAAGGCCTGCTGGAGGGGCTGATCCTGCCGCTGATCCTGGTTATTGTCCCCATGCACCTTTACGCCGTTGTGATCCACCTGACCATCATGACCTTGTCCAGCGTTGTGAACCACCTCGATATTGAAATTTATCCCCGGTGGTTTGTGGACCACCCTGTTGGGAAATGGCTCATCGGCGCTACCCACCACAGCCATCATCACCGGTATCACAAGTATAACTTCGGCCTATATTTCACTTTCTGGGATAAATGGCTGAAGACGGAAAGCCCGGATTTCCAGCGTGAATTTGCCGAAAAGGCGGGGTGATTGTTTAGTCCCGCAGTTGGCAGTTGGCCGTCCACCGTCTCCTTCGACTCCGCTCAGGAGCCTGGCCGTCCATCGTCTCCTTCGACTCCGCTCAGGAGCCTGGCCGTCCACCGTGGGCCGTCCACCGTCCATCCAAATAGTTCCCGTTTTATTTGGTACGGCCCAATTATATTCGCAACTTTAGGCGCTGCAAACGATCGACACAATCCAAAATTTCATGCCTTTGTATGAAGAACCGACGACTGCTTTTTCTCCTCTGCGCATTTTGTGCAACCACGCTGCTTTCCTTTCAGGCTTCCGGCCAGGAAATTACCGTTTCAGGTGTCATCACAGATGGTGGAAATAACGAACCCCTGATCGGAGCATCCATCCTGATCAAGGGTACCTCCAGGGGTACCGTAACGGACGTCGACGGGCGGTTTACCCTGCAGGTCGGCAGTCCGGATGATATCCTGATCGTTACCTACACCGGGTATAGCCCTGTAGAAATCCAGGTGGGCGCAAGAACGGAAATCAATATCCAGATGTCCGGCGACGTACAGACCCTGAGCGAACTCATCGTGGTCGGCTACGGAGTCCAGAAAAAAAGCCAGGTGACCGGCGCCATTTCTTCCATCCGGAACGAAGAATTCAAGGACCAGCCGGTGTCCAACCTGGCTTCCAGCGTACAAGGCAGGGTGTCTGGACTGAACGTCATCACCCCGTCCGGCACACCCGGCGCAGGGTTGATCGTCAGCGTAAGGGGCAGCAGCAACCCGCTTTATGTAGTGGATGGGGTGCCCATGCTGAGCGAGAGCAATTCCGCCTTGTCCACCTCATTCGATACCGACCGGAATGTGGTGGGGAAAGGCCAAAACCTCAGCTCCATTTCCGACATCAATCCCAACGATATTGAAAGTATCGAAATATTGAAAGACGCCTCGGCTGCGGCCATCTACGGCGCCAGAGCCGCCAACGGCGTCATCCTCATCACCACCAAAAGGGGCAAAGAAGGCAAAACCAATGTCAATTTCAATTGGTATACGGGGGTGCAGCAGGCAGCCCGGAAGATCGACTTCCTGGATTCCGGACAATTCGTAGGCCTGATCGAAGAAGCCCGTCAAAACGACCTTGCCCTTTACAACGCCGATAATTCCTATTTCGGCGACGATTTCGATCCGGCCATTCTGACCGATCCGCTGGAAAACTTCGACCTCAGCAGCGGTCAAAACACGGTTTGGCTGGATGAAGTTTTGCGGTCCGCCCCCATCAGCAATTATGAAATGTCGATCCAGGGCGGCAACGACAAAACCCGTTTTTTCACCAGCGCCGGGTTCTTCGACCAGCAGGGTGTCATCATCGAAAATTATTACAGGCGGTTCAACTACCGCCTCAACCTCGACCACGATGTGAACGACCGCCTGACGATCGGTTCCAATATTTCCACCGCCTGGTCCCGCAACCGCCGGAGCTTCAACGACAACACCTATACCGGCACCATCACCAACGCCCTTGGCGCTTCGCCGCTCATGCCGGTATACAACGACGACGGCAGTTATGCCGCTTTTGAAGATTACCAGGTGAGCTGGCTGTCCGACAACCCGGTAAAATCCGCCATCGAGATTAAACCCCTCACTACCACGTACCGGCTGCTGGGTACGGTTTTCGGTGAATACCAACTGGCCGGATCGCTGAAATTCAGAACCTCCTTTTCCGCCGATTTCACCCAATTGGCCGACAACCAGTTCCTTTCACCCCTAACCGCCGACGCCGAAGCAGTGGGCGGCGAAGCGCTGGAAAGCAGTTTCCGGGCCCTTACCTGGCTCAACGAAAATATCCTCACCTGGCAACGGACATCCGGCAGCCACAACCTGACCCTGCTGGCCGGCATCACCGCCCAACGCACGGAATCCGAAAGTTCAAGCGTCATCGGCCAGGGTTTTCCTTCCGGCGCCCTCCGGAAAGTATCAAGTGCGGCCAACATCATCGGCGCTACTTCCACGGGCACGTCCTTTTCCCTGTTGTCCTTCATCGGCAGGGTCAATTATGGTTTTAAAGACCGTTACCTCATTACCGCTTCCATGCGGGCCGACGGCTCGTCCCGGTTTTCAAAGGACAACCGGTACGGTTATTTCCCTTCCGTATCGCTGGCCTGGCGGATCAGCCAGGAAGACTTTTTTAACGACAACGGGTTCATCACCGACCTGAAACTGCGGGCCAGTTATGGCGTGACAGGCGACCAGGAGATTGGTGATTTTCAGAATATTACCTTCTTCGGGCCTTCCCGCTACGATGGCGGCGCCGGCATTATCCTGCGCAATATCGCCGACCCAAACCTCAGCTGGCAAAGCAACAAAGTGGCCAACTTCGGGATCGATTTTGAATTGAAGGGCGGAAAGTTCAACGGTTCCATCGAATTGTTCAAGTCGAATAAATCGGACCTGCTGAGCGAAGACATCATCCCCGGCACAACGGGTTTTGCCACCGTTACCCGGAACAGCGGCGAAGTGGAGAACCGCGGCTTGGAATTGAACCTCAACAGCACCGTCGTCAGAAAAACGAATTTTAAGTGGAACCTGAACTTCAACTTCACCTACGTTAAAAATGAGATCAAAAGCCTCTCTTCCGATGGTGTGTTGCTCAGCGCCTATAACGACCTCGCCCCTACGCATATCCTGCAAACCGGCCAACCCATCGGCAGTTTCTGGGGGGTGAAATACCTCGGTGTCGACCCGCAAACCGGCGATGCCCTTTTTGAAGACCTGGACGGAAACGGGGTCATCGACGGCGATGATTCGCAGATCATCGGAAAGGCCCTGCCCGACGGTTTCGGCGGCCTGACCAATGCCTTCTCCTGGAAAGCGTTCGACCTGACAGTTTTTCTCCGGTATTCTTTTGGCAACGAGGTGTACAACCTCATCCGGCCGACCTACGAAAACCTGGGCTACAGCAACGACGGCGGCCTTTTCTCCGTTTACGCCAACAATTCCACCAACGTGCTCAACCGCTGGCGTCAACCCGGCGACCAGGCGGAATACCCGCGCGCCAGTTTCATTAACCAAAATTATTACGAAGGCTCCACCCAGTTCCTGGAAAACGGTTCTTTCCTCCGGGTACAAAATATTACGCTGGGTTATACCTTCGGGAACATCACCTGGGCCTCCAAACTCCGGCTTTACCTGGAAGTCCAGAATGCTTACGTGTTCAGCAATTACAAAGGCTTCGACCCGGAGGTGAGCTCGACAGGCGGTTCGGACGACCGCACGGCGGGTGTCGACTACGGCGCATATCCCCAGGCCAGAACCTTCCTTTGCGGCGTAAACCTTAATTTTTAATTTAACCCGGGAAATTTATTCACATGAAAATCAAATATTTATTCATCATATTTTCGACGGTCGCCCTGATCCTTTCTTCCTGCGGGTTGCTCGATGAAACGTCTCCAAACGACATCAACGCCGCCGAAGCCATCCGGAATGCCGATCAG
>CAZLEF010000126.1:0-13334 GCA_964558465.1 uncultured Lewinella sp. | reverse complement strand
CTCGCACCCTCCGTATTACCGCGGCTGCTGGCACGGAGTTAGCCGGTGCTTATTCCACAGGTACCGTCAGCCCCCCTTAAAAGGAGGGGGTTCTTCCCTGTCAAAAGCAGTTTACAACCCATAGGGCCTTCATCCTGCACGCGGGATGGCTGGATCAGAGTTGCCTCCATTGTCCAATATTCCTTACTGCTGCCTCCCGTAGGAGTCGGGTCCGTGTCTCAGTACCCGTGTGGGGGGCCACGCTCTCACGCCCCCTACTGATCGTCGGCTTGGTAGGCCGTTACCCTACCAACTACCTAATCAGACGCACGCCTATCTCCAAGCGCCTCAACTTTATTCAACCAACCATGCGGCCGGTCAAAACTATGGGGTATTAATCCCAGTTTCCCGGGGCTATGCCCCGCTTGGAGGTAAGTTGCGTACGCGTTACTCACCCGTGCGCCGCTCTCAAGCAACCGAAGTCGCTCTACCGCTCGACTTGCATGTATTAAGCCTCCCGCTAGCGTTCATCCTGAGCCAGGATCAAACTCTCCATGGTCAAGTTCTTCAAACCCACAACCAAAGTCATGGGTTAATTCGTTTGACTTAGAATGTTTTCACCTTCGTTGTATCAATTGATACAGGCTTTGATGCTAAAATTAATTCTCAAAAAGAATTGTAGGTCTCACACTCGCATTAATTCCTTATCTTCTCCCTCAGTGTCAAAGAACTTTTGCAGAGCCGGCGCCTGTGCACCAGTCTCTAATATCTTAATCTGATCGATTGCTTTGTTATTTTCCCCTGCGTAACTTGTGTAGGTCAAATTGGGAATGCAAAGATACGATCAAATGTTTCAATCAACCAAGAATTTTTTCAAAAAAGTTTTCCACATTCTTTTTAACCCGACCGTTTCCTCATTCGCGCTTCCCGTGGAATTTTTTTGACGGCGCCTTTCTTCAAAAGCGGACGCAAAGGTATACGCCGGTTTTATTCTGTGCAAGCTTTTTTAGAAAAAAAATGAAAGCCTTTTTGATCGTGAAATGCTAAAATTTGTCGAGGGATACGATTAAGGGGTTTAAACCTGAAAATGGAAAGGGTGTGTGAAATAATATTTCGCAATCACCTTGGATTGGTTGGTAAAATTTTTTTCACCTTATTTTAATAACGTCTTTTTAAAACAGAATTTCAATATATTTAAAAAAAATGAAAGTGTGAGGGCCGAAGCCAGACCGGAGTTGCGCAAAACAACAATAATGATTATCTTTCGAGGTGAAAATCAGCCGGTATGTACCGGAAACCTGATGCTGGACCTGAGGAAAAAAATTGAAACCCATGACGACCTGCAACCTGCTGTGTTTATTCACCACGGTCGGATTGTTTGTTGCCGGCTTAACGCTTTCCGCTCAACCGGCCGACATCAAATTCGACCGTTTCACCCGCTGGCCGAACAGCCCCGCGGCCGGCATCCGGGGCGCCTGCCAGGATGACGCCGGGTTTCTCTGGCTGCAGACTCCTTCCGGTTCCTTTCGTTTTGACGGCAATGAATTCAGGTCTTTTCCCCTACAGGAAACCGCCTGCCGGAGCAATTACCTCCCGCCTGCATACACCGACTGCGAGGGCAACCGGTGGCGTGGCGATTCCCTGCTCCGGTGTACGGAACCCGCCGGCAAAGTCAGTTCCTACGGTTTGCCGCCGGGCGCCGGGCAATGCCGTTCGCTGTTCGCACACCAGCCGGTTACCGGAGACCTGGTCCTCTGGGTTTTGGCCGATTCGGCTTTGTTGTGTTTTGATCTGCACCAAAGGGTTTTTACCCGGGTTTACCGCCCCGATGTACAGGACGGACAAAGCCTTTACGGCATGCCGTTCCGGGGGGCTTTTTTTTCCCGCGAAGGCATCCTGTGGATCGGCGGCGAAGGGGGATTTTGCAAATACGACTGGCGCAACCAGGAGTTCCGGGTGTACGATCTCAATGCAGTCCCCAGGGACGAAGAAGGCGACGCCAATTTCACCCTGAACGCCGCGGAGGACCCTTCTAAATGCTGGGTAACCACAAACAATCTGGGCTTGGTACAATACGACCTGCATAAACGCCGCCTGCTGCCGGAAAAACTGACCGGTGAACTGAAACGTTTGTCCGGGCGATTCACCTATGGCCTGGGGTATGACAAGCTTGGGCGGCTATGGGTGGGCAACGTCTCCGACACCATTTTTGTCTGCGACCTGCAACAAAACCGGATTGTACGCCGCATCCCTTTGCATGGCCAGGAGATCCATTTTGCCAATACGGACTTTGCCAGGGGGCGGTTCTGGTACCTGCTGAGACAACCCGGCGGCAAAACAGGTATGGTCCGCATCCTGCCCGAAACCATGCGGATGGACACCTTTTGGATACCTTACTGGCAGGATGATCCTGAAAATAACGGGATCATCTCCTGGATGCCCGACAAAACGGGGACCCTCTGGTTTTTTCGCGGCAAAAAATGGGTAGAATGTTTTAATCCGGCGCCTTACCGGCTGGAGCAGAAACCCGTTTCCGCGTTCAAAGGGATCGAAGTTGATCTGACCGACCTGCAGCGGATCCGGCACGATCCGGACCGCAAAATCATATGGCTTTTTTCGGTGAACGCACTGATCCGGCTGGACTGGGAAACAACGACCGCCAGGACCTATTATAACTTCCAAATGAAGGCCTCCGAGGGTTTTGTCCGAATAGAGGTGGATGATTCGGGCAAGGTCTGGGCGCAATGCAACCCGCGGAATGTTCTGTACAAATTCGACCCGGAGCGGGAGACCTTCGCGCGTTACGACTGGTCGGACGGTTTGCCGGAAAAGGCCGTACCTACGATATGGATTGATCAGGCCGGAAAAAACTGGCGGCAACATTACGCCGACCATACGTTCAGTTTCTTTGACCCCTTAAAAATAACGGTGATACCGCCGAACCCTCCGTTGATCACCGGAATCCACGCCGGACAAAAGGATTACCAACCGGGCAGGATCATTAAAATACCCGCATCCCTGGCGACCGGCAAAACCAGCATGCGCATCGACTTTACTTCCATCGCCTTTGAACAGGGAACCCAATTGCGGTTCCGCTACCGGATGAGCGGTGTAGATACAGCCTGGGTGGAGGCCGCCGACGAACGGAGGGCGTTTTATGGGGATCTTTCCGCAGGCAGTTATCGCTTCGAGGTGATGGTTGCCAACCGGGAGGGCGACTGGGGCCCGGCGCCGGCAACGGCAAATTTTGTCATCCTTCCGCCCGTTTACGCCCGGACCTGGTTTCACGTGGCTTGTTCTCTGTTATTTTTGATCCTGTTTTATGCGGGCCTTCTTCAATGGGATAAAGGGCGAAAGGAACAACTCCACCTGCGCCGGCGCATGGCGGAAGATCTGCACCAGGAAATTGGCTTTGCGCTGGAGACCATAGGCCGCATGAGCGGGGATCCTTCCCTGAAAAAAGAAAAACAGGATTTCCTTGACCGTATCGGGCGACATACCGAATCGGCAACGGAAAAACTCGGCGACCTGGTCTGGCTGATCAACCCTGAAAATGACGCCTGCTCCGTCTTTGTCGAACGGATCAGCGAATACGCCCGCTCGAGACTGCAGCCATTGGGTATTGTCCCGGAGTTCAGGATTGAAAAAAAAGCGCTCAGATGCAGGATACCGGTTGAAAAACGGAGGGAGTTGTATTTTGAATTCAAATCCAGGATGAACGAACTGCTGGAGGGGGAGCGGAAGAGGGAAATGGTTATCCGGTTTTTCAGGACTAACGGGAAGTTGAGGGTTTCGGTGGAGTGGGGGTGAGGGGGCAGGGGGTGGGGTTGTTTGGAATGGTTTGGGGTTCCTCGATTCCTCGGTTCCTCGATTCCTCGATTCCTCGATTCCTCGATTCCTCAGTTTGAGGTTCGGGCAGTTTGGACGCAACGAGTTTGCATTTTAAATTTTAATTTTTGCATTTTGCATTATCCATGACAAGAGTAGTATACCTTTTCTCCATTCTGTTGTTTTCGGGATGCCTGCATGGGCAAACCGGAGACCTGTCGGGATATTGGAAAAACGAGCAGGGGGTGGGCGCCAATTGGGGGCAGTACTGGGACAAGGTCTGGTTTGTGAGCATTTCCGACCGGTGGAAGGAGTATTTTGAAGGGAAAGCAATAGCGGGCGACACGGTCAGCGGCCGTTTGGTAAAGATCAACCTGGAAAACTGGGAACGGACGGAAAACCGGCTGGAAATGGTCCCTTCCGGAGTTAGAGTAATGAAAGTACTGACGCCGGCGCCGGCAGATAGCAGTTTTACAGCCGGAAAAGAGCTGACAAGAATGGGCTTTTACACTTTTTACCAAAATATCCCGAACCCTGTATTTGATGAAAAACACCGGGATTGGGAGATCAAATCCTGGTTTCAGGATGGGGATACCATGGTTACCGTATTTTATGATTACGGGCATAAAAGCCATGTTGAAAAAGGCGTATTTGTCCGGCACGACTCTATCCAGTCCTTGCGCTGGCTCAGTGAAGAACATAACACCTGTTTTACCCGCGAGGTGTTGCATTACAAACTTGAGCGGAACGGGATTATACATGTAAATATGCGGGATATCGACGGCGATTGCAGGCATACCCTGGATTACGCCCGCAGCGCAACCATCCATAACCGGTATGCCCCCAATGGGCATTTGCCCGACTGGAAAAAGTGGGTTCCGATTGACGCCGTTACGGTCGCCATTCCGGGGAAAACGGAAAAAGCGCCGGCAAAAAACTGGATCCAAGCCATCAGGATCGGCGGCGAACCTGTCGAGGGTGACCTTTCGGTTTTTAAAACCCAACCGTTGAAGATTCCCTTCCATGCGGAACTGGAACTCCATATCTTCCAAAGTGGTTGGGAGAAGCGCCTGGTTTATCAACTGGAAGGGGCCCGGGATGACTGGCGCCAGGCGCCGGACAGCGATATCATCCGATTCTCCTTCCTGCCGCCCGGAAATTATATTTTCAGGCTTGCACGCGCTTCGGAGGCGCCCGGGCAAAACGGTTATCTGGCTGAAATCAGGCTGCGGTTTGCCCCGCCTTTTTATTTAACTCCTCTGTTCTGGCTGGCAATCGGTCTTACAGGCGGGTTGGTTATCCTGTCGGCATTCTGGATGCGCGACCGTCGTCGAAAACGCCGGGATGAATTGCGCCGGCAAATTGCCCGCGAATTGCACGACGATATCGGCAGCACCCTCAGCAGCATCAGCATCCTGGCCGAGGCGGCCAAACGCAGCCGGAAAGATGCGGCGGAAGAAGGGCGGATCAACGCCATCGGCAATAAAGCGCGCGAGGCTGTGGAGCATATCGGCGACATGGTCTGGTCGCTGGGTCCAAAAGAAATTTCAACGGAGCGCCTCTTGCAGCGCATGAAAGATTTTGCGATGGAGATCCTGGACCCGCAGGATATTGCGGTTCATTTTGAAGCGGCTTCCGAACTCAGATCCTTGCAATTCAAGGCGGAACAATCCAAAGACCTTTACCTGTTGTTCAAAGAAGCCGTCAACAACGCCGCCAAATATTCGCAGGCTAAAAATGTATGGGTGAATTTATCCAAAAAGGAACGGAAAATCCATCTGGAGATCCGCGACGACGGAAAAGGTTTCGATCCTGACCATTCAAAACGGGGCAACGGGCTGGGCAATATGCAGGCGCGGGCGGAGCGGCTGGGCGGGGAACTGGCGGTGGAAAGCGCGGTGGGGCGGGGTACGCGGGTTTTGCTGTCGTTTCCGGGCTGATGGAATGAGGGAGAGGGGGAGACTGTGAGACTATGAGACTATGAGATGGCATGGGTTATCACCTCAGCCATCTGACAAAGGAGCGAATCTCTCCCATCACCAAGTCTCCAAGTCTCCAAGTCACCAAATCTCCAAGTCTCTAAGTCACCAAGTCTCCAAGTCACCAAATCTCCAAGTCATAAATAGACATCCCCGGAAAGGGTGTCACATGAAGATGGGACAAACGGGTATCCTTTTTTTTTGCAACTTGCAGTACTGAAACAGACCTATGCCGATCCGCGTCGCCATTTGTGAAGACAACGCCCCATTGCGGGAAGCTCTGGAGGTATTGATCGCCGGAGTAGAGGGGTATGTACTGGCCGGCGCGTACCCCGATTGCCTCCATATCGAGGAACACCTTGGCAAACGGGAGGTGGATGTCGTTTTGATGGACATCGAACTGCCGGGGCGTAGCGGTATTGAGGGTGTTTACCTCGGCAAGCAGGTCAGCCCGGCCACAGAGTTTCTGATGCTCACCGTATTTGATGACGACGACAAAATTTTCCAGGCTCTCTGCGCCGGCGCCAGCGGTTACCTGCTCAAAAAAACACCCCCCTCTAAAATACTCGAAGCTATTGAGGAAGTGTACAATGGCGGCGCGCCCATGACGCCGGCCATTGCCCGCAAGGTCCTCCAGCTCTTCCCGAAAACGCCCACCGTCAATGCCGAACTCGACAAACTCAGCCAGCGCGAGCTGGAAGTGCTGCAAAACCTGGCCACCGGCAACAGTTATAAGATGGTAGCCGCCGAACTCGGCCTCAGCATCGAAACGGTGCGCACTTATATCAAACGCATTTACGAAAAACTGCACGTTCACTCCGTGGCGGAGGCGATTGCGAAGGCGTTTTTGAAGAAATAGTTTTCAGTCGGCAGTCTTTAGTTCCTCAATTCCTCGAATCCTCGAATCCTCGAATCCTCGAATCCTCACCCCTCCCCTTTGTCCCCCAATCATGGGATTGCACCAGATATTAATTTTTTAGAAATTTGAGTTTTATTCCTCTTCAAAATTTGAGGGGATACAGATAAACACATTTCCCAATTAAAACCAAACCTCGGTTATGAAAATGCAATCCAGATTTTGTCTCCCGCCGGTTGATTATCCTGCGTTCAGGTAAGTCCGCAGTCCTTTCGTTTCCTTATCAGTTATCAGGTTGAAACTGGTAAGGCCTGTCTTTGCATGTCCGTAGTTCATTAAAACCGCATTTCTTTTAGCGTCATAAAATTGATTAAACCTGATAATTGAAGCATTATGAACCAAATTTCCAAAACAACAGAAACCCGTTTTCCCTTACACCGTGTCGTGTGCACCCTTGTTGCGGTGTGCATCGGCCTGATCGCAACGGGAACTGCGCCCGCCTTACCGGAGGCGCCCCTGTCGGCTGTCATTTATGTAGACAAAGATGCGACCGGCGCCAATAACGGTTCTTCCTGGGCAGACGCCTATACCGAATTGGCTGACGCCATCAAGAACCACAGCAGCGGAGAGGTTTGGGTAGCGGATGGGACCTATAAACCGCTGTACGATGCTACAGGAAGCGCCACACCGGCCGATCCCCGCGACAAAACCTTTTTCCTGAAAAACAATATGACGCTTTACGGCGGCTTTTCCGGGTCGGAAATTGACCTTTCCGGGCGGAATATTACCGCTAACGCGACCATCCTCAGCGGCGATATCGGCGTTGCAGGCAATACCGCGGACAATGCCTACCATGTCGTTTGGGCCAGGAATGTGAACAATACCGCCGTGTTCGACGGGTTTACGGTCAGCTTTGGCAGAGCGAACGGGGCTTCTTCCAATCATAGATTTTTTGGCGGAGGTATCATGGTTGGCGATTACAACCAGCTTGGCGTTGTCCCCAATCCGATCATCAAAAACTGTACTATAACCAATAATTTTGGAGGAAACGGAGGGGGAATGGCCATTTATGGGTTGAACGGTACGATATCCCCCTTGATTGAAAATTGTACCTTTTTGTCCAATACCTGTTCCAACTACAGTGCAGCGATTGACATGAAATCGTTTACCGCGCTGACGATCATTACCCCGCTAATTAAAAATTGCAATTTTTTTCTGAATACTTCCCTGAATACCACATTCCCAACTGCTTTATACCTCAGCGCCCAAAACAACGGCACGGTTTCACCCACTTTTCAAAACTGCAAGTTTATCCAGAATCACAGGATATACCTCGAAGCTTTTGCCGGTACAAGTTCCCGGGTTTCTCCCGTATTCGAAAACTGCATTTTCCAGGTTAATACTGAGTTCAGGACCTTTGCCTCCAGCGCAATCGTTTCGCCCGAACTCAGGAGTTGTTCCTTTTATTTTACCAACCTCAATATGTCGGGGTCTGTTTCCAATCCGTCATTTTCCAACGTGATCATTTGGGGCGGAACCATCACGAATACGACCGCGGCCAGCATATCATACAGCCTGGTCCCGAATGCTGCCTGCCCGCCTGGTTTTACCTGCGGTAGCGGCATGATCTACAATTCAAACCCGTTTTTTGAGGACCCCAACGGCGCCGATGACCTTTTGGGTACCCAGGACGACCACCTCCGGTTGCTCTCCTGTTCGCCTGCTATCAATGCCGGAACCGCCGCAAGCGCCCCGGCGACCGACCTCGACGGACAACCCCGGCCTTTCCCCGGCAGCGCAGTGGATATGGGCGCTTATGAGTACCAGGGATCACCCATGTCCTGTGTGACCTGTTACCGGGATCAGGACGGGGACGGTTACGGCCATCCCCTGGCCACCCAGCTATTCAGCGGGACCTGCGGCGCGGGTTTTGTATCCAATAACCTGGATTGTAACGACTTTGACTCCGCCCTCAATCCGAATACCCTCTGGTACCTTGATGCCGATAACGACAACTACTATACCGGTACGGGTGTGGCGCAGTGTACTTCTCCCGGCCTGAACTACCGCAACTCCGGCCTGTCGGGCGGTGGCGACTGCAACGACGCCAACGGAGCGATCAACCCCGGCGCAACGGAAACCTGCAACGGGCTGGATGACAACTGCGACGGCAATGCAGACGAGGGCCTGACCTTCACCACCTATTATGCCGATACAGACGGGGACGGTTACGGGGATAACAACGTTTCCCAATCCACCTGCGACGGCCCGCCCGCAGGTTATATCGCGACAGCCGGCGACTGCAACGACGCCAACGCGGCGATCAACCCCGGCGGAACAGAAACCTGCAACGGGGCAGACGACAATTGCGACGGGGCCGTCGATGAAGGTTTTACCTTCATCACCTATTACCAGGATGCCGACGGCGACGGCTTCGGCAATGAAGCCGTTTCACAAATGGCCTGCGACGGACCTCCTGCCGGTTATATCACAGCGGCCGGCGACTGCAACGACGCCAACGCCGACATCAACCCCGCGGCTGCCGAATCCCTGAACGGTCTGGACGACAACTGCGACGGGACCGTGGACAACATCGCTCCCGGCGACTCCGACGGCGACGGCTACCTGGACGCCGTGGATTGCCGCCCCCTGGACCCCAACTCCTACCCCGGCGCGCCGGAGGTTTGCGGCGATCTGGTGGACAACAACTGCAACGGGCTGGTGGATGAACCGCTGACCATCCAACTGGTGAACAAACAGGATGTTACCTGTTATGGCGGCAGCGACGGAGCAATCGAAGTGGCGGGTCAATGCGGAAAACCGCCTTATACATACCTGTGGAATACAGGGGCTACGACGGCCGCTATTTCCAATCTTTCTGTAGGACAGTACCGGGTTACTGTGACGGATAACCAGGGTTTGACGACCAACAGGACTTTCCACATCAATAACCCCAACATCCCCCATGTAAGATTAAGTGTCTATCATGTAAGTTGTTATGGGGCAGCCACTGGGGGCATTCATTTAGATATAAGCGGGAATGGGAGCTTTCCCTATACTTTCCAATGGAGTAACGGCGCCACCACCCAATCCATATACGGGGTGGTCGCCGGCTCATATTCTGTAACTTTAACGGGTGTTGATGGGTGTTCTTACGTGGGAAGCGCTCTCATCACTCATCCGCCGTACCTGTCTTTAACTCCTTTTATATATCCCAACCTCATCGCACCAGGGTTTTATGTAATTGGCGCGTCTGTTTACGGGGGTACCCCCTATAACGGCAATATGCCCTACCGTTACCGGATATGTTTCGCCGGCGGAACATGCACCAACTGGAGCCCCGGGGGGAGTATCTATTATTACTCCTATACGGCATCTCCGGGCGCCTATTACCTGGAGGTACGCGACCGGAACGGTTGCGTTACCACACAGGCAGTTACCGTTGGCGCAGGCGCCAGGGAAGAAGGCGAGTTTGACCTCCCGGAACTGGACTTCCCGGATGACCTTCCGGAAGCCGGTCTCGAACTCCACCCCAATCCCGCCGCCTCGGAGCTCTGGCTGACCCTGCGCGGAAAAGAAGGGCCTGAACAGGAAAACACGGTGGAAATTTACGACATCACCGGGTCGATGGTCCTCCAGCGGAAGATGACCGTCGTTTCGGAAGAGCCGGTTTTGGTGGATGTGTCGGAACTGGCGGCGGGGACGTATGTCCTGTTCCTGCGGGGCGCGGAGGTGTCGCCGGTGCGGTTTGTCATTCAGCGGCTTTAATAAAGTAGTCAGCTGACAGTTTCGGGAACTGAGCATAACCGAAGTTCAGTCTCCGTCCGCCGTACCACGCGCGGCGTGGGAAGGAGGGGGCCAGTCAGATATCCACCGGGTCTGCGGCGTGACAGGTACAAATCCACCATTTGTCACGCCGTGACGCGGAATCAATTAAAATTAAACCATGATCAAAATGAAATCGCTATTTACCCTTTTATTGTTATTCCCGGGTTTGGTTTTTGCTCAAACCTGCATCCCCTTCCCCGGAACCATCAATTTTACCACCCAGGCGCAAATCGATGCTTTTGCGACCAACTACCCCGGTTGCACGGAGATCGAGGGCAATGTGGTCATTCAGGGCGCAGGCATCACGAACCTGAATGGTTTGAGCGGAGTGACTTCTGTTGGGGGAGACCTGCAGTTCTTTAATAATAGTGCACTGACAAGCCTGAGCGGATTAAGCGGGTTGACGTCCATTGGCGAAAGCCTGCTGTTCTCCAATAATGATGCACTGTCAAGCCTGGACGGATTAAGCGCTCTTGTTTCCATTGACGGAACCCTTCAGTTGTGGGGTAACGATGCCCTGGCCGATTTGAATGGGTTGAGCTCTCTTGTTTCCGTTGGCAGTATATCAATCCTTAATAGCGCTTCGTTAACAACATTAGAAGGCTTGGAGACCCTCACCTCCGTTGGTTGGTTTGAGATCACCAATAACCCTGCATTGACGGATATTACCGGGTTCAGCAACCTGACCGCCGTGGGTGCGATTAACATTAGTGGGAATCCTAATGTGACGAGTGTGAGCGGGTTTAACGGAATTACCTCTATCATCAGCGTAATCATATCGGACAATGCCTCCCTGACCGGGATCAGCGGATTAAACGGATTGACGAATGCCCAGGGGAGTATTTTTATCACTGGGAACCCTGCTTTGACCAGTATCACCGGATTTACTTCTCTGAGTTCGGTTGGATACCAATTTAGTCTGAATACCAATCTATCGTTGACCGATATTAGCGGATTGGACGGGCTCTCTTCGGTTGGAGGACCCTTTCAAATTGATCGTACCGGGCTTTCGGATTTAAGTGTTTTTGACGGACTCACTTCCGTTGGCGGATTCATGGAAATTTATGATAATTCTGCACTGACCAGTCTGGACGGGCTGGAATCCCTTGCCAGCGTCAGTGAGCAGCTCTCCATTCTGAGCAATCCGGTATTGACAGATATTTCTGCTTTAAGCGCGGTTTCCACGATTGGAACGGATTATTTTTATCTTCTTGTACTGGACAACGCCACACTGGCAAGTCTGGACGGATTGGAAAATATCCCGGCTTCTTCGTTAACTTATGTTGGCATTTACAATAACCCCAATCTTGCTGTCTGTAACCTGGCGAATATTTGCGAATACCTGGCCAATTCAGGTTCGGCAGATATTTTTGACAACGCTTCCGGTTGTAGCACTGCAGCCGAAATCAGTGCCGGTTGCGTTTTCACCTGCTATCTGGACAGTGACGGAGATGGTTATGGCAACCCAACTACAGGTCAGGTATTCGGGGGCGCCTGCGGGGTTGGTTTTGTAATTAACAATCAGGATTGTAACGATAGTAATCCGGCAGTCAACCCGGAAGGAACAGAAATCCTGAACGGCCTGGATGACGACTGCGACGGGAACGTGGACAATGTGTCAGACTCTGACAACGACGGTTTCTTTGATGCCGAGGATTGCCGCCCCCTGGACCCCAACTCCTACCCCGGCGCGCCGGAGGTTTGCGGGGATTTGGTGGACAACGACTGCGATGGGTTGGTGGATGAACCCTTTAAATTCCAATTGATCAGCGAACAAAATGTATCCTGTTACGGCGGCAATGACGGGGCCATTGAAGTGACCGGCCAGTGTGGGTTGCCACCCTATACCTACCTGTGGAGCAACGGCGCCACAACAGCCGCCATCAGCAACCTTAGCAAGGGCCAGTACCGGGTGACGATCACGGATAGCCAGGGATTGACGGTCAAAAAAACCATCGGTATTTCGCAGCCGGCCCTTTTAAGCAGCAATCTGGTCATCGATGAGTTACTTTGTTATGGTACTGCCACAGGGCAACTGAAAATCAAAGGGAAAGGAGGCGTCAAACCGTATTCCTATTTCTGGAGTACCGGCGAGACGACCAACCTCATTCAGGAGCTTACCGCAGGTTATTACAGCGTAACCCTTACGGACGCCAACGGATGCATCGTAACAGAAGAGGCCTACCTTACCGATCCGCCGCTCCTGGAAATTGCCGATATTTCAGTGACGCCTTCCCCCGGCGCGCCGGGCAAATATAATATTGTTGTGACTGCCGCAGGCGGTACCCCATTCGCCAATGGTTCGTATCGATATCGCCGGTGCAACTCCGGCGGAACGGGATGCACCGGTTGGAAGTCGGACAACCAGATGGTTAATGTGCCCGCAGGGGTGTATCAGGTGCAAGTCAAGGATAAAAACGGTTGTGAAGTATCCGAGTTAGTCGTGGTGGGCGGCGGCGCTAAAATCGAATTCCCTGATGAAGATCATGAAATAACGATCCCGGATGAATTACTGAACCCCACCCTCCTGCTTTATCCCAACCCCACTGCCGGAGACCTGCAACTGACCCTGCGTGGAAATAAAACGATCGAACAAAATGAGGGGACGGTAGAGGTCTACGACATCACCGGTTCGATGGTCCTGCGGCGGAAGATAGGGGTGGTTTCGGAAGAGCCCGTTTTGATCGATGTGTCGGACCTGAAGGCGGGGGCCTATATCCTGTTCCTGCGGGGCGTGGAGGTGTCGCCGGTGCGGTTTGTCATTCAGCGCTTATAACATTTGGATATCAACCATATTATTTAACCACGACCTGGGGTTGTGTAAAGAGTGACTAGGCCTATGAAAGGATGAGCGAGAAAAGTAG
>CAZLEF010000125.1:0-14038 GCA_964558465.1 uncultured Lewinella sp. | reverse complement strand
TTGCCAGAAAGGTCAATCGACTGCAGGTTAGTCAATTGGCCGATTTGGGGCGGTAGTTCGGTCAATTGGTTGCGAGAAAGATTAATTGACTGCAGGTTAGTCAATTGGCCGATTTGAGGCGGTAGTTCGGTCAATTGGTTGCCAGAAAGGTCAATCGACTGCAGGTTAGTCAATTGGCCGATTTGGGGCGGTAATTCGGTCAATTGGTTTTCAGCAAGGTCAATCGACTGCAGGTTCGTCAATTGGCCGATTTGGGACGGTAATTCGGTCAATTGGTTGCCAGAAAGGTCAATCGACTGCAGGTTCGTCAATTGGACGATTTGGGACGGTAATTCGGTCAATTGGTTGCCAGAAAGGTCAATCGACTGCAGGTTCGTCAATTGGACGATTTGGGACGGTAATTCGGTCAATTGGTTGCCAGAAAGGTCAATCGACTGCAGGTTGGTCAATTGGCCGATTTGGGGTGGTAATTCGGTCAATTGGTTTTGAGAAAGAATAATTGACTGCAGGTTGGTCAATTGGCCGATTTGGGGCGGTAGCTCGGTCAATTCGTTGTTTAAAAGGTTAATCGACTGCAGGTTAGTCAATTGGCCGATTTGGGGCGGTAGTTCGGTCAATTCATTGCCAGAAAGGTCAATCGACTGCAGGTTCGTCAATTGGCCCATTTGGGGCGGTAGTTTGGTCAATTGGTTGCCAGAAAGGTCAATCGACTGCAGGTTCGTCAATTGGCCGATTTGAGGCGGTAGTTCGGTCAATTCGTTGCTTGAAAGGTAAATCGACTGCAGGGTTGTCAATTGGCCGATTTGAGGCGGTAGTTCGGTCAATTGGTTGCGATAAAGATTAATTGACTGCAGGTTAGTCAATTGGCCGATTTGGGGCGGTAGTTCGGTCAATTGGTTTTCAGCAAGGTAAATCGACTGTAGGTTAGTCAATTGGCCGATTTGGGGCGGTAGTTCGGTCAATTCGTTGTGAGAAAGATTAATTGACTGCAGGTTAGTCAATTGGCCGATTTGGGGCGGTAGTTCGGTCAATTGGTTTTCAGCAAGGTAAATCGACTGTAGGTTAGTCAATTGGCCGATTTGGGGCGGTAGTTCGGTCAATTCGTTGTGAGAAAGATTAATTGACTGCAGGTTAGTCAATTGGCCGATTTGGGGCGGTAGTTCGGTCAATTGATTGAGAGAAAGGTCAATCTCCCGCAGGTTAGTCAATTGGCCGATTTGGGGTGGTAGTTCGGTCAATTGGTTGCGAGAAAGGTTAACCTCATGCAAGTTAGTCAATTGGCCGATTTGGGGCGGTAGTTCGGTCAATCGGTTGGAACCCAATAAGAGGACCTTTAGTTCCTGGTGAGTACAAACAGGAACCGGAAGCGTATCCAAATCCAGGTTCCGCAAATCCAAAGCCGCGATACCCGCCACAAGTTGTTGCGGATCGTAGGCCACCGGGTACTGCACGCCGCTCGTGTCGATGAGCAAATTTACAAGATCAAGATTGAAATTCTCCCATTTTTTTACCCGAGCAAATCCGGTATCATCAAAAGGCAGCGCCTCGGCGTATTGAAAACCGATCCTGGTTTGCAGGTTTTTATCGATGAACCCGTATCGTCTGTTTTCGTAAGCCAATCCAAATCGGTCCTTGAAAAAGTAGATTTTATCCAGCACAGCCTGGGTTTTTTTGCGCGCCGTTTCGGCTTCCTCCAGCGCCTTATTCGCTTTTTTTTCATTATCCGCAGCCGTTTTTCTGGCCCGTTCCTCGTTTTTCCGCAACAATTCGATGCGGTTGAACAATTCGGCGATGCGGCTTTCCACGGTTTCGCGCAGGGATTCGTCGCATGCGGTCACTGAAAAATACAGGTTAAGCGCCCTGGCGTAGGTGGCGGGTTTTTGGGCGGCCGCGTCGGCTTTTTCCATCAGGCAGGCGCAGTCCCTGACGGCTTCGCAGGGCTGATCGGGCTGGGCGACCAAACGAGGTAGGCAGAAAAGGAGGAGGAAGAGGGTGGGTATTACTGTTTTATTTCGCATGCGGCTATATTTTTGATCAGTTCCTGTTTCAGGTTGTTCAGGCTGTCCAGTTCCCGCTGTGTTTTTTGGGCGTACAGGGTTTCGCCGGCTTTTATGAAGGTGGCGGCATTGCGTTCAGTGACGGCGATCTCCAGTTGTACGCGCGCAAATTGGTCTTCCCAGGCCTTGCAAAGGGACGCCTGCGCTTCGTTTTTTTGATTTTGCGCTTCAATCGTTTGCCGGTCGGCCACCTGTTTTTGCCCGATGGCATATACCGAGGCGGCAATTGCCCCAATGGCCACCAGCGCGATCATCCCGGTTAACCGTCGCTGCCGGTTGCGGGCGCGTTTATCCTGCTCCCGGAGATGTTGCTCGGCGGCGAGTTTTTCCTCCGCCAGGCGCAATTCGCGCTCCACCCGGGCCTTTTCGGCGTTTTCCTTGCGTTCGGCGTCCAGGCGGCTTTTTTCCAGAAAATCCAGCCATTCGGGTTCCAGGGTGTTTTTCATTTTTTCCAGGAAGGGCTCTATCCGGGCAAGCTGGCCCCGGTCGAAATGGTAGGCGCCGCCCGAATCCTGGTGTTCCTTATAGCCGGTTTCTATCCGTCGGCGGATCTCCAGCATCTGGCGTTTTTCATCGCTGCGTTGCTGGAAGATATGGGAGGCCAGGGTGTCGTGGGCGATTTCCATTTCGGTTTCGGTGCGGCGCAGGATGCGGCTTTGCTCCAGCTCGTGCAGGCAGGCGTCGAGCAGGTGCTGGGGCAAGCCGGCGAGCGGACCGGCGGTTTTGCCGCGCAGTTGGAGGCGGCCGTCGGGCCCGGTCAGGTAGGGCATCGGGACCTTGGTGCCTTCCTCGCTCACAAAAACATCCAGCACATCCCGCACGAGGTCGTTGTCGGGTTCCAGCTTTTGTTCCCTCAAATCCTTCAGGATGGCGGCTTCCTGCTCCTTCAGGAACACGCCCAGGGCGTCTTCAATCGGCCCCAGCGCTTCGATGGCGGCCCGGTCGAACCGCACGGGGCTGCCGTTGCGCTCTGGTTGCAGCCGGACGGCCAGGCCGTACAGCAGGTGCAGGTAGGCCTGTACAAAGGGCATTTGTACGGCGGTTTTTTTGCTGAACAGGTTGTCCAGTATCCGCTCGGGGTCGCGGCGTTCATCGCCAAAACGGATGCCGTACGCCTTGCACGAGCCGGTCACAACCCGGTGCAGGTTCTCGCGGTTCATGGGCTCCACGCGCAGCTTGCGGTGGTACAGGTCGGGCGCCATTTTTTCAAACTGGTTGAGGTGCCCGAAGTAGTCCTCCCGCATGATGAACAGGAGGCGGCAGGGCAGCTCGGCGTCCAGGATGTCGGCAATGGTTTCGTAAAAAGGCAGGCGTTCGCGGGCCTCGCTCTGCTCGTCGCCCAGGATGAAGAGTTCCTCAAACTGGTCGAAAATCAGGTATACGGGCCGCAGGTAGTGTTTGTACAGCCATTGGATGGATTCGTGCAGGCCGGCTTCTGCGGGGCCGGCCGGCCCGACGGCTTCCTTCACCGCCCGCCGCAGGGAGACGTTGATGTCTTCGCCCCGGCGCACGTACAGGGGCAGCCAGTCCACCCCGCCGAACCGATTGCCCAGTCCACATTGTACCAGACTGGTTTTGCCGGTTCCCGAGGGGCCGTACACAAAGGTCAGCCGGTTTTTGGTGACCAGCGAAAAAAGCTCGCGGGTCTCTTCCTCGCGGCCAAAAAAGGCGTCGCGGTCCCCCAGTTCGTACGGGTCCAGGAATTTGAAGGGGCTGTTCATGGCCGGTCCGGGGTTTGAGGGTGAACAACGGTCTGGTAAAAGGCGTCGAACTGCTCCTTGGCCAATTGGAATTTGCCGGTTTTTTTCCGGCGTTCGTAAAAGACCGGGTCGTCCAGGTCGATGATATCGGTTTCCGGAAAATTGACGGATTTGTACAGGAGCCGTCCGTTTTCGCGGCGCGCAAAAAAGTAGAGTTTGGAGACCGACGTGTCAGGAACCTCCTCAAACGTGTTTTCGTCCAGGATAAAGGGGGCCAGGCTGAGGAAACGGGTATTTCCCGGGTCTTCTTCCCCGGTTCGGAGCAGCACCACCGACCGGTTGTCCATCAGTTCGGTCTGGCGCCGGTATTCCTTGTCGTAATGCCCCTGAGCGCCGTGCCACTTCATGATCAGGTGTTCAAAATGGGTTTGGAAGAGGTGGCGGTATTTGTGCACGTTGATGTTCCGAACCGTGGCCAGGGTGTACCTGCCCAGGAATCCGAGCCGGGCGAACAGGTCGGACAGTGCTTTTTCGGCCCGTTCGCAGCGTTCGGGCATTTCTGCGGGAGTGGCGGTTTCGGCCCGGCGGCGCAGGGTTTCCAGGAAAAAGCAGGCGTTTTTTACTTCGTCGTTTTCCAGAAAGGCGGCGTTCAGTTCTTCGTATTCCGGAATAAAAAACACCCGGTTTCCTCCCTGAAAGGCGTTTTGCAGGTTGCGCAGCAGGGAAAAGTAATCGGTCCGGCTGCGTTCGGCGGCCTGTTGGTCGAGGAAGGCGTCGAGTTCGGCTTTTAAGGCTTCGGGCAGTTGCGGGTTTTCGGTTTCCCGGAAGGCGGTTTCCCAGAGCTGGGCCAGGAAGGTAAACACCAGGAATTCCATGCAGATCTGGTAGGTCAGGGCCAGTTGCTGGAGGCGCATTTCCCCCACTTTGTCCCATCCCTGGTTGGAGCCGGGCGGCGAGGGGGCCAGCAATTTGCGCACCTGCTCGCTGATGGGGGCCGGAAGGGCTTTTTGCAGTTCATACACGATATCGGAGCGCCGTTCTTCGAGGTCGGCCTGCGCGTCGTGGAGGGCTTTTACGGCCGGGTTGGTTGCGGCAAGGGTTTCGTACAGGGTTTCTACCAGCAATTCGTTGGGTTCGAACCGGGGGTGAACGGCATGGGCGCTGTGCTGCGGCAGTTTCCATCCGGCGGCGTCCGGTTTATCGGGGTTGGGGAACAGGCCCCATACCGGCGTATCGGGCGGTTGCTCATCTCGTTTGGCCAGTTTGCGGAACACCTGCACGGGCCGGATGGCCAGGGTTTCGCCGATGGCTTGTTCGAAGGCGTCGCCGACGGTCAAACCGGCCTCAAGAGCCTGGAAAAACCGGGCGGAAAACCGGGCGGCCAGTTCGTCCTGTACCGGGGCGGAGGTGGCGATCACAAGCGGCACGCCGGCGTTGTGCAGGGCTTCCACCTGGCCCGCCGTGCTGCAGCCGTTCAGTACCACGACTTTCAGGCCCTGGCACTGGCCAAGCAAGTGGGCAATACCCGCCGCCCGGCTTTCCCCGGTCTCGGTAAAAAGCGCATCCCGGCCCGCGTGCCCGCTGAAGAGAAACAGGCTGAGCCGGTCGCGGAAAAGCGTCAGGTAATAGGCAATATCGTCGAGGGTGGCGTGGCTGATCGCCCAGGAGAGGAAATGCTGCCGCAGCGCCCGCGGCGACAGGGTTTTGTTCAGGGCGGCGTATTCGTCCGCCAGGGTTTCCAGCGGGTGTTCGCGACTGTTGGAAAAGGCAAGTAACAGGATTTCCATAACATTGGGGTAATTTTGGACGGTTTTGCCTCTGCAAGGTACTGTTTATCTTTCAAATATGCAATCTGACCAGTCTCCCAGTCCCCAGTCTCCAGTCTCCAGTCTCCAGTCTCCAGTCCCCAGTCTCCAGTCCCCAGTCTCCAGTCTCCCAGTCTCCAGTCTCCAGTCTCCAGTCTCCCGGTCTCCCGGTCTCCCCGTCTCCCCGTCTCCCGGTCTCCCCGTCTCCCAGTCACTCCAACACCCCCCGTTCCCGCACCCAAAACTTCCCCGGCGCCAGTTCCAGTTTGCCTTCCCGCTCCAGTTCGTTGAGCATGATGGAGACGGATTTGCGGGAGGCGCCGATCAGGCTGGCCATTTCCTGCTGGGTGAGCGAATGGTTCACCAGGATGCCTTTTCCCTTCGGGCAGGGTGCGCCGTACATGTCCCTGAGGTCTTTCAGCAGTTCGATGAGGCGTTTCTGGACGTCTTTGAAAAAGAGGATTTCCAACCTGCGTTCCAGTTTTTTGATGTTGTCGCCGATCTTTTTGTGGATTTTCATGCTGAACGGCGCGTAATCCCGGGCGAGGTCGTGTGCCTTTTCCACGGTCATTTTGCAGACCTGGGCGCTGTCGCCGATGACTTGCGCAAAATCCTTGTGGGCCTTTTCCCCGAGGAAGGCCTTTTCGCCGAGGATCTCGCCGCGGGAGAGGTAGGCTTTGACCAGTTCGTTGCCTTCGTCGTCGTAATAACCCACCTTGATCTTGCCTTCCACGACGAGGAAAATTTCTTTGGCCGTTTCGTTGGGAAGAAAAAGGAAATCGTGTTTATGGTAAACGGAGGGATTGTGCTGCCGGATATGATCAGCGTACTTGTAAGGACAAAGAATCTCGAACAAATCCACATCTTCAAAGTACCAGATCTCTTTCATTTTTCGGTTTTGGGTTATGCGGCGCTTTGCGCAAAAGTAGGGATTTGACCGGATTATTTTTTCCCGCTGGTCCACTCTTGCCAAAATTTATACCTTTGCACTTCCAATTTTGGTACCGCAAAGAAAGACGGGTCATGCAACCCAACGCCTCTCTTAAGCGTTAAAAATCGTTGAAAAAAAAGAATTATGCCCAAGAACCTGCTCATTGTGGAATCGCCGGCAAAAGCCAAAACCATAGAAAAATTCCTTGGCAAGGACTTTACCGTCAAGTCGAGTTACGGTCACGTGCGCGACCTTGAAAAGGGCGACGATGCCATCGATATCCCAAATAACTTTCGCCCCAAATACGTCATTTCCCCGGAGAAACGCAAAGTGGTTCAGGAATTGAAGGACAACGTCAAAAAGGCCGACGAAGTCTGGCTCGCCACGGACGAAGACCGCGAAGGAGAAGCCATTTCCTGGCATTTGTGCCAGGTGCTGGGCCTCGATGAACACAAGACCAAACGGATCGTTTTCCGGGAGATCACCAAACCTGCCATCCAGCAGGCCATACAGTCGCCCCGGACCGTCGACCTCAATCTCGTCAACGCCCAGCAGGCCCGCCGGGTGCTCGACCGCCTGGTGGGGTATGAATTGTCCGGCATTCTCTGGAAAAAAATAAAAGGCCAGCTCTCAGCCGGCCGCGTTCAGTCGGTCGCCGTCAAACTGGTCGTCGAACGCGAGCGGGAGATCCAGGGGCATGAATCCAAACCTTTTTTCAGGATCGCCGCCGTTTTTGATGTCGCCAACGGCCAGGGTAAAACCGTTGCCCTCAAAGCAGAGTCGCCCCAGCGTTTTGATACCGAAAAAGACGCGCAAACCTTCCTGGAGAAATGCATCCCGGCCAGCTTCAGCATTCGCGGCATCGACGTCAAACCGGTGTACCGCAAGCCCGCGCCGCCTTTTACCACTTCCACCCTTCAACAGGAAGCCAGCCGCAAAATGGGTTTTTCGGTCAACCGCACCATGTCGGTGGCTCAAAAACTGTACGAAGCAGGTTTTATAACCTACATGCGGACCGACTCCACCAACCTGAGCGATACGGCTTTGCACAGCATCGCGCAGGAGGTTGAACAATTGTACGGCCCCCAGTTTGTCAAAACCCGGCGTTACGCCAGCAAGTCGGCCAACGCCCAGGAAGCGCACGAAGCCATCCGGCCTACTTATATCAATAATCAGACGGTACCCGGAACGAACGACGAAAAACGGTTGTATGAACTGATCTGGAAACGCGCCATTGCCAGCCAGATGGCCGACGCCATCCTCGAAAAAACAACCGTTGATATCGCCATCTCCACGCTGCCCGACGCCAGGCTGGAGGCCATTGGCGAAGTATTGAAATTTGAAGGTTTCCTCAAAGTCTATCTGGAATCCAAAGACGACGAGGATGAAGAGGAGACCAAAGGCATGCTGCCGCCCGTGAAAGTGGGCCAGCAACTGCCCCTCAACCATATGACGGCTACCGAGCGCTGGACCCGCCCGCCCTCCCGTTATACCGAAGCAGGCCTGGTGAGCAAACTGGAGGAGCTGGGCATCGGCCGCCCGAGCACCTATGCCCCCACCATCACCAAGATCATGGAGGAAACCCGCGGATACGTGGTGAAAGAAAACCGGGAAGGCGAAAAAAGGGTGTATAAAGTGTTGCAGCTGGAAAAGGGCCGGATCGTTCCGCTGAAGGAAAGCGAAGTCACCGGAGCCGTTAAAAACCGGCTTTTCCCAACGGATATGGGCATGCTGGTGACCGATTTCCTCGACAGCTATTTCGACGATATCATGGATTACCGGTTCACCGCCGATATTGAAAAACAATTCGACGATATTGCCGGCGGCGGGAAGGACTGGACCAAAATGATCGATAAGTTTTACCGGCCCTTTCACAAAGTGGTGGAGGATACCCTGGCCTCAGCTGAGCGGCCGACGGCGGAGCGGATCCTGGGCAAAGACCCCGCTACCGGGCATACCGTGCTGACCCGCATGACCCGCAAAGGCCCGGTGGTGCAGATCGGAGTACCTGAAGACCTCCTCCCGGATGAAAAACCCCGGTATGCCGATTTGTTGCGCGGACAATCGCTGGAAACCATTACCTTTGAAGAAGCGATGACCCTGTTCCAGTTGCCCAAAACCCTGGGCCAGCACAAGGGTCAGGAAGTGGCGGTCGGTGCGGGGCGGTTCGGCCCCTACGTGCGCTTCGGAGAGAAATACATCTCCCTGCCAAAAAATGAAGACCCGCTGGAAGTGACTTTTGAACGGGCTTTGGAACTGGTGGCGCTGAAAGAAGCCGAAGACGCGCCAATCGGGACGTTCAAGGGGTTCCCGATCACCAAAGGCAAAGGCAGGTTCGGACCTTTTATCAAGTGGAACGATACTTTTGCCAATATACCGAAGGCTGTTTCCCTGGATCATATCACCCTCGAGCAGGCGATTGATCTGCTGGAAAAGAAACTGGACAAGGAAGCCAACCGTTATATTCAAAAATGGGACAAAGAAGGCATTTCCATCGAAAACGGCCGCTGGGGTCCTTATATCCGGTTTGGTAAAAATTTTGTGAAAATTCCCAAAATTGACGGGGAAAAGGTGACCCAGGAACTGGCCGCCGCCCTGACTTTGGAACAGGTCAAAGCCTTTATAGAGGCCGAAATACCCGGTGCGTTTGCGCCGAAAAAAACGAATGCAAAAACAAAGAAAAAATAATTCCTTCTTTGACAAAATGATGGGAAGGCCAACGCCGGCCCCCAAAGATCGTCAAAGAACCAAATAATTTGACCATGGCAGATTCAAAAAAAGCGCCCAATCAATTGAACATAGAATTGTCGGAAGAGGTAGCCGAGGGCATCTACTCCAACCTGGCAATCATTTCTCACTCCAATTCCGAGTTTGTTCTGGATTTTATCCGGATCGCGCCCAACGTGCCGAAGGCCAAGGTCAAGTCCCGGATCATCCTCACTCCTCAACACGCCAAACGGCTGCTGCGGGCTCTGGCCGACAATATTGGTAAATTTGAAAGCCAGTTCGGGCTCATCCAGGAAACGGAACAGACGCCCTTTCCGCCGATGAGTTTTAATACGCCAACAGCGCAGGCGTGAAATAATTGATTGGATTGATACGATTGATTGGATTGGAACGTCCGCCTTCAAATCAACGCATCAACAAATCAACGCATCAACAAATCAACGCATCAACAAATCAACGTGATATCCGCCGTTTTTTCCATCCATGCGTCTTTTCTTGAAAAAGTTTGTCTTTCCTCTGCCGGGAAACCGGTGGTTGGGTTTATTGGTCCATGGTTGTTGACGTGATCATGAACTCGCGCCAAACAAACAACCCCAAACCACGCCGTGGCGTGGCCAAACAACCCCAAAACATTTTACTCTCCAAATTTATTACCTTTGCCGCATGGAAAACACAAGCTTCATCCAACGCCTCCTCTCCGTATTCCGCTCAGGGCCCAACCCCAAAGCAATTGCCGCCCAGTTGCGCAAACCCTCCGGCAAAACGGCCCTTGAAGTGGCCGGCCGGATGAACCAGAGCAACGAGGCGCTTTACGATTTCACCCTCGGCCAAATGGATATTGCGAACGGCCAGGTAATCATGGAGATCGGCTACGGCAACGGCCGGTTTTTTGAAAAGATCCACGCCAAAGGCCAGAACATCCAGGTTTACGGCCTCGATCACTCGCCGGAAATGTTTGCGGAAGCCAAAAAGATCAATCGCAAAAAACTCGACGCCGGCGGCCTTGGTCTTTACCTGGGCAGCAGCGAATCCATACCTCTGGCAAGCGAAATTGTTGACCAGGTTTTTTGCATCAACGTCGTTTACTTCTGGGAAGCTCCTTCCGACCACCTGCGCGAAATTCACCGGGTACTCAAACCGGGGGGCCGCTTGTATGTGGCCATCCGCTCCCGCGAAACCCTGGAAAAAATGCCCTGGACCCGCCATGGTTTCAAAAGTTATACGGTGGAAGAATGGAAAAAAGTCCTGGAAAACAATAAATTCCAATTTACCCGGGTTTCCGAAAGCGTCGAGCCGGATTTTGTGCTGAACGGCGAGCCCATCCCGATGCGTTCGTATTGCATTGAGGCGGGGAAGGTTTAGGAGGTGTCGGCGGTCAGTTGTGGGAACTGAGCGTAGCCGAAATTCAGTCGTCACCCCGCCAGGCGCATCAACAAATCAACAAATCTACCACGCCCACGCCACAGGCGTGGTGGCAAGCCAAATCAACAATTCCTGACCAGAATCATCCCGTAAAACCCTTCGAATCATTTCGCCGGTAAAAGTTCTGATGTAACTTACCCCCTGAATTTGCATCATGAACAATAAGCAGATCCATCAGATCATCGCCGAAGCGGCTTTCCCGGGACGGCAGGGGCCGGTCGAACTGGCGGAAACGCTCATTTCATGGGTGATCCTGACGCCTGAATACGCCTTCAAGATCAAAAAGAACCTTCGTTTTCCGTTTCTCGATTTTTCAACCCTGGCTTTGCGCAAACACTATTGTGAAAAGGAGATCGTGCTGAACAATCGCTTCACCCAGGGGATTTACCTCCGGGTGCTGCCCATTCGCCAGACCGGCCACCGGATTTCCATTGGCGAAGAGACCGGCCAGATTCTGGATTACGCCGTTCAAATGAAACGCCTGGACAACCGCCGCCAGATGAGCCGCCTGCTGCAATCAGGTGAAGTCACCCCGGAAAATATGCGCCAACTGGCACGTCAACTGGCCGCTTTTCACCACAAGACGCAAAAGATCAATACCTCGTTCGACGTGGCGGCCATGCAAACCGATTTTGAGGATATCCTGAAAAGCCGGCATTTCGCGGAAAGCCATCTGGGCCGGCCATCCGTCAGGATCATCGACCGGGCCGTCGCATTTTCCGCCGCCTTCCTCGACCAGAACGCCAGGCGACTCAAAGAACGCAGTATGCACGGGTTTTTCCTCGACGGCCACGGCGACCTTCATTCCAACAATATCTTTTTGCTCGACGAACCCGTCATTTTTGACTGCATCGAATTCAACGAACACCTCCGCCAGTTGGACGTGCTCAACGAAACCGCCTTCCTGTGCATGGACCTCAATTTCTACGGCCGCAAAGACCTGGAGGAAACTTTCATGGAACAATACCTTACCGATTTTCCCTGCATCCAGGAACCGGCCGACCGGGAGATCTTCAACTTCTTTAAATTGTACCGGGCCAATGTGCGGGCGAAGGTCAACTTGTTGAAGGACGACCCGGAAACCGGCAGAAAATATCTGGAGTTGATGGAGAGGTACCTGGATGGCAAAGGTTAAAGGTTGATACGGTATATAATACTGATATTCAGTAATTTATATCCGAAAGCGAGCCGTATCCCCCTCAGGAGAGCCTGTCCCGCCGAAGCGGGAGGGCAGGGGGAGGAAAATACCGGATGAATGGATAAACACCAGAAAAATGGAACACGCATCCTCATAAAAACAAGTATAATTTTTTACATTTGAACTTCAAAAACCGATCCATGCACCGCCCATCCATCTTCCTGATCCTTTGCCTGTTTCTAACAGATGTTATCCAGGCCCAAATCACCCTCCCCCGCATCTTCTCCGACCATATGGTACTGCAGCGCGACCAACCGGTCCCGGTATGGGGCCGGACAACCTCCAAAGACAAGATAACCGTCGCCTGGCAGGGAAAAACCTACCCCGTCAAACCGGCAAAGGACGGCGCCTGGCGCCTGGATCTGCCTGCCACCGGCGCAGGCGGCCCGTATGAACTGGTCATTACCGGCAAAAAGAACGAGATCCGCTTCAAAGACGTGCTCGTGGGCGAGGTCTGGATCTGCTCCGGCCAGTCGAATATGGAATGGCCTTTATCGGCGGTTAACCAGGCGGAGGAGGAGATAGCCGGCGCTAACCATCCCCAAATCCGGTTATTCACCGTGCCGCACGTCACCCAAACGTCGGCTGTCAGCGACATTCCCGGCGGTGAATGGCAGGTTTGTTCACCCGAAACCGCCGTCGCTTTTTCTGCAGTCGGATACTTTTTCGGCAGAAAACTGAATCGGGAACTCGGCGTGCCCATCGGCCTGATCGACAGCAGTTGGGGAGGTACCGAGGTGGAGACCTGGATCAGCGAGGATTCCGTCAGGCAGATCCCCGTTTTTGCCAAAGAACTGGACGCAGCTACCCAAGTAGACCTCGAAAAAATAACCGCAGAACGCAAAAAACGCCTCGAAGCTGCCCTCAGCCAGGCAGGTCCGCCTGAAAACGATATGGAAAATGGCCGGCCCAAATGGGAAGGCCCCGACCTGGACGCCACCAAATGGGGCAAAATGACCCTGCCCACCCTGTGGGAACAAGCCGGTCTGGACGGCCTCGACGGCACGGTCTGGTTCCGCCTCGAGATCGACCTGCCCGCCAACACCGCCGGCCAGTCCGCCACCCTGAGCCTGGGCCCCATCGACGACACCGACATCACCTGGCTCAACGGCCGCGAGATAGGCCGGACCCACAACAAATACAACGAACCGCGTGTATACCAGGTCCCCGCCGGCGTTACCAGGGCGGGTAAAAACGTGATTGCCGTGCGGGTGGAAGACTACCAGGGCGGCGGCGGTATCTTTGGGGAGGCGCATGCGATGTACCTCCAGACAGGTGGTCAGAAAATCCCGCTGTCAGGCGAATGGCGGTACCGCATCAGTCCCACGGATTTCAAGGTGGAATCTGCGACGATGAACCCGAACAGCCGGGTAAGCCTGCTCTACAATGGTATGATCGCCCCGTTGGTACCGTACGCCATCCAGGGCGCCATCTGGTACCAGGGCGAATCGAACGCCGGGAGAGCGTACCAGTACCGCCGTATTTTTCCGATGCTCATCCGCGACTGGCGCAGCCGCTGGGGCCGCGAATTGCCCTTTTACTGGGTACAACTCGCCAATTTTATGGCGCCCAAAGATCCGCCTGCCTCTAGTGCATGGGCAGAACTCCGCGAAGCCCAGACCATGACCCTCTCCCTGCCCCATACCGGTCAGGCCCTCGCCATCGACATCGGCCAGGCCGACGATATCCATCCCCGCAATAAACAGGACGTAGGCCTTCGGCTTGCCCTGTCGGCCCTGAACCGGACCTACGGCAAAAAAGACGTTGTCCCCAGCGGGCCCGTCTATAAAAGCATGGAGATCAGAGGCCGCGAAATCATCCTCTCCTTCGATTACGCCGATGGGCTGACCGCCACGGGCCGGTACGGTTACCCCAAAGGGTTCGCCATTGCCGGCGAAGACCAGGTCTTCCGCTGGGCGCCCGCCCGGATCGACGGCGCCCGGATCATCGTCTGGCATCCGGATATCGCGAAACCGGTTGCCGTCCGGTACGCCTGGGCGGATAACCCGGATGACGCGAATGTGTACAACGGGGCGGGGCTGCCGATGGGGCCGTTCCGGACGGATGCGTGGCGGGGGGTGACGGAACGGGATGGATCGTGACGGATCGTAACGGATTGTAACGGATTGTGATGGATTGTGATGGATTGTGATGGATTGTGATGGATTGTGATGGATTGTGATGGATTGTGATGGATT
>CAZLEF010000124.1:0-14174 GCA_964558465.1 uncultured Lewinella sp. | reverse complement strand
GTATCAATCGTATCAATCGTATCAATCGTATCAATCGTATCAATCGTATCAATCGTATCAATCGTATCAATCATATCAATCGTATCAATCGTATCAATCCAGAAATCTCCATTTCAGGCCGATGCGGACGGCGGCGTCCGGGAACGGGTAATAAGCGGTCTGGTAGTACAGCTCGCCGTTCCGGAGAATAGAAGTGATATTTTCGTATTTGATGAAGGCCCGGAAACGGGTTACCCGCATGGCGAAATAAGCATCGACATTGGGATAAAACCCCACTTCGCGGTTATCCTGAAGATGGAACTGGCCCGTGAAAGGGTTGTAATAAGGCGCCAAATAACTGGTATTGTACCGGACGTCAAATCCAAGGCGGACATCCAGGACCCTGAACCAGACACCGGAATAATAAAGGCCGTGTTTGCCGGTAATTTCCGGAAGACGGATCACCGTTTCGCCGGTTTTTTGAAAGGCAACGGTATTATCAAGGTGGATCCGCCCCAGTTTGAAGTCCTTCCTAACCATCAATTGGGTGATGGACAACCCGGTTCCGGTCTGTTTCGGGACGCCGGAGGTATCAAAATAGATATAATTATTGACCAGGTTGTAAGCGCCGGTCACTTCCAGCCCAAAGCCCGGCAACTCATAGGTGGCGGATAAATGGGTTTCGAGGGTTGATTTGAAGTCGTTGTTCCAAACTTCCCGCTGGGAGAGCAGAAAAGATTCCTGCAATAAGGTCGGCCGGTACAATTGACTGATGGCATTCAACCGCAAAATTCCTGCCTTTTTCAGGCTCAATTGCAGTTCTCCATCGATCCGGTAATCACCTGCGTTGTCCCATATTCCAAGAAAGGCGTTTGCATCCAGGCGAATGGTCTCATTGGGGTTAAAGCCCAGTTTTCCGGTCAAAAACAGGTCATTGACTTTCTTCGATCCGGGTTCCAGTCTGACGGAGTGGAGTTTGTGCAAAAGGCCGACCGTTAACAGATCCCGCTGACTCCGGGCCCGGGTTTTCGCTGTTTTTCCGGCCGGTTTGAAGGTGCTCAGTTCGAACCTGTTTTCCAATTGTTGCCATTGCATGTAAACCCTGGCTCCCCGTTCGTCGGTGCGCAGGTGTGGAAACCGGTTGTAAAAACTGGTGTCGCTTTCCGCAAATTCATCAAAAAATTTGTATTTGTTATCCCGCCAGGCGATTCGGTGCGCCAGGGTGAACGCCCTGGAGGTCTGGCCGGTGCTGTCTGTTTTGCCGCCGAATTTGAGGTAGTGGGTGTAAAGCCAGTCGCGGTAAGCATGCCGGGTTTGCCCGTCGCTCAGGTAGGGAATGGCGGAGGCCGGGCTGGCAAATTGGCCTTCGGTGACAGGCGGCGCCAGCAATCCCCCGTTGTCCTGCTGCTGAATGGTATTGCCGGCCACGCTGAAAAAACCGTCGTACCGGCCGTTTTTACTGTGGTACCAGAGTCCTGTGGCAAACAAGGTGTTGCGGGTGTTTTGATTGGGGTACTGGTCGGCCTGGCCCAATTGAAAGATCCTGCGGTGTTCGAGGGTAAAATTGAGGCCGTTGGCGAAATTCCGGGAGAAACTGCCGGTAAAATAGCCGTCCGACTGTTCGGAGCCGATCGTATAGCCGACATTGGTGTAAGCCCTTTGCAACCGGTAAAAAGGGAGGTCTTCACCCGGCATGAGGTAAAGGTCGTATTGGTGCAGGCCCACGTCGAATCCCTGGCGGTTTGAAGGCCGGAACACGAGCGGTTGAGCCGCCGACCCCAGGTTGCCAAGGGTCATAAAATCCAGGCTGCGCCGGCGGGCAGGGTCGTATTGATGAAAAACATTATCCAGCAATGAATCCGAAAAAGGGACTTCGCGGTTGGGGTTCTGTGCAGAAAAAATAAACACGCCGAAGGTATCCGGCAGTTCCAGTTCCTGGTCCTGTGCGGTATTGGAGCGGGTTTGCCCAGGACCGCCGCTGCTGCTTCCGGGGGTGGCGGTCGGCCTTGGCTGGGCCTGGGTGGAAAGGGATGCGACAAATAAAAGCAGGAACGGATACAAAAGATGGGGCCGCAACAGGCAACTGATCCTTGCGAACGGGGAAATTGCGCAAGTCAGAGACTTGCCGGGTTGCCGCATCGGGTCAAAGACCCTCGCGAACGAGCGGGGCTTTTTTTTCATCCAACGTTCCGTTAATGTTTAAAGTGCCGGGCGCCGGTGATGACCATCGGCAGGCCGTGGGCGTTGCAATAATCGATGCTCTCCTGGTCCTTGATCGAGCCGCCGGGCTGGATGACCGCCTTGATACCGGCATGGTGGGCAATTTCCACACAATCCGGGAACGGGAAAAACGCGTCGGAGGCCATGACGGCGCCTTCGAGATCGAAACCAAAATGTCTGGCTTTGACGATGGCTTGTTTCAGGGCATCGACGCGGGAGGTCTGTCCGCAGCCCATGCCCACCAATTGCCGGTTTTTCACCAGGGCGATGGTGTTGGATTTCAGGTGTTTGGCGCAAATATTGGCAAACAGCAGGTCTTCGATCTGTTCGGCGGTTGGAGCGGTTTTTGTAGCCACGGTGCATTCGGCGGCCGATTCGATCTTCAGGTCGGTATCCTGTTCGATGATGCCGTTGAGCAGGCTTCTGAAACTGCGTTTTTGGACGATGAAATCCTTGATGCGCAGGAGGATGCGGTTCTTTTTCTTCAGCAATTTTTCCTGGGCATCAGGAGTGAAGGCCGGCGCAATGAGCACCTCATAAAATATTTCGTCGATGGCGGATGCCGTATCGAGGTCGATGGTCTGGTTGGCGATCAGAATACCCCCGAAGGCGGAAATGCTGTCGCAGGCAAGGGCGGCTTTCCAGGCTTCAAGGATGGTGGGCCGGGTAGCGACCCCGCAGGAGTTGGTATGTTTCAGGATGACAAAAGTGGGGCCGGCGTCGCGGAATTCGCGCATGAGGGCCACGGCTGCGTCGACGTCGACGAGGTTGTTATAGGACAATTCCTTGCCGCCCAGTTTGTCGAACATATGATCCAGGTCGCCGTGGAAAACAGCGCTCTGGTGCGGGTTTTCACCGTAGCGCAGTCCTTCCGAATGCAACACGCTGCGTTTGAAGCCGGCGGACTTTCCCTCGATGTCAAAATAATTAAAAATGGCCGTATCGTAGTGGGAAGAGACCATAAAGGCGCGTTGGGCCAGTTTTTTGCGGTCGTCCAGATCGGTTTGTCCGTTTTTCTCCGTCAGCAGTTGAAGCAGGAACGGATAGTCTTCCCGGGAGGGGACGATGACCACGTCGTTAAAATTTTTGGCTGCGGCCCGGATAAGGGCGATCCCGCCGACGTCGATCTTTTCGATGATGGCAGCCTCGTCCCGGGTATGCAGCAGCGTTTCTTCGAAGGGGTAAAGGTCGACGATCACGAGGTCGATCTCCGGGATATCGTATTGTTCCAATTGAGCGAGGTGCTGGTCTTCGCGCCGGGCCAGGATACCGCCGAACACTTTGGGGTGCAGGGTTTTGACCCGGCCGTCGAGGATGGAGGGATAAGTCGTGAGGCCTTCCACGGTCTGTACGCTGACCCCGAGGGATTCGATAAATTGTTGGGTGCCGCCGGTGGAGAAGATCTGCACGCCGAGGCGGTCGAGCTGGCGGATGATCGGTTCGAGGCCGTCTTTATAAAAAACGGAAATGAGCGCTGAGCGGATTGGTTTGGTACTCATACTGTTAAGGTTCGAAGGCTTTTCCGAAGAGGAGAGAGTGAGAGAGTGAGAGAGTGAGAGAGTGAGAGGGTGAGAGAGTGAGAGGGTGGCCCTCGTTCCTTTCTTCCATCCTTGATCCAGATTCTCCGTTCCCTGATCTCCTTTCAAACTAACTTCCTTTTCTCTTGGTAAAAACCCTGTTAAAAGATGGGCAAAGGTAGGGATTTTTGTAATTGATTGGATTGATACGATTGATACGATTGATTCGATTCCTCGGTTCCTCGGTTCTTCAATTCCTCAATTGATTGGATTGATCGGATTTTTACCCGCATGGGGCCCGGAAGTATGGAGGGGACTGGGCGGGGATTCGATTGATTGGATTAGAACGGCGCCCCTCGAATCAACAAATCAACAAATCAACGCATCAACGATTTCGGCGAGCGAATCGACCCTAACCAATTATAAAAGGTTCCGCCGGGTAGCCATTTGGTGGTGTTCAACATGGTAAAGGGTAAAATAAAGCATTTCGCGCAGGGTGAGTTTGCCCAGTAAGGGGTGCGGCAGGATAAAGGTATCCAGTTGGTGTTCCGGGTATTTTTGGACGCCGCGGACGAGGGCATTGACGGATTGCAGCATTTCTTTTTTAATGGATTCCTTATCGGCCAGGGTAATGGCTTTGGGTATGAAGGCGCCGGAAGCTTTGCCGCCGTCGGCCAGGACAGCCTGGTATTTTTTGACCAGTCCTTCATAACTTTTGGACGGGCGGTTGGCCTTGCCGAAGATCAACCGGACCATAAATTTGGGCAGGATGCGAAGCAGGGCCAGCGGGCGTACGCTGCGCCGGATATGATCGAGTTGCTGGCCGGGGGTCCATTTGCCGTTGGCGGAGGAGAGGAATTCCTGGTCGGAGAGGGACAGGATATAGTCGGCAAATTCACGGTGTTTTTGGGGAAGTTGGCGGAGGATTTCGGATTTGGTCATGGTTTCTTTTTTGGGTCGAATTTAATGGATTTAATTTATACTTCGCGCCGCCCCACGCCATGGCGCGGGGCGGCGCGAAGTATAATAGAAGAATATTTACTTTATAACCCAGTCTCCCCCATTCATCTTTAATAGTGGCAAAGTATTTTTGATTTAGTGAAATGAAAAATGCGGGGAATTGGAAATAAAAGGATTTGAGCGATTAAGTGTTCAAATATCTTCAGGCTCTCGCCACATCGGTATACTTTCATCATCCACCTCATATTTTCTGTAAAATCTCGGTGGATTTTCGGACATATTCCAGGCGCAGTCGCCAACACGTCCTTGCGTATTATCCGGCCTTCGGTTGGTCAACAGCACAGCGGGATTTCCGGTAATCCACAAACCTCGGTACACCAAAGTCTGACCTGCGCCCATTTCATCCTGGGCGCCCGTGAATCCTAAAAATCCGTAATCATCCCCGGCATTGACGCTCTGAACAAAAGCCCAGCGCCGTTTGTGAGGAACCAGTGGGCTTTCCGGATCATCAGGGTCTTCTAAGCTGTCTTGTCTGATCCGAGCCAATCCATATTCTACACCTTCAGCCGTTTCTCCGCGGGCTTCCCACATGATGGGTACATTACCCCGACCGGCAATATTTACCTCAATATGCTCGGAAACCCCAAACGAACCCAATGGGCCCGTTATATTGGATAGTTTGAGATGGGACGTCAAGGTAGAAGTTATGATTTGCCCTCGATTGGCTCCTGTATTGGAGCGGGAATGAGCGGGTGTTCCATCCGGATTAACTGGAAATCCAATACGAGGAAGCACGTTTCCGGATCCGACCTCGGAAATTGAAATATTACCCGTAAAATGCGGAACCCTGCCTCTTACAACAAATGAGCCGTCAAACACATCTGCCCTGGCGATAGCAGGTCTATGGGGAAAGATGCTATTTATTTGCCTGACAATCCCCTCCGGCGTGTATTCCCCGGCCTCAAAGGAAATCGTGATCTCCGTTGCCAATGGTGTGCCACTGTCCAAAGAAATCCGGACCTGGTCGCCCGTTTCCATTGAAGCAACGGAGAAATTCAGGGAGTCTATCCGGGCAGGAATACCCTCAATCAGGTTATTGGAAAAACCGCCGATCACTTGCGCAACTGCAATTTGAGAAGCGAAAGGGGCTTCAGCCCCACAATTACGCAATTGACTGGCGCTGTCCAGGTAGTAGGGTACGTCCACCGCGTTGTAAGGATTTTCCACATAACAATCCGAATAGCCATTTCCGGCAGAACTCGAATCATAAATACCGCCCTGGCATTGGAAGGCAAAAATATTCCTGAAACTCCCGGCCTGGGCATTGTTTCCATGTACAAAGGTTGCCCAATAACAGTCCTCGGCAAAAATATTCTCAATACGGAATCCATTGGTATTGCTAGCCAAAGATTCCCGGCCGGCCAGGTGGATTCCACGTTCCCAACGGACCAAATAGAGGTTTTTTGCAAAAAAACCCAATTCGGCATAAATACCACGGTGACCATATTGAGGGGTTCCTTCAGGAAAGCCTTCAAAATCACCCGGGGCGCAAAGTGATTTCGGGCGCCCACGGACGACGGCCAGGTTCTCAATCCGGATTCCCCTGGCGCCGGATTCTGTGATTTCAAAACCGTCGCAATTCAGCGGAAAAAACAAGGTTGTAGCACTGCCGCCCCAACCTCCGCCTGTACGCGCAACACCCCCTGCGCCAATAAAGGAGACTGATTTGGCAGGTTTTATTGGTCCGTTTTGAATCCAATAACGGCCGGCCGGAATGTAAACGATACCCCCTGTTTCAGGCAGTGCATCCATCGCGTTGTTGAACGCCTGGGTTGAATCGGCATTGCCGGTTGGGTCGGCGCCATGCGCCAAAACATTTTGTCCAAGAATCATTTTTTTTTTGGTTTTGAGGTGAATAAAATTTACAGTCCCTGTTAAGGATTGCTGCGGAAATAACTGTCGGGTTTTGAAGAACCCAGGTAATTCTGTAAAATCTATCTTTTCAGGGTTTAGACACGAAAGGGATTACTCCAAATCCGACAGTTATTGTTTCAGAGATCCTAAAAAGAACCAACGGGACTTTCTATCCTTTCCATTAATACAAGAAGGTGCAGAACCTAATTCGCAAAAACAACTGCGAATAAACAGGGAGCTATTCAATCAATTACTATCAAACCGGAGATAACGACATAGTTTGATATATTGTTCGTTTTCAGATATTAATGCAGATAATTCTCCGATTCTTTTAACCGTTGGAGTTTGTCCCTGGATAATCCCCGTAGCATTACCGTATTTAATTCCGGCTAAAAGAACTGGATTTTTTTCATTAATGATTCTTTTTTTCACCCCATTTTCATTGAGCCACCAAGATTCTGTTTCATTCCATAAGACAAAGCCTCCCTGTTGTGTAGACCTAATTAATTGTAAGCCCTTTAATTGAATAGCTGTTACCAAATGAGGTGATATTGGATTGGATACGCCATAAACGCTTACTCCCAGTGAGGTTAAAATAGCAAGTTGAATCATATTTCCTCTGCGGAAAAAGGCGTGATCGCGATATTCCCCATACACCCTTATACTAGCAGTATACTCATATTGCTTGCACCCAACAAAAACCTGTCCACTATTGCCCGATAGGATAGTCATATGAGATTTTATATCCATTAAAAGCGCTTCAAAGGCCGGATTCATTTCTTCCCAAAAATGGAATGCAACCAGTCCATTCTCATTTGGGCTAACCTCTATTATTGGAGAGAGCTCAATATTTTGATTATTTTTGGATAAATTTCTGCCGATCCGGAGTACTTCATTCGGTTGAAAACCAGAGGCTGTTATAATCCATTCCCGTACATCGATTGGATCAAATTCATGAAAAGGCGTTACAGGCCTGAGAAAAACAAGAAGTTCGCTAGCACGGCGCTTAAGTTCCTCCATTGCCTCCCTTCGAAGATCACATCTGATTCTTGTTATTTCCTCCAGATCCCTTAACGCTATGTCAGAAAGTTCTCCATCACTCCCTCTTACAAAAATAAGACGAGCACCCCGATTTGTTTGAAGAAGCAATCTGAAACCAGGAAGTTCCAAACCTTCTTCCACTGCCCGGTCTCGAAGCAGCCTAGCGTAACTTTCATCAATTTCAAAATAAATCCGCCCCAGAGAAAGATTGGGGAGTATACGAATACTCGTACTTGTGTAGCCTTCAGGCATTGATTCCAGGATAGCAATATTGTAATAGACAGTAGGGAAATTATTCCTTCCCGGTCCCCGGGTCCATATAAGTTCTGAAAAACCTATAATACGAGGGGTAAGTGGCGGTGGAGGGCATACATTGTCAAGGGCTTTCCACCGAAAACCTTCATCCTGACTGAGCGTGCCTAACAATGAAAAAGTGTTGACAGAAGGTGTTATGGAACCTGTAACAGCTAATCCGTCCATACATGCATTAAGGGCTGTGGATGTAAAAATGCCCAAAAAAGGATCATTTGGTATAGGCAATGCAAGCTCGGTGTAATAATCTCGATCCGAGCCTTCAACTGGCAAAATAGTATCCGTTTCAAATGAATCAGGGCCTTCTAAATATATGGCGCTCAAAGTACCTACTCCTGCAGCGACGCCAAAAATCGCAGCCCCGATGGCCGCTACTGGATACCCACCAAACGTGCCGCCTATTACAAAACCGGCAGCTGAAGCTAGTAAAGAGTTGGTAATTGAACAAAGCGCGGCATCACCTACGTCCGGAGTAAAATCAAGGTGCATCTCAGCACGAATTATTCCAGAACGGGGTAGACTAAACTGGAGGCGGATCGAGCAATTTACATCAATATCAAACCCGAATGGTATGCATACCCCTCTTGCAGATGCGGAAAATCTTGTGAGGATTTCTGCTTGTCCTCCAGGTATACATGGACTCAATATTGTAGGCATACCTCCTATTATACTCCAAACAGCATAAGGCATATTATCTGGGTTAAGCACAAATTGAGGATTACCTGCCAACGCTTCAACAATAGTCGTTTCTACCCTTCGTTGGAAAAATAAGGAAGGAAAAAAGAGTGCCCACCCGGCGCCATTAAGACGCGACACAATACTTGTAAGACTTAAAAAATAAAATGAGTACCAATCAGAAAACCATTCTGTACTGATCCTCTCCATTGTATCCTCTATTAATTCAATCCTATCAAACTGCATTCGGATCGTCAATACGCCAGGATTAAAATTGATACCAGCATTCCATAATCGAAAATCAGGACCAAGCTCATTGCTAATGCCGGCGAAACTAATTACAATAGGTGGAATACTCGCAATTCGGCTTAAAGACGCCGGCGTATTCAGCCTATTAACAATTGTACGAAGAGCCGTACCTTCAGGTTCTGGAAAACGGCTCGGATCCGGGAATACTCCTCCCATACCAACTTCAATACTGGCAATCCGTACAAACAATCGTAAAGAGTTTTCAAAGATTTCAGGTGGGGCGAGGGTGAAATTTGCACGCATCTGGAAAATTACCAGTTGTTCTGTTGGCACCGGGTTGCCACCTGCTAATAACAGATCGGAAAGTCTTACACAGTGAAGATCTATTAGAACTCGAATCAGTATTGGCTCAACCAAAACTGACCTAATATTTGGTTCGCCCAATGGCCTCCATCTTCTTGGTGGAAGCATTATTGTTACCGTATCGGCAGGTGCAATAGAACCTGGCGTACGAGAAAGAGTAACAGCAGACACAGTCATATGATTGAGCACACCGGGTTCAACACCGCTAGAAAATAAATTGAAAGGAATATCCATAATCCCCCCCACACCAAGATCTTGTACGAGTAACTGGCGCTCTACATTGATTCGTAAGGCTTCCATAAGTACGCCCTCGGAAATTTGAAAATCAAAGTTCATTTTGTATTATTTTTTATTTTTCCTTACAAGTAAAATTTCACTACGCCGCAATCCTGCAGCATAAAAAACACATAAACGACTCGAAAATCAATTTGAAAAATAATGGCTAATTACCAGCCACTGCAGGAGAGATAAGAACCATTAAATAATAGTTGCTGATTTTTGAAAGGACCTTTCACAAATTTGCATATACCGCCCCCAAAAACCCTGTCATCCGGCGTTCTTTTACTGTCAAAAAGCGTTCAAAAGAAGGATTGGCCAGTAAACGGAAAATTACAATCTAAATACAATATGCTGATAATCTATACTTTACGCATATCGGAAGGCGTTTCGCCAAAGGTAGTATGATAAACCTGCGTAAAATGGGAATGTTCCTTGAACCCCACTTGCCGGGCTACTTCGCTCACGCTTATGCCAGTGCGCTGCAGAAGTTGCCGGGCCCTCTGCATGCGCACGGTGCGCAGGAATTCGGATGGCGACTGATCTTTGATGGCCTTGATCTTGCGGTAGAGTTGCGGACGGCTCATCGTCATGGCCCGGCAAAGGTCGGGTTCTACTTTAAAATCGTCATTGTCAAGGTTGGCCAGTACAACTTGTTCCAGTTGTTTCAAGAAGAGCAATTCGGGGTCGGTTTCTTTTCCTGGCATCACCTGATCCAGGTCGGCTGCCTGGTATTTTTCGCGCAGACGTTTTCGCAATTCGATCAGTTTCCGAAGGCGTACCTCCAGTTCTTCCTGGTCGAAAGGCTTTTCCAGGTAAACATCGGCGCCCTGCTCCAGGCCATCCATCCGGGACGTTTTATCGGCCCTGGCCGTAAGCAATACGATGGGAATATGGCTGGTGCGCAGATCCTGTTTCAGTGTACTGCACACTTCAAAACCGTCTTTTTCCGGCATCATTACATCGCTGATCACAATATCCGGTACCAATTCAAGGGCTTTTTCGATGCCCCTTTTGCCGTCGAAAGCGATTTCCAGATTGTACTGGTTTTTGAGGCAGGCCGAAAGGTATTGCACCACGTCTTTGTTGTCTTCGATGATGAGGGCAACCGGCAGGTCTTCTTCCACCGGGTTTTCCAGGGTCGGCAACGCCAGGTCTGCGCCGGCATTTTCTGAATCGACGGGATTCCACCGATCTGCGGTTTCCAGTTGAACGGGCAGCAAAACGGTAAACTCCGTACCCCGGCCCGGGCTGCTTTTCACAGTGATGGTCCCGCCCATCAGGTGGATCAATTCCTTTGCCAGAGTAAGGCCGATCCCGGTTCCTTCTGCCTGCCTGTCCGACCCGTGTTGCCCCTGATAAAAACGATCAAAAATATACGGTAAATACGCTGCCGGGATGCCCGTTCCGGTGTCGGCAATTCGCACCTCGGCCTGGTTTTCCCCGCCCGTGATCCGGATATCGATATGGCCGTCCTCTGGCGTAAATTTCAGCGCGTTTGAAATCAGGTTGGAAAATACCTTGGTCAGTTTATCGGGATCAAAATCCATTTCCAGGGTAGCCGGTTCCGAATCAAACCGCAGGTGGATTTTTTTGGCTGCCGCAAAGGATTGGAAAGCCTGGGTGAGGTACTTTAAAAACAAGACCAGATCGCCCCGCCGGCGGTGCAGCGACAGGGTTCCGGATTCCAGTTTGGCCAGATCGAGCATCTGGTTGACCAGATCCAGCAATTGACGACCATTGCGCCGGATAGCGTCGGCGCCCTGATGCAGCCATTCCGACGGGTTGTCCGCGATCAGTTTTGTCATACCCAAAATAACCGTGAGCGGGGTGCGGAATTCGTGGGTGATATTCGTGTACAAGCGGGTTTTAAAGGCATCCAGTTCTTTAAGCCGGTCGGCTTCGCGCGATAAATATTTTTGCCGGTACCGATAAAATAAAAATAAAAATGCCGTCAGAAAAATCAACCCTCCTACTCCCCACCACAATTGCCTGTTCCGGAATTTTTCATTTTTACTTTTTAATTCAAGCGCCAGTATTTTATTTTCTTTTTCCCGTGTTTTGGTAAGGACTTCAAGACTGCGGATCTCCATTTCCCATTTTTGCCGGTAACCGGATTCCAGAACTTCCGTATACTTTTTTTGAAAGTGCAATGCGTTTTCAGGATCGTCGATACGCTCGTACAGGTAGGAAATATCCTTGGCCAGGCTAAGGTACCTTTGGTGTTCCGTAATGGGATCGATCCGGTCAAGCCAATCGCACATTTTTCCAATTTGAGATCGGGCTTCCTGCAACCTCTCGTTGCTGATCAGGCAATCCGCCAGGTGGAAATAATTTTGCCCGTTAAGCAGGTACAAGGGTAAAAATTGGGAAATCCGGACCGCTTCATATCCGGCGGTAATACAGTCGGATAGCTTTCCCTGTCTTTTGTAAAACATTGACAGGTTTTTATAATTCAACATCAACAGGAGCGTATCCTTTACCACAGGATGCAAGTCTATCGATTTTTGCGTATAAAAAAGAGCGGAGTCATAGGGAAGGGCAACCTGATTACCGTAATTACTGTATACATGCGCCAAAACTTTTTTTGCACCCAGGCTTTCAGGATATCCTTCTATTTCTTTCATCAGGGCCCGCATTTTTTGGGGCCTTTCGGGATCGGAAATATCGTAGTAAAAATTGGCCAGGTTGTATTTGGCAAATAACCATTTGGTGGTATCCCTCATTTGTCCGGCCAATTGAACGCTTCGGGTAAGCCATAGGTGCAGGCTGTCCTGCGGGTAGAGTTCCCGGTCTGCCATCCGGACATTCATCACGTAATCGATGTATCCGGCGGTGTCTTTTTGGGCGAGCAGCGTGGCAAGGGTGTCCTGGCCAAAGGATTTTTTAAATGGGCCCCAGCATAAGCCCAAAAAGAAAAAGTAAAAGACGCTTTTCATTCTTTGAGGTTTAAAGGTGTTTCGTGTCTGCAGCCTTTCTCTTTCTATCATGAGCGCAAATAAAGTACGTTCTACCGGTCTCTCAACGTCGTACCCCTTGCAGTTTCCCTTTTTCGCTTCGCTCAAAGGAAAAGGATCCAACCAAATAAATTTGGTGGATACGTCACCACTCGCCCGTCACCGTCGTCGTTCCTTTTTCCGTTACCGTCACGGTCATTTTTTTTGGCGCCAGGCCCTTGGGTTTGACCGGGTTGAGGCGGACCTCATATTCCCCGGGTTCCAGGATGAAAGTTTTCGGGTTGGAGGAATCGGACTGGTAGGTTCGGCCCGCAGCAACCGAGGCGCCGCCTTTTTTCTTATGGATACCGACCGTAACGTCTACCAATACAGAGCCCTGGCGGGCGCCTACTTTCAGCTCGCCCGATGGGTAATTGTGCGACAACGAGATCCTGGCCTCGCCGGTCAACAACTGTTTTTCGAGAAGAACGACCGGCCGGTCTTCAATCTCGACCGAACTGATTTCAATGTCGTATAAACCTGGCAAAACCTGATACCTGGCCGGGTTGTGATCCGCATCTCTATAGGATCTGCCCTGTGCAACCGCTTCCTTGGTCCCTGATTTGAGCAACCTGATCGTCGCGTCGGAAAGGGCCCCGTTCCGGGTGACCAGAATTTCAAAGGTACCTTTGGCAAAATCCACTTCTTTGACCAAAGTATCGTTCATGGCAATTTTCAGTTCGGTCAGTCTTTGTGTCGGTTTGCCATCCAGCGGAATGGCCATGACCTCCGCTTCATAGTCGCCGGCGGGCAAAAGCAGCACACGCGGGTTGGTTTCTTTGCCGGAATATGTCCGGCCGGACAACAGATCCTTTTTTTCTCCTTTTTTAAACACTTTCACCATTGCATCCAGCAAATTTCCGTTCTGGGTTACTTTCACAGAAAGGTATCCACCCTCTTTCACGGGTTCTTCCACCGTCTGGTCGAGGGCGTCGGCGAGTTCATTCGCGTTATTGGCGGGGAAATACCGGCCGCCGCCGGCCTGCGCGATACATTCCAGCGTGGAAAGGTCTTTTTCTTCAATGCCGAACCCCACCACATGCAGGGTGATCTTTACACCTTGCTCGCGCGCTTTCCGGACGAGGTCGCAGGCGTCGCCTTCGCAGGTTTCCAGGCCGTCGCTGACCAGGATAATGGTAACGGGCGCCGTTTCCGGCCGGATCAGGGCCAATGCATGGTTAATCGACATGGCGATAGGGGTTTTGCCTTGCGGATTGATAGCGTCCAACCTGGCCTGAAGCGCTGTTTTATCCAACGGGCCCAGGGCAGCCAGGGTTTCGATATCATTGCAATCGTCTTTGCGGGTATGTCCATATGCGATCAATCCTGCGCGTGCATCGGCCGGCAGTTTTTGCACCAGGTTTTTCATCACCGATTTGGCGAGGGTAACCTTGTAATCGGATCCGATTTTCTGCCACATCGAACCCGAACCGTCCAGAATAAAGAGGTATTGTCCGCCGGAAGGGTTTTGGGCAAAAAGGCCAGGCATCAGAGAAAGGAAAAGAAAAAAAAGAAGGGATGGCTTCATAAAACTTGGGTTGAACTGGGTGGATGAAACCGGGTGATGATCCCGGCGATCAAAGTTAAGGAATTTGTTGATTCGTTGATGTGCGTGCCACCACGCCTGTGGCGCATGGGCGTCAACTTAAGTTTAACATATATAAAGATTCCA
>CAZLEF010000123.1:0-14350 GCA_964558465.1 uncultured Lewinella sp. | reverse complement strand
TCGATTGATTCGATTGATTCGATTGATTCGATTGATTCGATTGATTCGATTGATTTTTACCCGCATGAGCCGCAGGCCGGGCGGGCGATTGATTCGATTCCTCGCATCAACAAATCAACAAATCAACGCATCAACGACTTGCCACGCCACAGGCGTGGAATCAACAATTGATTGAACTGTAAAGGTCTTGGCATGAGACAGCCCAAAAAACCGTCCTATTTACGCAGCGGTTTTTTTGGCTTTCAGGCGGAGTTTTTTGTCCAGCCAATGCCCGGGCTGTCTGGCAAACGCGTCCTGGGTAAGATAAAGCGAAACGCCAAGCAGAATGCCGAGGAGTGAACCAAAGACGACGTCGCGCAAAAAATGTTGCAACAGGTAGATCCTTGAAACGCCTACCAGGATGGCTGACAGGATGAGCAGCAACCCTGCTTTCTTTTTTTCAGGAAGATTCAAAGCGACAAATGTGAACAAAGCAAAGGCCGACATCGCATGACCGGAAGGGAAACTGTTGGCGCCGCCATGAACCTGGATGCCTTCAACCGGGTCGAACTGGTGCCAAAGGCCGGCCTTGCTGAAATGCAAAAACGGCCGGTCGTAATGAAACCACTCCTTGAAAAAGAAGGTCAGAAGAGAAACGCTGAAACCCAGCAAGGGTACCATGATTGCCGACCGGTACCGCACAAAGAGCAGAAGAAACAAACTGATGATATATGCCGCCGGCTCCCCCATCTGCGTCCAGACCCTGAAAAAAAGATCGGCTGCGGCCGTCCGGTTCCGGTTGAGGAACAAAACCTCCTCTCCGTGCGGAACAACCAAAACAAGGATAAGCCCGGATAAAAGCCAAAAGGCCGCCACACTAAAAAAGAAACGGTTCTCCTTCAGAATTCGGTTCATCTTCCCGGCATTAAGGGTCTGAATTTCTTGAACAAATAGCTGAACAGCGCATTCAATCTTTCAAAATTGAGGGTTTTGGCGTCGCGCATTGCTTTATAGGTTACAAACATACCGATCGGAAAAAGGACTGCACAGGGGATCCAGGCAGCCATCGCGGCCGGAACGGCAAACGTCTCGGCTATTTTTCGGCAAAAGATGGTCAGGATGACAAACAGCATAAAAAATACAATGGACACCAGGATCGGGAACCCAAAGCCGCCTTTGCGGATGATAGCGCCCATGGGGGCGCCGATAAAGACAAAAATGATGCAAACCACGGCCATGCTGTACTTGGTATGCAACTCGTAAATAAATTTGACCTTGTTTTCAAGCAGGTTGTCGAGGCTGCGGTCGGCCGTTTCGGCCTGGCTGCGGATAGCCCTGGCCTGATTCTGGGCCTTGTCCAATACGGCTCTCCGTTCGTAGGACGGCATATGGTCCAAAAGCGCAAGGAAGTTTTTCAGGGAGTCCAGCTTGAATAATGCCTTTGCAGCTTTACTGCTGGAATCCAACTGGTATTGTTCCGGTTCGGCCTTCATCAACCGCTTATTTCCCGGCATTAATCCTGTGATCGCAGGAGCGGCTGGATTGGCCGGATCCGGTTCGGCTGCGGTCAGGCGTTTGTTTTTTGCAGTATCCGGCAGGATTGAGATCACCTTTGCAGTATCCCTGATCACTCCGGCCGGCGTATTCTCTGTTGGTTCGTTTTGCTGGAAGGCCGTGTCTTTCGGCATAAAGGTAAACTGAACAGCCACCTGATTGGCCAGGGTTTTCCGCCGGTCGAGGATCTGCATGGAGATGGAATCGATGGCGTCTTCGAGCTGTCCGCTGCTCAGCATGCTCCGGTTTTGTTTAAACAACTCTTCGTTTGTCCTGCTGAGTTGAAACTGGGAAAGGTCAAAAACTTTGTTCCAGCTTTTGAAAGCGACCCGGATAAAAGGGAATTGATTGCGGCTGGTTTGGGTGGTCGGCTGGGTTTCAATGTATTGATGACCGTTTTGAAGGTTCATGATGAAATAGCGGCCGTCCGGTGTGGAATACATTTCACCGCCTTCCGCCACTGTTTCACTGAGTTGCCCCCGGTTCGACTCCCGGTGGTCATAGATCAATACTTCTTTGATGGAACGGCCGTCCCGCCCTTTTTGGCCGATATGTATGGCATATTGTTCAAAATCTTCATTGAAAACGCCTGCATCCAGGCGCAGGGCAGGTTTTTGTCGCTGGATATCGTACATCCGGGAACCAAATTTCAAATTGGCCACCGGAATAAGGTTGTTGGAACACAAATAGGAGAAACCCATGGCAAATACGCCGAATACGACCAGCGGACGCATCACCCTGAGCAAGGAAACGCCGGCCGATTTAAAACTGGAAAGCTCGTAATGCTCTGCGAGGTTGCCCAAAACCATGACCGTCGAGATGAGGATAGCTAACGGAAGCGCCATGGGGATCAGGCCGACACATTTATAGCCGATCAGTTCCATCAACAAAAACAGTCCCAATCCCTTCCCTGCGATATCGTCGATGTAAAGCCAAAGAATCTGCATCAGCAGAACGAATATGGCGATCATAAAGGTGACGATAAAGGGCGGGATAAAACTGCTGATCACAAGTTTATCCAGTTGTTTCATGCTGTTTTATCAACCGAGCTGCAAAGTTAACGACTTTTGCCGGCAGGCCCGTATTTGCCTTTCGAAATAAGAAACAATTCATGTGTCATTGCGGTTGCCCGTTCCCATCCGGGAAATCAGGACATTCTTCTTCTTCTTCAGCGGAAATGATGAAATTGTCGCCTTCTACCATTACAAGGCTGGTGGAAAAGCTGGAGGACAAGCACCTGGCCCGCCGGGTTTCTGAAGGAAAATCCACTTTGGTTTTCCCAACGCCCGCCTCTGTGGCGCTGGATGGGCAGGTAAGATCGGCCTGGTCGGAGTTGTACAGGCGGTATGTCAACATGTTGGGAGAGGAAGCAGCCCATCATTTGACCACATTGGTATACAACTCAGCGTTAAAACTGGAAGTTTAATTTTTTTTCATTTATACTTGTATATACAAAAATAAAAAATTATGGGCAAAAAAATTGGCATTTTAGGCTCCGGCGTGGTTGCAAGGACCCTCGCGGAAGGATTTCTCAGGCACGGGTACGAAATCCGGGTCGGCACACGGGATACTTCCAAATTGGCCGACTGGCAGCAAAAATCCGGTGCAGGCGCCACCCTGGGTTCGTTTGCCGACGCCGCAGCTTTTGGGGAGATCCTTGTATTGGCTGTTAAAGGCGCGGCCGCAGAGAAGGTATTGGATATGGCCGGGAAAACGAATATGGAAAGAAAGGCTGTCATAGACACCACCAATCCCCTCGCCGACGCGCCACCCGTGAACGGGGTGCTTCAATTTTACACCGATCTGAACCATTCCCTGATGGAAAAACTTCAGAGCGGTTTTCCGGGAGTGCATTTCGTAAAAGCCTTCAATTCGGTTGGCAATGCGCTGATGGTCAACCCGGATCTGGGCGGGATCAAACCCACCATGTTTATTTGCGGCAACGACGACAACGCCAAACAGCAGGTAACGAACATTCTGGAACAATTTGGTTGGGAAACGGACGATTTAGGCAAGGTGGAAGCGGCGCGCGCCATCGAACCGCTTTGCATCCTCTGGTGTATTCCGGGTTTTTTGCGCAACGACTGGCGGCACGCTTACAAGGTGCTGAAATAGCAGGTCCGTTAGCGATCCGATCGCTTGAAGCGATCGGATCGCTAGGCGCTCACCGGAAAAACGCTACCTGTCATCTCCACCGCTTTTCGGAACGCAGCCGGATCAAGGCCCGTATTTTCGCGGGCCTGGTTGAAAAATCCGACCATGTTTTCAGTGGGCATATTGCCGGTGAGTTCGTCTTTTGCCATGGGGCAGCCGCCAAAACCCCGGATTGCCCCATCGTACCTCCGGCATCCGTTTTCATAGGCGGCCCGGATCTTTTCTTCCCAGGCCATCGGAGTGGTATGAAAATGGGCGCCGAATTCGATATCGGGGTACGCCGGGATCAGGTTGCTGAAGAGGTAGCTGATGCTTTCGGGGCCTGCGACGCCAATGGTGTCTGACAACTGAAAAATGTCAATTCCCATGCCGACCAGTTGATCAACCCAACGCTGCACGATCTCCACATTCCAGGGATCGCCATAGGGATTGCCGAAACCCATGGAAATATACAACACCATTTTTTTGCGGCGTTGCTGGCAAATCTCCTGGATTTCTGCCACACGGGCCAGCGATTCTTCAATGGTGGCGTTGGTATTCCTCAGTTGGAAGGTTTCGGAAACCGAGAAGGGATAACCCAGGCAGGAAATTTCCTCAAACACAACGGCGTCCTCTGCCCCCCGGCGATTGGCCACGATGGCCAGCAATGCAGAACGGCTGTCCTGCAGGTCCAGCAGGGAAAGTACTTCCGCGGTATCCTTCATTTGGGGAATCGCCTTGGGGGAAACAAAACTTCCGAAATCAATGGTGTCGAAGCCGACTTTCAACAATTGATTGATATAGGCTGCTTTGGTCTTTGTCGGGATAAAAGCAGGTATGCCTTGCATGGCGTCGCGCGGGCATTCAATCAATTTTACCATTCGCAGGTTATTATCCGTTCGGTTCTCTTTGAAATGCTGCAAAAGTAACGTTTTATAAGGACAAGCGCTTTCCGGAAGGCAGAAATTTATATCCTGCGGATGTTGTGCAGATGTAAAAGCCGATCCGGGGCAACGTTGTATATTTGCCTCGTAAAAGTTTAAACATTTTCCATTTAACGCCCGTTCAAATGCCGGTAAAAGGCGTATTTAAACGGACATATCCACTCATTATGAAATCCCTCTGGATCATCCTTGGTTTTTTGCTGGCCGGAACCGGTTTTATGGCGCTCATTCTCAGCCTGGTGGGCATTCAGTTGTCGTTTCTCACTTTTATCGATATCCCTGGCCCGTTATTTGGGTTCGTCACCCGGCTTGTGATGATCGTGGCGGGTTTTGTGATCATTTATATGAATTTGACGCGGTGGCGGGAGGGGGTCTAGCAAATAGCGATCCGATCGCTTAGAGCGATCGGATCGGTATTAAACTTGTTTTTTCGCTACCAAGATAATAGTTTTGCACAATTGCATTCATAAGACAATCGAATTAAAAGATGCCTGTTAACAACCTCCATAAAATTGCCGGGTTTCGCCACGTCAACTACCTCTGGGATGATGAAAAGGCCGCCGCTCTGGCCGGCAATGAAATCGGATTGTTTTTATACCGGTCCAATATACTCGGCGCCGACCTGCGGATCACCAATTACGGTGGCGGAAACACTTCCTGCAAAACGATTGAAAAAGACCCGTTGACCGGCGAACCCGTCGAGGTCATGTGGGTGAAAGGCTCCGGCGGAGATATCGGGACCCTGACGCGGAAAGGGATCGCAGGCCTGTACACCGGTCGCCTTCACGCCCTTAAAAGCCGATACCGGGGTCTCGAATCTGAGGATGAAATGGTCCCCCTTTTTCAACATTGCCTTTTTGACCTGGAAAGCGCAGCCCCTTCCATTGATACGCCTCTTCATGGGCTTTTGCCTTTTAAACATATCGACCACCTGCACCCCGACGCCCTCATCGCTATTGCAGCAGCAAAGGACAGCAAAGCCATTACCGCCGAAATCTGGGGCAATGAAATGGGGTGGGTCCCCTGGCAGCGACCGGGTTTCGACCTGGGTTTGCAACTCGAAAAATGCCTGGCCGAAAACCCCGGCATCAGGGGCATTGTATTGGGCAGCCACGGTTTATTCACCTGGGGCGACACTTCGTATGCATGTTATTTGAACAGCCTGGAAGTGATCGAACAGGCTTCTTTGTACATTCAGGAACGATTGGGTAAAAACCGGCCCATATTCGGAGGCGCCAAACTGGAAGGACTGCCGGAAGCCGGCCGCCGAAGCCAGGCTGCCAAAATGGCCCCCATCCTTCGTGGTTTGTGCTCCGGTCAAAAACCAATGATCGGGCATTTTACCGATGATCCGCGGGTGCTCGAATTGATCAACAGCCAGGATCTCCGGAAACTGGCGCCCCTGGGCACCTCCTGCCCCGACCACTTCCTGCGCACCAAGATCCAGCCCCTGGTTTTAACCCTTGATCCATCGGCCAACCTGGAAAATGCCGCGGGGGTTAAATCCACCCTCGAACCCTTGTTCGAACAATACCGGCAGGAATACACCGCTTATTACGAATCCTGCAAACATCCCGGCAGCCCCGCCATGCGCGACCCCAACCCGGTGGTCATCCTGTATCCGGGCGTCGGCATGTTCACCTTTGCAAAAGATAAACAAACCGCCAGGGTTGCCGCCGAGTTTTATATCAACGCCATCAACGTCATGCGCGGCGCAGAAGCCATTTCAACGTATACCGCACTGCCGCGGCAGGAGGCTTTCAACATCGAATACTGGTTGCTGGAAGAAGCCAAACTGCAACGCATGCCCAAAGAGAAACTGCTTTCCCGCCGGGTAGCGGTCATTACCGGAGGAGGGGGAGGAATCGGCAAAGCGATCGCCGACAAACTGGCAGAAGAAGGCGCCAATGTATTCCTGACGGACATTGCGGAAGACCGGCTGAAAACCGCTGCTGCAAGTTATAAAAAAGACGTGGCTTCGTTTGCGGTCTGTGATGTCAGCCAGCCTGATTCCGTAGCCGCCGCTTTTGCCCAAGCCTGCCTTGAGTTCGGCGGGGTGGATATTGTTGTCCACAGCGCCGGCCTGGCCATTTCAAAAGGGCTGGTTGAAACGACTACTGAAGATTGGGACCTGCTGCAAAACGTCCTGGTCAAAGGGCAATTCCTCATGGCAAAAGAAGGTGTCCGGATCATGCGAACCCAGGGGTTCGGCGGCAATTTGATCCATATCGCCAGCAAAAACGGATTGGTGGCCGGGCCAAATAACGTGGCCTACGGCGCCGCCAAAGCCGCCCAGCAACATATGACGCGTTTGCTGGCCGCCGAACTTGCAAAAGACAAGATCCGGGTGAATACCGTCAATCCGGACGGGGTCATTACAGGCAGCAAAATATGGGAGGGCGCCTGGGCGGAAGGCCGCGCCAAAGCCTACGGCATTTCGGTTGAAGACCTTCCGGCCCATTATGCACAGCGAAATCTGCTCAAAGAGATCATCCTGCCGGAAGATATCGCCAAAGCCGTCTTTTGCCTGCTGGGCATTTTGGATAAAAGCACGGGAAATACCATCAATGTGGACGGCGGAATGGCGGAGGCCTTTGTACGGTGATTGATTTGAAATCCCAACTTTAAACAAGTGATCATGCGGGTCAACAGCCAACAAATCCTGGATTTTAACGCCAAAAACAGCCGTTTTCACCAGGAAGAACTTGACTTTTTACAAAGACGCCTGGAAAACAGGGGTTTGGATGCAGATCGACTTTGCGACCAACTTGCCGCATTCCAGGTTGCCATCCCCAGTTGGGCGCTCGGCGCCGGCGGAACCCGCTTCGGCCGGTTTTCCATCGGCGGCGAACCGGCCAACCTCGAACAAAAGATCGGCGATGTCGGCATCCTGCACGCACTGACCGGTTCGGCCGGCGCCATTTCACTGCATATCCCCTGGGATATTCCCAAAGACCCTGCCGCCATCCGGGAACTGGCCGCAAGCCACAGCATTTTATTCGACGCCGTCAATTCAAATACGTTCCAGGATCAACAAGGGCAACCCAACAGTTATAAGTTCGGCTCCCTTTGCCATACCAGCCGGGCCGTTCGTGAGCAAGCCGTCGGACACAATATCGAAGTGATCGAACATGGAAAGGCGCTCGGTTCAAAAAGCATTACGGTCTGGCTGGCGGACGGCTCGTCCTTCCCGGGTCAGTTGAACTTCAGAAAAGCGCTGGAACGAACCCTCGACAGCCTCCGGTCCATTTGCAGCCACCTGCCGCCCGATTGGAAAATGTTCATCGAATACAAACCCTATGAACCCCATTTTTACAGCACGGTCATCCAGGACTGGGGTACTTCGCACCTCCTGGCCGGCGAATGTGGCGAGAAGGCCTATTCCCTTGTTGACCTGGGGCACCACTTGCCCAATACCAATATCGAACAGATTGTGGCCACGCTCATGTGGCGCGCAAAACTGGGCGGATTCCATTTCAACGACAGTAAATTCGGAGACGACGATCTGACGGTCGGCAGCATCAAACCTTATCAGTTGTTTCTGATCTTCAATGAATTGGTGGACGGCATGCAAAACCCGGCAAACAAAAATCCGCCGCCGGCTTGGATGATCGATGCCAGCCACAACCTCAAAGACCCCCTGGAAGACCTGATGCAAAGTCTGGAAGCCATCCGGCTGGCTTACGCCCAGGCCTTGCTGGTTGACCGGAAAGCGCTGGAAGCCGCCCGGGAGGACAACGACCCCGTCAGGGCCCAGGAAATCCTTCAGGATGCTTACCGGACGGATGTTCGGCCGCTGCTCCGCCAAACCCGGTTGCGCAACAATGCCGCAATCGACCCGATCGAAGCTTACCGCAAACTGAATATCCGGAAGGAATTGATCCGGCAACGCGGCGCAAAAACAATTGCAACGGGATTGTAACTGGATGCTGGATACTAGATACTGGAAGCTGGATGCTAGATCCAGCATCCAGCTTCCAGCTTCCAGCTTCCTCTAAAAATATGGATTACACGGCTGTCTTCGACATTGGGAAAACCAACAAAAAATGCTTCGTCTTCGACGAAGATTACCGCGAGGTTTTCCATATTTCCACCCAATTTGAGGAAATACCGGACGAAGACGGTTTTCCATCGGATAACCTACAGGCCATACGGACCTGGATACTGGATATCTTTCAGCAGGCGCTCGACAAAGGCGAACTGGATGTAAAAGCGCTTAATTTTTCCACTTACGGCGCCAGTTTTGTCCATGTCGACGAAAAAGGCAATGTGCTGACGCCGCTGTATAACTATACCAAACCCTACCCTGCCGGCATTCTGCGTTCTTTTTATGAAAAATACGGCGATCCGATGGTATTTTCCCGCCAAACGGCGTCGCCGCCCCTGGGAATGCTCAACTCAGGTTTGCAACTCTATTGGCTGAAACATGCCCGTCCGGAATTGTTCGGCAAGATCCGTTGGTCCCTGCATTTCCCTCAATACCTGAGTTTTCTGTTCACCGGCGTCCCGGTGAGCGACTATACCGGCATCGGATGCCATACAGGGCTCTGGGATTTTGAAAATGGGGATTACCACCAGTGGGTGTACGCCGAGGAGATCGACCGGATCCTGCCGCCCATTGTTCCCGCCTGCGCCGGCGTGGAAAGGAATTTTAACGGAAAACAGATCAAAATCGGAGCCGGCATCCACGACAGTTCTGCCGCATTGCTTCCTTATCTCCGGGCGGAGGATCAACCTTTTTTGCTGATCTCAACCGGCACCTGGAGCATCGCCCTGAATCCGTTCAATGAGGAAGGTTTGCGGGATGAAGACCTGCAAAACGACTGCCTTAATTACCTGCAAACCAACGGCCGTCCTGTGAGAGCCGCCCGTTTATTTCTGGGCAACGAATATGCCCTGCAACTCCGTCGCCTGAACCAATATTTTGGCAAAACGCCCGGCCACCACCAGCAAATTCGTTTTGATCCGGCCATTTATACCCAACTTCTGGAGCACCCGGGCAGGTATTTCCGGTTCGAAAGCCTCCCCCGTTCAGGCGCCCGGCCGTCAGAAACCCGGTTGGAATCTTTCCCGGATTTCGAAACGGCTTTGCACCAACTGATGCTCGAATTGACCGAACTCCAGGTGGAATCGGCGCGCAGGGCCATCGGCCGCACAGCAATCCGCAAAATATATATCGACGGGGGTTTTGCAGACAACGATATTTACGTAAAATTGCTGTTGCATCACTTCCCGGGGTTCGAGATTTGTACCACTCAAACCCCGCTTGGTTCGGCTCTGGGCGCTGCCCTGGTCATTTCGGAGAAAAAGACGGGCCGCGATTTTTTGGAAAAACATTATGTCATGAAAAAACATACCCTGTAAAGGTCCAACGGATGAAAATAGCGCTGTTCATACCTTGTTATATCGACCAGTTTTATCCAAAAACAGGGATAGCTACCCTGGAATTGCTCCGGAAACTGGGATGTACCGTGGAATACCCCGCAGCGCAAACCTGCTGCGGACAGCCTATGGCCAACTCGGGTTGCGAACCGGACGCAATCCCCGCCTACCATCATTTTGTCAAAACCTTTTCCGGATTTGATTACATTGTTGCCCCTTCCGGCAGTTGCGTTTATCATGTCCGGCGCCATTACAATATCCTTGAACAAACAGATGCCGTTCAACATATCCGGCAAAACACGCTCGAATTGAGCGAATTTTTATTAGACGTTCTGAAAGTCCAATCCTTGCCAGCAAAATTCCCCTGCAAGGTCGGCCTGCACCAAAGTTGCCATGGTTTGCGGGGTCTGCGGCTAGGGAAATCTTCTGAACGGATGGAACCTGGGTTTTCCAAAGTCCGGACCCTCCTTGGTATGGTGGAAGGCATAGATCTGGTTGAACTCGACAATATCGACGAGTGCTGCGGCTTCGGCGGAACCTTTGCCGTATCTGAAACCGCAGTTTCAGCCAAAATGGGCAAAGACCGCATTGCCGACCACCTCCGCCACGGCGCGGAGATCATCACGGCCGGCGATATGAGTTGCCTCATGCACCTGGAGGGCCTGATCCGCCGGAACAGGCTCCCCCTGCGGACGATGCACCTGGCTGAAATTCTGAATTCAAACATGGACCGCCTATGAACCACGCCCAAAAAGCATCGGCTTTTATCCGGGATGAATCCCGGACAGACTGGCACAATAAGGCGGTCTGGCATCAGCGGCAAAAACGCGACAAAGGCGCCGGACTGATTCCGGAATGGGAAGAATTGCGCGAACTGGCTTCCGCTGTCAAATACCATACCTTGTCGAAACTGGACGAATACCTCGTGCAGTTTGAAAAAAATGCCGCTGCCAACGGGGTCCACGTCCATTGGGCGGCCGGCGGCGAAGAGCATAACCGGATCGTTTACGGGATTCTCGCCCAACACGGCGTCAAAAAGCTGGTCAAAAGCAAATCCATGCTGACCGAGGATTGCGGGCTCAACCCTTACCTCGAAAAAAAGGGGATCGAGGTGATCGATACCGACCTGGGAGAACGCATCATCCAGATGCGCCATGAAGGACCCAGCCATATCGTTGCGCCGGCCATCCATATCCGGAAAGAAGAAGTCGGAGAATTGTTCCACCGCGAACTGGGTACCGAAAAAGGCGCCTCCGACCCAAAATACCTGACCGAAGCAGCGCGCGGCCACCTGCGCGGGCATTTCCTCACCAGTACCGCCGCCCTAACCGGAGTCAATTTCGCCATTGCAGAAACCGGCGGAGTGGTCGTTTGCACCAACGAAGGGAATGCCGATATGGGCGTACACCTCAATCCATTGCAAATCCATTGCATGGGCATCGAAAAGATCATCCCGCGGGCAGCCGACCTCGGGGTGTTCACCCGGCTATTGGCCCGCAGCGCCACCGGGCAGCCCATCACGATCTTTACCTCCCACCATCACCGGCCCAAACCCGGCGGGGCTATGCATATTGTCATTGTCGATCAGGGCAGGAGCGAACACCTGGGCAGGGCGGATTTCCGCAATTCGTTGAAATGCATCCGCTGCGGCGCCTGCATGAACACCTGCCCCGTTTACCGGCGCAGCGGCGGCTACAGCTACGGCCATACGGTACCCGGGCCGATCGGTTCCATCCTCACGCCGGGTATGGACCTGAAAAAATACAGTGACCTGCCCTTCGCCTCCACTCTTTGCGGCTCCTGCACCGATGTTTGTCCGGTAAAAATTGATATCCACGAACAACTGTACAAATGGCGGCAGGTCATCGCTTCGGAGGGTCATCTTCCTGCGTCCAAAAAACTGGGAATGGCCTTCGCGGGCAAGGTACTGGCAGGCCCGATGGCTTACCGGTTGCTGGGTAAACTCGTTCGTTCAGCTTTGAGAAACTTGCCGCGATGGATGATTTACAACCCTTTGAACCCTTGGGGCAAGGACCGGGAACTGCCCGTTCCGCCGAAGGAATCCTTCAGTGAATGGTATAAAAAACAAAATCCAGAGAAATGAGCCGGAATCAGATACTTGAAAAGATCCGGCAAAACAAGCCGGTTCCCGCCCCGCTCCCGGATATCCCCGAATTTTTCAGGGCTGATGCAGATGCCGTTTCCGAATTTATCCAAACCGTGGAAAACGGCGGTGGAAAGGTTCTTCCATTGTCGGAACTTGCGCCCTGGATCACAGCAGAGCACCCGGATGCAACCCTGGCACTGTCCTTTGCCATCAACCCGAGCTTAAACCTGAATGGATTGCCCGTTACTATTATCGGAAATGAAACCCTGAAAGCCCTGCAATCCCCTGGTGAACTCAACCCTGTCGACCTCGCCGTCGTTCCTTCCAGCCTGGGTGTGGCCGAAAATGGCGCCGTGTGGGTAACGGAGCAGGACAGCATACACCGCATCCTCCCTTTCATCACGCAGCACCTGGCGATCATTTTGCAGAAGAATTCCATCGTTCAGAATATGCACCAGGCTTATCGACGGATCAGGGTGGACGAAACCGGTTTTGGTGTGTTCATCGCAGGCCCCTCCAAAACAGCGGATATTGAACAAGCTCTGGTGATTGGCGCTCAGGGTGCGAGGAGTTTTACCGTGTTTTTGATGGAATAACTATTTGGGTTCGACAGTTCTAAAGGCGTATTTTTACCAAAATCCATCTGAATGACGACCAACTGCCGAACGAATAAAAGGCCGCGAACTGCCGAATTTATAGTTTGTGGATGAAAAAAACAGTTAATCTGTTTTCAATCAAGGAAATCCAATTCTGGTCATCCACCAAATCCGGTGAATCCTGGAATAAAACCAACACCTGAAAAATGATATTCGACAAACTCAGCGCCCGCCTGGAAGGCGTCCAGGAATTCGAAAAGGAAGTTGTTCCCGCCTCCAAATTCAAAAGCTGGCGAAGCTTCCTGGGCATGTACGCCGGCGAACACACGGCCGGAACCGAATTTGTGATCGGCCCCCTGTTTGTAGCCCACGGGGTCGCTGCCGGCGACCTGGTATTCGGTCTTTTAGCCGGGAATATCCTTGCCGTTCTAAGCTGGGCCTTTTTATGCGCGCCCATTGCCGTACGGGAGCGGATCACGCTGTATTACAAGTTGGAAAAGATCTGCGGCCGCAACCTGACCACCTTGTACAACCTGGTCAATGCGCTGATGTTTTGTTTCCTGGCGGGGTCTATGATCGCGGTATCCGCCACGGCAGTCGGGATCCCTTTTGATCTGCCGATGGCCAAACTCAGCGATTGGCTGCCGTCCAGTTTCACCTGGGTACTGATCGTGGTAATCGTTGGGGTTGTCACCACCCTGGTCGCTACCCTCGGGTATAACCAGGTGTCGCGGGTAGCCAACCTGGCCGCCCCCTGGATGATCCTCGTGTTTTTGGCTGCTGCCATTGCCGTTTTACCGGAATTGGGGCTGACCAGAGCCGGCGATTTCTGGCATGTTGCCAATGAAAAGATCTGGACCGGCGTACCGCTGGAAAACCAATCCAAATTCACTTTCTGGCATGTGATGTTCTTCGCCTGGTTCTGCAATATGGCTATGCATATCGGGATGGCGGACATGTCGGTGTTGCGGTACGCCAAAAAAGCGAATGCCGGGTTTGCGTCGGCAGGCGGCATGTTTGTGGGGCACTATATCGCCTGGCTCGCGTCGGGGATATTGTACGCCGTTTTTCTGTCGAAAAACCAGCAAAGCCAGGAATTTGCGCCTGGCCCGATCGCCTATTACGCTGCCGGATTTGCCGGCGCCGCCTGTGTGATCATTGCCGGCTGGACAACCGCCAACCCGACCATCTACCGGGCAGGGCTGGCCATCCAGGCTATTATGCCCCGTTCAAAAACCTGGAAGGTGACACTGATCGTGGGGTTGATCACGACAGTTGCGGCTTGTTTTCCTGCTCTGGTGATGCGTCTGCTCGACTTTGTTGCCTTGTACGGGCTGCTGCTGATGCCCATGGGCGCCATCATATTCATCGATTTTTGGGTATTCCCCAGGCTGGGACTAAAGAGCAACCTGGCGGAATTGCTCCACCTGCGATGGAACTGGGCCGCCGCATTAACCTGGTTTCTGACCCTGGGCTTTTGCCTGGTCATTAATCAAACAATGGGCGTCGAGATCTTTTTCCTGGGGCTGCCGGGCTGGTTTGTAGCGGTGATCCTGTATGTCGGGTTGAGTTATTTATTGCAGCCTGGGGGTAGGGGGTGATTCGTTTATTCGTTTATTCGTTTATTCGTTTATTCGTTTATTCGTTTATTCGTT
>CAZLEF010000122.1:0-14550 GCA_964558465.1 uncultured Lewinella sp. | reverse complement strand
AAACAACTCCAAACTGAGGAACCGAGGAACCCCAAACAACTCCCAAAAAGGAGTCCTTCGGACAAACAACCCCAAACCATTCCAAACCATATTCAACCATATTTACCATGAGATCCAAACGCTACATCTTCTTCCTCCTCCTCACCCTGCTGACGGTAACCTTATCCGCCCAGCGGCGAGGCGACCGCCCGCCCGGCGCCGGCGAAGCCCAGGGCGCTACCCCCGACAAACAGAAAGGCCTCCTCAACGAGTCCGTCTTTTCGGGGCTCAAATTGCGCAGTATCGGTCCTGCATTCACTTCGGGCCGGATCGCGGACATCGCCATCCACCCCAACGATGACAACGTCTGGTACGTGGCCGTCGGCTCCGGCGGGGTGTGGAAAACCGCCAACGCGGGCGTCACGTGGAAACCTATTTTTGACGACCAGCCCTCCTACTCCATCGGCTGCCTCACCATCGACCCCAATAACCCGCATACGGTCTGGGTCGGTACGGGCGAAAATGTCGGCGGCCGGCATGTGGCTTTCGGCGACGGGATCTACAAAAGCACCGACGACGGAGCCTCCTGGAAAAACATGGGCCTCAAAGAGACCCAGCATATCTCAAAGATCATCGTTCACCCTGCCAATTCCGACGTGATCTGGGTGGCCGCACAGGGCCCCCTCTGGAACAAAGGCGGCGAACGGGGCTTCTACAAATCCACCGACGGCGGTAAAACCTGGAAACGCACCCTCGGCGATGACGAATGGACCGGTGTGACGGATATCGCCATCGACCCGCGGAACCCGGACGTTCTCTATGCAGCCACCTGGCAGCGGCACCGCACCGTATGGGCTTATATGGGCGGCGGACCGGGCTCAGGGCTCCACCGGAGTACCGACGGCGGCGAAACCTGGGAAAAACTCACCGGAGGGCTCCCCAGGTCCGCTATGGGCAAGATCGGCCTGGCCATCTCGCCCCAAAACCCGGATGTCCTGTACGCAGCCATCGAACTGGACCGCACCCAGGGGGCCGTGTACCGCTCTGCCAACCGGGGCGCCTCCTGGGAACGAATGTCTTCCACGGTTTCGGGCGGCACGGGCCCGCATTATTACCAGGAACTGTACGCCAGTCCGCACGCCTTCGACCGGCTCTACCTCATGGATGTGCGCATCCAGGTATCCGACGACGGCGGCCGCACGTTCCGGCAATTGCAGGAACGGAACAAACATTCCGACAATCACGCCATCGCCTTTCGCGCCGACGACCCGGACTACCTCCTGGTGGGCTGCGATGCAGGTATTTACGAGAGTTTCGACCTGGCGGAAAACTGGCGCTTCATCGACAACCTGCCAGTGACACAATACTATAAAGTGGCCGTGGACGACCGCGAGCCCTTTTACCACGTTTTTGGCGGCACTCAGGACAACGGCAGCCACGGCGGCCCCTCGCGCACCGACACCCGCAACGGCATCCGGAACGCCGACTGGTACATCACCCTGGGCGCCGACGGCCACCAGTCGGCCACCGAACCGGGCAACCCCAACATCGGGTACGCCGAAACGCAGGAAGGCGGCATCAGCCGGATCGACCGGATCACGGGTGAACAGGTGTTCATCCAACCGCAACCAGGCAAAGGCGAAAAATTTGAACGTTTCAACTGGGACGCACCCATCCTCGTGAGCCCACACAAACCCTCGCGGATCTATTTCGCCTCTCAGCGCGTCTGGCGATCGGAGGACCGCGGCGATAGCTGGACGGCCATCTCCGGCGACCTGACCCGCAATCAGGACCGCATGTCCATGCCCATCATGGGCAAACAGCAGAGCTGGGACGCAGCGTGGGATCTCAAGGCCATGTCCAACTATAACTCGATCTCTTCCCTCGCCGAATCCCCCAAACAGTCAGGCCTGTTGTACGCCGGTACCGACGACGGACTTATCCAGGTGACCGAAGACGGCGGCGCCACCTGGCGCAAGATCGAACTCGGCAACGTCAGCGGCATTCCCGCAACCGCTTTTGTAAACGATATCAAGGCCGACCTGCACGACGCCAATACGGTGTATGCCGCAATGGACAACCACAAAAACGGCGACTTTACGCCTTATCTCATCAAGAGTACCGACCGGGGGCGGACCTGGACTTCCATCCGGGGCGACTTGCCGGATAAAACGATGGTCTGGCGAATGGTCCAGGACCATGTGGCGCCAAAATTGTTGTTTGCAGCTACCGAACGCGGCATTTTCTTCACGCTCGACGGCGGCAGCAAATGGATGAAACTCGGCGGCGCACCGACGATTGCCTTCAGGGACCTGGCCATCCAGAAGCGGGAGAACGATCTGGTGGGCGCTTCCTTCGGACGCGGATTTTTTATCCTCGACGATTACAGCGTACTCCGGGAGATTTCCGAGGAAAAACTGAAACAGGACGCCGCCCTTTTTGCCTCGCGCAAAGCCTGGTGGTACGCTCCCCGTTCGGTGGTCAATACCATGGGCGCCAGTTATTACGCTGCCGACAATCCGCCTTTTGGCGCCGTATTCACCTATTACCTGAAGGACAACCTCGAGACCAAACAATCTGCCCGCAAGGAAAAAGAACGGGAACTGGCCAAAAACAACCAGGATACACCCTTTCCCGGCTGGGATGCACTGGAGGCCGAAAGACTGGAAGAAAAACCGATGATCTGGCTGGTGGTCAAGGATAACGACGGCAACGTGGTGCGCCGGTTAGAAGGTCAGCCGCGCAAGGGTTTGCACCGCACCGACTGGGACCTGCGCATGGCCTCCAAAAACCCGATTTCCCTGGATCCGCCCAGACCGGGCGGCGAAGGCGGCGGTGGCTTCCGGCGCGGTGGCGGAGGCATGATGGCAACACCGGGAACCTATTCCGTCACATTGGTCAAACAGGTAGACGGGGTGACAACGGTGCTGGCAGGTCCGCAGAACTTTGAAGTAGTCCCCCTGCGCCAGGGCGCTTTGCCGGGCAAACCGAAGGATGAAATAGCAGCCTTCGCCAAGGACGTACAGGCTCTGCAAGCCGGCGTTTCGGCAGCAAACCAGGTGTTCACCGACTGCAAGAACCGGATCGCCGCCATGCAAACCGCCGCCACCCGGACGGATACGGACGCCGCACAGATCGTCGCCCAGTTGCACAACCTCAAAAAAGAGGTGCAGGAACTGGACGCCAAAATCAACGGCAACCAATCCAAGGAAGAGATCGGCGAGAAGAATGATCCGAACGTCAGTTCCCGGATGTTCATCGCTATGCGCGGTCTGACCACCTACGGACCGACCGACCTGCACCGGCAGAGCCTGGAGATTGCCAAAGCCGAATTCAGGGAACTCAAACTGGAACTGGACGATATCTGCAACAACAAGATCCCCGCAGTGGAAAGGGCGCTGGCTGCTGCCGGCGCACCCTGGATAGAGGGTCAGCCGTTGCAGGATGGTAGATGGTAGATGGTGGACGGTAGACGGCCTACGGTAGACGGCCTACGGTAGATGGTGGACGGCCTACGGTAGACGGTTAGGCTACTGAGCGACGTCGAAGGAGACGGTGGACGGACGGCGAACATCAACAATCACCGCGCCCCGGCGTGGTTTGATCATCAATCATCAATTAGAATAAGATTGGTAGGAGGACTCAGGTTACCGGTAATTATTCTTAGTGTTCCTTGGTGTCCTTCGTGGTGAATACCTTAATTTTACGTCTCATAAGCCATCAGCCGACATCAATCAACCGCTTTCCATACTGAAACAATACTGGGGCTTCGAAGAATTCCGGCCCCTTCAGGAGGACATCATCCAGTCCATCCTCGATGGCCGCGACACCCTGGCCCTGATGCCCACCGGCGGCGGTAAGTCTTTATGTTTCCAGGTCCCTGCGCTTTGTTTGGATGGCATTTGCCTCGTAGTTTCCCCGTTGATCGCCCTGATGAAGGACCAGGTTGAGAACCTGCAAAAGCGGAATATCGCTGCAGAAGCGATCTTTTCCGGCATGCCTTACAGAGACATCGACCGGATCCTCGACAACTGCGCCCACGGCGGCGTCAAACTGTTGTATTGCTCACCCGAGCGCCTCACCACTGAGTTGATGCAGGAGCGCATCAAACGGATGAAGGTGAACTTGCTGGCGGTGGATGAAGCGCATTGCATTTCCCAATGGGGTTACGATTTCAGGCCGCCTTACCTTGAAATCGCCGAAACGCGGGCCTTGATCCCGGATACCCCGGTGTTGGCGCTGACCGCCACCGCCACACAGGACGTGGTAAAAGACATCCAGGAGAAACTCCGGTTTGGGAAAAAAAGCCAGGTTTTTCAGAAAAGTTTCGCCCGTGAAAACCTGGCTTATGTGGTCTTCCACGAAGAAGGCAAGGAACGCAAAATGCTCGACATTCTGAAAAAAACCGGCGGCTCGGCCGTGGTTTATGCCCGCAACCGCCGCAGGACGAGGGAACTGGCCGACTGGCTGATCAAAAACCGCATCAGCGCCGATTTTTACCACGCCGGACTCAACCCTGAGGAACGCAGCGCCAAACAGGAAGCCTGGACCCAAAACCGGAAAAGAGTGATGGTCAGTACCAACGCTTTCGGAATGGGCATCGACAAACCCGATGTCCGGGTAGTCATCCATATGGACCTGCCGGACAGCCTCGAGGCCTACTTTCAGGAAGCGGGCCGGGCGGGCCGCGACGGTCAAAAATCCTACGCCGTCCTGTTGTACAACGAAAACGACCGGATCAGCCTCGAAAAGAATTTTGAACAGTCGTACCCCGGCATTGAAGAGATCCGGCGGGTTTACCGGGCATTGGGCAGTTATTTCCAGTTGGCCATTGGCGCCGGCGAAGGTCAAACCTTCGATTTTGACCTGACTGAATTTGCCAAAACCTACCAACTGGAACCGCTTAAAACCCTGAGCGCACTGAAAAGCCTGGAACAAGCCGGCTGGATCGTACTGACCGAAGCGGTATTTATCCCGGCCGGCCTGATGATAAAAGTGGACAAGGACGAATTGTACGATTATCAACTCAGGAATCCCAAAATGGACCGGATCCTGAAAAGCATCCTGCGTTCTTACCAGGGGGCTTTCAACAACCCGATCAAACTCAAGGAAAAACAGTTGGCCAAATTCCTGAAAATCCCGCTGGAAGAACTCCAGCAGGCCCTGACAACGTTGCACAAGGAAGGTATTGTTAACTATTCCCCGAACAAAGATCAGCCCCAACTGATCTTCATCAAAGAACGGGTAGACGCCGGCAACCTGACGATCGATCAGGAAATGTACCGGTTCAGGAAAGAACGCCACCGGGAACGCTTGCGCAAAGCCGTCGCCTACGCCGAAAATCCGGTTTGCCGGAGCCGGCAGTTGCTGGAGTATTTTGGCGAAAAAACAGCCGGAAAGTGCGGCATCTGCGACGTTTGTCTGGGCAGGACCCAGGCAGAGGTCACCGAAGATGAATTTGAACGCTACAAGGAAAAAATTAAAAACCTGCTCCAAAAGGAACCACTGACACTGGACCAGGTCGTCCAAAGTTTTTCCTCGGTACACGAAAATAAGGTGTTGGAAGTGATCCGTTATCTGGTGGACGAAGGATTTGCAGATAAGCAGGGGGAGCGGATGGTTTGGGTTAATTGATTTGATTGATTCGCCACGCCTCGGCGTGGTCGATTGGTTGGACTGGCTGCTGCAGGTCCGCATCCTCGCATCCTCGCATCAACAAATCAACAAATCAACGCATCAACAATTGGTTATCTTCGCATCCGCAACCATTTTTCAATTGAAAAAAATCATTTTCACCGTCACCAACGACCTCAGCTACGACCAGCGGATGATGCGGATTTGCGGGACCCTCCCGGAGGCGGGCTTCGACGTGAAACTGGTAGGAAGACGATTGCCCGGGTCAAAGGAATTGAAAAGCAGACCATACCGGCAGGAGCGGTTGCGGTGTTGGTTCGCAAAAGGAAAATTATTTTACCTGGAATACAACCTCCGATTGTTTTTTTACCTGATTTTTACCCGGTTCGACGCCGTTTGTTCCATTGATCTGGATACTTTGGCGTCCGGATTTCTGGCGGCAAAATTAAAAGGCAAACCCTGTATTTACGACGCCCATGAATATTTCACGGAAGTTCCGGAGGTATCCAGGCGGCCCCGGATCAAACGGATTTGGGAAAAACTGGCCGGCCTGATCATTCCACGTATCGGTTACGCCTATACCGTGGGGCCCGGTTTGGCTGGTTTGTTAAAACAGCAATACGGGGTTTCTTTCGAGGTGATCCGCAATTTGCCGGTCAGCAGCAAAGAAATTACCCGGCCGGATCCGGCCGGCCCAAAAATCTTATTGTACCAGGGCCGGCTGAATGAAGCGCGCGGTTTGGAAGCAGCTATAGACGCCATGGCCTGGCTTGACGGTTGCGAGCTTTGGCTGGCCGGCGAAGGCGATCTATCCCAGTTACTCCGGACCCGCGTTGTGGAAAAGGGGCTGGCGGACAAAGTAAAATTCCTGGGATATCTGTCGCCTGAAATATTAAAAATGACAACCCTCAAAGCCCATCTCGGCCTCAATTTGCTGGAAAACAACGGGCTGAGTTATTATTATTCGCTGGCCAATAAAGCTTTCGACTATATCCAGGCCGGGTTGCCGTCGCTCCAGATGGATTTTCCGGAATACCGGCAATTGCAGGATGATTACGGAGTATTCGAACTGGTGGAGGACCTTGAGCCGCAAAAACTGGCGGACATCGTCCGAAGCCTGCTGAATAACCCGGTAAAATACCAGGCGATCCGGCAAAACTGCCTGAAAGCCCGGACGGAACTTTGCTGGGAAAAGGAGGCCGGGAAGTTGCTGGCGTTCTATAAGGGTGTGTTTGAAGCCGGTGGACGGTAGACGGCCTACGGCGGACGGCCTGCGGCGGATTTATCCGCCCAATGTTCGTGCCGTCTACCGTGAGCCGTCTACCGTCCACCAAATCAAAAACATGAAAGAACCAATTTTCACAGCCAACCCCGTTCATACGGCGGATCAATGGACCCTTTGGATCGCCCTGGCAGTTGCAGGTCTGGTTTTTTACGGCATGCTGCGCGCATTAAAAGGCCGGATTCAACTGGACAGAAACCGTTCCATCGCGCTGGGTATGTTCCTGTTTTTTGTTTTCCTGATCGCGATCAGTACCGCGTTTTTCAGTTTTTGGTCGATGAAAAAAACCGGCCCGGTCAGGATCTATGCGGATTCCATTGAAACACCGTTCGGAAGGGCCGCATTTGAGGATATTGTCAACGCGCAGATCGAGGACTACCGGAAACCGTCATTGGTAAACCCGGCTCAGAACAGGGGAAAGAGGGTCAGATCATTGCTGATCGAGGAGCGCAGTAAAAAAGCGCATTTCCTTTCGAGCGAAAATTACGATATCGGGGAAATTATGGCCCAGCTGAAAAAGGCGGTGGATGCCTGGAAGGGGAAATAGGATGGTTTCATGGTTTCATGGTTAACACTGTAACCATGAAACACTGAATCACTGAATCACTGAATCACTGAAACCATCCAGCCCGTCAGGCAGAGAAGGAAGTACCGCACCCGCAGGTGTCCTTGGCATTGGGGTTGTTAAAGGAGAAACCCCGGTTATTCAAACCGTCCACCCAATCGATCTCCATGCCAAACAGGTACAGGCCGTGGGCCTTTTCCATATATACAGTGATGCCGTTGACCTCAAAAACCTCGTCGTTCTCTTTTTTCAGGTCAAAACCCAGAATATAGGAAAACCCTGAACAGCCGCCACCCTTGACACCGATCCTCAGACCATGTGAATCCGGGACCTTCTGGTCATTGCGGATAGCCTTCAACTGGCGGATCGCGCCTTCGGTAAACGTAACCGGATTAACCGCAGTGATTGGACTCATTCAATCGTCTGTTTTGGTTGCAAATGCAAAAATACAATCTTTCAAACATTTCAAAACCTTGTTTGGTTCGAACTTAATTTTTGGCAATTGAACGGGTGAATGTATTTTTGCCCCACCTTTGTATCTTTATTCAGGAATTTAACCTTTCAATTCACATCATTATGCCTGTCTGGCTGTCCACTTTACTCGAGATCATAAAAGTCACCGTTCCGGCGCTCATCGTCTTTTTTACGGTTTATTACCTGCAAAAGCAGTATTACGAAACCAGGCTCCGCATGAAAAACGCTGAAATGATAGAGGGCCGTCATGGCAAATCCCTGCCGTTGCGCCTCCAGGCCTACGAACGCCTGTCACTGCTCTGTGAACGGATCTCCATCCCCAACCTGGTGTTGAGGACCCCGAGAGAAGGCCTCAATGCCTCCGAATTCAAGGTTGCGCTCATGATCGCCATCCAGCAGGAATTCGAACACAACATCACCCAGCAGGTTTATGTATCGGAACAATTGTGGGAGATCATCAAAATTTCCAGGGATGACACCGTTCATTTCATCGGATTGGTGGCTGACAAACTTCCGGCAGGCGCCTCCGCACGGGAATTCGCCGAACTCCTGCTCCAATATCACTCCGGACGGGAATCTTCGGGCCTCGAAAAAGCATTGCTGGCCATCAAAAAAGAAGCAGGCGTACTTTTAACCTGATACTTTTCCCGGAAATTTTGTAGTATTGCGAACCTGAACTGGATGCCGGATACTTGATCCTGGGTCCAGTATCCAGTATCCAGTATCCAGCATCATGACAGACCGTCGAAAATTCATCAGCCGCCTGACCTCCCTCACCGGAGCCGCTGCCTTGATTCCTTATTTTGACACCCTCCAGGGGCAAAGCCTGATCGAAAGCCTCCGTGCGGCCCGGCACAGGCCGCTTGAAGAAATGGTGACGGATGAAACCTTCTGGCATCAGGTCAAACAAGCTTATACTGTTTCGCCCGCCATGCTCAACCTCAACAACGGCGGGGTGAGCCCCCAGCCTAAAGTGGTACAGGAGGCTGTAGAACGGTACAACCGGCTGAGCAACGAAGGGCCTTCCTATTATATGTGGCGCATCCTGGATCTGGGCCGCGAACCCCTCCGGCAAAGGCTGGCCGACCTGGCCGGGGTCTCGCCGGATGAACTGGCGGTCAACCGCAATTCATCGGAAGCCCTGGAGACCGTTATTTTTGGGCTCAGGCTCAAAGCCGGCGACGAGGTGGTGCTCACCAGGCAGGATTACCCCAATATGATCAATGCCTGGAAACAACGAGAACACCGCGACGGCATCGTACTGAAGTGGATATCCTTCGATTTTCCGATCGAAAACGAGGAAGAGATCGTCAAAAAATACCGGGATGCCTTCACGGATAAAACAAAGATTGCCCATGTTACCCATATGATCAACTGGAACGGCCAGATCATGCCGGCCAGGGCCATCGCACGGGAGGCACACAAGCGGGGCATCGAAGTGCTGGTAGATGCGGCGCATACCTTTGCCCACCTCGACTATAAAATTCCCGACCTTGAATGCGATTATTGGGGTTCCAGCCTGCATAAATGGCTTTGCGCCCCCTTTGGTTCAGGATTGCTGTACGTCAAAAAAGATAAAATTGCCCAACTGTATCCGCTCATGGCTGCCGGCGACCCTGAAAGCCCGGATATCCGCAAATTTGAGAACCTGGGCACCCGTTCTTTTGCCATCGAGCAGGCCATCGGCCAGGCCATCGACTTCCACCTGATGATCGGATCGGAGCTGAAACAGGCCAGGCTTCAATACCTCAAAAACTATTGGGTGGAAAAAGCCACTAAAAACCCCAAAGTGAGGATCAATACTTCGCTGGATCCCCGGTTCGGTTGCGCCATCGCCTCCCTGGCGGTAGAAGGCATGACCCCCAATGAGGTTTCAGACTGGCTGTTCAACCATTACAGGATCCACACAGTGGCCATCGTCTGGGAAAATATCGCCGGCGTTCGTGTAACGCCTAATGTGTACACCACCCTTTCCGATATGGACAGACTGGTAAAAGCTATTGGCGAAATGGTGGCCTAATGAAGCCAAATTCATAAGACTTTCTGCTCAAATTCCTTCCGGACAACCCAAAAGTTGATGGTATTTGACCGTGTTAAAGATAGCATGAAAGAATGACGGTAACGGGACATAGACTGCCAACTGCCAACCTAAAGACTGCCGGCTACAAAAAGTAAACCCCACGGATCGTCACCATCCGGTTAATCAGTTTGGGTTTGGCTTCATCATCCTGGAAACTGCCGAAACTCTTGGAATACTGGATATTCACCCCAAAACGTTCATTCATCTTCAAGGTGGCGCCCAGGATATAATACACCAACCCTGGCTTGTACTGTTCCAGGTCTGTAATATCCTCCCCGATCAGACTGATCGATTTGTAGTTGACCAGGCGGGCGTAAGAGGCGCCTGCGGTCACCAATAATTTCCATTCCTTAAAATGGAACAACACCGGAGCTTCCAGGTAATTCAACCGGATATTATCGTAGGGGCCGAAGGGATCGGCCTTGGAGCGGTTGCTGCCCTGCTGACTGAAAATAAATCCCAGGCTCAATTGCCACCTTTCGTTTAAATTGGCGGAAACCTGTGCGCCACCGTTCAATCCGATCCGGTTAAAGCCCACCATGTCGTCGCCGTCCACCTGTGCCATATTAAAACCTGCCAGGAGCGATGCCTCAAAAGTCTGGGCCGACAGGTCAGGTGCGGCAAAAAAAACCAGTAGCGGAAGAATTAACAGGCCTTTTAAGAAATGTGTCATGTAAACTTGCTTAAATTTTATCTTTGCAAAGTTAAGCCTTATTGTATGTTCAAATATACGAAACACAATTTGAAAAAGCTGGAATCCCTTCTGGAGGAACTGGCCTATACGGTCCGTTATGAAAAAGGGAATTTTCAATCCGGGTATTGCATCGTAGAGCAAAAAAAAGTGGCCATCGTGAATAAATTCTTCGATACCGAAGGCCGGATCAATTGTTTGCTTGAAATACTGGGCCAGATTGAAGTAGATCCTGCCCGGCTCGAACCGGCTACTGCCAAATTTTACCGTCAAATCAACTCCCTGGCGACTGAAGAGGAAGAGGAGGTTGAAAACGTTTAATCAAAAAAATTGAAAGTAACTTTTTTAGGAACAGGCACCTCGCAGGGCGTCCCCGTAATAGGGTGCGATTGCGCGGTATGCAGGTCGGAAGACGACCGGGATAAACGGTTGCGAACCTCAGTTCTGCTTCAGGCGCACGGGCATAATTTTGTGATCGATTGCGGCCCCGATTTCCGGCAGCAAATGCTCAGGGCCGGGGTTGAAAAACTGGAAGCGATCATCCTGACCCATGAACACAACGACCATGTCATCGGCATCGACGACGTCAGGCCCTTCAACTTCAGCATGAACCGGGATATGCCTATTTATGCCACCCGGGAAGTTGAACGCGAGTTGCAAAAACGGTTTGCCTACGTCTTCGACGAAAATCCGTATCCGGGCGCTCCCAGGCTCCAGGTAAAAAATATCCGGAAAGACCGGCCCTTCGAAATCTCCGGCCTTCTGTTTCAACCGGTGGAAGTTATGCACGGAGGCCTGCCCGTTCTGGGATTCAGAATCGGCAATTTTGTATATCTCACGGATATGAGCGCCATCTCCGCTGAAGAAAAGAAAAAACTGGCCGGCGTAAAAATGCTTGTCGTCAATGCATTGCACCACAAAGCCCACTATTCTCATTTCAATCTGGAGCAGGCCTTGGCTTTTATTGCGGATATCGGCCCGGAGCGGGCTTTCCTGACCCATATCAGCCACCGGATGGGCAAATACACAGAAGTTAAATTGCCGGAAGGGGTGGAACTGGCCTATGACGGTTTATCTTTTGAAACCAGCCCCTGATTCCAGGTTTTAGTTAAGGAAAACTAACCAAATCAGGGCAGATCTGCATATTTTGTTAATGATTGTTAAGTGCTTGCCCAAGTGAGGGCAGGTAAGTAATTTTACTGCCGTTCCCAATTCAACCCTTTGAGCTCATGAAGCATTGGATGATTATTTTTCTGATTGGAGTTGCCTTTCTGGCAGCCTGCCGACCCGAAACCGACCCCGGAAATAAGAATAACGACCTTCCCGTCCAATCCGACACCCCTAAAACAACCGTGCAACCAACCGAATCGGGAACCGGTATTACAGAAGATTACGTCAATATGGGCCGGCTGGTCTGGCAAAAACCGGAAGTGGTTATGCGGCTGTTGGGCGACCTGAGCGGGAAAACAGTGGCGGACATCGGCGCAGGACGCGGATTTTTTGCCCTCCGCATCGCGCCCCTGGCCAAAAAGGTAATTGCCCTGGATATTTATCCGGAATTCACCAACTACCTCGATAGCATCAAGTTATATGAACTGGAGGAACAATTCCAGGATCGACTTGAAACCAGGCTCTCTCAACCGGATACCCCCAATCTGGCGCCGGGTGAAGCCGACATCGTCCTCATCGTCAACACCTATATGTACCTGAGCGACCGGATCGGCTACCTCAAAAAACTCAAACCCTGCATCGCCGCGGGCGGTAAACTGGTCATCGTCGACTTCAAGAAAAAAAGAACCCCCCGGGGCCCACCCAATAAATACAGGGTCGAACTTTTTCAGGCCGAAGAAGAACTTTATCAGGCCGGATATTCCAATATCATTACGGACGACACGTCGCTGGATTACCAGTATATCATTACCGCAGAATAAATTTTTCAAATTCTGCCTATCTTGCCGGGGTTCCTAACCAAATAAAAATGAAATCAGACATTGAAATTGCGCAGTCTGTGCCGCTCCGGGGTATCGCCGGAATCGCGGCCCAATTAAACATTCCTGAATCGGACCTTGAATACTACGGCCGATACAAAGCCAAACTCCCGTTAAGTCTGATCGACCGCGAAAAAATGAAATCCGCCAGGTTAATCCTGGTTTCCGCCATTTCCCCGACACCGGCAGGTGAAGGTAAAACCACGGTTTCCATCGGTTTATCCCAGGGACTGAACCGCATTGGCAAAAAATCGGCGGTCGTCCTGAGGGAACCTTCCCTCGGGCCGGTTTTTGGCATTAAAGGCGGCGCTGCCGGTGGCGGTTACGCGCAGGTTCTGCCCATGGAGGAGATCAACCTGCATTTTACCGGAGATTTCCCTGCAATCGAAAAAGCCCATAATCTCCTGGCTGCCCTGATCGACAACAACCTCCAAAACAAATCATCCAGCCTTGGACTCGACGCGCGCACAGTGGTCTGGAAACGGGTAATGGATATGAACGACCGGGCCCTGCGGAACATCGTCATCGGATTGGGCGGTACGGCCTCAGGCGTGCCCCGTGAAACCGGTTTTGACATCACCGCGGCCTCGGAGGTTATGGCCATTCTCTGCCTGTCCGACGACCTCCAGGATCTGAAACGCCGGTTGGGTAATATTTTTGTCGGATTTACCCATGACAAAAAACCGGTCTATGCCCGCGACCTGAAAGCAAACGGCGCTATGGCTGCCCTGCTCAAAGAAGCCATTAAACCCAACCTGGTGCAAACCATCGAGGGTACCCCCGCTCTCATTCACGGCGGCCCGTTTGCCAATATTGCCCAAGGCACCAATACGATCATCGCAACCCGGATGGGCCTTTCCCTTTCCGACTATGTGGTAACGGAAGCTGGTTTCGGGTTTGACCTCGGGGCGGAAAAGTTCCTGGATATCAAGTGCAGAACCGCCGGCCTGAGCCCAAATGCCGTCGTGATCGTTGCAACGGTCAGAGCCCTGAAATACCACGGCGGCGCCGACCTCAAACAATTGACCATCCCCGACCCGGCCGCACTCTCCCAGGGATTGACCAACCTGGAAAAACACCTTGAAAACGCCAGACTTTTCCAGATCCCCCCCATTGTGGCTGTCAACCGGTTCAGCAGCGATACAGATCAGGAAATTGAATTGATCCGGCAAAAATGCAGGGAATTGGGGGTGGCATGCGAGGTAGCCGATGTTTGGGCCAAAGGCGGCGCAGGCGCTGAATCGCTGGCTGCAACGGTTGCCCGGATTGCCGACGGCAACCAGGAACCCTTTGTGCCGCTGTACGACTGGCAATGGAGCGTAACCCGCAAAATCGAAACGATTGCCACCCGGTATTACGGCGCCAAATCGGTTGAATATACATCAAAGGCAAAAAGCGATCTGAAAAAAATAAGCGAACTCGGCCTGGATCAACTCCCGGTTTGTATTGCCAAAACACAAAAATCTTTTTCCGATAATCCCAATCTCATTGGAAGGCCTTCTGGGTTCACGGTAACCGTCCGGGAGATCGAAATTGCCGCCGGCGCCGGATTCCTCATCCCGATAACGGGCGATATCATGCGAATGCCGGGCCTTCCGAATGTTCCGGCAGCCGAAAACATCGATATTGACGCGGATGGCCACATTTCCGGACTGTTTTAACCCGGCGAACATCTTTTTATTTTCGGCATTTCTTAAGGATAAGTTAAACCAATCCGGAACGTAGGGGGAGGTCAGGAGCAGGTGCATCCTGTTTAAAAAATTTACCTTTTTCCCTTAAAAACAAAGTATCATGCAAAAATCAGTCCTGTTTCTGCTTTTTTTCGCCCTTGCCCTCCATACCTCCTTAACCGCCCAG
>CAZLEF010000121.1:0-14907 GCA_964558465.1 uncultured Lewinella sp. | reverse complement strand
TTCCAGTTATTTGGAATCTTTATATATGTTAAACTTAAGTTGACGCCCATGCGCCGAGGCGTGGCGTTTCCAATCAATCGAACCAATCGAACCAATCCCACCCAATCAACCCAATCCAATCAATTTCCCCACATTCCACGCCGTCGTCTCAAGGTTTTGTCCGGTTTTTGCAAGGGCTTCTTCCAGCGATTGAGGTTTTTGGCTGATGGAAAAGGCTGCGGCAAGGCCAGGCAGGAGGTTCCGGTTTTCCTGCTTCATTTCAACCGCCCCGCAAAGCGCTATAACCGGAACGTTCCAATTTTGAGCTTTGTTGCACAGGATCTGGATCAACTTGCCGTTCAGGGTTTGGTCATCCAGCCTCCCTTCGCCGGTGATGAGCAGATCCGTCTCTTTCAATGCATCTTCGAATTTGCACAACCCGAGTATGGTTTCAGCGCCTGGTTTTAAGACGGCATTCAGGAATACTATTGCTCCGGCCCCCATCCCGCCGGCAGCCCCGGCGCCTGGAACGGCGGCAACCGCATGCCCGGAATACCGTTCAAAAATGCCGGCAATGTTTTTCAAGCCTTCATCCAGAAATCGGACCTCCCCGGGGTTGGCCCCTTTTTGCGGCCCATAGATGAAAGCGGCCCCGTCGGGCCCGCAGAGCGGGTTTCTGACGTCGCAAAGCACCTCCACCATCAGGCCGGGCGGCAATGGGCTTTCCGGTGGAAACATTTCATGCATCAATATCAGGTTCTGACCGGATGGCGTTAGCGGGTTCCCGCCCGCGTCCATGAAACGAAACCCTAATGCTGCAGCCATGCCGGTTCCCGCGTCGTTGGTTGCGCTGCCTCCGATCGCAAGCAGGATATGCATGGCGCCCTCCCGGACAGCATGCAAAATGAGCTCCCCAACCCCAAAAGTGCTGGCAGGCAAAGGATTGCGCTCGGCTGAAGACAAAAGATCCAAACCCGCGGCCTCTGCCATTTCGATGTATGCAAACCCTTTCTCCTGGTTTTTCAGATACCGGGCGCGGACTGGCCTCCCCAATGGATCCTGTACGGTTGTTTCTACCTGTTGTCCGCCCAGATGGTACGCCAGCGCCTCGGTTGTGCCTTCCCCCCCGTCCGCCAGTGGAAATTCGATCAACTCAGCGCCCGGAAGGGCGGCATGCAAACCCCTTGCAATCGATTTGCATACCGCCCCTGCGGAAAGGGCGTCTTTGAAGGAATCGGCTGCGATTAAAATCCTCATGGTTTGATGGGAATTGAGGGTTCATTGTGGTTCATTGTGGTTCATTGTAGTTAACGGCCGCCAACAATTATGAACCATCATAAACAACAATAAACCACCATAAACTATTAATTCGCATAATACGGAGTAAATATAAGGAATTCATTCCCGGTTTTTATCTCCTGGAAAACTGAACTATCTTCGCCCCAAAACCTGTTGAATGCGCAAAATATCAGCCGATCTGGTTTTTCCGGTATCCACCCCGCCTGTTGAAAACGGGGTGGTTATCCTCGACGACCATGGCCATATTCTGGCTGTACAAGGCCGCAACCTGCACGATCCCGCCGACCTGGAAATATACCCGGGTGTTCTGGTCCCGGGTTTTATTAATACGCATTGCCACCTGGAGTTGTCGCATATGAAAGGAAAGGTCGATACCGGAACCGGATTGTTGCCCTTCATTAAAAACGTAGTTTTATTCCGGGATATCCAAATGGAGGAGATCCTGGACGCCCTGGAAAAAGCCGACCGGGAAATGTGGGATGCTGGTATCGTTGCGGTGGGCGATATTTCCAATAAGCTGGATACAGCGGCCCAAAAAAATAAAAGCCCCATCCGTTATTATTCCTTTATTGAGATGTTCGATTTCCTGCAGGAAGAATGGGCGGAAAAAACCTTCAGCCAGTACCAGCCCGTTTTTGAAGGGCAAAGTACGGCCGGCGGCAATCGGAAATCCTATGTGCCGCATGCCCCTTATACGGTATCCAGGTCGCTCTTTGCAAAAGTCAGGGAATTGAACGATCAGGATGCAACCGTCAGCATCCACAACCAGGAAACACCGGAAGAAGATGAGTTGTTTCTCACAGGTACAGGCGGATTCAGGGCGTTTTATGGATCGTTTAATATCCCGCTGGATCATTTCAAGCCGCGGCAGGAAACCGCAATTCATTATGCCCTGGAAAACCTGGATCCTGGTTGCCGGACGCTCTTTGTACACAATACCATGACCGGCTTCGACGATATCCTGGCTGCTCAGGCGTGGAGCCCCCGCGTTTATTGGGCAACTTGCCCCAACGCCAACCTTTACATCGAAAACCGGCTGCCCAACTACAAACCTTTTCTGGATGCAAAATCCAGGATGACCATCGGAACCGACAGCCTGACTTCCAACTGGCAGCTATCCGTCCTTGAAGAAATGAAGACGATCGCAAGGTTCCAGTCGTATGTCTCGTTCGCCGAATTGCTCCGCTGGGCAACCCTCAACGGCGCAGAGGCGCTGGGTTTCGACAAAGACCTTGGCAGCCTGGAACCGGGTAAAAAACCGGGTTTGAACCTCCTTAACCTGGGCCCGGATCTGAAACTGACCACCGAAACCCGGGTGCAAAAATTGTGCTGACTAAAAACAATGAAAATGACCTATAACAATTTATTGGTATCGGAAGAAGACAACATCATCCTGCTGACCATCAACCGGGAAAAATCGCTGAATGCGCTCAATTCGGAAACGATGGGTGAATTGCGCCATTTTTTCGCCGACTACGCCCCGAAGCGAAAAGATATTAAAGGCATTATCGTGACCGGCGCGGGCGAAAAAGCGTTTATCGCCGGGGCGGATATCAAGGAGTTTCTGCAAATGAATGCAGAAGACGGCCGCCAACTGGCCCGCCGGGGCCAGGATGTGTTCTTTTTCATCGAGCGTTCTGCCGTTCCCGTGGTAGCCGCCGTGAACGGATTTGCGCTTGGAGGCGGTTGCGAACTGGCCATGGCCTGCCATCTCCGGATCGCCGGCGAAAAAGCCCGCTTCGGACAGCCGGAGGTCAACCTCGGGATCATCCCGGGTTATGGGGGCACCCAACGCCTGATCCAGTTGATCGGGAAGACCAAAGCCCTGGAATTGTTACTCACCGGCGATTCCATCGACGCGCAGGAAGCTTTTCGGCTCGGACTGGTCAATTATGTGGTTCCGACTGGTGAAGAAGTGCAGAAAGCCAGAGAAATGCTGAAAAAAATTGGCAGTAAAGGCCCCGTGGCCGTTGCAAAAGTGATCGGGGCGGTCAACGCCTTTTTTCAATACAACGAAGATGGGTTTGATACCGAGGTCCGGTATTTTGGCGCAACGACAGGGACCGGGGACTTCCGGGAAGGCGCTCAGGCTTTTATCGAGAAAAGAACCCCTGTTTTCAAGGGAAAATAGAGGGGGTCATTTTTTCAGACTCAGGAGAAAGACCAGCTTGTAGAGATCCAGCCACAACAAGGAGGGGGCGCCGGTCAACAGTTTGTTCCGGATCCGGTTTTTCAGCCGGCCTGCGCCTGATCCCGCCGGGAAAAAAGAGCTGACCAGGCTTGCCCATTTTAGTAAAGTGGTTTCAACGGCTGGATTGATTTCCCGCACCAGCAGCAGGTTGGCGACGGCTTTTTCGGTTTTTTCCAGGAAAACAACAGCGGTTTCCAACCCTTGATGCTCTACCGGATTGTCGAGGTGCAGAATGGGAATACCCCTTTGTTTTAACTCAAACCCGAACAGGGTGTCTTCATGCCCGTATTGCCGGATCCGTTCTTCGAAGGGGATCTTTTCCAGAATGGATTTGGGCGCTGCAAAATTATTGGTCATGAACCGGTGGTAAGGCGCAGCAGTTCTGAACGCAGCCGTGAATGCCTCTCTTTTGACGCCGAATCTCCAATGCAGCAACAAATCTCTGTCTGCCGGGGGATTCGGGGAATACGTACGGCCGCCGTAAAGAACCGTACCGGGAGAAAGATGTGAATGATAGTCCCTGATGAAGCCAGGCCGTACGATCTTTGAGTCGCAATCGAGAAAGATCAGATAAGGGAACCGGGCCGTTTCTACCAGCTTGTTGCGAATGGCAGACCGGCCGGTATTTTGTTCAAGTTCAGCATATTGCACATTTTCCAGACCGGCTAACACCCGGTTTTGAAGTTGCCATCCGGGCGCCGAACAGTCGTCTATGCAAATGATCTCATAGGAAATACCCAGATCCTTGCACTGCCGGTGCAACTCCATGACCAACGGCCGCACATCGTAATTAAAAACAGGAATCAGAACCGACAACATGTTTTGATTTTATGTGGATGGTCCATCCGGGCAATCCAGTAGGCCAAATTAAACACTTTTAGTACAATGTATTTAGTTCTACTTTTTCACTTTAAACTAAGGTGATTAATGATGGATGGCGATCTGCCACGAAGCGGTCCAGCGGATCGGCCTTTTTGTAACCGACCCGGAAGAGAACGGCGCCCGGTCCAGCGGACCGGTATCTAACCACCCGAAGCAGATTGAACCGTACGGTCAAAACCTGTTACCCGCGAGGCTCCTGGTTATCTTTTTAGCGTTTTGCCTCGCTTGCTGCATAAGATGCCGGACCTAAGGCCCGGGGAAGCCCTGTCGATTGGGCGGTGTTACCAAGATAGCGGACCGCCGGTCCGCCTAAAAGTTTGTTTCAAAGGTAAAGAACTCATTCAAATCCGTATTCCGAAAAATACATGCTTTCACAAAAAACTGAAAGTTCCGAAAGTTTGTTATAGCTTTGACTGTTTAAAATACACCATAAGGACACATCATGAGCTATCCTGATCAGCACCTTTCAGCTCTGGTTGCAGACCCGAAATTGGGGAACGATTTCCGGAGGATTGTTGAAAAAGTGAGTTCCGGCGACCGGATTTCCAGAGAGGAGGGCGTCTTCCTTTTCGAGGAGGCCGAATTGGGTTTCCTGGGAACCCTTGCCAATTTTATCCGGGAAAAAAAACACGGAGACCTTACCTTTTTCAACCGGAATTTCCATATTGAACCGACCAATGTCTGCCTGTACACCTGCACCTTCTGCTCTTATTCCAGGCTGATCAAGGAAAGAAAGGACGGCTGGGAATATTCCATGGATGAAATCATGGACATGGTCCGCGCCTTCGACGGCAAACCTGTGACCGAAGTCCATATCGTTGGCGGGGTACTCCCACAATACGATGTTGATTTTTATTCCGGATTGTTCAGGCGGATCAAAGCGCACCGCCCCGAATTGCACATCAAGGCCCTTACACCGGTTGAGTACCATTATATTTTCAAAAAAGCCAAAGTGAGCTATGAAGAAGGCATGCAGATCATGAAGGAGGCCGGCCTTGATTCCATGCCGGGCGGGGGCGCCGAAATTTTTCACCCGGAGATCCGTGACCAGATCGCAGGCGGTAAATGTTCGGCGGATCAATGGCTCCGCATCCATGAAATATGGCATGAAATGGGGGGCCGGTCCAACGCTACGATCCTCTACGGGCATATCGAAAAATACGAACACCGGATTGACCACCTGGACCGCCTCCGGGAATTGCAGGATAAAACAGGCGGTTTCCAGACCTTTATCCCGCTAAAATTCAGAAACAAGGACAACCAAATGTCTCACCTTCCCGAAGTTTCCGTTCTGGAAGACCTCCGCAATTATGCCGTGAGCCGGATCTACCTGGATAATTTCGACCATATCAAAGCCTATTGGCCCATGATCAGCCGGAATATTGCCCAGGTTTCCCTCGCCTTCGGGGTAGACGATATCGACGGTACCATCGACGATACCACCAAAATTTATTCCATGGCGGGTTCCGAAGAACAAAACCCCGCGATGAGCACGGAAGACCTGGTCCGGCTCATTCGCCAGGTCGGCAGAAAACCGATCGAAAGGGATACCCTCTACCGTGTGGTGAAAGATTTTACGGACGTGGTATTTGAATCTGAAAACGAATTCAAGGGCTATTTCTCCCTGCCGGTCGCCAACCCCCAACCACAATAAACCATCCCAAACCATCCCAAACCATCATGAACCATCCCAAACCCAAAACCATCTACCTCATCCGGCACGGCGAAACCGATTACAACCGGCAAGGGATCATCCAGGGCGGAACCATCGATTCGTCCCTCAACGACAAGGGTCACCAGCAAGCCGCGGCTTTTTGGGAGCGGTATGGAAATACAGGCTTTGAAGTGGTGCTGACCTCCCGGCTCCAAAGAACCCACCAAACCGTCCGCCGTTTTTTGGAATCGGGCATTCCCTGGGAACAGTTCGCCGATATCAATGAAATGAATTGGGGCTCCCGGGAAGGGCAATATTCCACCCCGCAGGTAATGGCCGAATACGAAGAGATCAAGGCCCGCTGGAGCCAGGGGTTTTATGAAACCAGGGCGCACGACGGTGAAAATGCCCTGGAGCTGTTTCAGCGGGTAAAACGTTTTGTCGACCATCTCGGAACGCGAAAGGAAAACACGATCCTGGTCTGTTCCCACGGCAGGGCCATGTGCGCCATGATCACCGCTTTCAGGAACGAACCGCTATCGGAAATGAACAAATACAGGCACGAAAATACCGGGCTTTGGGTAATCCGCCAGGAAGCCGGCCGGTTTTTGATCGAAAAAGAAAATTCTACCGAGCACCTTCAGGAAGCCCGGATCATCAGTTGAAAATGGAAAAAATAAAGGTTGTTGCAGTCAGTTATCTCAATACAAAACCATTTTTGTACGGCTTGTTCAAAAGTGAGATTGCTGAAAAAATAGACCTCCAACTGGCAATCCCATCCGAATGCGCCCGCCGTCTGAAAACGGGGGAAGCCGACTTCGGATTGGTGCCGGTAGCGGTTATTCCCGAACTTGAGTCCCCGCGGTTATTGTCCCATTATTGCATCGGGGCGGAAAAAGCGGTCAGAACCGTAGCGGTCTATGCCGACCGGCCGATCGCGGAACTGGATCGCATATACCTTGATTTTCATTCGAGAACATCCGTTGAACTGTTGAAAATTCTCCTCAAGGAGTATTGGAACCTCAGCCCCGAATTGCTGCCTGCTTTCCCCGGGTATGAAACCGCCCTCCGGGAGGGTACGGGCGGGCTTGTCATCGGCGACCGGGCCGTAATTGCTGAACAGCGGTATCCTTTTGTATACGACCTCGCGGAGGCCTGGCACAACCTGACCGGATTGCCTTTTGTTTTTGCCGCCTGGGTCAGCAACAAGCCGGTTGATTCTGCTTTTATGGAAGCTTTTGACCAGGCCCTGGCCCTGGGGATCGACAAAATTCCGGAATTGATCTACCTGCTGCCCACCCCGCATCCGGGGTTTGACCTGACCACCTATTTCACCGAAAACATCAGTTATATCCTGGACGAAGGGAAACAGGCCGGTCTTGAACTTTTTCTCAAAAAAATGGGCGCCACAACACCCCTGACCCTTAATTTACCTTCAACCGTTGGATAACCCCGTTGTGCCGTAGCTTTTGAAGACTGCCCGATCGAATCAACAAATCAACCACGCCGATGGCGTGGCACGCACATCAACGAATCAACAAATCAACAAATCAACAAATCAACAAATCAACAATGAACCATGAATCCCCCCCCCAAACCGCCACCCTCGGCGGAGGTTGCTTTTGGTGTGTTGAAGCCGTCTTCCAACTGGTACGCGGCGTCCGCTCTGTTGAGTCAGGTTATGCCGGAGGTACGGCGGAAACCGCCAATTATAAAGCCGTCTGCAGCGGAAACACCCATCATGCCGAAGTAGCCCGGATCAGTTTTGATCCTGCAGAGATCGGTTATGAGGATATTCTGCAGATCTTTTTTGCCTCGCACGACCCAACCACCCTCAACCGGCAGGGAAACGATGTGGGGCCGCAATATCGGTCTGTCATTTTTTACCACGACGACGTCCAGCGCGAGCTCGCCGAAAAAGTGAAGGCGACGTATGCGCCCCAGCTTTGGGACCAGCCTATCGTTACGGAAATAACACCCCTCGAAACTTTTTATCCAGCCGAATTGTACCACCAAAACTATTACCGCAATGTCGGCGACCGCAATCCCTACTGTACCTATGTCATTACCCCTAAAATAAACAAATTCAAAAAACAATTTTCGGACCGCCTGTTACGGGGCAAAACCTTTTGAAATGGAAACGGAAGCCGCCAAGCGAAACGTATCCCCCGACTGGCGGGGGCAGGGGGTGGATTGCCGCATAAGCCGAGCCCCTTCACGTAAGGGCGCAACTGCCCACAAAGCCATATAAATCACAAAAAAACAACGGATTGCATTTTAATGGGTGAGGATCAGTCAGTTCAAAGCCCTCCACCCCCTTGGTCCCCCGCCAGCGGTGGATATCCTCGCTTGCAGCGGTTTGAAAAAAGGGAGATTGCCCCCATGAAGCCAGTTACGGGGCAAAACCTTTTGAAATGGAAACGGAAGCCGCCCGTCCCACCATAAGCCGTCCACCGTAGGCCGTCTACCGAAAGCCAGATGATTTTTTCCAAAAATATTTCCCCAATTTCCTCCAAATGTCTAATTTGCGGCCTCTGTAAAAAGAAGGTATGAAAATTGGCATAGTAAAAGAGTCCGGAGACCAGCGGGTGGCCCTGGTTCCGGAAACGGTTTCCAAGCTCAAAGCGCTGGGCGCGGAAATCATTTTTGAATCCGGGGCCGGAGATCTGTCCTCCTTTTCTGATAGCGATTATCAGGCCGCAGGCGCCACAATACTCACCAGAAAGGAAGTATTTTCCCAGGCTGATTTGTTGATCGCCATTTTACCGCCCCAAGAGGCTGAACTGGATCAATTGAAAAAGGGCGCTTCTGTCCTTTCCCAGTTTCAACCGTTTGTTGATGAAAAAGCTGCAGACCGGCTGAATTCCAGGGGGTTAAAGGGCCTGAGTTTCGATATGATTCCACGCACCACCCTGGCGCAGTCGATGGACGTACTGTCCTCTATGGCAGCAGTGGCGGGCTATAAAGCGGTTTTGGAAGCGGCCACCCACCTTCCCCGGTATTTTCCGATGATGATCACCGCCGCAGGCAGCATCCGCCCGGCCAAAGTGCTGATCCTGGGTGCGGGGGTTGCCGGATTGCAGGCCATCGCAACCGCAAGGCGCCTGGGCGCGATGGTAGAAGCATTTGACACCCGCCAGGCGGCAAAGGAGGAAGTGGAAAGCCTTGGGGCCAAATTTGTGGAAGTGGCCGGCGCCAGGGATGATAAAGGCGCCGGTGGTTATGCGGTTGAACAGTCGGAGGAATTCCTGGCCCGCCAGCGGGCGGAAGTCCAGGCCCGGGCTATAAAAGCCGACGTTGTCATCACCACCGCCCAGGTAAGGGGCCGGAAAGCGCCTTTGCTGGTGCCAAAGGAAACCGTGGAACAAATGAAAGCCGGTTCGGTCATCGTGGACCTGGCCTCCTCCACCGGGGGTAACTGTGAACTAACGAAAGACGGCCAGGTCATTCAGGTTAACGGGGTGACCATCATCGGCAACTCCAACCTCGCAGGGTTGATGCCCCAGGACTCGAGTTTGCTTTTCAGCAACAACGCTTTCAATTTCCTGAAACTGATCATCAAGGATGGCCAACTGCAATTTGACATGGCCAATGAAATCGTAAAGGGCGCATTTTTTAATGCCGATTCAAATTAAAAAGAATGGAAACTTTTTACCAATTTTTTAACGAGAACCTCTTCCTCATTTATTTGCTCGTGTTTACGATTATTCTGGGGTTTGAAGTGATCTCCAAAGTGCCGACCATTTTGCACACCCCGCTGATGTCGGGCGCCAATGCGGTCAGCGGCGTGGTCATCATCGGCGCTATTCTTTTGCTTCGGCAAACGCCGTCTGACGACTACCCAACCCTTATCCTGGGTTTTGTGGGGGTTGTTCTCGGTATGGTCAATGCAGCGGGCGGTTTTGTCGTTACGGACCGCATGCTGGGAATGTTCAAAAAGAAAAAGAAATAAAAGGCAATGGCTTTAATTTTCTACGTCAATCTGGCTTATATGCTCGGCGCAGTGGGTTTTGTCTGGGGTTTGAAAATGCTCAGCTCCCCCGACACTGCCCGGAAGGGCAATTTTATTGCCGGCATCGGCATGGGTCTTGCCATCCTGGGTGCGATAATAGATCCGGCAGTTGCCGGCGACAATAACTACCTCTGGATCATTGGCGGGATGGTTGTTGGAGGGATTATCGGGACTTACGCAGCCCTGAAGGTGAAGATGACCGCTATGCCGCAAATGGTTTCCATTTTTAACGGCTTGGGTGGGGCTTGTGCAGTATTATTGGCCTGGCTCGAGCTCTATTTGTATTACGACGGACAAAGAGTGCTCGATACCGGCGGCCTGGTGATCCTGATGTCTACCTTACTCATCGGGGCCATCGCTTTTACAGGCAGTTTCCTGGCGTACGCCAAACTGGAAGACCTGATTAAGGACAGTGCCATCACCCTGCCCAAACACCATATTTTTAACATGACCCTGCTGGTCGCGACTATCGTTTTGAGCGCCTGGTTATGCATAAAAGGTCTTGAAGCCGGATTTGGGCTTGCCCTGATTATCGGGTTGATTTCCCTTTTTTACGGCCTTTCTTTTGTAGCCCCCATCGGTGGCGCAGATATGCCGGTGGTGATCTCCCTGCTCAATTCGTTTTCAGGCCTTTCTGCAGCTGCAACGGGCCTGATCTACCACAGCAACCTGATGCTGGTAGGCGGCATCCTGGTTGGCGCATCCGGCACGATTCTGACGGTCATGATGTGCCGGGCCATGAACCGGTCGCTCTTGAATGTACTGATCGGCGGCTTCGGCGGCACGACTGCAGGTTCTGCCAAAGCTTCCGGCGACCAGATCGTCCGGGAGATCTCTCTCAATGAAGCGGCCATCCAGCTTTTTTACGCGCAATCCGCCATGATCGTACCGGGTTACGGCCTCGCCGTTGCCCAGGCGCAGAAAATTTGTAAAGAAATCGATGACCTGCTCGAAGCCAACGGCGTGGATGTCAAATACGCCATCCACCCGGTCGCCGGCCGTATGCCCGGCCATATGAATGTACTCTTGGCCGAAGCCGATGTACCTTATCCCAAACTCCTCGACCTGGACGACGCCAACCGCGCCCTTCTCAATACCGATATCGTAGTGATCGTCGGCGCCAACGACGTGGTCAACCCTGCAGCGGAAACCGACCCTGGCAGCCCCATTTACGGCATGCCGGTTCTCAAAGTCTGGGACGCCAAAAACGTCATCGTCCTCAAACGCAGCATGCGCTCCGGATACGCAGGCATCGAAAACCCGCTTTTTTTCCACCCGAAAACCCGCATGCTCTTCGGCGACGCAAAGGATTCATTGACCAAACTGGCTTCCGAGATCAAAACACTTTAATATCGCAATCCCGGAATTGTGCACTTTGTGATTCCTTTGTGTCCTTGTGTTAAAACAAAAGGATGGTTGGAAAACGAAAAATATTAACACGTTTCCCTTGTGATTCCTTTGTGTCCTTGTGTTAAAACAAAACGCCTGCAAAAATCCGTTGCGGCCTTTTCTTTCCCATACAAACCCACGCGGATAACAAATTTTTTCCGTAATTTTTTGCCTATCCGCTTTTTTTACTTAACTTGTGGGAAATAAATTAACCAAAAATGCCTGAACAACTCTTCCTTTACATCCCGCTTTTCCTGGGCATCATGGTCTTATTGTCCGGAATTTTTACCGTCAAACAACAATCGATCGCCATCGTCGAACGCATGGGCAAATTCCACAGCGTCCGCCATCCCGGCCTCCAGTTCAAAATCCCCTTCCTCGACAAGGTCGCCGGAAAAATCACCGTCAAAATCCAGCAACTGGATGTCATGGTGGAAACCAAAACCAAAGACAACGTATTCCTTAAACTCAAGGTCTCCGTCCAGTTCAAAGTGCTTTCGGAAGCGGTTTTTGACGCCTTCTACAAACTGGAAAACCCCTACGAACAAATTACCGCCTATGTGTTCGACACGGTCCGGGCAGAAGTACCCAAAATGAAACTCGACGACGTGTTTGAGCGCAAGGACGATATCGCCGTCGCCATCCGCCGCGAACTGGAAGACGCCATGAACGAATACGGCTACGGCATCGTCAAGGCCCTCGTCACCGATATCGACCCCGATCACGCCGTTAAAAACGCTATGAACCGGATCAACGCCTCAGAACGGGAAAAAATCGCCGCCGAGTACGAAGGCGAAGCCGAACGCATCCGCATCGTGGCCAAAGCCCGGGCCGAAGCGGAAAGCAAACGCCTCCAGGGCCAGGGCATCGCCGACCAGCGCCGCGAGATCGCCAAAGGCCTCGAAGAATCCGTCGACATCCTCAACAAGGTCGGCATCAACAGCCAGGAAGCCTCCGCGCTGATCGTGGTTACCCAGCATTACGACACGCTCCAGTCCATCGGACAACATACCAACAGCAACCTCGTATTGATGCCCAACGCGCCGACTGCAGCCAGCGATATGCTCAGCACCATGGTTACATCCTTTACCGCTTCCCAACAACTTGGAGAAAACCTAAAGAAAAATAAACTGGAACTGAAGGAGCCGCAAAAAGTCAAAATGCCGCCGCCCCCCAAGTAACCGCGAAACGTAACCGCGAATTTTAATTCGCAGGTTCCCTGAAAGCCTCGCCAGACGCCAGTCTGGCGAGGCTTTCAAATAATTCCCAATTTCTACGTTTACTAAACCTTCGAGGTTAAGTAAACGTAAAAACCCAAGCCAGGAAGCTACCGAAAGTTGCCGCCTGGGGCCTGCCCCCCACAAACCGCCAACAATCCTACGGTCGAAAAATCGAAGGCCCCGAACAGGCGCCGGTGGAAAAACTCCTGGCCCGCGGCCTCATCCGCAACGGCTGCCGCATCATGATGGAAGAATCGGCCATGCGCGACGAATACGGCGTATCGCAGGCCACCCTCGGGTTGTTGCACGAAGAGCGCCTGCTGAACCGGGAAGCCCGAAAAGGCGAACTCTACTACGAGATCAGCCACGATACCCTCGTGAAACCGGTGCTGGAGCGCTTCAAAAAGATCGAAGAAGCCGAAGCCCGCGCCAGGGAAGCCGCTGAAAGGGAAAGGTTGCGCCTCGAAAACGAAAAACGGCGCCGCGAGCGCGACCGGGCCCGGCGCATCGCAGCCATAGGTATCCTGTTGTCGGTGATGGCCGCCGGCGCCGCGGTTTTTGCCTTTATTCAAACCAAAGAGGCAAAAAAACAGGAGGCAAAAGCTGTTTATCAGCAAGGTCAGGCGGATTCCTTGTTGCAGGTTTCGGAGGCCAACCGGAAACTGGCGGATGAACAGACCGTCCGGGCCAATGAAAACGCGGACCAGGCCAGGGAGAGCGCCGGGATAGCTGAGAAGCAGACCGCCGCCGCATTGATCGCCAATCAAAATACGGCCAAAGCCCTGGAAGAGTTGAAGATCACCTCTGACCAGGCCGTGACCATTTTATTGGCCGAGATCGACCGCAATATTTACCGCCTCGAATACGACTCCACCTACGCCAAATGCCGGACCGCCGTCAACCTGACCGCCCAGCGAAAAGCAGTGGAACAACGCATCTTCGAGATCGCATTTTTTTATGCCGAAGCCGATACCTTGCCGGCCGCCATCCGGACCCTGCAATTGATCCGACCGGTTAGTCTGAAGGAAAATACCCCCGATATAAAGACCAAACTGCGCGCCTTATTGAAAGAATCTATGCCTCCAAACTTGTACGGTTTTTTGCAAAACCGTTATTTTGGAAAACCTTTGCCGGTAGAAGCTGGGTCTTTCCTCCGAGGAGATTCGGTCCGGGTGCAAGTAGGGGCCTTTCGATTGACCGAAACAGAGATCACCTTCTGGCAATACGCCGTATTTGCCCGGGAAAAGGGGCATTTTATGGCCCCGCCCTCCTGGCAATACGCCGGCGACAACCCGGCTGTGAACGTGAACTGGTACGACGCGGCTTTTTACGCCAACTGGCGCAGCGAGCGGGAAGGCCTGACGCCGTTTTATACCCTGGAAAAATCGGGCGAAATGGATTATGACGTAACCCCGGACTGGAACGCAACGGGTTACCGGCTGCCCACCGAAGCGGAATGGGAATTCGCTGCCCGGGGCGGCGTAAAATCCCGGGGGTTCGAGTACAGCGGCGACTCGATCCTGAACAACGTGGGGTGGTTTTATCAAAATTCGAACAGCCGCACCCGACCCGTGCGCCGGAAAAACCCCAATGAACTCGGTTTTTATGATATGAGCGGCAATGTTTGGGAGTGGTGCAACGATTGGCATGGCAATTATTTGCCGGAGAGAAACAACAATCCTAGAGGCCCTGATGAGGGCGCCGGCCGCGTTCTTCGCGGCGGCAGTTGGCTCGACGGCGCGGGGGTCTGTCGCGCCGACTTTCGCGACGGCTACTGGCCGGGGGGCCGGGTTGGCACTTTTGGCTTCCGCCTCCTTCGTCCCTTCTAGGCAGATGGTCTGCCTGTCCCGGCATTCCCGGTGAGCTAAAAACGGAGCGCCGCAGCGCAGCGCAGCCAGCCGCGAGGGACGAGCAGGCGGCGGAGCGGAGTAAACCAAAGCAGAAGCCCGGCGGGCTTCAATATGAATAACCGTGGGTGCAACCCACGGATGAAAAGCGGAATGCAGGATCGACCCTGACGGGGTCGAATAAATTTATCCCCATCGCTAGCAGAGGTTCCGATTTTCACCAACAAAATCCGTTTAGTTCTGTCAGGCGGCAACTTCGAGTTGCCGCCTGACTTCACACGAATGGATGAAAGACAGCGCCCTGGTAGGCAGGATGCAAGCCAGTAGGCAGCCGAAAGTTGCCGTCTGGCGGGGCAAAATCGCAAGCCAGGAAATCCCATCTGATCGCAAAATCCCCGGCTGACGACCGCCAACAGGGCCTGTTGGTTGTGTCA
>CAZLEF010000120.1:0-15083 GCA_964558465.1 uncultured Lewinella sp. | reverse complement strand
TTGTTGATTTGTTTTTTTGTTGTTTTGTTGATTCGTTGAGTCGTTGATTCGTTGATTTGTTGATTTGTTGATTTGTTGATTTGTTGATTTGAGGGTCCAATCGAATCAATCGAATCAATCGAATCAATCGAATCAATCGAACCCAATCGAATCAATCGTATCAATCGAACCAATCCAAACAATCCCAAACCCCAAACCCCTCAACCATTAAAACAATTTCCCCACCATTCATACTTTTTTCCGCATCTTAGCTGTTAATTTAACATATCCATCCACTCCAGACCATGATGATGAAAACAAGTGCATGGACACTATGGCTGCTCTGCGGCTCTTTGTCCGTTTTAAATGCCCAAAATCCTTCTTCGATGCCCAATTTTTCGAAGGCCCTTTATGAGGCGGAATGGCGCCAGATCGATTCTTTGGAAAATGAGGGACTCCCCCAATCTGCCCTGGAACTGGTCAGACCGCTTCACCAACGCGCGATCCGGGAGAACAACCCGGCCCAGGTGATCAAAACCATTACCTACCTTGCCAAATTTGAATCCCAACTGGGCGAAGAGGACAACTCCGTCCGGATCATGCAACAACTGCGGACTGAAGAAAAGACCGCGACTTTCCCGGTGAATCTGGTCCTGAGGTCCATGCTCGGGGAATTCTATTTCAGCTACCTGCAAAGCCGCTACTGGAGTTTCCGCGACCGGACCGAACTGGCTGAAGAAACCGATGAAGACCCCGGAACCTGGACAATCGGGAAACTCATCAAGGAAAGTACCCGGTATTACCAGGCTTCCCTGCAGGATGACCGGCTTTCCCAACTGGAAATCGGCCTTTTTGACGCCATAACCGTTGGGGGAGAAGGGTCCGCCGACCTGCGCCCAACCCTTTACGATTTCCTCGCCCACCGCGCTGTCGAACATTTCACGAACGAACAGACCTACCTGAGGGCCCCGGCCTACCGTTTTTACCTGGACCAGGCTGCCTATTTCAGCCCGGCAAAGGAATTTGTCCGACTCCGGCTCGAAAACCGGGATACCGCCTCCTTCCACCTCCAGGCCCTTTCACTGTTGCAGGACCTGATCCGTCGCCACCTCGCCGACCCCGATCCCAAAGCCATGCTCGACGCCGACCTCATCCGGCTCGGTTTTGTCTACCGGAACAGTGTGCTTCCGGAGAAAGACGAACTGTACCGGCAAGCGCTCGAACTGATCATCAAAACGTATGAAAAACACCCCTCCAGCGCGGAGGCCTGCCACCACCTCGCCGGCTGGTACAATGAAAAGGCCGGCGCTTATGAGGCCGGTGTCGAAAGCCCCGTCCGCTGGTACCGTAAAGAAGCAGTGAAATGGTGTGAGGAAGGCATCCGGCGTTTTCCGGGCTCCTACGGCGCTAATGCCTGTGCGCTGTTGATCTCAGATATCAAACGGGATGAATTTGAATTGCAGGTGGAAGAACACAGTATTTCAGGCCAGCCCGTTCTGGCAGCCATTACCTACCGGAATGTCCCCCATTTGTGGTTCCGGGTGGTGAAAACCCCGGACAACGAAACCATAAACAAGGTTGAATACGAACAATTGCAGGCCTTCTACGCAGGTTTGCCTGCCTTGAAGGAATGGCGCCAAAATTTTACGAACCCCGGCGATTTTCAATTCCACAAGACTGAGATCGCCATTCCTGCCCTGACTTCGGGCAAATACCTGCTCCTGACCGCCAACAACGCCGATTTTGCTTCCAAATCCACGCGTGTGGCCAGGATCCCGTTCGGAATTTCCAATTTAAACGCCTTTTACGACGGCAATTACACCGGAGGACGGGAGCGGTTCCTCGTCGTCAGCCGAAAAACCGGCGAGCCGGAAAGCAGGGTCAAGGCTGAATTTTTCAGCATCCAGTACAACAGGGGAACGGGCGCCCAGGAAGACATAAAACTGAAAGAAGCCTATACCGACGCCAATGGCCTTGTGGAGGTGGAAGTGGGTCAGGAGGTTTCTTACAGGGTTTTATTTACAAAAGGCGCCGAATCCTTTGAAACAAACCGGACCTTTTATCATTACGGCATTCCGGAAAATACCGAAATGACCCAGGAAGAATTCACCCACTTTTTTCTGGACCGGCAGATCTACAGGCCAGGGCAGACCGTCTATTTTAAAGGGGTCCTGCTCAAAAAAAACAAGGAGGGCTTGCCTTCCATCCTGGCGGGAAGACGGGTAAAGGTTTTTTTGCAGGACGTGAACGGCCAGGAAGTCGCCAGCCTCGACCTGAAGTCGAACGAATATGGTACCATTTCCGGTACCTTCCAGGCCCCTTCCGCGGGTTTGTTGGGCCAGATGAGCCTTCGCTCGGATATAGGTGAGAGTTATCACGGTTTCCAGGTGGAAGAATACAAACGTCCCAAATTTGAAGTCAAACTCAATCCGGTGGAAAAGGCCTATGCCCTCGACCAGGAGGTGATCATGACCGGTCAGGCCAAAGCTTATGCCGGCAGCAATATCGACGGGGCTGTGGTGCGATACCGCGTGGTGCGCGAAGTCCGGTTCCCCTGGGCGCCGTGGTGGAAATACCCGGGTTACACAGGCGAAAGCATGGAGATCAGCCGGGGCGAAACCATCACCGGCAAGGAAGGTGGTTTTGAATTTCGGTTCACTGCCTTACCCGACAGAACCGTTGCCCGGGACCAAAAACCGGCATTCCACTTTACGGCGTATGTCGAAGTAGTGGACATTACCGGGGAAACCCATACGGCGGAAGGCAGCGTTCAATTGGGTTATCTCGGCCTGGTCGCCACAGTTGAAAGCCCCGAAACCTGGGATAAAGCCCTGCCGCTCAGCATGGGTATAAAGGTCACAAATCTCGACGACCGGAAACAGCCGGCCAAGGGCAAATTGAGCATCCACCGGTTAAAAGGCCCCGGACATCCGTTTGTGACCCGCAACTGGGCCACGCCGGATATGCCGGTTTTATCCCAACCGGAATTTGCCGCCGCATTCCCTTTGATGCCCTACCAGAACGAACACGAGCCGCACAACTGGCCCCGGCTGGAACAAGTGTTCGCAGCCGATATCGACACCGGCGCCGCTGATTCCCTGACCCTGAACGCATCAGGTTGGGCCGCCGGTCATTACTGGATCCGTTTTTCCACGACCGACCCCACAGGCGAAGAAATTGTCGTGGAGCAAAAAATCACCCTGTATGGTTTGAATACTGGAGAATTACCGCCCGATCTGTTGTTCGCTCCGATGTCTTTAAAAGAAGTTTATGAGCCCGGAGAGCAAATCCAGCTTGCCTTCGGGAGGCCCCAGGTTGTTCCGGTTCACCTGTTTTATATCATCGACCGGGACCCCGGGCGCCGCCTGGAAAAATGGATCCGGCTGGACACCGAAAACAGCGCCCTTTATACGGTTGCGGAAGAAGACCGCGGCGGCATCCAGGTAAATACCCTCGTCCAATGGCAAAACCGGGTATTTAATGATATCCGGTATATTCAGATTCCCTGGTCGAACAAAAAACTCACCATCACCTTTGAAACCTTCCGGGATAAATTACTGCCCGGTCAGGAAGAGGAATGGCGGCTCAGGATCAGCGGCCCTGATAAGGAAAAAGTAAGCGCCGAATTGGTCGCCGCCATGTATGATGCTTCCCTGGATGCCTTCCAAAGCAATAACTGGTCGTTCGACCACTACCCCGGCCGGTACAGTTTTGTGAATTGGGACCACTTGTCCGGCAGCGTCAATTATTTTGACTGGATCAATTACCCGGTAGCCCCTCCGTTTGACCTGCCGCTCCGGAACTACCGCAGCCTCAACTGGTTTGATGTCAGCCCGGGTTACGGTTATTACCCGCAAAGGATGTACCTGAGGGCAATGGCAGCCGATATGGAGACCAGCGCCGGTGTGCCGCCGCCGCCGCCGCCCGTTCCAGGAGACATGGCGGCATATAAAGTGATGGCCGATTCCAATATGGCCGCCTTCGGAGAAGAAGATATAGAAACCGGAGAAGGGTCCTTTCCAGTCCGCAAAAACCTGAATGAGACCGTTTTTTTCTACCCGCAACTCACCACCGACGCCAACGGAGATATCCTCATCCGGTTCAAAATGAACGAGGCGCTGACCCGCTGGAAATTCCTCGCTTTCTCCCATACCAAAGACCTTAAATTCGGCCTGGCAGAGCGCACCGTGGTCACACAGAAAGACCTGATGGTGCTACCCAATCCGCCGCGTTTCCTGCGCGAAGGCGACCGGATCGAATGGACGGCCAAAGTCAGCAATTTATCCGATAAACCCCTGGCAGGCGCCGCGCGGCTTGAAATCCTGGACGCCCTGAGCATGCAACCGCTGAGCGCCAAATTCGGATTGACCAAACCGGAGGTCAGTTTTTCAACGGAGGCGGGCCAATCGGCGCCGCTGGCGTGGACTTTGACTATTCCAAATGGCCTGACCAGCGCCGTATTATACCGGGTGACCGCCCAGTCCGGGGCCTTTGCCGACGGCGAGGAAGCGCCGATGCCGGTGCTGACCAACCGCATGTTGGTTACGGAATCCCTCCCGTTGCCCATACGCGGCAAACAGACCAAAACTTTTACCCTGCAAGGCCTGAAAGAAAACCGGTCCATGACCCTGCAACACCACGGTCTTACCCTGGAATTCACCTCCAATCCGGCGTGGTACGCGGTGCAGGCGCTGCCTTACCTGATGGACTATCCGCACGAATGCAGCGAACAGATTTTCAACCGTTTTTATGCCAACGCACTGGCAACCTCGGTGGTCAATCAACACCCTTCCATCAAGGATATTTTTGAAAAATGGAAAAGTGAAGGCGGCCTTCAAAACCCGCTGAGCATGAACCAGGAGATCAAAAACATCCTCCTGACCGAGACGCCCTGGCTGCGCAACGCCCAATCCGAAGAAGAACAACAAAAAAATATTGCCCTTTTGTTTGACCTTGCCCGGATGGCCCAGGAACAACAGGCCACCCTGGCAAAACTCGTAGAGCGCCAATCGCCAAACGGCGGATTTTCATGGTTCCCGGGCGGGCGCGACAGTTGGTACATTACCCAGTATATGGTGGAGGGATTGGGACACTTGAAAGCCCTGGGCGTACTCCGGGCCGAAGAAACCACCCAGGCGGATTTTATTGCCGAAAAGGCCATCGGGTTTATTGACGGCGAGTTGATCAAACATTACAAAGAGCTGGAAAAGCTCGTTCAAAAAGGCGAAGCCAAATGGGAAGACGACCACCTCAACCAGTTAGCCGTCCATTATCTTTACGCCCGTTCTTTTTTCGAATACCCGCTGACCGAAGAGTTGGAAATGATCACCGGGTATTACCTGGACCAGGCCGGCCGGTTCTGGAACAAACGCGGCCTCTATGAACAAGCCCTGCTGGCACTTTCGCTGGATCGCCGGCATAAAACCCAGGACGCCCAGTCTATTGTGCGGTCTCTGCGGGAAAGGGCCCTCAACAACCCTGAACTCGGCATGTATTGGAAGTACGACACGGGATGGTTCTGGTATGAATTGCCGATTGAAACCCATTCCACCCTGATCGAGGTGTTCGCAGAAGTGGCCAAGGACGAAAAAGCGGTGGACGACCTGAAGGTCTGGCTGCTGAAAAACAAACAAACGAACCATTGGGCAACCACCAAGGCAACCGCGGCGGCAGTGTATGCGCTGTTATCTTACGGCGACAACTGGCTTTTGCCCGTCAAACCGCTCAAGATCCAGTTTCCGGATCAAAAATCCAAGGCCATCGCCGGCCAAATCGCAAAAGCCCAATCCCAGGCCAAAGCAGGGACCGGGTATTTCAAGACCGGCTGGAAAGCTGAGGCTGTAAGCCCCAGCCTGGCGTCCGTCAAAGTAAAAAATCCGAATAAAACCGTCGCCTGGGGCGCTCTCTTCTGGCAATACTTTGAAGATCTGGACAAGATCAAAACCTTCCGGGAAACGCCATTGAGCCTGAAGAAAACCCTGTATGTTGAAAAACCGGGCGACAAGGGCCCGGTTCTGGTCGCCATCAAATCGGCGGATGATCTGCATCCGGGGGATAAGTTGAAAGTGCGCCTGGAATTGCGGGTCGATCGGGACATGGAATACGTCCACCTCAAAGACATGCGGGCAAGCGGCCTGGAACCCATCGAAACGTTAAGTCGCTATAAATGGCAGGGCGGTATGGGTTATTATGAAAGCCCGGGCGACGCTGCCACCAACTTCTTTTTCGACTACCTGCGCAAAGGTACTTATATATTTGAATACCCGCTGCGGGTCGTACACCGCGGTGATTTCTCCAACGGGATCTCGAGTATTCAGTGCATGTACGCCCCCGAGTTCAGCAGTCATTCTGCAGGGGAACGGGTGAAGGTCAATTAATTGATACGATTGATACGATTGATTTGATTGGTTCGATTGGACCCTCAAATCAACGAATAAACAAATAAACAAATAAACAAATCAAAAGCATTTCATCGTTTCCTAACCAGCAGTTGTCGAGAAAAGCTGGCAATCCGGTGGAAATTGCGTAATATTGGAAAAATTTTGTCTGCCACTGCGCTATTTTGCCAGGGGAACAAAGTATTTGACCATGAAAAAACAAATTTTAAACTACGCAGGAAAAGCGATCAAAAATACGATTATGAGCAGTCCAAACAAGGAACGTTCCAAACATGCCGATTCCATTATCCGCAACCATATGATCTGGTCGATGGGTATGAGTGTGGTGATTCCCATTCCCATCGCTGATATATTCGCCGTCAGTGCGGTTCAACTGGATATGATCCGCCAGTTGTGCAAGGTCTACGAAAAAGATTTTACCGAAACCCAGGGCAAAGCCATCGTTACCGCCCTGACCAGTTCTACGCTGGCCAAAGCCGGCGCCCGCAGCCTGGTAAAGCTGATCCCCGGTGTAGGTACCCTGATCGGCGGCGTGGCGGTATCCATTTTTAATGGCGCCAGCACTTATGCCTTGGGCGAAGTATTCAAAAAACATTTCGAAATGGGCGGTACCGTCCTCGATTTTGATGCGGAGCGCCTGAGAAAAGTGTACAAGGAAAAATTCGAGAAAGGCAAAAAAATGGCAGAACAGGTGCGCAAAGAAGAAACCCCGGCAGAACAACCTGCTCCTTCGCCTGCTCCTGCATCCGCGGGTTCCGATGAAATTGTCGCAAGGCTGAAAGAACTCAGCGACCTGAAAAATCAGGGCATCATCACGGACGAGGAATTTTTGCAGATGAAACAGCGCCTGATTGAAAAATTCGGCGTGTAATAAACCTACCGGAGCGGATTTTAAAGTTTTAAAATCCGCTCCGGTTCTTCCCTTAAGCGGCGTCCGTCTCCAACCGCTTCCACACCCTGAACAGGAAAATGCCGCCCAGAACCGCTACTGCTGTGTAGATCGCAGCAAGTCCGGTTTTCCCATATATCCAGTAACCTGTACCAAACAAAGCGCCGTATACGGTCAAGCATCCGATCAGCATGCAGGTGATTTCCAAAGGCAATTGGCCTTTTCCTTCCGGCAATTTCACGCCTTGCTGAGCCGCTTTTTGGCGCACAAAATTCCACCCCGGCCCGGCAGGACGGATCAGTTTGTAAAAATCAAAGAGTTTGCTGTCTTTCGTCGGAGGGGTGAAAAACGCTGCAATGACCCATACGATGGTGGTCAGCAAGGCGCCCAGGATCGTTTTTTTCCAGTCCTCCATTTCTACCGGACCAAAGGTCAGAAAACCGGCAATGATGATGGATGAAACCATCGCCACGATTTCCGTCATGGCGTTGATCCGCCACCAGAACCAGCGCAGAATATAAATCAGGCCGGTACCTGCGCCGAGCAGCAACAGGAGATTGAAGGCCGTTGTCGCATCCTGAAGCGCCAACCCCAGCGCCGTTCCCAGGATCATGGAAAGAATGGTAAACCACCTTCCGGCATTGACCAGTTGCTTCTGGCTGGCATCCGGCCGGACAAACCGCTGGTAAAAATCATTGACCAGGTAAGAGGCGCCCAGGTTCAGTTGGGTCGACATGGTAGACATGAAGGCCGCGATCAATGATGCGGCAACCAACCCTTTCAAACCATCCGGCAATTTGCTCAACATCGCCGGATAAGCCACGTCGTGCCCGAGTTTATCCGCCGATAAGGCCGGGAAAGCCGCCTGTATGTCTTTTAACTCCGGGAAAACGACCAAAGAGGCCAATGCAACCAGTATCCAGGGCCAGGAACGCAAGGCATAATGCGCAATATTGAACAATAAAGTCGCCCCAATGGCATTGCGCTCGTTTTTAGCCGAGAACATGCGCTGTGCAATATAACCGCCCCCGCCAGGCTCAGCGCCGGGATAGTAGGAAGCCCACCATTGCACAGCCAAAGGAACCAGCAAAACCGGCACCCATATCGAAGGGTCGGTCAAATCCGGCAACATGGACATTTTACCCTGGACAACCGGGTTTTGAAGCAAATTACTCAAGCCTCCGACCTCGTCCAGATTGATCAGATAAATGGCGGCCCAGATTGATCCGGTCATCGCGACAATAAACTGAACAAAATCGGTAATGATTACAGCCCTCAAACCGCCGAAAGCGCTATAAGCCAGGGTGATGGACCCCGCAATCAGCAGGGTTTGCCATCCCGGCCAGCCCAACATGATCTGCCCGAACTTCACGGCTGCCAGAGACACCGTACCCATCACCAGGACATTAAAGATCAGCCCCAGATACAAGGCCCGGAAACCCCTCAAAAAAGCCGCAGCCCCGCCACTATACCGAAGTTCGTAAAATTCGATATCCGTCATCACCTTTGCTCTTCGCCAGAGCTTGGCAAAGACAAATACCGTCAGCATGCCGGTCAGCAGAAAAGCCCACCAACTCCAGTTGCCGGCCACGCCGCTCTGCCGGACAAAACCCGTCACCAGGTTGGGCGTATCCGAAGAAAAGGTTGTCGCTACCATGGAAACCCCCAGCAGTAACCAGCCCATGTTCCTTCCGGAAAGGAAAAAATCCTGCGCGCTGGCGCCTGCGTTGCGGGAGTAAAAAAGCCCGATGGCCAGTACAACTACAAAATAGACCCCGATAATGGTCCAGTCTAGAGAAGCAAGTGTCATGTCGGTTTTTCGATTTAATGATGCAAGATAAATATTTTCCGCTGGTTAATGGAATACGCCGGGAATTTGGCTCCTGGCTGGAAGGTTTCATGGTTTCAGTGTTTCACGGTTAACCATGAAACCATCATTTCATTCCACCTTCACCGCATTCAACGGTTTGATGATCTTCAGATCCAGGCCTTGCACCGTTTTTTCCCAGGCATTCCAATCGGTGGCCAGGAACGAATTGGTTTTTTCAACAAAGGTTTTTATTTCGGCTTTCACCTGTTCTGCAACCGTCCGGTGGGCTTCGCTCACGCCGCGCCAGGCAGGGTTCGGCGCATCAAAAGCCGGGTTGAAATAAGCGGCTGCCTCAAAAAGCCGGTTGGAGAGCATATCCGGGTCGCTGAAGATCCCCTGCACCTCTTCTCCGGGCATGACCATCCGCAAAAGGGTGTCGATCCGGCCCTGGCATTTTTTGGAAATTTCCTCAAAATTCTTTTTGTTGTCCTCCTGCTCTACCTGATCGTTCACCATGGCTTGTACGGATTTGATCCGGTTTTTGGCGTCATTCAGATTGTCCACCGACAGGGTAAGCGCTTCGGCATAGCGCTCAAATTCGGCCCAATAGGCATAGAATGTCCGGACGCCGGCAGCATCGACCGGCATACGCGGATCCGCTTTCACCGCAACAACAACGGAATCCGCATGGGCGCCATAAGTCAATTTGACCTTGTATTCGCCCGCTTCCACCGGTCTTCCCGCCGAAGGAACGGCGTCTTTGGCCGGTTTGGGCGAACCCGGGAACCGGACACCGTCGCGCTCCAGGCCCCAGAAAAAGCGGTTCATACCCTTGACCACTCCGGTTTTCAGGGTACGGACCTTATTGCCTGCCGCGTCAAATATTTCAACCTTCAGGGAATCAGATTTTGCAGGTTGGTCTTTGTCGTCTTTTTTCAGGACTTCCTTCACCGAAAAGGTCAGCATGGCGCCATATGGTCGGTTTTCCGCCTTATAATAAGCGTTGCCGGTAAACCGGGTGCCGCTGCCTTGCTGGTAATGCGCGAGCCAGGCGTCCGGCGCCGGATAAACATCGAGGGGTTTGTCCAGGTTTTTGATGCCGTTCCGCGCAAGTTCCCGAAGCGGCCGGATATCGTCCAGCACCCAGAAAGCGCGGCCGAAAGTGGCGATCACCAGGTCGTGTTCACGGGGGTGGATGGTCATATCGTACGTAGAGACCGTGGGATAACCGTTTTTCAACCGGGTCCAGGTCTTTCCTTCGTCGATACTGACATAAAGGCCGAATTCGGTTCCCAGGAACTGGAGGTTTTTTTCCTCGGGGTCTTGCACCCAGCTCAGACAATATCCGTGCACATCATTGGCCTTTACCAGGCGTGTCCAGGTCGCCCCGAAGTCGCGGGTGCGGTAGAGGTAAGGGGTCCAGTCGTCGCGGCGGTAATTGTTGGCCACCACATAGGCTTCGCCGGCCTCAAAACGGGAGGCGTGCACCTGGGGTATCCAGGAGCCGGCCGGCAACCCGGTGAGGTTTTTGCTGACGTTGGTCCAGGTCCTGCCGCCGTCGCGGGTCACCTGCACATTGCCGTCGTCCGTTCCGACCCAGATAACGCCTTTTTGTTTCGGGCTGGGTGCAATGGCGATGATGGTACAATGGTTTTCAGCGCCGGTGACATCGTAGGTGAGACCGCCGCTTTCCTTTTGTTTGAGTTTTTCGGGGTCGTTGGTGGTCAGGTCGGGTGAAATGATTTTCCAGGATTTCCCCCGGTCATCCGACTGGTGCAGGAACTGGCTGCCGTAAAAGATTGTTGCAGGCGTAACCGGGTCCTGGGCTATACCGGCATTCCAGTTGAAACGCAGGAAAATGCCGTCCGGATGGTAAGGTTTTACCCATTCCTGGGCGCCCGTCTGAAAATCAACGCGCTGCAGGTTGCCGCCTTGCCACATCAGGTAGCCGTAACGATCGTTGTCCTGCTCCACGACTACGTCGAACCCGTCGCCGAAACCGATTTCTTCCCAATAAGCATTGCGGATGCCGCCGGTGCGCCATACTTGGCTGGGGCCGCGCCAGGTGCCGTTGTCCTGCATGCCGCCGTAAACGTTGTACGGGATATTATAATCCACCGCGACGTGGTAGAACTGCCCGACTGGAAGGTTCTCGATGAACCGGAAGGTTTTACCCCAGTCGCGTGAAATAGCCGCGCCGCCGTCATTCCCATTAATAATAAAATCAGGGTCGTCGGGATGTATCCACCAAAAATGGTGGTCGCCGTGGATATTGTCCCACCCCAGCAGGGTTTGGAAGGTCCGGCCGCCGTCGTCGCTCACCGTTACATTGGAGAACACGTCATAAACCCGGTTTTCGTTTGTGGGGTCCACAGCGATATCAAAATAGTAGAAGGGCCGGTCGCCCACTTGTTTGTCCTGAATCCGCCGCCAGGTGAAGCCGCCGTCATCCGACCGGTAGAGGGCATTTTTTTTGGATTCCACGAGGGCGTAAATCACCCTGGGGTTACTTTTGGCGATAGCGATGCCGATCTTGCCCAGTTCGCCTTCCGGGAGACCGTCCTTGTCGGTGAGTTTTTTCCAGGTATCGCCGCCATCCAGCGTCATATAGAGCCCGGAACCGGGTCCGCCGGATTTAAAGATCCAGGGCCACCGGCGGTATTCCCACATGTTGACCAACATTTTATCGGGGTTGGCGGGGTCAACGTCGAAGTCGGCGGCGCCGGTGCGTTCGTTCACATAAAGGACTTTTTCCCAGGTTTTTCCGCCGTCTTTGGTCCGGAACACCCCGCGGTCTTTGGAGTCGCCCCAGGCCGAACCAATGGCGCCGACGTACACGACGTCCGGATGGTCTTTGTGGATGATAATGCGGTGGATATTTCTGGTTTCTTTCAGGCCCATGTACTGCCAGGTCCTGCCCCGGTCGATGCTGCGGAAAACCCCGGCGCCGCTGGTTTGGCTGTTGCGCGGATTTCCTTCTCCGGTTCCGATCCAGATCACGTCGGGATTGTGTTGGTCGATGGCGATGGCGCCGATAGAAGCCGCTTCAAGGGAGTCGGTCAGGGGCGTCCAGTCCACTCCCCCACCCTCGCTGCGCCAAAGGCCTCCGGAAGCGGTACCGAGGTAGATCACTTCCGGTTGGGCGTGCACCGCGTCAATGGCGGTTACCCGGCCGCTGGTGCCGGCGGGGCCGATGCTCCTGGGCCGGAGGTTCTTGAGCAGGCTCATGTCCAGCGGCTGGGCCGATAGGATGGAAAGGGAGAAAAACAGAAGGGTGGTAAAAAGGTGCAATGGTCTCATAGTCCTGTTTTGTGCGTGATGGGGCGAACATAGGGGATTTTTGGGATACTATAATAATTGCCTGGTCACATTTTTGGTTTAGGCGTACGTAGTGCGGCAGCAGCTAAAAATGCCTAAGTATCCTCTATGTATTTCGGCAAGGGGCAGTCAGTGTGGGTAATTGCCGGAACCTGAAATGACAATCCCAAAGTTTGAGGCCGAAACGCTGTTTTTTACCCCGGACATCAAAAATCAATAATCATCAATTGTCAATTATCAATCAAAATTAAATACATCCTTTAACTTGAGGCGTTTGTCTTGGGCGTTATGGGCGGGGCGATGTATATGGATAAAGATAAGGCCGGGTTGATTGAGCGACAATTAAAACGGGACTGGCTGGTAGCCTCACCTTCCCAATTGGTGGGGAAGATTTTTTAAATGCTCCGGCAACTCGCCAAAGAGTGTTAGCGTCTTATTCCGTTAACTTTCGGACTGGGTAATTACGTATTTCAAAAGGTGGCCGATGTACAAAATTGAATTGCCGGCCCCGCCATAAGCGGGGGAGCCACTTTACTCGAAACAATTATGGGTTTAGCATCCAAACCTCTGTGCAGAGGCAGCGGAAAATCCGGTTGTAAAATACCCCTGTTGTGGTTGAAAAGCAAACATTTCGATTCAGATTGATGTAAAAGTACAATAAATCGCCTGATCCGGAACGCCAAAAGGCTGCATTGTCCAAGCCCGTTATATCCAAAACTTTCATTAGCGATCCCCAAACGCAACCTCTCCGCCTCCGGATCGTAGAAATTAAAAAGGTAAATTCCTTCCAACCGTTTTATCTCCTTAACTTGCGACGCATTAAACGCATACTATGAGCCGGCTGAAATCACTCCTTTTCCTGATCCTTTTCATCCTGAGCGCCCAATCCGGGGTGTACGCTCAAAATGCAACAGACTACAACAGCCTCATCCGCAACTGGCAGGTTTACCACGACCGCGGAGAGTACGACAAAGCCATCGAGCAGGCCCGGCTGATCTACCAACTCGGCGAAAACACCCAAAACCAGGAATTGATGGCGCAGGCCCTCAACTGGGAAGGGCAATCCCTGTTCAAACAGCCCAAACGTCAGGCGGCCAACCGAAAAAGCGCCAAAAAGGCATTCGAAAAAAGCCTGGAACTGATCGCCGCAATCGATAATAAAACCCTGCAACTGGACAACTTCAAACGCCTCCGGGAAATCGCCCGCCAGGAAAACGACGCCCAGGCGCTCGCCGTTTACGAAAAAAGGATCAATGATATCGAAAATCTGACAACCATCGGCGAATCCAACAGGGACCTTGCCGGACAGGTAGAACTGCTGGACCGGGAAAAACGAAACCTCAGCCAGAGGGTCGACGTGCTCAGTGCGGCGCAAATGAAAGCCGAACTGATGCTTGCAATGCAGAAAAACTACCTGGACTCCCTGGAAATGGCGAGAATGACGGATGCCTTTTTGCTGGAAAAAAATGAATTGGAACTCAAGGAAAAAAATATCCAGTTGGAACTGATCCAAAACCAGGTTGCGCTGCAATCCAGCCAGCGCAAATTTTACGTCGCCCTCGCCGCCGCCGGTGGGTTGATGGCTGTCGTCCTGATCATGCTGGCCGGCGGTCTGTTCCTCAGGTTTACGGAAATTAAAAAGTACAACGCCATCCTGAACGCCAAAAACGAGGCCCTGATCGCAGAAAGGGAAAGGTCGGAAATGCTGCTGCTGAATATCCTGCCCGGCATGGTGGCCGACGAACTCAAACAAAAGGGTTTCACCCAGGCCCGCCGGTACGATAAAGCCACCGTGATGTTCACCGATTTCAAGGATTTCAGCGCCATTGCCAGGGATATGCCCCCGGAACAGTTGGTGGCGGAACTGGACTACTATTTCAAAGCCTTCGACGATATCATCGGCAAATACAAGATCGAAAAGATCAAAACCATCGGCGATTCCTATATGTGTGTGGGCGGCCTGCCGGACGTGGAAGGCAGCCAGCCCAAAGATGTGATACAGGCGGCCCTCGAAATCCAGGATCTGCTCGGCCAGTTCAAACAGGAACGGGAAAAACGCAACCAACCCTATTTCGAGGCCCGAATCGGTATCCATACCGGCCCGCTGGTGGCCGGTGTGGTCGGCTCCCGCAAATTCGCCTACGATATCTGGGGCGATACCGTCAACATCGCTTCCCGCCTGGAAACCAGCGGCGAGGCCTGGCGGGTAAACGTTTCCTCCGTTACCTTCGAACTGGTCAAAGACCATTTTGCGTTTGAAGACCGGGGCAGTATCGCCATCAAAAACCGGGGGGAAATGGGGATGTATTATGTGAAGAGGGCCTGAAAGAAGGTCCGGGCTGCTATTTGTTATGGCCCTCACATCGTCAATCATTAATCCTATTTTTTGATTGATGATTGATGATTGATGGTATATGATTGTTGATGTTTGGGGACGTTTTTTGCAAGTGCCGTTATTTTTTATGGGCCGCGGTTTTAGTGCTTGCAACAAACATAGCTACCAGTTCGTTATTTTCAGCCAGGACAGGCGCAATTTTTTCTTTACCCAACCAGTTGCGTTTGGCAATCAATTTCAGGCAAATCAAGGTCTCGCGAAGTTCTTTCAGGCAAATTTTCATTTTATGGATAAAATCATCCCTCGATTCTGCGGCCTGCGCCTCGCCATAGTTCAAAGCCGGCGAAGTGCCGG
>CAZLEF010000119.1:0-15235 GCA_964558465.1 uncultured Lewinella sp. | reverse complement strand
GTTGATTTGTTGATGCGTTGATTTGTTGATGCGTTGATTTGTTGATGCGTTGATTCGACCACGCCGAGGCGTGGCGTTCCAATCGAATCAATCATTTAATTGCTCCCCCTGCCCGCCATGAAACGCCTTATACCGCCCCTTTCCGAACCGGGTACCGTTGAACTCGACCTTGCCAATCAGGGCCGCCTGTTCTTCTTCCGGCAGGTGGATGAAGTCGCTGCATTGTGTCGAGCAGCACCGGTTGAATTTTGCGGCGCATTCCGCACACTGGATGAACAGGATATGGCAGGCGTCGTTGGCACAATTTTGGTGCGAGTCGCAAGGTTTGCCACACTGATGGCAATGGGAAACGACAACCGGGCTGATGCGTTCGCCCAGGCGTTCGTCGAACACGAAGTTTTTACCGAGGAATTTATTGGGCAGGCCTTGCTCCCTGCATTGGCGGGCGTATTCGATGATGCCGCCGTCGACCATAAATACATTTTGGAACCCCTTATGCAGGTAATAAGCGCTGGCTTTTTCGCAACGGATGCCGCCGGTGCAGTACATGACGATCTCGCGGTCCTTTTTGTCCGACAGCAGGTTTTCCACCAGGGGAAGCGCCTCCCGGAAAGTCTCGACATCGGGCCGGATGGCGCCCTCAAAATAGCCCACCTCGCTTTCGTAGTGGTTCCGCATGTCCACCACGAGGGTGCCTGCCTTGTCCATCAGTTCGTTGACTTCCCGGGCGCTCAGGTGTCTGCCGCGGCGGGTGACGTCGAAGGAGGCGTCGTCCAACCCATCGGCCACGATCTTTTTCCGGACCTTGATCTTGAGTTTGAAAAAGGACTTGCCGTCGTCGTCGATGGCGATGTTGAGCCGGATGCTGTCGAGGAAGGGGATGCTGTAAAGGGCCGTTCTGAAAGCCTCAAAATGGTCTTCCGGTACCGATATCTGTCCGTTTAAACCTTCCGGGGCGACATAGATCCGGCCGTACACCTCCACCTCGCTCAGGGTGAGGTACAAAAGATCCCTGAACTGGCCCGGTTCGGCGATCTGCCAATATTTGTAAAAAGAAAGGGTAATGCGCGGCTGGGTGCTTGCGCGCATGCGTTGTTTCAGTTCCTCATTGTTGACGAGGTTGAATAGTCGTTTTCTGGCCATTGCAGAACATATTTCCGGCAGCAATGCCCCCACAATCAGGAGGCCTTGCTTCGTGCGGTCGGATTAATTGGGCAAAAATACGGAAAGTTGATAGAACTTGGGAATACTATCAAAGGCGGGATCGCAGATGGCCACAGATTTTCGCAGATTGAAGGGTTCCGCAGATGAAAACGAAACAAAATCCGGGAAATCTGTCCCCGAACATGCGCAACCCCTAATCGATCTCTCGTTCCGCAGATGAAAACCAAACAAAATCTGGGGAATCCTGAAATCAGCGAAAATCTGTGTTCCTACTCACTCTCCAAAGCTGCCGCGCCGCCCACGATCTCCAGGATCTCCTTGGTGATGGATTCCTGGCGCGCCTTGTTGTAAGTGATCTTGAGGCTTTTCAGCATTTCCTCTGCGTTTTCGGTGGCTTTGTCCATAGCCGTCATCCGCGCGCCGTGTTCGGAGGCGTTGGTTTCGAGCAGGAATTTGAGGAACTGCGTTTTCAAAATGCTGGGCACCAGGTATTGCAGGAGGCTTTCCTGTTCGGGTTCGAAAATATAGTCGGCGCGTTTTTTGTCGCTGCCTTCGGTTTTTATTTTAGCCACCGGCAGGAATTGCTCGACGGTCGGGAATTGCATGGCAGCGTTTTTAAACCGGCCGTAAGCCACCTCCACTACATCAAACTGGCCGTGTTCAAAAGCATCCATGATTTTGGCCGCTACTTCTGCAACATGGTCGAAAGCAAGGTTGTTGGACAGGTCGAGGTAATCGTCCACAATGTTAATGTCCCGGTAGCGTTTCCGAAAGAAATCGAACCCCTTTTTACCGACGAATACCATAGTCAGTCCGCCTTTTTTCCGGACGCCTGCATATTTTTCTTCGATCAGGGTAAGGGTCGCTTTGATCACGTTGGTATTGAACGCGCCGCATAGACCGCGATTGGAGGTGATCACCACGATGCAGGCCCGGTGCACGGGGCGTTCCTGGTTGTATACGGTATCAGCGTTTCCTTCCAGGTTGGAGAGGATATTCCGCAGCATCGAGTTGAGCTTTTCGGCGTAGGGCCTCATGCGCTGGATGGCCTGCTGGCCCCTGCGCAATTTTGAAGCCGACACCATTTTCATCGCTTTGGTGATCTGCTGCGTATTCTGGACCGACCTGATCCGTTCGCGTACTTCTTTTAAGTTAGCAGCCATGGTATGAATACTTGGCGGAAGGCCGGAGAAAAGGATCTGCTTTTCTCCGGCGTCCGGATTTTATTTCTTGAATTGAACGGCTAATTCAGCGGCCAGCGCTTCAACTTTTTTGAGCGAAGCATCTTCCAGTTTGCCGGACTTGAATTCTTTCAATATTTCCGGCAGGCGTGTTTCCATGGAAGTCAGGAAAATTTCTTCAAACTCTTTCACTTTATCAACCGGCACGTCGCGCAACAAGCCTTTGGTGCCGAGATAGATGATAGCAACCTGTTTTTCTACGGAAACGGGGCCGTATTGCGGCTGTTTAAGCACTTCCACGTTGCGTTTACCTTTTTCCAGGACGGCCATTGTAGCCGGGTCGAGGTCGGAACCGAATTTGGAGAAGGCTTCCAGTTCGCGGTATTGGGCCTGATCGAGTTTCAGGGTACCGGCCACTTTTTTCATGGATTTGATCTGGGCGTTACCACCTACCCGGCTGACCGATATGCCCACGTTGATGGCGGGGCGGATACCGGCGTTGAACAGGTTCGATTCCAGGAATATCTGGCCGTCGGTGATGGAGATCACGTTGGTGGGGATATAAGCGGAAACGTCGCCGGCCTGGGTTTCGATGATAGGCAGGGCGGTCAGAGAGCCGCCGCCTTTTACAATGGGTTCTCCCTTGGCATCCCGTGCGTTCCGGAGGGTATCCGGAAGGTCGTTCATGTTGCGGGCGATCTGGTCGTTGCCGATGATCTTGGCGGCGCGTTCCAGCAAGCGGGAGTGCAGGTAAAATACGTCGCCCGGGTAAGCCTCACGGCCGGGAGGGCGGCGCAGCAGCAGGGACACTTCGCGGTAAGCAACGGCTTGTTTCGACAAGTCGTCGTAGATGATCAATGCCGGACGGCCGGTATCGCGGAAGTATTCGCCGATGCAGGCGCCTGCGAAGGGCGCGAAGAACTGCAGGGGCGCCGGGTCGGAAGCGGAAGCGGATACAATGACCGAATAAGCCATTGCGCCGTTGTCTTCCAGGGTTTTGGCTACGTTGGCTACCGTGGAAGCTTTCTGGCCGCAAGCCACGTAAATGCAGTACACGGGTTCGCCGCGGTCGTAAAATTCGCGCTGGTTGATGATCGTATCAATAGCGATCGCCGTTTTACCGGTCTGCCGGTCGCCGATGATCAGTTCCCGTTGGCCGCGGCCGATGGGGATCATGGCGTCGATGGCCTTGATGCCGGTCTGGAGCGGCTCGTTTACCGGTTGCCGGAAGATAACGCCGGGGGCTTTGCGCTCCAGGGGCATCTCGAACCGGTCGCCGGTGATCTCGCCTTTGCCGTCGATGGGTTGACCCAGCGGGTTAACGACCCGGCCGACAAAACCTTCGCCAACCTGGATAGAGGCAATGCGGTTGGTGCGGTGAACACGCGATCCTTCCCGGATATTGTCGCTTGCGCCCATCAAAACCACCCCGACGTTGTCCTCTTCGAGGTTCAGCACGATGGCCTGAATGCCGGTTTCAAATTCAACCAATTCGCCGGCCTGCACTTTATTCAGGCCATAAATCCGGGCGATACCGTCGCCCACCTGCAATACCGTGCCGTATTCTTCCAACTCGGTGGCGCTGGTGAAACCGGATAACTGTTGTTTCAGTATCGCGGATATTTCATCAGGTCTTACATCAACCATATCTGATAAATATTTTCAATGATCAAAATTAAACTATAGGAAAGCCGTCCGGGCTTTTATTTTTTCAACACTTGCGAAATATACAGATTGCGCGAGGCGTAATCCTTGCGCAGCTTTTCCAGTTTGCTGGCGATACTGGCGTCGTAGATCTTGTCTTCGAATTCAACGGTAAACCCCCCGATCAGGGCAGGGTTTACAGAGGCGGCGATCTCCACTTTGGCGTCGGTGGCCGGGCTTTTTTCAAGTTCAGCCTGGATCAGGCCGATTACCTCGTCATTTACGCTGGTTGCGGTGACCAGTTTGACGGTAGAAATATGCTTCAGCTTTTTGTACTGATGGATAAATTCTGTGGCAATTTCCGGCAGATAACCTTCCCGGCCTTTATTGACCAGGATGCGCAGGAACGCCAACGTCAGAATGTCAAACCGGCTGCCGAAAATCTTTTCGATGATGTCATTTTTTTTGGCAGCGTGCACCACAGGGCTTTTTAACAAGACGTAAAAATCCCGCACTTTGGCCGCTGCCTGGAACGACTTGACATCCTCGAAAACCCGGTCGAGCTTGTTTTGGTCGATGGCCAGGTCGATGAGCGACTTGGCGTAGCGGGAAGTAATTCTTTGTACCGACATGGACCTTGGTTTATGCGTTTGCAGGCGGCTTCCGGTGAAATGGAAGGCAGCCGGCCGGCGCATTAAAAAATTAGTTCAGTTTCATTTCGCTGACGAGCGTTTTGACAAACAGTTCGTTGGCTTTGTCGCCGGCCAGTTCCTTGCGGATCAGTTTTTCCGCAATTTCGAGCGCCATCAGGCCGGCCTGGTTTTTCAGGTCGGTAACGGCAGCCATGCGCTGGTTTTCGATTTCGACTGCGGCGTTGGCTACGATCTTATGGGCTTCTTCCTTGGCCTTGTCCCGGGCCTCCTTGATGATGGCTTCCCTGGCTTCCTTGGCCTCGCGGAGGATATTGGAACGCTCTTCACGGGCCTGAGCCAGCAATTTTTCATTGTCGGCCTTCAGGCCGGAGATTTCCTCCCGGGCGCGTTTGGCTTCATCCAGGGCGGTCTGGATATCCTCTTCGCGTTTTTTCAAAGCGTTCTGGATGGGTTTGAACGCGGCCTTGCCGAGAAAACCCCAAACCAGGAGGAAGATGATAGCCGTCCAGAAAATAAGGCCCGGATCGGGTTTGATGACGTTGAAATCGATCAGGAAAAACATATTTTTATATTGTTCTTGTGAACCAAAACATTTTGAAAAACCGGGAACGGATGCCAACCGCAGCGCCCCCGGTTTTGTTTTTGGCAGCAAATTATGCGCCCTGCAACAAACCAACTACGATGCCGAACAGCGCGGCGCCCTCTACGAGAGCGGCGGTCAGGATCATGTTGTTGCGGATAAGGCCTACGGCTTCCGGCTGGCGGGCAATGGCTTCCATTGCACGGCTACCGATCAAACCTACTCCGAGGCCTGCGCCCAATGCTGCGATTCCTGCTCCAATAGCACCCATTTTCGATGAATTTATGGTTAAAAATTGTTTGTGGTTGTTTGTAGTTGTTTATGGTTGTTTGGGGTTGTTTATGGTTGTTTGGGGTTGTTTGGGGTTGTTTGGGGTTGTTTATGATCGTTAACCATCATGAACGATAATAAACCATCATAAACCAAAATCAATGGTGCGCCTCCTCATGGTGGTGTTCCTCCACTGCGGCGCCGATATAGCTGGCGGTCAGGATGGCAAAAATGAATGCCTGCAAAAAAGCCACCAACATTTCAATCAGGTTCATAAAAGCAGTGAACAAGCCGCCGACGATACCGCCGGCAAATACGCCGCCGATGCTTTCCCCGTTTTTACCGAACAGGAAGATCAGGCCGATCAGGCTCAGAATGATGATATGGCCTGCGGAGATATTCGCAAACAAACGGATCATCAGGGAAAAAGGCTTGATGAACATACCCAGGATCTCGATCGGGGTCAGGATCAGTTTGACCCAGGCCGGGATGCCGGGCATCCAGAAAATATGCTGCCAGTAATCTTTTTTACCATTGATATTGGTAACAATGAATGCAAAGACCGCAAGGGTCAGCGTTACGCCCAGGTTGCCGGTAACGTTGGAACTGCCGGGGAAAAAGGGGATCAGCCCCATCAGGTTGCAGAACAGGATGAAAAAGAATAGGGTCATGATGAACGGCTGGAAACGCTCGTAGTGTTTTTCGCCGATCATGGGGACGGTTACTTCATCGCGTATGAACAGGAAAAAAGGTTCCATGAACGACTGGATGCCGGAAGGCGCTTTGCCCTCGTTGCGGCGGTAACCTTTGCGGACGGTCAGGAACAACCAGATCAGCAAAAACGCAGCCAGCAACATGGTAAACACGTTCCTGGTAATGGAAAAATCATAAAAGGAAGTGAGGCCTCCACCCAATACGCCGCCGTCGAGGGTGCTGGGCGGGTCGAGCCTGTAGGATTTTCCTTCATGGCAAACGTAGTAGACGTCCTTGGCCTTGCTTTTGCCTTTCGCGTCCGTCACGGTTTCAGACTGATGGTAGATGCATTCGATATGCTGTTCGCCGTCAGGGAAAGACGCATCCTGTATCCGGTTGACCCGGCCGTGGTTGAGCACGTATCCGTCGACCGCATTGTGCCCGTGGTGAAATCTGGAAGACAGGAAAAAGGACCAACCCTTGCCGGGAGCGTATAAAAAACAGGGAAGCGGCAGGTGCACGTCCTTCCAGATATGGAATTCGTTGGCATCGGCGATATGATGCATGACCGTTTCAACGGGATTGTACTCAGCGTCGTGCTCTTCCGCAGGGCAGCAACTGTCGTTGGCATGTCCATGCTCATCCCCGGAAGCGGCGTTTTCATGGCCGTGATCCTGGGCTTGCGAGGTAAATGCTGCAAAGATGAGCGATAGTGTAAAGATAAAGGCGTATCGTAAATTCACGTCTTCCTGTTTTTAAGGCCGCGCAAAGGTAACTACTTTAAGCTTTTTAAAGAAACCGGATTGAAATTTTTTTATGATGCATGGATTGAAAGACAGGGAGTTAGATGAAACCCGGCCTTATACAAAATTTCCGGATTGCAAAGGGAGGCCATTTGTGCAAATAATGTTTGGCAATACAGGTTGATCCCTGGAATAAAAATGCCGCTTGTTTGTTGTCGGCGGGATAATGTTAAGTCATGTTTAACAAGCCTTTGAACCAGGATCTTCCGGGGGCAAAAAAATGATATTTATTGAAACCTTTACTGGAAAACACCGTATATCCAACCGGGGATTGCAAGTAATCCGCTAAACCAACAGATTTTAAAAAAAAGTATTAAAAAAATTTGCGTTATCGCTGAAACATGAGTAAATTTGCGTCACCGATTGGAAGTATCTTTATTCGTAGCCTCTGCGTTAACTTAAATTCACCAGACATTTACACAGATCCTTGCTACACATCAGCGCTCGTTTCGACGGCCTGAGTTTTGCGTCATTATCAGGTTTTCATAGTTCCTACCCAAACGCAGCCATTGCAGAATGAAAATCCGGCAATATGGGCTGTGTTTAAACACATGGGCTAACCGTCTCCCCCTCCCTTTTGCGCTGTAAGTTGCTTACTTGCAACGTTGGTGTTTGTTGTTTTTGACATTTCCAATGTTAAAACACGGATAGATTGAATAATTTTTGATTGTAATGATATAAATGCTAACCCCTGTAAACATCAATTTGGTTCGTTAAAAACACTATGAACATGAACAGTATCTACCTTTGCAAGTGGGGGGGCTCCGTTGTTTTTGATTTCCCGCCTCAACGTCATTTCATCCGGTATCCAAACAGGAATTCACAGTAATTCAGCTTTGTTGAACATAATCCTGAAAACAAAATTAATTCCGAGATGGATACCCCTGGAACTATTGAAAACCACCTGAGCGCCAAAGAACCGCGCTGGTTTGCCGTTTACACCCGGTACAAACGGGAAAAGTTAGTGGATAAACGGCTCAAAGAGCAAGGCATAGAATCTTACCTACCAATTCAATCCTTATCGCGCCAGTATGGCAGAAAGGTTCGCATTGTTGAGCTTCCGCTCATTGGCACCTACCTCTTTACACGGATCACAAAACCGGAGTACGTCACCGTTTTGCGAACGCAGGATGTAGTGGGGTTCGTCAAATTTTCTCAAAACCTGATCGCGATCCCCGACGAGGAGATCCGGATCCTTCAGCGAGTGGTCGGGCAAGGCATTGAGGTAGACGTGAAGCCCAACAGTTACCAGGTGGGAGATGAAGTGGAAATCACGGCCGGAAACCTGACGGGTTTGAAAGGTATCCTTCAGGCGACCAACCAGAACAAAAATTTTGTGATAGAACTCAACCAGATCGGTTATTCCCTTCGCATTCAGGTAGAGCCTGCCATGTTGAAGCGAATCGGAAAAAGAATGAACGCCGTTTGACGGCGCGGAAAAAATATCAGCCGGTTTATGCCGGCTATTTGTGTTGTCAAAAATGAGCGGTTCCTGAAGGAGGGAGGCAAAAGCTTCCGGAGGGGGCCGCAGGACCGGTTGAACGCCTGAAATGACGGTTTGTAAACCTTTTCAACCGGCCTGAACCATTAATTACAAAAATTTCAGGCTTCGGGATGATCCCCCCAGGGGATTTATCGTCGGCGGAGCCCTATACTTTTGCAGATGTTAATCTAAATTTGAGTGGCATGAAAAATTTTGTGCTCATCGGGGCAGCGGGGTATATTGCACCCCGCCATATGGCGGCGATCAAGGAAACGGGCAATAACCTGGTGGCCGCCCTGGACAAAAACGACAGCATTGGTGTGATCGACAGTTTTTTCCCGGAAGCCGCCTTCTTTACAGAGTTTGAACGTTTTGACCGGCATGTCAGCCGGCTTAAGCGGGAAGGCGCCCCGGTGGATTATGTCGCCATTTGTTCTCCCAATTATCTTCATGACGCTCATATCCGGTTTGGATTGCGGATCGGCGCAGACGTGATCTGCGAAAAACCGATGGTGCTCAACCCCTGGAACCTGGACGCCCTCAGGGATATCGAGGCGGAAAGCGGCAAAAAGGTCAACAATATCCTTCAACTCCGGCTTCATCCCGCCCTCATCGAGCTCAAAGAAGAAGTGGACAACGCCCCGGCGGATAAAATTTTTGACATCGACCTCTCTTATATCACTTCCAGGGGCAACTGGTACTACACCAGTTGGAAAGGCGACCTTGAAAAATCGGGCGGCATCGCCACCAATATCGGGATTCACTTTTTTGACATGCTGGGGTGGATATTCGGCGACCTGAAAATAAACGAGGTTCACCTCCATACCCACGACCGCGCAGCGGGGTATATGGAATTTTCCAGGGCTCGCGTCCGGTGGTTCCTCAGCATCAGTTACGATACCATTCCGGAGGCCGTCAGGTCTGCCGGCGCACGAACTTACCGCTCCATCACTGTTGATGGTCATGAAATCGAATTCAGCGGCGGCTTCACCGATCTGCACACACTCAGTTACCGGGCTATCCTTGAAGGCAGGGGGTACGGTATTGCCGAAACGTCGCAAGCCATTCAACTGGCCTATGACATGCGAAAGGCCCAGCCAACAGGCCTGAACGGCAATAGTCATCCCCTGGCGGCCATGCCGCTCAGCCAGCACCCCTTCAGAAGAGAAGAACTGCTGGGCTCGGTTATTTTTTATGAATAATTTTAAAATTACAGTTTATGAAACCCCCTTTCAAAATCGACCCGTTTCCTTCCTTGCTCCCCACGGGGGGCCTTCAGTACCTCAGGAACCTGTTTTTCCCCAAACAAAACAGGCTTGCCGCGGTCAACCGTCAATTGGAAGTGGACATTCACGCCCATTGGCTTCCCGGTGTCGACGACGGCGCCCAGACCGTGGAAGAAGGCCTTTCGCTGGTACGCGGTCTGGTAGAACTGGGTTACAGCAAACTGGTGGCTACCCCACATATCAAAGCGGATCATTACGACAATGACCCCAAAAAACTGGGCAAGGTTTTCACCAAGTTCAAAAAAACGGTCAAAGCCGCCGGCATCAACGTAGAGTTGGGCCTTGCCGCAGAATATATGCTGGACGATGGCTTCATCAGGCACCTTGAAGCAGATAACCTGCTGGCGATCAACGGCAACCTTGTCCTGATCGAAATGTCGCCCCTCCAGGTTTTTCCGGCCTTGCACGAAGTGCTGGCCGAATTGAAACGAAGGGGGTATCAGCCGGTATTGGCCCATCCCGAACGTTATGGATACTATTTCAAAAACTGGCACGCACTGGAAGCTTTGAAGGAAACCGGGTGTTACCTTCAACTCAATGCGCTGTCGCCCGCAGGTTTTTATGGAAAATACATAGCCGATCGCGCACGGATGATCATGGACCAAAACTGGTACGAATTTGTCGGTACCGATATTCACGATGAAAAACAACTGCAATACCTGGCCAAAGTGAGTTATGCCCAGGAATACCACAACGCCGAACTCCTGTAGGGGCCGGCCTTGCGCCCCTGCCACGGCAATCCGGCGGGGCAAGAAGAGGTTGAGATTAAAATGAGAAAACAGGGATAAAACGTATCCGCCAGGGAGGCAAACCGAGATCAGGCGTCTGCGTTTCCCGTTCATAAACACACCAACATGAATGATAGATTGACCATTTTGCTGGCTACAGCCGTAGCCTTGCTTTCTTTCGGTTGCGGAAGCGTCAAACACGCCGAAATGATGATGTTAAAGGATGTCCAAAACCAGGTCGGCGCCATTGACAGCCTGCCTGCGCTCCGGGTGCAGACCGACGATATCCTGGGCGTAGCCGTTACCAGTTCCGTTCCGGAAGCCATCGCTACCTTGCAGGAAGGGAGTGAAGGGGTAGCCACCGGATCTGCCGGCGAACAGGCCCTTGGGGTCAAAGAAGGTTACCGGGTGGATGAAGAAGGCAATATTTACCTGCCTTATATCGGGCAGGTGCGCGCGGAGGGAAAAACCATTCTTCAGTTGCGGGAAGAGATTTCCAGGGAAATTAAAGGTTATTTCCCCGACGCAACGGTACAAGTGCGGTTTCTTAACTTCAGGATCACGATCATGGGAGAAGTCCTCAGGCCAAACGTCTACACGATTCCCAACGAACGGCTCAATATCCTGGAAGCCATTGGCATGGCGGGTGATTTTACATCCTACGCAAAGCGCGACAATGTACTGATCATCAGGGAACGGAATAAGGTCAGGGAGATCAACCGGATCAACACACAGGATCCTACCTTGTTTCAATCGCCCTATTTTTACCTCAAACCGAACGACCTGGTTTACGTTGAACCGTTGAAAGCCAAACAATACGCTACCCAAGGGGACTTTCTCCAAAGATATTCAAACGTCTTTTTCCCCGTTGTCACCCTTATCACATTCCTTGCAGGATTATCGATTAAATAAAAAGTCCCATGAACGAAGATAAAATCAATTTCAGAAAAATATTCGGACTGGCAAAGAAGTACTGGTACCTTTTCGCCTTGTTCTTCCCGCTGGCGCTTGCAGGGGCGTATTATTACCTGCGTACCACACCCTTTCTATATGAGGCGGACGCCATGCTCCTGATCAAAGAGAATGAAAAATCCGGCGAATTGCTGGAGGAATCCATTTTTAATGAACTGGGCCTCGGCAAAAAAAGCAAAAGCCTGGAAAACGAAGTCCATATCCTGGGGTCGGCGCCGCTGATGGAAAAGGTTGTCCGCAAACTGAGCCTCCAATACCAGTTCATTGAGGAAGACCGGTTCATGGACCGGGACCTGTACAAGATATCGCCGATCAAAGTAGTGGACTGGAAAGCCGAATGGAAGGATTCCTCCCTGGTGGCCAGCGTCTCTCCTGAAAAGTTAGGCCGTTACCGCCTGACCCTGGATGAAAAGGAGTACAAGGATGTGGAACTGGAAGAGATGGAATTTTTAGGTGAATTCGGTAAAGAGCTCCGCCTGCCAATGGGCACGGTGAACCTGACCCGCGATGCCTGGTTCAGGTTCAACAAGCCTGTGAAAATGACCATCCTGCCTGCGGGGGCGGTTGCCCAAGGCTTGTCAAAGGAGCTTTCCGTCAGCGCCATGGGAGAGGAATCCAGCACACTCAAAGTCCAGATCCAGGATAATGTGGCAGAGCGGGCGGAAGAAATCCTGAATACGCTTTTCGCCATGTACAGCGAACAATCCGTAGAAGACAAAAACAGGGTTTTTCAAAGCAGCCTGGATCTGATCAACGACCGGATCAACCTGGTAACGCAGGAGTTGTCGGCGGCGGAATACAATGTCGAAGCGTTCAAGCGGCAGAACAATACCTACGAACTCAGCCAGGAAGGCAATATCCTCATGCAGGAACTCACCGATTTCAGCAAGGAGATCAATCAGAAAGAATTACAATTGCAGATCCTGAATACCATTGAGAGTTACCTGATCAAAAACAGGGATACTTTTGAGTTTGTACCGACCAACCTCAATCTGAGCGATCAGACGCTGCCGAGCCAACTGGTCAATTTCAACGATATGTTGCGCGAAAGGATCCGGATCCGGGCGAGCAAAGGGCCGAAACACAGCGAAGTGCAAATGATGGAAAAGCAGATCCAGAATCTGCGCGAAACCATCATCGCCAGTGTCCGGACGATCAAAGAAAACCTTGAACTGACAAAAAATGCCAATGTCGCCTTCAAAAGCGACCTGGAATCGCGCATGCAATCCCTGCCCACGATGGACCGCCAATTGGTGGAGCGCGAGCGCCAGAGAAGCATCAAGGAAAACCTTTATCTCTACCTCTTGCAGAAACGGGAAGAGACCATTATTTCCCTTGCTGTGACCGAAGGCGCAGGCAAAGTCGTTGAACCCGCCAAATCGGGCAAGCCCATCAGCCCCAAACCCGCGCAGGTCATGCTGGTGGCTTTGTTCCTGGGTCTGGGTCTTCCTTCCGGGCTGATCTTTTTCCTGAGCACCCTGAATGACAAGATCCAGTCGGAAAACGATATTGAGAAAGCGACCTCCGTTCAGGTGGCCGGCATTCTGGCCCACAGCAAAAAAAACGGCTCATTCGCCATCAAGGAAAACAGCGCTACGGCTGCTGCCGAGATGTTCCGTCTTTTGCGGGCCAACCTGGCGTTTATCTCCCCGGGCAAGCCATTCAAAGTGGTCATGGTGACGTCCAGCATTTCCGGGGAAGGTAAATCTTATATTGCCAGGAACCTGGCTATGACCCAGGCTCTTGCCGGGAAAAAGACTTTGTTGCTGGAACTGGACCTGCGCAAACCCACCACGCCAAAAACCAATGGAAAACCCGATGCCGGCATTGTGGATTACCTGTCGGATGCGAAAGTGAAAATAGAAACGATCATCCGGACCAGTGAAATGAACGAGAAACTGGATATCATTTCCTGCGGCCCCAAACCCAAAAACCCGAGCGAACTCATTCTTTCGGAGCGTTTGCGGGAATTGGTGGAAAAGATGCGCGATCGGTACGATTTTATCGTCATCGATACCCCGCCGGTGGGTTTGGTCGCCGATGCCCTCCATCTGCGCGATGTAGCGGATGTAACGATGTACGTGGTCCGGTCGGCCTATACGCCCAAAACCCAGTTGCAGATCATCGAGGAGATTTCGCAAAAGAAAAAACTGCCGCAGCCTTTCATCGTGTTGAACGATGTGAAGCTGAATAAAGAAAACGGCTATTACGGCAAGGGGTATTATATCGAGAATTGATGTCGCTCACGGATCGTTCCATAACGGCTTTTTTCTGGGTACTGGTTGACAAACTGGGCAGCAGCAGCGCCAATTTTGTAGTCGCCATCGTGCTGGCCCGCCTGCTGACGCCGGAGGATTTTGGCTTGCTGGCGGTGATCATGATCTTTTTTGAACTGTCCAATACTTTTATCCAGAGTGGTTTTTCCTATGCGCTGATCCGGGAAAAAGAAATTTCGGAGATCGACAAATCGACCACGTTCGTTTTCAATTTTGTCACGGCCGTTTTCTTTTATATCATCCTGTTTTTGGCAGCGCCGGCTATCGCCGGTTTTTTCAGGCAGGACATCCTGGCGCCGATCATCCGGGTGATGGGGCTGAACCTGATCATCAGTTCAGCGGGTATTATCCAGCATACGATCCTGACCCAGCGCATTGATTTCAAAACCCAGGCAAAAGTCCGGTTTGGCGCCGTGATCGCCTCAGGCGCCATTGCGATTGCGATGGCCTTCTACGGATTCGGGGTCTGGAGCCTGGTTGCCAGGATCGGCATCATGGAACTGATCAGCGTCATTTTGTTGTGGGTAGCCAATCCATGGAAAATCAGTATGCGGTTCAGTCTTCAATCTTTCAGAAAATTGTTTGGTTTCGGTTCCAAATTATTGGCCGAAGCGCTGATCGACAAGTTTTTCCGGCATATTGTCCAGGTGTTGATCGGCCGCTTTTTTACGCTGGGCATTTTGGGTTTTTATACCCACGCCAACAACTTTGTGAATATGGCGGCCAATACGTTTCAGCAGTCCATACAAAGGGTCACTTATCCGGTTTTGGCCAAACTGCAGGACGACCGCGTAAAACTCAAGGAAGCGTATCGCCAGATCATCGTCATGAGTTCGTTCATTATCATTCCGATCATGGTCATGATGGGGGTATTGGCCAAACCCATCCTGCTGACGCTGACCGGCGATCAATGGCTGGACGCCGTTCCCTATTTGCAATTATTATGCCTGGCCGGCGCAACTTACCATATCAACTCGGTCAACCTCGACCTGCTGCTTGTACTCGGCAGGGTGGACCTCAGCCTGCGGCTTGAAGTCATCAAAAAGATCATTACCCTGGCGGCTATTGTTGCAGGGGGTTTTTGGTTCGGGGTTTTTGGCCTGGTCATCGGTCAGGTGCTTTCCAATTATATCGCTTTGGGGATCAATACCTGGTACACCGATCACTACCTGGGATATCCGCTGATGGCCCAGCTCCGGGATGTATTGCCCAGCCTGGTTTTCAGTGGGTTTATGGGGTTGATCGTCGTCATGATGCAGCATTATATTACAGCCGCCGATATCACCTACCTTTTTGTTGGAACAGGCTTTGGCGTGCTTTTTTACCTGGGCGGGCACTACCTGGCCCGTACCGAAGAAATGCGTTTGCTCCGGATGGTTTTCATCCCGAAAGCCCTCCGGATCATAAGCCGGAAATAAAATTTATAGATTGGTTGGATTGTTCGATTAATCGAATCAATCGAATCAATCGAATCAATCGAATCAATCGAATCAATCGAATCA
>CAZLEF010000118.1:0-15958 GCA_964558465.1 uncultured Lewinella sp. | reverse complement strand
GGTTCGATTGGTTCGATTGGTTCGATTGGTTCGATTGATACGATTGATACGATTGTTGGAGTAACCCAAACAATCCATCAATTCATCAATTCAGGAACGCCAGGCTGAAAGGTATTGAGGGCGTCGTAAACGATCTGATGCACCCGCTCGCGGGTTTTATTCCGGAATAATTTCCGGTTGTGCCGGTCGGGAAAAGTGCGGTTGGAAAGGAAAACAAACACAAGATTGTTTTCAGGATCTACCCAGAAAGTAGTCCCGGTAAAACCGGTATGGCCGTATGCATTTTCCGGGGTGCTTTCGGCAAAACCCCACTTGTTTTTGGATCCGGCCGTATCAAAACACAAACCCCGGTGGTTGCCGTATTTTGCACTGGTAAAAGCGGCGATGGTTTTGGATTTCAAATATTGTTTGTTGCCGTAACGGCCTCCATTGAGCAGCAGTTGGCCGATAACGGCGAGGTCTTCCGAAGTTGAAAACAAACCGGCATGCCCGCCTACGCCGCCCATGAGCGCGGCCGTTTCATCGTGTACATAACCCCGTATGACTTGCCTGCGCCAGATATCATCCTGTTCGGTGGGCGCGATTTGTTCCGCCTTGAACCGGCGCAAAGGATTGTAAAGCGTATGCCGCAAGCCCAGCGGCCGGTAATAATTTTGATCGAGCCAGGTAGAGACGGATTCTCCCGCGCCTTGTTCAAGGACTTGTTGCAGGAGGATCATATTGACGTCGCTGTACAAAAACTTTGTGCGCTTCCGGGGTTTGAGCTGATAGGCTTTGCCCCAGACCTCATCCCAGTATTTGGAACTGAAGAAAAAGCGGTCGGCCATCTGGATGTTGTAGAAATCGGATTTTTGCACACAAAAAAAACTGTCGCAGGCTGTACTCGAAGAATCCCGGTAGAGCAGGATCGGGGAGACCGGCATATTGGGTTGGAGCCCGGTCTGATGGCTCAGGACCTTTTTCAGGCTCAGGGTTTTCAGGGGTGATTTTTTGGGGAAGGCAAGGTATTTGCTCAACGGATTGTTCAGTACAAGTTGGTGATTTTCGAAGGCATCCATTGCCATGAAGGCAGTTGCCGCCACTTTGGTGATGGAGGCGACATCATACAAGTTGTCGAGGTCGTTTTCCGGTGATTTTTCATCAAAATCCAGCTTGCCGAAGGCTTTGCTGTACACCACAATACCGTCCTTGACCACGGTGATCTGGCTGCCGGGCATGACCCCGTCGTTGATGGCGGATTCGATAATGGCGTCGATACTGATCAGCTTTTCAGGCGCCATGCCCGTTTCTTCGGGCAGGCCAAATTTCAGCCGGTGTCCGGGTATCGATTCTCCGCAGCCCGCCGAAAACCAGGCGTTGGCATCCGTTGGCAAACGGCCGTAAAGGTTTACCCCGCCAAATAAAGCCTGGGCGCTTAGCGAGGCGCTTTCCTTTTCGAATTCCGGGGTGTACAGGATGGTAAATTCGGGGTCGAACGGCGCCATTCCTTTTGGCTGGCCGAAATAAACGAGGATCAGGTTGGTTTCCTGATTGAAGGTTTTGATCTGCCGGACAAAAGCGGAATCCCGGACCGGGTGAACCGGTTCTGCCAGTGCGATCACAAAGGTCTGACCCAGGCTGCCGGTTTTGGGAAGGGCCGGCAGACTCCCGTCAGCGCCCGGTTTTAGCCAGGTAAAGGCTGCATCGGCGTAGCGGCTGAATGCCTTTTCAAAGTCCGGTACAGGTTTTGAACTGATTTGTATGATCCGGAAGGACTTTCGGTACAGTTCTTCGAGCGGGATCAGCTTTTTGGGGTTATTCACCAGGGTAAGGGTGCGCTCGTGGGCTTTCCAGTTCACCCAACGCCACCGTTGGTCTTCGAGATTGGACCGGATAGCGGCCATGGAAGCGGCGGTCGAATCTTCCTCTTCCGTCGCATTTCCAAAAGTCATGGAAGCCAGTTGAGCGAGCGGTTGGGACGGTATTTCAGAAATGCCCGGTTGAGTGTTGTTTTGGGTCAACCATTCCTTGACCTGCAAAAGCCGGCCGGACATCAGATCGAGCCCGGATGGCGTAACGTCTCCTTTTCGGAAGGCATCAGAAAGACCGGCATAGAGTTGGGTTGCATCGCCCCGGGTCCAGAACATATGGGCCCCGGCTTTGAGTGCAGCAGGCAGGTCGCCCCGGTTTTCCACCTCGGCGACCAGTAAACCCGAAAAACCGAGGGTTTTTTTGAACAGCCGGTCGATTGATTCAGGGTTGAACCGCGTCAGCCACTGTTTTTCGATCCGCCAGCCGATCAGGCCCTTTTCCTGCCAGGATTTGAGTTCGTTTATTTTTTCGGGGGCGATATCCACGGTGTCGCCGCGGATCAGCAAAACATCCTCGGGCAGTCCTGTACCGATGTATAAACGGGAATAAACGGAATCCTTCAGGAGTACAGGCAGGAGGTCGTACCCGATAAACCTGCAATGGATGCCGAGGCGGTCGGCCTGGCGTTCGCCAAGTTGCGCCAGTTTTTCCCAAAGGGTATCCTGCTGATTGGCCAAGGCAGCCAGGACGGCCTGGCCCGGCGCATCGCCGGCGTCTTCAAACTGGCCGTTCATGATCCAGGGTTCCTCCGTGCCGATGATGGGCATGAGGCTGCTTTTTTCCGCGATTTGCCGTTGTGTTGAAAGATATTTCTCAACCGGGAATCCGGAAAGCGTAAGCGCGCCGTACCGGGTTTCCGGCGCCGTGACGGAATCGTACTCGAGGTGTTGCCAGATCAATTGCCGGATCCGGTCTTCGGCCGGCAAAACCCTCAACATGGAATCTACCCAGGGCGAGGCATCGGAAAAGACAATCCGCTCTACCCCCGCGCGAGGCGCAGGTTGCCTGCAAAGCGCCCAGAGGAGCGCAAAAGCAAGGACCCAGCGGATTGGCTGTTTTCTCACTGTTTTTGAGTTTGTTGTGATGATCCGTTTCCGAAATTACAGCTACACCGGGTTTGAAAGGTGGGCGGGGTATGCCATAAACATACGGACTTTAGGCCCAAAATGTTCCAACATCCCGGTTTTTTTTCGGAAAATATCCCTGTTATGACGAAGAATGAATGGGCAGGGTTGTTAAAGAAAAATTAAAATTTGTTAAATTGGCTAATTTTTGATCACAATTTTGTTTTTTATAATGATCTGCGCTTTTTCCTCCTGTTTTGGAGAGAGCATGTTTTTTATCAGGATCAGGAGTTTCATTCGCTCCTTTTTGATCTTTTTTTCAATTTCAAGCACTTTATCCAACTGAGACAAAACCGCTGCTTCTTCCGGCAGGTCGGTTTTCAGCAGGAATGTCAGATTCCGGTTTTCCAGGTCGAGGTCCAATCGCCAGCGGGTAAAGTTGCTTTCGGCTTTTTCGAGCGCTTTTAACAACGTTTCGCGTTGTTGCCTGGTCAGGCCGAGCTCTTTGTAATTTTTAATGGCCAGTTCGACGAGTTGGAATTGGTCTTTCAGTTCGTTCTGTTCGGCTTTCTGGCTCCATAGCGCCGTGGCTGAACCCAGCAAAAAAAATACGATCCAGTACCCGAATATCCGTTTCATTTGAAATCCGTTGAATGAAGTAAAAAATCGGTCGGAGATTCCCAGTTCGAAATAGATCCCTCCGCAGGTTCCAGCAAAAAATCTGAAGGGGAATCCGCATAAAAAATGGATAAATCCGGGGCATTTTGAGCTTTACTGATAAAATCCGGACCTACAAATATAGCCAAAACAACCGACGCTGCGACAAGGGAAATCCTGACTTTCCGCATTCGCCCCCTGGCTTTTTGGATGGCAACAACCTGATCCCAGGTCTCTTGAAAGGACGTCATTTTTTGCCGGTCGGCGGCTTTCAGGTCGTCGAAATGTTTTTGGATGGATGGATCGTTTTCGGTTTTCATAGATGGAGGATGCGCCACCTCCGCCTAAAGGCTATGGTGGCTGGAGGAGGATTTGAGGATGCGAGGATTGAACGAATCGTATCCTCGAATACTCCCATCCTCGAATCTTCAGTTATTGATTTGAAACGCTCGGATGTGTCCGGTTCCGGTCGTTACCGTTCAAAGGTACAAATTGTATCGTCGGGAGTTTCACCCGGGTGCACTCGATCTCTTTTCCTCGCAGGAATTGAAGGATGGAGGCCTGCACCTCCGGCTGAGGGAGGATCTGTTCATGGCCCGCGTTTTCCACCACCATATGTACGGCATTCGACAAGCCGAAGCGTACCTCTTCCGCCTGAAACGGCGGGGCGTTCCAATCCAGGGAACCTGAGAGGAACAGGACCGGGACATCGCTGACCAGCGGAGCGCGGAAAGATTCCGGCAGGAGCTTCACACCGGTTGCCACATCGATGTCCGGCCAGGGAAAATTCGCCGCATTCCCGAAAAGGCTCCGATCCGCCTGGGCCCGGATCATTCCCCACCGGTCCTGTGAAGCCCCGGACGCGCCGTCTGTCAGGAATGGCATCAGGTTGAACGTATTACCGGGCCATCTTTTCCGGACGAACCATTGCAGGACGGAAGGATCGCCTTTGGAAACAGAATATAGCAGCCTGGGGAAAACCGGCAAGTCGCTGGCGTCGCCGATGTCGCGCCGAAGTAAATAAAGCAGGCCGAACCGCCCCACCTTAATTTTTTTCTTTTTCCCTTCTTCACCGAGGATTTCCACTTCCATGGGGTTTTTTCCCAGTTGATCCAGCACGGATTTCAATAAGGCCGTCAAATCCGGGATTTCACGACTGATTTCCGGATCTTTCGCCGCCATCAGGGAAATTTTTGCAAACTGGGCATCCAGGTTCAGGGGCAACTTATGGGTCTGATGCAGCCCTTCCGTACCGATGAGGACCGCCCGGTCGATAAACTCGCCGTGTCGTTTAATGGTTGCCATGGCCAGGTGGGTACCGTAACTGAAGCCAAATAAACGGATCTTTTCCAAGCCCAGCGCTTTGCGAAGGTCGTCGATATCGTCGGCGCTCTCTGCAGTATTGTACCCGTTCAGGTCCACGCCTTCCTTTTTAAAGTGGGCAGCCGCTTCAGCGACGGATGTTTTAAAATATTGTAATGCGGCGGATTCGTCCGTGAAAATATGATCCGGGACGGGGCTATCCAATTTATACCGCAGGTTGGGTTCGGATTTTCCGGTCCCGCGCTGGTCCAGAAATATCAGATCTCCGGTTTCCAATACGGCAGACCAGGCTTGCAAGGCTCTCGGGTTTTCGGCCAGGTGAGTGGAGGCGCCGCCAGGACCGCCTTCGAGATAAACCAACGGAGGCGCCGGGTTGGCAGCTTTGCTTTTGAGTCTGACGAAGGCCAGTCGGAGGGTACGCGATCCCGGGTTTTGGCGGTTTTCCGGCACGGTGAAAGTCCCGAAATCGGCATCGATAACCTGATCGCCGGCCGTTTTGACCGTTTTGGAGGTAATCTCCGTTTCAGGTTGGGCGAAAACTGCCGTCAGCATCCAACACCCGATCAAAGTAATAACAGTCTTTTTATTCATTTTTATTCGATTTTCGGTGTGTGAATAAGGAGCCATTCCCTCAATTTTTGTTTTCCGCGTTCGTAATGGGTCCTGGCGGCGCCCAGGCTTAAGTCCAGGACCCGGGCTGCTTCCTCAATGGTCATTTCGTGGTAAAAAACCAATTGCAACATTTCCGCCTGCCTGGCGGAAAGGGTATGCATTCCCCGGATCAATTCCGCCTCCCGGTCAAACCCCTGCTCGCGGGCCGGTTCCGGGTCGGGCCGTGGCAGGTAGTTCAAAATCTTCAGCCTGCGGCGCCTTTTCCGTTCTGTCTCCAGAGCCGTATTGCGGATCACGCCAAACCACCAGGTTTTGAAGATAGAATGGCCGTTGTACCGTGCTTTGCCCTCCAGCACTTTCAGATAACAGGTCTGCAACAGGTCTTTGCCCTCCTCGATATTTCCGGCGCAGCAATACAAAGCCCAGCCAAAACTTTCGGCATGATGCCTTTCCAGCAATTCCCGGATAGAAAAAGCAAGTTCCATTATGGCCGGTTGGATAATGCCGAAAGTTCGACTTTTTAGATGAGTTGCCGGGTGGGCGGGTTTATATTACAGGGATGGAGATTTTTTTTTGTTGATGCGTTGATGCGTTGATGCGTTGATTTGAAACGGCAGCCATCGAATCAACAAATCGACAAATCAACCACGCCGATGGCGTGGCGCGCCAAATCAGGAAATATTCCTCATTTCAATAAAATGCATACTTTTAGGTGATTTTATACCAGCCTGCACATATGGATGTTCTGCGGGCCAAATCATCACCTCACATGAGTTCGGACAAGTTTCAAGTTGTTTGTTTTGGCGAAGTGCTCTGGGACCTGCTTCCTTCCGGCAAAATAGCGGGCGGGGCGCCGATGAATGTAGCTTTTCACCTCAACCAGCTCGGGGCGCCGGCTGCCATGGTCAGCAGGGTCGGCAGCGACGACCTGGGGCGCGAGATCCTGGCCTTCCTGGCAGGCAAAAACATCGATACCAGCCTGATCCAGCGGGATGATACCTTTCCCACGGGCATTGTAAAGGTTGCCCTGGATGAACAAGGCCATCCTTCTTATGAAATCGTCCAACCCGTTGCCTGGGATTTTATCCGGGCCGAACCTGCTGCGCTGGATACCGTTGAAAATGCCGCCATGCTGGTTTTCGGAAGCCTTGCTGCACGGAACCGTACTTCCAGGGAGACCTTGATGGCGCTTTTGGAAAGAGCCGTCTACCGGGTTTTTGACGTCAACCTCCGGCCGCCTTTTTTTAGCCCGGAACTGCTGGAAGAATTGCTCGGAAAGGCGGATCTGCTGAAAATGAACGACCATGAACTGGATACGCTCTCCGGTTGGTACCACTTCAGGGGTGAAGAAAAAGACCGGATGGAGTCCCTCCTGGAACATTTTCATCTCGATGGGGTGGTGGTGACCAAAGGAGATAAAGGCGCTGTTTTTCAGGATAAATCCGGCTTTTATCTGCATGCCGGTTACCCGGTGCAGGTCCAGGATACCATCGGCAGCGGAGACGCCTTTCTGGCGGGCTTTTTACGCCAGACCCTCCGGGGCGAAAAACCGGATGAACGGCTCGCCTTCGCTTGTTCGATGGGCGCCTTTGTCGCTACCCAAAAAGGCGGCACCCCACAAATAAATCCGGAAAAAATTCATTTCGATTCCAAAAAGTAGTTTTTTTGGTGAAAATTGGAATTCAATGGCTATCAACCCGGGAGTATATCAGTCCGGCAGTCCGGCAGTCCGGCAGTTCGTCCGCTGCGCAGCAGCGTGCATTCCCCATTTCCTGCTTGTCTCCATTTTGACGCTTGTGGCCTGTAAACAAACGCCCGAGCAAACGGATTCCTTGCCTGCGGATTCGGCTTACTACCAGGAGCCCTACCGCCCCCGGTTCCATTTTTCGCCCGAAAAAATGTGGATGAACGATCCCAACGGCATGGTCTTCTTCGAAGGGGAATATCATCTTTTTTATCAATATTACCCTGACAGCACCGTTTGGGGCCCCATGCATTGGGGGCATGCCGTGAGCCGGGATCTGTTGCATTGGGAACATTTGCCCATCGCCCTCTACCCCGACTCGCTGGGCCTGATCTTTTCCGGTAGCGCGGTTGTGGATTGGAAAAATACCAGCGGATTTGGCCGGGATGGTCAGCCGCCGCTGGTCGCTATCTTTACCCAGCACCTGATGGAAGGCGAAAAGGCCGGGCGCAAGGATTTCCAATACCAAAGCATCGCCTACAGCAACGACAAAGGCCGCACCTGGATGAAATACGCCGGAAACCCGGTCATCCCCAATCCCGGCATCAAGGATTTTCGCGACCCCAAAGTGATCTGGGATGAAGGTTCCGGCCAGTGGGTCATGGTCTTTGCAGCCGGGGACCATGTAAAACTTTACGGCTCCAAAGACCTCAAAGAATGGGAACACCTCAGTGATTTTGGTCGCGAATGGGGTGTCCACGCGGGGGTCTGGGAATGTCCCGACCTTTTTCCGTTGACGGTGGAAGGAACCGGCCGGAAAAAGTGGGTATTGTTATTGAGCATCAACCCGGGGGCGGCCAACGGCGGCTCGGGCACTCAATATTTTGTCGGGGATTTCGACGGCAAGGTTTTTGAACTGGACCCGGAATTTGCCCGCGCGGTGGATGGAGAAAAAGCCGTCTGGCTGGACTATGGCCGCGACAACTACGCCGGCGTTACCTGGTCGGATATACCGGCTGCGGACGGGCGCCGCATCTTCATGGGCTGGATGAGCAACTGGGATTACGCCCAGGTGACGCCCACCGGAATATGGCGCAGCGCCATGACCCTGCCGCGTGTGTTAACCCTCGCCGGCACATCCGCCGGGTTGCGCCTTGCCTCCCAACCGGCCAAAGAACTCGAACAACTGCGCAAAACGGAAAAAAACCTTGATCTGGGCGAATTTTCCGGTGAAAAAGACCTGACAGCCGAACTGCCATTTGCCGATGGTTGGATGGAAATGGAATGTTCTTTCCAACTGGCGCCCGGTGAAAAGCCCGTTTTCAGCATCGTTCTTGCCAACAGCCGGGGAGAAACCTACCGGATCGGACTGGACAGGGCTAAAAACGCCTGGTTCAGCGACCGCCGGCAATCCGGGAAAACGGATTTTTCGCCGGCTTTTGCCAAAGATATTCATTACGCCCCGGCGCCCGATGAAAACAGCAACGTTGTTATGCGGGTCTATTTTGACGCCGGTTCTGCGGAGTTATTTGCAGCAGACGGCCGGATAAATATCACCGACCTGTTTTTCCCAAATGAAGATTTTAACCGGATCAGCCTGAAGGCAGAAGGCGGAAAAGTAGCCGGGTTGCAGGTGAAAGGGTATTCATTGAAATCTGTTTGGGAAAAGTAACCAGGCATTTGAGCGAGAAATCAAGACCTTCACGGAGGTCTAAAACTGCCATTTGATGATGAGCACCGACATAAAACCCTTTCTTTCCGATAACTTCCTGCTGGACAACCGCACCGCGGAAATCCTGTACCACGAATACGCCAAAGATCAGCCGATCATCGATTACCATTGCCACCTGCCGCCGGAAGAGATTGCTGCCGACAAACGTTTCGGATCCCTGACGGCTATCTGGCTGAATGGCGACCACTACAAATGGCGGGCCATGCGCACGCTGGGCATCCCCGAACAGTATATCACCGGCGATGCAAGCGACCGTGAAAAATTCATGAAATGGGCCGAAACGACGCCCTATACCCTGAGAAATCCGCTTTTCCATTGGACCCACCTCGAGTTAAAACGATATTTCGGGGTGGATGACCTGCTCACCCCGGCGTCGGCGGCCAAAATCTTTGACCATTGCTCCGGATTGCTCAATACGCCGGATTTCAGCGCCCGCAATATCCTGCGCAAAATGAAAGTGGAGGTGGTCTGCACCACCGACGACCCCATTGACAGCCTGGAGCACCACCGGAAGATCGCGGCAGACGGCTTTGAGATCCGCATCCTGCCTGCCTTTCGTCCGGACAAAGCCATTTTGATCGAAAGAGACGGCTTCAACGGGTATATCGGGCAATTGGGGCAAGCAGCCGGGATCCAGATCCGGAGTTTTATGGACCTCCTGGACGCACTCCGCAAAAGGATCGATTTTTTTCAGGACCACGGCTGCCAGCTTTCCGACCACGGTCTGGAGCAGGTTTACGCCGAAAATTGCACGGATCAGAATGCGGACGATATTTTCAGGAAAAGGTTGTCGGGATGGCAGGTCGGCCGGGAAGACGCCCTGAAGTACATGTCGGCCCTGCTTTACCACCTGGGCTGTTTGTACAGCGAAAAAGGATGGACCCAGCAGTTCCACCTCGGCGCCTTGCGGAGCAACAATACCCGGATGCTGCGGACCATCGGCCCGGACACCGGTTTTGACAGTATCGGCGACTTTGGCCAGGCAGGTGGATTAGCGAGGTTTTTTGATCGCCTCGACAAAGAAGACCGCCTCCCAAAGACCATCCTTTACAACATCAACCCCCGCGACAATGAGGTAATGGCCACGATGGCCGGCAACTTCAACGACGGCTCGGTGCGCGGCAAGATGCAATTTGGTTCCGCCTGGTGGTTTCTCGACCAGAAAGACGGTATGGAAAAACAGATGAATGCGCTGTCCAATATGGGGTTGCTGAGTTGTTTTGTGGGTATGCTGACGGACAGCCGCAGCTTCATGTCCTTCCCCAGGCACGAGTATTTCCGCCGGCTGCTGTGCAACCTCATCGGCAGGGATGTCCACAACGGCGAACTGCCCAATGACCTCCAATGGCTGGGCAATATCGTTGCGGATATCAGTTACCGGAACGCCAAACAATATTTTAATTTTTAACCCCAAACCATCCCAAACCATCCCAAACAACCCCAAACCATCCCAAACCATCCCAAACAATCCCAAACAACCCCAAACAACCCCAAACCACCCCAAACCACCCCAAACCACCCCAAACCACCCCAAACCACCCCAAACCAAAAAACAATGACCAAATACAGTGATAAATAAATGAAAAAGATCGTTACTTTCGGAGAGATCATGTTGCGGCTGACACCGCCCGGCTTCCTGCGTTTTTCCCAGGCCGGTTCGTTTGACGTGGTTTACGGTGGCGGAGAGAGCAATGTAGCTGTGTCTCTGGCCAATTTCGGCCTGCCCACCGAATTTGTCACCCGCCTGCCGGACAACGATATCGGCGAAGCCGCCCTGATGGAAATGCGCAAGCGCAACGTCGGTACCCGGTTTGTGACAAGAGGAGGAGAGCGCCTGGGTATTTATTTTCTGGAAATGGGCGCTGTAGCCCGCGGCAGCAAGGTCATCTACGACCGGGCGCATTCAGGCATGGCGACCATCCAGGCAGGAATGATCAATTGGGAGGAGGTTTTCAAGGACGCGCAGTGGTTTCACTGGACGGGCATTACCCCGGCCATTTCACAGGGCGCTGCCGACGCCACCCGGGAAGCCATCGGCGTTGCCAACCGGATGGGAATTACCGTTTCCACCGACCTCAATTACCGCAAAAACCTCTGGAAATACGGCAAAAAATCTTCTGAGGTCATGCCGGATCTGGTAGCAGGCTGCGACATCATCCTCGGAAATGAAGAAGACGCCGAAAAACATTTTGACATCCACCCCGAAGGCGTCGACGTCACCAGGGGCGATACCGTAGACGCGCAAGCCTACGCCTCGGTTTGCCGCCAGATGGTGCAGCGTTTCCCCAGGGCAAAAAAAGTAGTGGTGACCCTTAGGGGCTCCATCAACGCCTCCCACAATTCCTGGTCGGGGGTACTGTACAACGGTCAGCACCTCCTGGAGGCGCCCACCTACCAGATCACGCATATCGTGGATCGGGTAGGGGGGGGCGACAGTTTCATGGGGGGCCTGATATACGGAATGATCAAATACGCAGGCGACGACCAGAAGGCCCTGAATTTTGCCGTGGCTGCCTCCTGTCTTAAACACACGATCTACGGCGATGCCAATCTGGCGACTGTGGCGGAAGTGGAGCAGTTGATGAAGGGGGATGCGAGCGGGCGGGTGAGTCGGTAGGTGTCAGTTGTCAGTTGTCAGTTGTCAGTTGTCAGTGAGTCTATCGCTAATAATTTAAAATAAACGCGCATGAAAATACAAAAATTTGAAGACATGATCGCCTGGCAAAAGGCCCAGGAGTTGGCATTTGAGGTTTATCATAAATTTGGTGTATTGAAAGATTTCACTTTCAAAGATCAAATTTGCAGGGCGGCCGTCTCAATTTCGAATAATATAGCTGAAGGCTTTGACAGAAAAACAGCCAAAGAATTTTCTTATTTTCTATATGTTGCACTTGGTTCCAGTTCAGAAGTAAAGTCTATGCTATATTTGTCGAAAAAGCTCGGGTATATTTCGAGTGAAGATCAAGATAGTCTTGTTAATGCTTGTTCCGAAATTTCTAAGGTGATTACAGGTCTCATCAAGTCTATTAACTGACAACTGACAACTGATTTATGGCAAGATTCACAAGAATTCAAGTAGCATTAAAAATGGCGGAAACCGGCATGGTCCCGCTGTTTTACCACCCGGATGCGGAACTGGGAAAAAAAGTACTGACAGCGTGTTACAAAGGCGGCGCCAGGGTATTGGAATTCACCAACCGGGGCGATTTCGCGCATGAAGTATTTGGCGAACTCAACAAGTACTGTGCACGGGAATTGCCGGAAATGATCCTGGGTGTCGGTTCGGTGACGGATGCCGGCACGACGGCTTTGTACCTTCAGTTGGGCGCCAATTTCATTGTCACACCGGTTTTCCGGGAAGACATTGCGATCGTTTGCAACCGGAAAAAGGTGCTTTGGTCGCCAGGCTGCGGATCCCTCTCCGAAATAGCCCGGGCAGAGGAACTGGGCTGCGAGATCGTCAAACTGTTTCCAGGCGGCGTTTACGGCCCCGGGTTTGTGCAGGACATCAAAGGCCCGCAACCCTGGACGAGTATCATGCCCACCGGCGGTGTGTCGCCTACCCGCGAAAGCCTGAAAGCCTGGTTTGACGCCGGGGTGACCTGTGTGGGGATGGGCTCCAAACTGATTTCCTCAGAGATCCTCAAAACCGGGGATTTTACCCTGTTGGAAACCAATGTGAAGGCTGCGCTGGAGTTGATCCGGGAAGTTCAAAAAAATTGAAGTTATGATTCCTCCCCCTACCCCCTCCAAAGGGGGATACCGTCGCACATTCAGGTGTAAAATATTAAAATTTAACCCGATGTACCCAAGTGAGCATTTTCCCCCGCCGGCGGGGGGCAGGGGGTGGATTACCTTCTGCAATACCTGGGCGCCGGTTAAAAAATCGGCACTAAAATTTTATTTCCGGGGGGTGATTAAGGCCTTCCCTACTTTTGCCTGGCTCCTGCCTATTTCCCTATTCCTCGCCTTCAGCCACGGCTGCGGCAAGATTACCGCCGTCAAAAGCCTGAAACTGGCCCACGGCCTCGACAATACCCACCCCGTGCACAAGGGCATGGAGTATATGGCTCAAAAGGTGGCTGAAAAATCGGGCGGGCAATTGCAGATCGAGATCTACCCCAGCCAGCAACTGGGTACCGAGCGCCAATGCCTGGAACTGCTCCAGATCGGCAGCCTGGCCATGACCAAGGTTTCGGCAGCCGTCATGGAAAATTTTGCGCCCAATATCCAGGTGTTGAGCCTGCCCTATATCTTCCGCGACCGGGAACACGCTTACCGGGTACTCGACGGCGAAACCGGCCGGCAACTTCTGAGCCAGAGTGAAAAATTCTGGTTGCTCGGCCTCACCTATTTTGACGCCGGCCAACGGTCTTTTTATACCAAAACCCGCCCGGTTAACCACCCCGACGACCTCAAGGGCCTCAAGATCCGGGTCCAGGAAAGCCCCTCCGCCATGAACCTGATCCGGGCATTCGGCGGCGCCCCCACACCGATTTCCTGGGGCGAGCTCTACACCGCCCTGCAGCAAGGCGTAGTGGACGGCGCCGAAAACAACCCGCCCAGTTTCCACCTTTCACGGCATTATGAAGTCTGCAAATTCTATTCCCTCGACGAACATACCACCGTGCCCGACATCCTGGTGATCGGCGCCGTGGCCTGGAACCACCTGACCCCGCAGGAGCAGCAATGGCTCCGGGAAGCCGCCAAAGAAGCCGCTGTCTACCAGCGCAAACTCTGGCAGGAAGCCGAACAACATGCCCTGGATGAGGTCCAAAAAGCCGGCGTTGAAATCATCCGGCCGGATAAAACCCTTTTCGCCGAAAAAACCAAAGGCCTGTTGGAAACCTATAAAAACAACCCCGAAATGTACCAATTCATACAAGCTATACAGGCGGAAAAATGAACTGGAGTATCGATTTTCAATCTTCATAAAATGAAAACAAAAGTTGATTTTTTCCTGGGCCGTTTTCTGGTTCTTCTTCTGGCCGTCATGACCCTGGACGTCCTCTGGGGCGTATTCACCCGTTACGTAATGGGCAGCCAGGCTGCCTGGTCGGAAGAACTCGCCCGGTTCCTGCTGATCTGGATCGGGATTCTGGGGGCGGCATACGCCTCCGGACAAGGCATGCACCTGGCCATCGACCTGCTCATGCCCAAACTGACCGAACCCCGCCAACGGCAACTCAAAATCGTCATCCATGCCCTGATCATCCTGTTTGCCGTCGCTGTATTGCTGATCGGCGGCATCCGGCTCATCTACCTTACCCAGGCACTGGGACAGCTCTCGGCGGCATTGCGCATCCCCATGGCAGCAGTGTATACGGTACTGCCCCTGGGCGGATTATTCGTTGTTTACTACAACCTGTTGGACCTCAAAACCCGACCACCCCTTTAACCTTCCTCCTTTAACCTTCAACCTTTCCCATGGAAATCCTCATCCTCGTCCTCACCTTCCTGATCCTCATCGCCATCGGCGTACCCATTGCCTGGAGCATCGGCATCAGCAGCGTACTGACCATGCTGGTGAGCATACCGGCCATACCGGCTTTTACCACCGTGGCGCAGCGCATGGCTACCGGCCTGGATAGTTTTGCCCTGCTGGCCATACCCTTCTTTGTGCTGGCCGGACAGATCATGAACCAGGGCGGCATTGCCCGCAGGCTCATCGACTTTGCAAAAACGCTGGTGGGCGCTTTGCCCGGCGGACTGGCGCATGTGAATATCATGGCCGCCATGTTGTTTGGCGCCCTTTCGGGGTCTGCCGCCGCCGCCGCATCAGCCATCGGCAGTTTTATGACCCGGACCATGGAGAAGGAAGGGTATTCCCGCGAATTTGCGGCAGCTGTCAATATGACCTCGTCCACTACCGGCCTGATCATACCGCCCAGCAATATCCTGATCGTTTATTCTCTGGCCAGCGGAGGCGTTTCTATTGCGGCCCTGTTCCTGGCGGGATATTTACCCGGTATTCTTGTGGGATTGTTGCTGATGGTGGTCGCCGCATTCTGGGCGCGATACCGTAAATTTCCGACGGGGATCCGGAGTACCCTGAGCGAGATCTGGCGCGCGTTTATCCGTGCTTTACCCAGTCTTTTGCTGCTGGTAGTGGTGATCGGCGGGATTGTCGCCGGGATTTTTACGGCTACGGAGGCCTCCGCAGTGGCCGTATTATACTGCCTGATCCTGACCTGGGCCTATAAGGAGGTCAAACTCAGGGACCTGCCGGATATTTTGCTGGGTTCCGTCAGCACCACGGCCATTGTGATGCTGCTGATCGGGGCTTCCATGAGCATGAGTTGGATCATGGCTTATGAAAACATCCCGCAAAATATCACCGATTTTATGTTATCCGTCAGCGACAACAAGATCGTGATCCTGTTCATCATCAACCTGTTATTGCTGTTTGTAGGCGTTTTTATGGATATGACCCCGGCTGTCCTGATCTTCACCCCGATCTTTTTGCCGGTTGTCACCCGCCTGGGTATCGATCCTGTGCATTTTGGCATCATCATGGTGCTGAATCTGTGCATCGGGCTGTGCACCCCGCCGGTGGGTTCCATCCTGTTCATCGGCGTGAGCGTGGCGGGCACTACGATCCGGAAGGTGATCCGGCCGCTGCTGCCGCTGTTTGTGGCTATGTTCGTGGCACTGATGCTGGTGACGTACATCCCGGAGCTGAGTTTGTGGCTGCCCGGGTTGTTCGGGTTTTGATGACGGGTTTATGCTTGAATGAGGCATCTTTTAGCGCCAATCAATTTGTTGATGTGCGTGCCAGGCCACAGGCGTGGTTGATTTGTTGATGCGTTGATTTGTTGATTTGTTGATTTTTACCCGCCAGAAGGGCGGGTGTTGATGTGCGTGCCACGCGGTACGCGTGGTTGATGCGGGGAATCGGATCAATCCTCCAAAGGAGTCCTATGGACAATCAATCCAACCAATTGAGGAATCGAAGAATCGAAGAACCGAGGAATCGAATCAATCAATCGAATCAATCGAATCAATCGAATCAATCGAATCAATCGAATCAATCGA
>CAZLEF010000117.1:0-16213 GCA_964558465.1 uncultured Lewinella sp. | reverse complement strand
ACTTTTCTCGCTCATCCTTTCATAGGCCTAGTCACTCTTTACACAACCCCAGGATCCCTCAAGCGAAGCGACCGACTACACCAGGCGGAGGTTGGCCTTCGACTTCGACAAGTCACCCTGCTTCAATTTTAACATATATGAGTCATCCCGAATTTTGGCATAGTCCAGGATTCGGGATGAACTTTAAGGATCTACCTGTCCCAAAGAGGTTCTCCAAGGGGCCTTTGGATCTTTGGACCCTTGGAGCTATGTACCTTCGGAAAAGTAGCCGTCTGAGAAACGGCTGTTTGAAAAGGACGGCGGTCGTTGTGGCAACGGGAGAAAACATCAACAATCATCAATCATGTAATCGTCGATCATCAATCAAAAAAATGGGAATGATGAATTCAGGAGCAAAAAATTCGAGATGACTCATGTTTTCTAATATTAAATAGTGCAACGCTCCCAACCTTTTACATTTCCTTTACGTTCTTTTACGGCCTTTTCTCTTTACGCTCATCCGATCATCCTATATTTGATGCCCAATAACCCCAAACCCTGAATTGAGGAACTGAGGAAGTGCGCGCCACGCCACAGGCGTGGAGGAAGTGCGCGCCACGCCACAGGCGTGGAGGAACTGCGTGCCGCGCAGAAGGCGCGGAGGAATTGAGAACCCCTCCAAAGGTTCATGGAACCAAACCCTCCTTCGCCGTTTAAGCGGCTACGACGGGCGGAACAACCCCAAACAACTCCAAACAACTCCAAACAATTCCAAACCATGAAAATCCTCCCCCTCTTTCTCCCCCTGGCAGCCCTCTCCCAATCACCGGAAAACTGGGCGCAAAAACCCATGGAAGAATGGCCGCAGATCGCCCTGGTCAACGATGTGATGTACCAAAACGGCGACCGCTACGAGGACCCCACCATCACCTACGCCGGCACGGGATTTCTGCTGGACACCGGCGCTGAAATCCTGGCCATCACGGTCAAACACGTCCTCTGGGTGGCCCGCAACAAAAGCACGCGGTTTGTGGAAGTCAACAGTCAGCTCGGGCGCTGGAAGATGTACCCCAAAGGCAACCCCGCAGATTCAGCGGTCATTGGCCGGTTGGTCAACGAAGACCCTTCGGAACCGCTCTGGGATGGCTGGGACAACGGCGTGCTCCAGCGCGACTGGCTCGTGTTCACCACCCGATCGGTTTCACCCAATCTTTACCCTCTGAAACTGAGCAAAAAGGCGGTTGAGGTTGGCGATAAGATCCTGATGACCGGCAACCCCTATCGCTTTGATCAGACCCTGAAAGCCCGTGGGGAGGTCTTGCAAAAAGAAGGAGATATTTTTTTTGTAAAGCTGGACGGCCTGGGCAAAGCCTTCCTGGGCGGCGCCAGCGGATCGCCGGTATTTGACGATGAAGGGCAGTTGGTGGGCATTTTTTCCAATTCCAGGCAAGATGAAAAGACCGGCGAAAACCTGTACATTATCCATTCCACCCATTACTTAAAAAAAGTCCTGGCCGGCAAAAAACCATTAAACGTCAATAAAAAGCCGGTTTCCGTTTTCCTGGATTCGCTGATCCTGCAGGAAAAAATGAAAAAAGCGCTGAAAAAATTCGACACCTTTCTGGCGGATGAAAAAACCGCGTTCCAGTACGGCGTCACTTATCCCAATCACGGCGCACTGATCCGGTCCGGCGAAAATTTAATGACTCAAAACCGGGTTAAAGACGCCGTTCTTTATTTTGAATATTTTTTCCGGAAATACCCCAACCTGCTGTATATCAAACCCCTGGCGCAGGCTTATATCCGGCAGGGTAAAAAGGAAAAGGCGCTGAAAATGGTGAAAGCGAAAATGGAGGTTGAAAAAGAAGATGAAGTGAAGGTGGAATTGGAGAAGTTTCTGGCGGAGATCAGTGGGTGAAAATGCCCAGATCCACCTGGTTCCTCAGCAGATCATCCATCGTTTCCCGTTTGCGGATCAGGTAATCCAGCCCGCCATGCAGCAGCACCTCGGCGGGCCGGTACCTTGAATTATAGTTGGAGGACATGGCAAAACAATAAGCCCCCGCGTTATGGAAACAAAGGACATCCCCTTCCCGGATCTCGGGCAACTGACGGTTGACCCCAAAGGTGTCGGTTTCGCAGATATAGCCCACTACCGTATAAATGCGGGGTTTACCCGTCGGGTTGCTCAGGTTGGCGATATGGTGGTAGGAATTGTAAAACATCGGACGGATCAGGTGGTTGAGGCCCGAATCGACGCCTGCAAAAACCGTTGCGGGCGTGGTTTTCACCACGTTGACCCTTACGAGGAAATAACCGGCCTCGCTCACCAGAAACTTTCCGGGTTCAAATACCAGGGAGAGGTCTTTTTCGTAGGCCTTGCAAAATTCATTGAACCGGTCGCTGATCCGTTTTCCCAGGTCTTCAATGTCCGTAGCGATGTCGCCGGGCCGGTAGGGCACCTTGAAACCGCTGCCGAAATCTACGTAATCGAGGTCGTCAAACTGAAAAGCGGCGTTCAGCAGGATCTCGGCCGCCTGCAGGAAGGCTTCCGCATCGAGGATATCCGAACCGGTATGCATATGGATGCCTTCAATGCGGAGTTTGAGGGCCTCGGCCAGCCGCAAAACGTGGGGCATCTGGTGGACGGAAATTCCGAATTTGGAGTCGAGATGGCCCGTTGAGATTTTGGTATTCCCGCCGGCCATGATATGCGGGTTGATCCGGATGCCGAACGGGTAGTCGGGGCGCAATTGTCCGAATTGTTCGAGGATGGAGATATTGTCGATATGGAGTTTCACGCCCAGTTCGGCGCCTTGCATGATCTCGTCGATGTTGACCCCGTTGGGGGTAAAGGAGATCTCCTCCGGCAAAAAACCCGCTTTCAGGCCCAATTGGACCTCCTGGATGGAAACTGCGTCGAGGCAGGACCCCAGGCTTTTGAACAAACGGAGGATGCTGATATTGGTCAGCGCCTTGCAGGCATAATTGATCCTGAGCCGGGGTACCTGGAAGGCATTGATCATCCTGCGGTACTGGCGTTCTATGATAGCGCCGTCGTAAACGTATACCGGGCAATCATATTTTTGGGCGATTTCCAGCGGGTCGATGCCCCCTTCAAAAAAATACCGGTCCTCTTTGAGGGTCATTTTTTGTGATTTTGAAACGAAGCGCAAAACTAATCAAATCAGATCAATTTAATGCCCGGATTTGCCGGAGCAACCAGTTGCGGTTGGACAACATGGCGGTTTTCCGGACCCTGGCCTCCAGTTTTTCCAGTTTCGTTTTATCGTTTTTTTGCAAGCGCCCGAGGATGGAAATGAAATTCAGATAGGGTTCCTTTACCTGCCTGGAAATGTCTTTCGATCGCAGCAAAAAGATCCTGAAAGCGGATAACAAAGAGGCGAGGGCTTCGGTTTCCCCGGTTTCGTAGTAGATTTTGCTGAGGATCACCCTGGCGCCCAGTTTGTAGTGGATATCACTGAATTCAACGTTGCTCAGGTGGCGGAGAGCCTCTTTATAAAACTGGCGGTGGTAATTCAGGTCGGCCATATTGAATTGAAACGCCCCTTCTTTTTGATTTTCGGGCAACAGGCCGGTGTAATCGCGGATGAATTGTTCAACCCGTTCAAACTGGTTCAATCCCAGGCCGAGTTTGATCACGTTTTTGTAAGTCCAGGGCGAAATAGCGCCGTCCTGCAAAAGAACTCCCCGCTGCAATGCCTCTTCATACAGGTTCAGGAGGGTTTCCGCAAAACCAGACTGGCCGTAGCGGATCCGCTGGATGCAATAATTGATGGCGTGCAGGTAAAGGTCGGTTGCATCCTGAGCGCCGAATCGATCCTGGTTGGCGGAGAGCAGCAACTGGAATTCCTGAAAATTCTGGTGATCCTCGGGTTCCACCAGCATCCTCAATAACCTGGAATAAATGGCGATAACCGGTATATGGTCGTAATGTCCGGTCGCCAGAACGGATTGGATCTCCGGCAACATGGCAATATTGTATTGGCCGGGAAACTGCTTTTGCTGGTCCAGCAGGGCGCAAAGGAAGATCAGTTTTTGGTAAAGGAAGTATTCGTCGAACCGGTCGGAGGCCACCTGAAGGCTGGTATTGAATTTTCGCAACCCCTGGTTGGAAAAGGCTTTTTCTTCCAGATTGGCCAGTTCGAATTTTTGCCGGAGGCCGGAAATATGCCCGGAATTGAGTTGGCCTGACCGCAGGCTGCATTGTCCGTACAAAAAACGGTAACCTTTGTCCAGACCGCGGGCCAGGTGAGCTTCCATTTGGCAGAGCTCCTGCCGGATGCCGTCCGATTCAAATTGCCGTTGACCCAAAAAACGCTCCAGCAGTTTGGTGAGCTGGCTCGACAAATGGTTCAATGTTTTTTCATCATACGAGCTTCCTGGGTACAAACCATCCCAAAGTGATTGCCTTTCAAGGGTTTCGTCCGTAAACCCGCCGGCGGCAAAGGGCTTCAGATACGCATAAAGCCGCAGCAACTCCTGGTTTTTATTAAAATAAGGAGAAGCTGCAAAATCAGAAAAGGACCTCAGTTCTGTTTTGTCCAGGGTGCGGAGCAGGGAAATGAGTTTGCTTTGGTGCATGGCCGGATTGTAAGGCACATTGCAAAATTACACCGATTTTCGGTCGTATTTCGTTTAAAATTTGAGAAAAGATTGATAAATTATTTTTTAAAATAAAAATAAAATATTGATTATCAATTATTTAATATAAATATAGAACAAAAATTATAAATTAAAGAATTGATAAATCGACTAAAATGTAGTTGTTTGGAAGCTGTCCTGCGGCTTAATTTTGTGAGGAATAACAAAAGCAACTGATCTGTCCATGCAGTATTCCAGGGTCTTGAACCTCTTTTGTGTATTTTTATTTTGCTGGCCGGCCGGGCTTTGGGCCCAGATTTACCCCGGCGACGCCAACAATAACGGCAGGGTGAACCATGCGGATTTGTTGTACATCGGGTATGCCTACGGATCAGCCGGACCAGCGCGGATTGATTCTTCCGGCGAGTTTAGCCCTCAGACAGCCACTTATTTCTGGCCGGAGTCGTTTCCGGGCGGCCCTAATTTTATTTATGCCGACGCCAACGGCGACGGACTTGTAACATTCAACGACCTCCTTACCGTCAATTACAATTACGGGCAGGCGCAAGGATTGGCGACGCCGGAACAGTATATCGTGGGCTTCGAAGGTCTTCATCCGGTTTTATCCCCTGGTAACGACCCACCTGCGCTTCCCGTACCGCAAGCCAGCGTTGTCCAGATACCCGTTTTTTTAGGAACCGTTGATCTTCCCGTCGAACAGATCAACGGCCTCGCATTCTCCCTGAATTACGACACGGATTTTATCGCCGGCGCCTACCTGGATTTTACAGGAAGCTGGATGAATCCGGACCAGCAAACTTTTACCTTTCAAAAAAGCGTTCCGGGGGGGAAACTGGAGGCGGCTTTGACCCGGTTTGGCCAGGACCCCGTGTCCGGAAATGGATTACTGGCCACCCTTTCCATTGTCATCGAGGATGATCTGATCGACCTTTACATCGGTCCGGATTCCTTGGAGACCTTTATCGATTTCGACGAGTTGATCGGCCGGGATTCTCTTTTTCAGGTTCTGCCACTGGTTCATCATGATATCCGGCTGATGATCTATAACCCGGACAGGCTGGTAAGCGGCAACCCCGACCCAGGCGTTGAACCGCAATTGAAAATTTTTCCCAATCCTTCCACCGGCCGGCTGTTCATTCAATCCAATATATCGCTCGAGGAGATCCAGTTAATCCATACCAGCGGAATAGTGCAAAATACCTGGGAACCGGATGCAGGTCATCAGACTTCCATCAACCTTGAAACGCTGCCTCCCGGGGTTTGGATTTTGAAGCTGAAAACCCGGAACGGGTTCATCACCCGCAAAATCATGAAGCTATAACTTTGAAAAAAACAAGGCCGGAAATGCACTTCCGGCCTCGATGGTTTCACTTTAAAAAAATTAAAATGAAAGTAAAATTAAAAAAGATTTTCGGAACACCGCTGCGGGTGGCCTGGTTTGTGACGCTGGCTGCTTTGCAGATTCATGCCCAGCAGGCCATTGTGGTTTCCGGAAAGGTGGTATACGGCTTGTCCGCACTACCTGTGCCGGGATACCCGGTGGATGTGGTATCCGGTAATTCCCAGCAAACGGCCATAACGGACGAAAACGGGTTTTATATGGCTACGGTGACCAACGCCAACCCCATTACCCCGATCCAGGTTGTTGCGGTTGACTGGTGCACCGGAATCGCGGAAACCCGCCAGTTGCCCGGCCCGGACGGGAGTTTTACGGCCGATTTTCACATTTGCGCCGGCATCGATCCCCCGCCGGTCGACAGCGCCTGCGCAGCCTTTTTTACGTATGAGCAGGTGGGCGTTGATCCTTACGTGGTGGCCTTTTACGACCTGTCTGTGATCGATTCCGGGATCGAATCCTGGACCTGGTCTTTCGGCGACGGGACGGCCGGCAGCGGGCACAACCCGGAACATACTTTCTCTGGTCCGGGGATTTATACCGTAACGCTGACCGTCACCGGGGGCGACTGTTCGGCGTCTTTTACCCTTCAGGTAGCAGTCAATGAAACCCTGGGCTGCAATTGTCCGGCCATTTACGACCCTGTTTGTGTAGAAGTGAACGGGTTGCTGTTGCAATTCAGTAATGCCTGCGAGGCGGAATGCGCTGGGTATGACCCGTCCGTTTTTACGGAATGCGAGGACGACCCTTGTGTCTGCGACCAGGTTTACGACCCGGTTTGTGTCATTACCCCGGACGGGCAGGTGATTACCTTCCCCAATAGTTGTTACGCGGAATGCGCCGGTTTTGGACCGGATCAATATGTGGCGTGTCAGGATTGTGTCTGTCCGGACATCTGGGACCCCGTGTGCGTGGCCACACCCAGCGGCGGCATACTGACCTTTTCCAATAGCTGCGAAGCCGAATGTGCGGGTTACGGACCAGATATTTATTATTCATGCGATTCAACCGGTTGCGTTTGCCCGACCATTTATGACCCGGTTTGTGTGGTCAATCCGATCCAGGGCGACACCCTTACTTTTGCCAACAGTTGCCTGGCCGAATGCGCCGGCTACGGCCCCAACGATTATTTCTCCTGCGATGGGGGAGGGGGATGCCAGTGTTACGAGATTTATGCCCCCGTTTGTGTGATGGTCGATTCGACGATCATCGAATTTCCGAATGATTGTTTTGCGGCCTGTGCGGGTTACGGCCCCGATTCATTTGTGGATTGCGGCAACGCGAGTTGCAATTGCCCCGAATATTATGATCCGGTTTGCGCGGTCAGCACAGTGGGCGATACGCTGACCTTTTCCAATATCTGTTTTGCTTTGTGCGAAGGATATGGCCAGGACCAGGTATTCAGCTGCGGAACGCCCACAGATTGCGATACCTGCCCCGCCATTTACGACCCGGTTTGTGTGATCAATCCGGCCGGCGCCTTCCTGACCTTCCAAAACCTTTGTTATGCCGTTTGCGCCGGATATCATCCGGATGAAGTGTATCATTGCGACAACCCGGTAGATTCAACGGGGTGCCAGGCCTGGTTCTATGTGGAATACGCTGATCCGGCCGGCTTTGCGATTCAATTCCAGGATCAGTCCTGGGGAGCATCTGAAATTGTGGCCTGGCAATGGAGTTTTGGCGACGGAACAGCCGGCCAGGAACAAAATCCGGTACATGGATACCCGGCAGAAGGGATTTATGAAGTGACCCTGACGATCACTACGGCAGACGGATGTATCAGTTCCTACACTGAACATGTATGCATCGGCAATGGAGGCGGCGTCCAGGGGCCCGATTGCCAGGCAATGTTTAGCTTCCAGCAATCCGGCGACAACCCCTTTGCTTTTCAATTTCAGGATCTTTCGGTGGGCGGATCCGTCAACTGGTTCTGGGATTTCGGCGACGGTTCGGTCAGCCAGGCGCAAAATCCACAACATACCTACAATGCCGACGGCCTGTACCTGGTTACCCTGACCATTGTAACGGAAAACGGCTGCTCCAGTACAATGATCATGATCGTTGCCGCGGGCGACAACATTGTTTACGGAGATTCGCTTTGCCAGGCTTTGTTTATGCCTTTCATCGAACCGGACAGCCTGGCGGTGTTTTTCCTCAACCTGTCGACCCCGGCCGGGGATTATACCTGGGATTTCGGCGACGGGACCAGCAGCAATGAATTTATGCCTTTTCATTTCTACGACGAACCGGGTGTTTACGTAGTCAGCCTGACCGTCACAGGGGCGGATGGATGCACCAATACCTTCAGCGCCACGATCGATCTGATAGAGAATAATATCATCGGAAGACCGGATTTTGCTTTGGCTACTTCCACGGAGGCGCCGGTCGAATCGTTGGATTGGAAAGTATATCCCAACCCTGCAAGGGAGGATACCAGGGTGGAATGGAATTCAGGAAAAGCCGGGGCCTATACCCTGCAATTACTGGACCTGAACGGAAAAGTGATCTGGACGGTCCGGGGTGAAGCGCCAAAAGGCACATATTCCGAAAGGATTGATGCAGGGCGCCTGACCCCTGGAATGTATTTGATTCGCATTCAAACGGAAGAAGGAACGGGCGTTCGCCGCCTGATTCGTCCGTAAAAAAGATGAATAACCATTTCAGGCCTCCCTGTCAAGGCAGGGGGGCTTTTTTTATACTTCGCGCCGCCCCATGCCTTTGGCGTGGAATACAGCAGGATGGATAGTTTTGAAAAAACTATCCATCCTGCTGTATAATTTTTTTGTTGCCGGCACAATGAAAAACCATTTCCTGCGTAATTAATAGGTCAGGTTTACATTACACCGAACAAAATCCGATTCCAATGCCTGCAACTACTCTCATGGTCATTGCCCTGGCCTTTATATTCTTAGGCAAAAAATTAGGCGCTTCCGAGTCGTCCTATAAAGCGCCTAACCCTGCCCCTCCCTCCGATCCCAAGTCGGGAAGTTAACTTTTATCCTTTTGATTGGCTTTGAATATTCCTTCCGGCTGATGAAATTCACCAGCAGCGGCTTTCTCTTTTTGGGAAGATCCTAATCCTCAGAAACTTCCGGTTTGGTCAGGGACCGGGCGTCCGCAGCCAGTTTGTCCAGTTGTGTTTTCAATTCCTGGTAACGGTCAAACGCATCTTTACCCGGCGCCTGGTCCGCTACGTCCATCATGGAAGCGAGGTATTTGATCTGGTCGATGATCATGGGTTTTGAATACCTTTCCCCGGCCGTGACCAATTCTTTTTCAACTGCGGATAACATTTTTTGGACTGCCTGGACATCATTTTGCTGTTCCTGGCGCCGTTTTTTGACGGCTGCCCTTACGTTTTCCATCAATTCCTGGGCCTGACTCTGCAGGTCGCGTATGTTTAATGCAAGGTTTTCCTGCGCCGCCAGGTCGGCTGCTGTAATGCCGGCCTGTTCCAGCCTCGGGTCTGGGAGGATCTTCAAGGTTTGAGTGAGGAAAACGCCGTCGGCCGAGAGCCGGAGGGTATATGTACCTGGCGCCACCATCGGGCCGCTCCGGGCGGCTTTTTTAGGATCTTTGTCCCAGGGGCCCTGGTGCCGCATATCCCATTGGAAGCGATGCAGCCCTGCCGATTTTTTGAGTTCCCCACCGGATCTTACGACCCTGAAACCCGTGCTCATATCGGGATTCTCCTCCTGTTTTTCGGTTGTTTTTTTGATGCTGCTGAAGGACCGGATCAATTCCTGCCGGGCGTTGAAGATGTCCAGTGTGACTTCGCTGCCGGGGGTTTCTCGAAGGTAATAGTCGATGGTTGCCGCCGGGGCGGGATATTCGGGCAGGTCTTTGCGCCCGGACGGCTCATATCGCAGCCGCCAGGCATCCCGGGGCTGGAACAGCCAGATCCCGGATTCCGTTATTTTGCCGGTGAACTGTCGCAGGCTGGACAGGTTATCCACCATCCAGAAGGACCGGCCCATGGTGGATACCAGCAGGTCGCCCCGGTGCACTTTAATATCCGTAACGGGTGTCACCGGCAGGTTTTGCTGGAAAGGAACCCAGTTTCGTCCGTCGTCAAAGGAAATGTAAATCCCGTTTTCAGTCCCGGCGTAGAGCAGCCCTTCCCGTTCGGGGTCTTCCCGGACGACCCGGGTTGGGGCGTCGCCTGGGATGCCATTCCGGCCGTCGGTGAGCAAGGTCCAGGTCTGGCCGTAATTTTCGGTTTTGAAGATATAGGGTTTCCAATCCCCCATCTGGTACAGGAGGGTTGTGAAATAAGCCTTGCCTTCCCGGTGGGGGGAGGGTTCCACACAATCCACCCGGCCGCCGGCCGGTAATCCTTTGGGTGTGACATTTTTCCAGGTTTTGCCACCGTTCCGGGTGACATGCACGGGGCCGTCGTTGGCGCCTGCCCAGATCAAACCTTCCCTGACCGGCGATTCGGCAATGGAATAAATCGTGCTGAAATATTCTTCTCCGGTGACGTCCCGGGTGATCGGAGCCCCTGAAACAACCTGCCTGTCCGGGTCGTTGGCGGTGAGGTCGGGGGAAATGATCTCCCAGGTTTTGCCGTCGTCGGTGGTCTTATGCAGGTATTGTGAGGCATGGTAAATAACATCCGGATCGTGCGGGGAAACATGGATGGGCGCCACCCGCTGGAACCTGAATTTCAGGTCGGCCGGATGGTGCCCGTAAATATTGGAAGCGCCGATATAATATTGTTGTTCCTGGCCGGTTTTCCGGTTGTATACGCCGAAGCGCCCTTTGCAGTTGGAATAAACAATGTCCGGGTTTCCGGGTTTGGGTACGGCCGGACCGGTTTCACAGCCGCCCACCTCCTCCCAGAAACCCTGGGGGCCGCCGGGCGAGGGCCGGGGCGGGAAAACAGGAACAGCGATAGTGGTATTGTCTTGCTGGCCGGCGTAAACGCGGTATGGAAAACTGTCGTCGGCTTCCACCTGGTAGAGTTCTGCGGTAGGTTGATTGTTTTGCGACGACCAGCTTTTGCCGCCGTTCGTGGTGATGTTCACCCCGCCATCGTTGGCCTGGATGAACAACAGACTGTCGTTGGGGTTGATCCACATATCGTGGTTGTCGCCGTGCGGCGTTCGCAGGGTGGTCCAGGATTTGCCGCCGTTTACCGATTTGAAAAACCCCTCCGCAGAGACATAAACTACATCCGGGTTCTGCGGATCAGCATCAACGTTGCAATAATAAAACGGCCGGTATAAAAGCTCTTTTTTGATGCTGACCAGATTAAAGGTCTCTCCATAGTCGTCGGAACGGTACAGGCCGCCCTCCTGATCGGGCGCTTCCACCAGGGCGTACAACCGTTTCGGATCGGCAGGAGAAATGGCCAGGTCAATTTTGCCGATGAGGCCGGCCGGCAATCCTTTGGCGGTTTTTTTCCAGGTCCGGCCGCCGTCTTCCGATTTGTAGATGCCGCCGTTTTTTCCTCCTGAGAAGATATTCCAGGGTTTGCGCTCCACCCGCCAGGCCGCCGCATAGATCAGGTCGGGATTGCCCGGCGCCAGTTCCAGGTCGGCTACGCCCACGGTATCCGCTATGAAGAGGACTTGTTCCCATGTACGGCCGCCGTCGGGGGTGCGATATACGCCCCTTTCGGGGTTGGGCTGGAAGGCCTGGCCGATGGCTGCCACATAAACAATATCCGGGTTATCCGGGTGAACTTCCACGGCGCCGATCTGCCCGGTTTTTTCCAGGCCGGTCAGCATCCAGGTCTTGCCGGCATCGTCCGACCGGTATACGCCTTTACCGGCAATGATATTGCTCCGGATACCGTCCGACCCGGTACCCACATAAACGATATCAGGGTTGGAGGGCGCCACCCGGATGGCCCCGATGGAGGGAGATGCAAAATAACCGTCGGAGACATTGTCCCAGGTAATGCCGTAATCCGTTGTTTTCCAGACACCGCCGCCGGTGCTGCCCATATAAAATTCGGAAGGCCGGGAAGCCGTCCCTGCCACTGCGGTGACCCTTCCGCCCCGGACCGGGCCGATGCAGCGATACTGAAAGGCGTTGAGAAACCCCGTGTCGGGCCAGGCCTCGACCCGGGGGGATTGTCCGGATAGGGTAGGGGACATTATGACGCAGACCAGGAGCGCGGCGACTATTTTCAGGCAATATGGATGCAACATGGCGAATATTTCGGTTTTGGATATTTAATCGGTTGCTGAGGTCCGCCTTTGTTGTGGATTGGGCAGATAAAAATTTTGATTAACGTTGTTGAACCTTGCGAGGGGCTATGCCGGTCCGGTGGGCAAAGACTGCCAACTGACAACTGAACTTCGGCTACGCTCAGTTCACGCAACTGCCAACTTTCAACTACCGTTTCACCACCACCGGCCCTTTCTGCTGTTGCTGGCCGGGTGCAAGCGTTTGGCGCCAGGCGATTCCGTTGGCGTCCAGGTAAGTCAGTTCCAGCGCAAAATTGGCTTCCAGGCGTTGCGCGCCGGTCGCTTCGAGCAAGAGACTGTACAAACTGCCACTTTCCAGGACATGGCCGGCTGCCGCATTTTTGACGGCAATATCCGTGCGGCCCACTACTTTCAGTTGGCTCAGGGTGACCTTTTGGCCCGGATTGAAGAGTTTCAGGAAGGCATCGCGGCCCAAAGGGGCGATCTGGAACAAATTGATCTGAAGGCCCTGGGAGGGAACAATGCGTTTGTTGCCGGATTTGCGCCGGGCAAACCGGTACAAAACAATGATCAGGGCCAGCGAAATACCGCCGATCCCCCAGTGTTCCGGCGCGAGGTCCTGAAAAAATTGCCGGACTGCGGGCCAGTATACTTCTTTGATGGTTTCCATTCAATTGTTTTTACGGTACCTGACCTTTCCTCCGACGATGGTCATGAGAACTTCTGTTTGCAGGATCTCCTCGTCGGAACATTGGATGAGGTCTTTCGACAGGACGACGAGGTCGGCCAGCTTGCCTTTGGTCACCGAGCCTTTTTCGTTTTCTTCAAAAGCGGCGTAGGCATTGGCCTGGGTGTAGGAATACACGGCTTCCTGGCGGGTCATTCGCTGTTCCGGGAAAAATTCCATGCCTGTATCCGCTCTTTTTCGGGTAACCGTGGCGTAAAAACTTTCGATCGGGTTGATGTCTTCAACCGGTACATCGGTGCCATTGGTCACCACAGCGCCAGCGTCGAGGAGCGACCGCCAGGGGTAGGCCCCTTCGCGGGCTCGTTTTTCGCCCAGCCTTTTGACGACAAACGGCGCATCGGAAGTACAATGCATGCCCTGCATAGCGGCGATCACCCCCAATTGTTTGAAACGGGGGATATCGGCTGGGTCCAGGTGTTGGGCGTGTTCGATCCGCCACCGGGTATCCTTCTGATCGGGATGTGTTTTGAAGGTGTTTTCAAAAATATTGAGCGTCTCGCGGTTGGCCCGGTCGCCGATGGCATGTACACAAAGTTGCATGCCGCTTTTGATGCACAGATCGGCAATGTTCTGAACGGTTTCGACCGAGGTGGTGTTCTGGCCGGTAAAGCCGGGTTTGTCCTCGTAAGGCGCAAGCAACCAGGCGCCGAAAGCGCCGAGGGCGCCGTCCAGTTCCGATTTGATGGCGCGGCAGGTAAAAAAATGGTTGCCGGCGCCGATGACCGGGTAGCCGCTGAGGCTGTCCTTCATGTCTTCGTAAGACTGGCGGAGCATGGCCCAGAGCCGGACGTCTAGTTTGCCCGCTTCGGCCAATTGTTTAAAATCGCGCAGTTCTTCAAAACCCGAGCCTGCATCCTGGAAGGACGTTACGCCTTTTTCCAGGCATTCTTTCTGGGCCAGTGCGATGCCTTCCAGCCACCGTTCTTTTTGTGCGGCCTGCGGCAGGGTCTGGAGGTATTCCCGGTAGGCCCGGTAGATCAGGCTTTGGGCCCTTTCCTCGAAGACGCCGATGGCCTCGCCCCGGCTGTCGCGGACGATCTCGCCGCCGGAGGGGTTGGGCGTTTCAAGGGAAATCCCGGCGAGTTCCATTGCTTTGGCGTTGGCAAACAGGCCGTGACCGCTGGCATGGCTGAGCAGGACCGGGTTGTCGGGGGAAATGGCGCTCAATTCGTCGTGGTAGGGGTAACCCAGCACCTGGCGGTCGGGGGCTTCCGTCCATTTTTCCTGGTGCCAGCCCCGGCCGGTGATCCATTCGCCGGGTTTGGCGCCCTTCACCTTTTCCTGCACCATGCCGACAATTTCAGCCCAGCTTTTGGATTTGAGGAAGTTGAGGTTCATGAGGCTGGAACCCAATCCGGAGAAGTGGCCGTGGCCTTCGATGAACCCCGGCATCACAAAATGACCGCCCATGTCGACGACCTCCGTTTGTTCGCCCTTCCATTTTTCGGCTTCGGCCCCGGGGCCGGCCCAGAGGATGCGGCCGTCTTTTACGGCAACAGCTTCGGCCTGCGGATTTTGGTCGTCGACGGTGTAGATCTTGCCGTTGACCAGCAGGACGTCGGCTTTTTCCTGTTGTTGGTTGCAAGCGGAAAGGAAAATAGTGCAGAAGACAAGTAGCGTGAACCGGTTCATGATATGGGCATTGATTGTGGCCCAAAACTAAGTAAAAGTTGAGATATCAATATGGAAGTACGGAAAGATAATAGTGCGGCAAACCAGCGCTTAGTCGGCTATGTGCGACCATGCATAGTTACCTGCATACTACGTATTTAATTCACTGTTAATTATTTGCGCAATAATTAGCGCTATTTCAGGTATCTTGTTTCTGACTACATCCCACACAATTGCATAGTTGATCCCAATGTAGTCGTGGATGAGTTTGTCCCTCATTCCGGCAATGTTCCGCCATGGAACCTCACTCCATTGTTCTTTAATATCTGCCGGTATCTTTTTAGTTGCTTCGCCAATGATTTCTAAACTGCGAACTACCGCCCGTTTTAGCACCTCGTTGTCTATCAGGTCATCCTTGGTCATATCTGGCGATATGCTGCTAATGATAAACTCACACTCGTCATAAATATGTCTAAGGTACTCAATTGGCAATTTGGACATACTCAACCTCATTTAATATGTGAGGACCTATATATGGGCTTAAGCCACCCGCTGTCACAACCTCAACCTTGTAACCTTTAAAAATTTTATCCAGAAGGTCACAAACAGCCATAAAGTTGTCAAAAGTCTCTTTGCCTTGTTGAAAGTCAACAAGGATGTCTATATCACTCCCCTTTTTTTGCTCTTGTCTTGAGTAGGAGCCGAACAAGCCTATTTTGCTAATCCCATGTTGGCGTATAAGCAGCCCATTGGATGAAATTTCATCTTTTATGTGCTTTTTTGTAAGCATAATACCAAATTTTCGTCAAAAATACAGATTTCGCCTCAAACTGTGCGCTTTTTTATACTTCGTGCCGGCCTACCACGCTCTAGGCGTGGTGGTGCATGAGCAAAAGCCTAGACTCGCGAAGGATAATGCCGCAGGATGGATGGTTTGCCAAAAACCATCCGACGCGCGGTATAGTAACTACCCAGTCCCTCAAAGCTATAAAAAATTGACGGAATAATTTTAACTTGGCAGGCATAAAATCCAGGGCCTTATGCCAGGAATTTCCAGCCATTACGCAGGAATGAGAAAGATCCGTCTGATCCGCAAGATCGAGGCGCTGGAAAGGTATTGTCGGAGTCTTGAAAAAGCCAATCAGGCAGGTATTCCGGGAGGTAAAGTTTTGTACATGAACAAGGAGAAAGCCAGATTGATCGGGGAATTACTGAAGCGGGATCGGCTGGTAGCCTCCTTTTCCAAATTGGTCAAAAAATAAATGCATTCAATGCGCTCAAAAATATTTTTGAAGGAATTATCCCGCCAATCCAGTATCCGAAATTGGAATAGATAAAAATACTCCAAAATTATCTGCAAAATATTATGGTTGATTTTTGAAGCCTCCGGAACTCATCTCCGTGGGATAAGGCTTGCCTGTTTTGTTAACTTTTGGACTGGGTAATTACGTTTTTTATTTGTCTCCATACATCGTCCAACTCAATCTAACTTCTGCCAGCTTATCGTACTCTGTAATTTTTCGCATTATTGACTTTTTATGTTCGGCACCAATTAAAAACACTGCGTGATTATATTGATTTCCTTGGCTAAAATTGTAAATATTATTAAGCATTGCGTATTCACGATTATCGCATTGTGTTCCGGCCCCCTAAAAACCCGGACTGGATTACAGATAAAAAAACTGTAATTTT
>CAZLEF010000116.1:0-16664 GCA_964558465.1 uncultured Lewinella sp. | reverse complement strand
TACGATTGATACGATTGATACGATTGATACGATTGATACGATTGATGCGATTGATACGATTGATGCGATTGATACGATTGATACGATTGATACGATTGATACGATTGATACGATTGATACGATTGATGCGATTGATGCGATTGATGCGATTGGTTCGATTGATACGATTGACACGATTGATTGGATTGGACGGCAGCCCTCGAATCAACGCATCAACGCATCAACACATCAACAATTGATGGGATTGATACGATTGGGTGCAATAATAATTAACGCGCTAAAACAAAAATTGAGGATGATTTTAAGGCTATCAAAAGGCAAATGGTTCGGTCAGCTCCTTCTGTAATCAATTACGGTTGCATCGATAAAAACAACCCGAAAATCCTTGAACAACAGAGGAGGGGCGTCAACATAACCGCCCGCAAAGTCCATTCACTAATCGAAGAATCGAGGAACTGAGGAACTGAGGAACTGAGGAATTGAGGAATTGAGGAATTGAGGAATCGAACCTATCCCACCAGCGCCAAGGCTACGGCGGGCGGAGCCAATCGAAACAATCGAAACAATCGAAACAATCCAAACAATTAAAAAATGGAATTTCTAAAAGACCTTTGGGGCTTCCTCCGGGAGCGAAAAAAATGGTGGTTGCTGCCACTGATTCTGGTCGTTTTGCTGATCGGAGCATTGTTGATCTTTGCTGAAAGCTCGGCAGTAGGTTCATTTATTTACACCTTGTTTTAGGTCATGAAAAAACAAACCAGTTACGAAGCCCTGCTGGCCATGGTGGTGGGCAGCCTGATCCTGTTTTTTGTGCTGGACAAGATCTGGTTGGCTTACCTGGCCCTGGGGTTGGGGCTGACCGGGCTGATCATCCGGCCTTTCACCGGGCTCGCGGATTGGATCTGGCATAAACTGACCCGGGCGCTGGGATTTGTGTCTACGCATATCCTGCTGACGGTTGTATTTTATGGTATTTTAGCGCCGGTATCCTTTTTTTACCGGCGGAGTAAAAAAGATGCCATGATGTTAAAAAAGGGGCGTACAAGTCTTTTTATAGAAAGAAATCATCGATACGAAAGGAAAGATCTGGAAAAACCTTGGTAGAAATTGGTATTATTGCGAAAACGATTGGAATTTAGCCTGAATTATGTACGAACTGTCTGGTATCATTATCCTTGGGATTCTTGCCCAGTGGCTGGCTTGGCGTGTCCGCGTCCCTGCCATTTTGCCGTTAATCCTGATCGGCCTCCTGGTGGGGCCCTTGTCTACACTATGGACCGGGGATCAGCAGAAGTTGTTGGAACCCATTTACAATGAAACCACTGGCAAAGGTCTGTTTCCGGGGGAGTATTTATTTTATTTTGTTTCGCTTGCGATCGGCATCATCCTTTTTGAAGGCGGGTTAACCATGAAACGTCGGGAAATTGCAGGTGTGGGGCCGGTGATCGTGAAGCTGATCACGGTCGGGAGCCTCGTAACTTTTATCGGCGCCGGGCTGGCTACCCATTTTATCATAGGCTTAAGCTGGCCAATTTCCTTTTTATTTGGAGCGCTGGTGATTGTAACCGGCCCAACCGTGATTGCGCCGATTCTTCAGAATATACCGTTGACCCGAAATGTGTCGACTGTTTTGAAATGGGAAGGTATCCTGATCGATCCGATCGGCGCCCTGGTAGCAGTACTGGTATTTGAATTCATACAATCATCGGAAGGCGGGGCCGCATTCACCTCTCATGCCCTGATCGCCTTTTTTCAAATTATTTTTATCGGCATTGCCCTGGGCGCCATTGCTGCCGGTGCATTATATCTTTTGATCAAAAATGAATGGATCCCCCATTACCTGCTCAATATTTTTACATTGGCTACCGTATTGGGGGCTTATGTGTTTTCGGATGTGCTTGCTACCGAATCGGGACTTTTAACGGTGGTCGTGATGGGTATGGTACTGGGCAATGTGAATTTACCGAAATTGAAGGATATCCTGGATTTCAAGGAATCAGTGAGCATCCTGCTCATATCGATCCTGTTTATCCTGTTGGCGGCCAATATCAATATTAAAGATCTGAACATCATCCTTTCTGATTGGAGAAGCCTGGGGCTTTTTGTTTTTGTGGTCTATGTTTTGCGGCCGATAGGCGTGTTTTTGAGTACCTATAAATCCGACCTCAAATTAAAAGAAAAGCTGTTTATTGCCTGGGTAGGCCCCAGGGGGATTGTGGCGGCCGGCATTGCATCCCTTTTTGGCATTACCCTTACCCGGAATGGCGTGCCGGGTGCAGAATACATCACCCCTCTGGTGTTCATGATCGTTTTGGGAACGGTGTTGCTCAATGCGACCACTGCCCGCCTGGTGGCCCGTTTCCTGGGCGTTATCCTCGAAACCTCCCGGGGTGTTCTTTTTATCGGCGCCAACAATGCAAGCCGGATTATTGCCAAATATCTGCAGGACCACGGGCGGCATGTGGTATTGGTAGATAACAGCGCCGCCAATGTGGATAAGGCGGTTCAAATGGGATTGGAAGCCTTTACTGCCAATATTTATTCCGACGACCTGAAAGACAAACTGGATCTGCTGGACATGGGGTACCTCATTGCCATGACCAGCAACCCGGATATCAACGAATACGCCGTGCGGCAATTCCAGCCCGACTTTGGAGAAAACGGCGCTTTTCGCCTTATTACCGCTGAAGAAATGAAAAAAGACCGTGCAAAACTGCCTCACCAGGGTATTTTTTCTTATGATGATGATTTTTTGAATATCAGCGAGGTCGTTCGGGATTATCCCGAAGTAAATGAATATCCCATCCGTTCTTCGGAAGAATTGGTCGGCCTGCTTGAAACCGCCCGGCTGAATGATCCGATCATACCGATCTTTATCAAGGAACCAGGGGGTGAACTGCAAATTTTACCGCCGGACCCTTCACAATTCACTATTTCAGGGGATGGTTTTGCTTTGGTTTACCTCGGAAAAAAATTGAATAAATCACCATCTGAAACTGCCTGATCTTTCTATTATGCCGGGACCTGCCTTGTTTCTGAGCGGCCGGGCCCATCAACCTTTGCCTCCCGATTGGCGGGATTTTACGGGTCTGGAAACGTTGCATATCGCCGATTATACCGGAGATCCTTTCCGGCTTGACTTTTCCGGCCTGGGCTCCCTCAAAAAACTGACGCTTCAAAATATCCCTTTGTCCGCCCTGGCGCCGCCACCTCACCTGGAAGAATTGAGGCTGACAAACAACGGCCTGACCAAGTGGCCGGAATCCATGACCGGGCTGGCAAAACTCCGGCATTTGCGGGTGGAACAACAGTCGTTGAAACAGTTGCCGGAGGATATCAGCTGCCTCACAAACCTGGAAACCCTATGGATCGAATCCACGGGTTTGCAACGGCTTCCCGCAGCGATGGACCGTTTGACAAAGGTCAAAACCGTGGTTTTAAACCGCAACTGCCTGAAATATTTGCCCGCCTTTGCCGGGCATTGGAAAAACCTGGAACGGCTTGAATTGGCCCACAATCAACTGACCGTTTTGCCTGAAAGCGGCGATTGGACCTCCCTGCAAAGCCTCGATATCCGGGGAAATAAATTGACGGCCTTACCGCCGGAACTGGCCCATTGCCGGAGGCTGCGCCATCTGAAAGCCGGGTACAACCGCCTGGGTAATTTGCCGGATTGGATCGGCCGTTTCAACCTGCTGGCAACCCTGGGTTGGGAAAAAAACGGACTGGATTTTTTGAACCCGGCGCTGCTGCATTGCCGGCAACTGGAGGAACTGCGCCTGGACGACAACCGGCTGTCTTCCATTCCGGAAATAAAAACGGCCTTCCCGTATTTGTCCAGATTGAATCTGTCCGGTAACCCGCTGACCCGGCTGCCGGAACTGCCGGAGCGGTTGAAAGTACTCGACCTGGCCGGCAACGGATGGACTGCCATCCCGGAACCTGTATTTCAACTTTCCAACCTGGAGCGCCTCAACCTGGATAAAAACAAGATCGGATTGCCGCCTGAAAACTGGGAGCAGTTGAGCCGGAACCTGAAAGACATCTCCGGCAAAGGCAATCCCGGCAAATGGTCGCCGGCTACTTTTCTGGAATTGCAGCAATTGACCCGGGGGGCGGGTTGGATGCCCGCCGGCCAATGGGCGCAACTGCTGTTATTCCTGGAACTGGCCCGCCTGGAAAATCTGCCGGAACGGCTTTGCGAGGGCATGTTCAGGTTGATGAAGGGCGACCGGAAAGGCGCGGAAGGTTTTGGGCCGGAGGACTGGTTTTTTGCCCTGCAATTCCCTGGCGAGCGAACGCATCTGTTGGTCCGGAAGGCCTTCAAAAAGACGTTTCCTCAAAAAACCGCTCTGCGCAAAGGCGCAAAACTGTGGATCTGGGGAGCCACCCATTTCCCACGGGAAGAATTGAAACGCCGTTTGGAGAAATTGCACATCAACTTGCTGGAGGAAGATCCGGCCGGGGCGACCCATTGCCTGCTGGGGTTTCAGGCTTTCCGGGAATTCACGCCGTCGGGGCAGGTATTCCTGAGCGAAAACGAATTGATGAGCCGGATCTATCAACTGGAAAAAGCGCCCTTGTTCCGGGAAAAGGACCCCGGCAAGCTGTCCTTTTTGCGGGAAATGCTGCTGAGCCCCCTGGAAGTGAACCGCGAACTGGCCCTGCGGATGTTGTGGGAAGGCGGCCTGCCGCCGGCTTTGATGGAAACCCTGCGGGAAGCCTGGCAAATGACCCGACCGGGGATGTTGCGGGAGCGGTTGCGGGGGTTTTGGCGGGTGCATGGACGGCCCACGGTAGACGGCCAGGCTCCTGAGCGGAGTCGAAGGAGACGGTAGACGGGTCGAAAACATCATCAATCATCAATCATCAATCATCAATCATCAATCATCAATCATCAATCATCAATTAGAATAAAATAGGGAGGAGGGTAAATGCCTGCCTGCCGGTAGGCAAGGCAGACGGTCCATAGGATTCTCCATAGGAGCCCTTAGGGCATTTGAAACGAACGACTTGCCGGAAATTATAAGATAATGCCCGTTTTGGAATAAATAATCCCGCCTTCTACTTACTTTTGGGTATACAGACACCCTGAAACTGACCATACCTTTGTAAAAACATTGCCGAACCCACTCGCACATGGAGCCCAATAAAGGATTATCGCCAAGAACGGAGCGAACCGGAAACCGCCACCCTTCCGGCAAAAACTATCTGCTGGTCATCGGCATCGACCGGTATACCAACGGCATTCCGCCGCTGTACAACGCGGTAAAAGACGCGCTGGCGTTTAAAGAGCTGATGTTGGAACAATATCAATTTGAGGACGCCAACATTTTGGAATTGATGAATGAAGACGCTACCAAGGTTGGAATACTGGATAAATTTGATGAATTGCTGAGACTTCTTACAGATCATGACAACCTTGTTTTCTATTATTCCGGGCATGGTGAATTTCATGAACTCACCAAAAAAGGATATTGGATACCTTCCGACGCGCACAACGAAAAAAGAGGAACTTACCTTTCAAATAGCGAGGTGATTGATTTCATGGAATCCATTAAAGCACGGCATGTTTTTGGTATCGTGGATTCTTGTTTTTCAGCAGCCTTGTTTTCTAAAAGAAACATGACGGAAGGTGAAAAACGGCAGTATTATACGCCATCGCGGTGGCTGCTGACCGCCGGCCGACTTGAACCCGTATCCGATGGTTCCTATGGAAACAATAGCCCGTTCGCACGTTCCCTCCTTTCTTTACTCAAAAGTCACCCGGAAGAACAATTCTGGGTCTCTGAACTTTGTCCTAAAGTATTGCGTGCTGTTACATTTAACAGCGACAAACAATTGCCCAGGGGCGAACCCCTGCAAAATGTGGGGCACCAGGGCGGCGAATTTGTATTCCTGCGCAAGGGCGGGGTAGTACCGCCCAGCCGGGAACCCGAGCCGGAAACCGAAATGTCGCAACCGGAAAGAGAGCGGAATATCAATCCCGAACCAGCGCAGCAGAAAGACAAGCCAATCCCCACGGAACTACCCCAACTGAAACGCCATTTCAAAAACCTGGCCGCCAAAGACCTGAAAAAAGCCCTGGAAGACCTCCAGGCGTTGCTCGCCCAGGATTCGTACATGATCAACGACTTTATCCTCTTGTCGGCCCAGTTCAACCAACTCAAAGGCGATATCCGGCGGGGGATTATCCCTTATAGCGACTCGACGGTCCGGCAAAACCAGATCCTTGCGTCGTTTCAGTCGCTGGTGGATGATTTGGGGGCGGAGGATGTCAGATAGCGAACCGATCGTTCCAAACGATCGGTTCGCTATCCGCTCCTCCTCCTGGTCTGATCGAGCTGCAACGCTCAGGCCTCGACAACCAAGCCCAGGCGCAAGCGTCCGGCGGGGGAAACACTCACATGCAGGCGTTGGGTTTAAAACTTAAATTGTGATCATGAGGGCGCTCATTGGGCGTTGTTTGCAAGCAAGCCATATCCCCCTCAGGAGGGGGTAGGGGGAGGAACGCTGTGGTGGGCCATCTCTGTTTTCAGGTTGTGGCCTGAATGGGCCCGATGCCGTATCTCCACCCCCTTGATCCCCCGTGCCCCGCCGCTGTAGCAGCTCTGGCGCAAGCGTCCAGCGGGGGAAACGCTCACATGCAGGCGTTGGGTTTAAAACTTAAATTGTGATCATGAGGGCGCTCTATGGACGTTGCCTGCAAGCAAGCCATATCCCCCTCCTTAACCTGCGCCCACGACAGGGCAGCCCTCCAACCTTTATCCTTTAACCTTTATCCTTTAACCTTGATCTTCCCTCATCCAAACCACCGGTGCAAAAACGCATACCCGTTCTGAAAAAGGATGCCTTGCACCCGCTTGCCGAGGTCCCCTCCGTGAAAATCCAGCGAGGGGTCTGTTGCCCTGGCGTCGCTGATCATTTCCCGCAGGGTGGTTTCCAGGTCGCGTTTCAGCAGGGGGATTTCTGCGGAGGAACAGCAGTTGTCCACCGGGTCGATGAGGCCGTCAAAATCGGTGCCGAGGCAGATCTGGTCCCAGGCGCGTTCGCCGCCGATTTTCACGATGTGCAGGATGTTGTTGCAAAGGTGGCGCAAGTGGTTTTTGTACTGTCGCCGCCTGCCGGCCTTGAGGGCCAGCCCTTCCAGTTCGGCTTCTTCGTCGAATTCGTTCCCGGGCTGGAAATGAGCGAGCAGTTCTTCCGGTTCGCCGCGCAGGCCCATCATGTTGAGGAATTCGCCTTCGTCAAAAAATTCGCCCTTCACGGGTTTGGCGCCCAGGATGCGTTTGTCGAGGTTGACGCCGATGAGGCCGCCGGAATCCAGGATTTCGGGAATTTCCTCGTCGTACAGGTTGATTGACCAGGGGTTGAAATGGGTGCGGTACACGCGGGGCCGGCGGATGCCTTCGGGGCGTTCGTATTTGACCTCGACAAAGCCGCGGTCGCGGTTGATCTCTTTTTTGATCTGTTCGCGGATGCTTGCCGGCGCCAAACTGATGCCCGTGCAGCCCATATGGGTAGCCAGGATGGGGATCTGCCGGTAGCCTTTTTCTTTGCGGTATTGGTAAAAATCCCGGCGCGAGCGCAGGCTCATATGTTTGATGTCGATAAGGATGCGATGGCCGCGGGCATCGTCGTAGGCCAGGTCGATGAGGGCCTTTCCGCGGTCGGTCAGGCCGAACCCCCTGGGTTTGAAGCTGTCGTTGTTTTTGATCAGCTTCATGCCGTAAGCCTGGGTGCAGACCTCCGTCTGGGTCAGGTGGGTGAGGGTGAGGTAGAGGAACCGGTGTGGGCCGGTTTTGAGGGCCAGCAGGTTGTCGGCCGTCAGGGAATTGTTCTGTTGCAGGGCGTGGTTGCCCTCGATGGCCAGGATGACGTTCAGCCGGGTGGGGTCGTACTCCCTGATATCGCTAAGGATATTAAAACGCCGGGCGCCCTTGACCATCGATTTTTCCAGGTGCTGCAATTCCTGTTGCAGGCGGGAAAAGCCGCTGGCGCCGGTGGGCAACCCCAGGGCCTTTTTGCTCAGCGGCGTGATGACCGGCGCGATATGGTCGATCAGAAAACTGGAGGTAAACGGTTCTTCCAGCGGATACAAGGCGGTTACGGCCAGCGATATACGCCCTTTCCAGAGTTGTTCGGCGCTGCTTTGGGAATCGATGATGCTGATGAGGTTGTTGTACGTCGTCCAGCAATCGTCGGTGTGGTGCGGAAATTCGTCCGTGAGGAAGGATTTCAGGGATAGGTGGAGGTGGAGGTCGAAGAACATTTTTTTAGTTGTTAGTTGATAGTCGTAAGTTGTAAGTCGTTAGTCGTAAGTTTTAAATCCGCAGCAGCTATTGCAAAGATTAATAAGTTCCTGCATCTGATTCAGTTTGCTTTTATTCGGCTTTTTATCCAATACGTTTCCGGCCTGGTTGAGTACGTCGCAAGCTTCATCCGGCTTTTTGAGGGCGATCAACCCTTTTATCAAATAATAATAACCGAAGTAGCTTTCAGGGTTGATTTTCAGAATTTCCCGGGTTTGCTGACATACGGGTTCCCATTTGTTTTCGGCGCTGTAGGCCATTACGATCTTTTGGCGGGCAAGGATATGTTTGGGCTCCAGTTGGAGGACTTTTCGGGCGAATTGCCGGGTTTTGCTCCAGTCACGGAGGTTAAACCAGGATTCCATAGCGACCTCGGCGGCCCGGGCATTTTTGCCGTCTATTGCCAGCACGCTGTTCGCATTGGTAATGGCTTTATCCCATTTTTTATCCTTGAAATGGCGTTCCATTTCGGCAAGCAGATCTGTGATCCTGGATTTGTCGAGGTCGGAAGTCATTTGGCGCTTTTCGGTTTCCAGGGTGGACTTCACTTTCGGGTCGAGGTTTTCCATCTTCATCAACAAATCGATATCCTTTAACGCCCGGATAAAATAACCCGCCCGGCGATGAACTTTCCATCGAAAGAGCAGGAAGTTTTTGTCCAGGGCCGTCGCCGGCATTCCCATCAGGGTATGAGAGGCGTTTTTGAAATCCTTTTTCATGACGTAACAGAGGCCGAAATTCCGGATGAGCGCGGGTTCGGAGGCTGTCACGGAGTCAAATTTATTAAACAGCGCGATGGCGTCGCCTACCCGGTTGTTGTTGACATAGACCTGGGTGGCGATATGAAGCCGGGCGGCCATGCCCGGTTCGTCCGGATTTCGGCGCGCCAGATCTTCCGCCAGTTGGTTGCCGCTCTCCGGGTCGAGACAATTAAAATATTCATCGTCGATGAGGGCAAACAGGTACTTGGCCCAGGGTACGATCGGCTCGGAAAGGGTAGCCTGTTTGACCGGGTCGAAGGTCAGCGATGTTTCTTCGTCGATATTGACTTGCGGCGCCGACCGGGCGTTAAATTCCACGCTGTAGTTCGGTGCGTTTTCCGGGCTGTCGGGCAGTCCGTAAATGACCATCTGAGCGCAGGTCCTTAACAGTGAATCGATGGTGTAGTTGTTCAGGTTGAATTTTACGGGTGAAATATTCGCTTCCGAAAAAAAGAGGTCTCTGCCGGGGTGGTTTCTCCGATGGTCGCGGTTCAGGTCGTTCAGTTCATCCCACAAAGCCATTTCCGGCGCCTGTTTTTCGGGATTAACGGGCAGGATGGCGATTTTAAACGTGGCGCTGTCGGTGAAACCGGGGCATAATTCAGGGGGCGCTTCACCCATTGGGATGCCGGCTGCCGGCGCCAGCCAATTTGCCAAAAACCATCCCAGCGGAAACAACAACACCAGTAATGCATAATACCATTTGGTCCGTTTCACCGGTATTCGCCATTGCAAAACGGAAGGGTCGTTGTTGATGAACAATCGCCAGGCGAATCCTTCAGGTTTTTCCCGGTTGGCAATGCCCCGGGCGTCGGACGACCGCCAGGTTACGCTGCGCTCAGGTATATCCAGGGAGCGATCCTTGTCTTTGACAAAAGCGGCGGCGCTTTTATAGGATTCCTCCAGGGTTTTGCCGGCGGCCAGGCTATCATAAAATTCTTTGGTGAAATCGATGGCCAGGTCGTCGGAGATCGCTTTGGAAGTGGCGATCACCGACTTTACCCCGTGCTGGAACAATTGTTCCACCTGATCCGCGTTGCTGCAGCCGTTGAGAAAAACCAGCTTCAAATGCTTCTGCTGCCCGAGTGTTACGGCGAGGTTTCTGGTGTCGGAAGGCCCGCCGTCCAGGGATAAATTATCCCGGTTGGAATGGCCGCCGTAATGGAATACGGCAAGCCGGTTGTGAAACCGGTTGAAGCTCCCGTAAACCCGCTCCAGCGAGGTTTTATGGAAAGAGATAAACTCGATGCGCCCCTGGTCGTGGACTTTTGCCAATGCGGTTTCTGCGGCAGCGTCCTCCTGTTCGAGGTTCAGTCTGCCCTGGGCGTCGTCGTTTGCAAATGCGAATAAAAAAACGGGCTTTGACATCTTATTGATTGATTCGATTGGTTCGATTGATACGATTGATACGATTTTTACCCGCACGGGCCTTGGACCGGGCGGGGATATGATTGATACGATTGATATGATTGATTCGATTGGTTCGATTGGTTCGATTGGTTACCTAATCGAATCATTCGAATCAATCCTCCAAAGGAGTCCTATGGACAACCAATCCAACCAATTTTACCACGTCCTGATCCCCTCCTTCCCATTCAAATCCTCCACCAGCACCTTTGCTCCGCCCCGCCAATACGTCCGGTTTTTACCCGACAAATCAACCTCTACGCGGGTGAAAAACTCCTCTCCGAGCCGGTACCGGATGTTTTTTGCCGGAAAAAAGCGGAATTCAAGGTTGGTATGGAATACCCCATCCAGTGGCCGGGGCGGCTGGTTGCTGGTTTGGGTGGAAAACCCTGATTCCTCGGGATAAGCGATTTCATTCAACCGCAGGTTTTCTCCGTTCAATTGCAGGTTGAAAGTTACCAAATGCTTGCGAAACCCGCCAAGTCTGCTTTTTTTGCTTGCTCCGCCTTCCAGTTCCAGGTGTACTTCATAACAGGCGTTGCAGTTGACGGCAGGATTTTCCCTGATCCGGTAATAACCCTGCAACCGGCTTTTTTGGCCGTCTCTGGACTGGGTGAAATCCAACTCAAAATCCGGTTGGGCGCTTTTGAGCAGGGCGCCCTGGCTGGCAAAAAACGGGGTGCGGGTGAAATAGACCGCCCGGTGGTTGTCCGGGAAGATCAGGAACAGCGTCTTTTCCAGCGACCGGCTGGTGAAGGCCGAATCCGGACAGGATTGCCAGAGGTTGAGCCGGGCGCCGTCCACAATGGTATCCAGCCGGCAGATTTTAGCCACGTAAACCCCTTCGTTCAACTGCCGGATCCGGCCTGTGTGGGCGTGGTTGCCGTTGCTGAAAAGCGAAAAATCGCCGCCTTTCATCAGGAATTTGCGGCCGCTGCAACCGGTGAGGGAGAGGAGCAGGAAGGTGGTGAACAGGAAGTGGGGTAATTTTGGCATGGGGTGGTTTTTTATTTGAGGATTTGACCACGCCGCGGCGTGGGAGGATTCGGCGATCGTAGCGATCCGATCGTTCAAAACGATCGGATCGCTACGATCGCTACGACCGTTTATCGTACTGCAACCCAAGGAACACCTGCCGGTGGTACAGCGAGGGGTGGTAGGTATAGCGCAGCATCCGGTGTATCCAGTCCTGGATATCCCAGGTATCAAAAAAGGAGAGGTTGACACCGATGCCGGAGCGATGGCGGAAGCCGAACTGGTTGCGGCCCCGGTTGTAGGTCGATTCGGGTACGTTTTTGTACGATACGTAATTGAGTCGCAGGATATTGGCGATTTCGTAGGCGTCGCGCTGGTAGCCGGTGAATTTGTCGAAGCTGTAGATGAACTGCCATTCGCTGTCGTCGTGGCCGATATGCAGGTAGCCGCCGCCGGTCCACCAGCGGTCGAAGGCGTCGCCGGCGCCCCACAGATCGAAGGGCGGGCCGTCGTTGTAGTACCCGAGTTGGACATTGCCGATGGCAAGGCCGATCATGCCCAATTGCTGGTTACGGCGGTGGTTGTTGGCGATAAAATTGGTAGCCAGGGTGATGGATCGGTGAAACGGATTGGCCATATGGGGTGCGCCGTTCGGGTTCCAGGTGTAGAGCGGCCGGCTGTGTTGGGAGCGCCCTTCGCCGAAACTCAGCGAAAATCCGGTGGCGAGGTCCAACTGGTGTCTGGTCATTTTGCCGGGCAGCAGGCTGGCGCCGATCCCGCCCCGGTAGAGGTTGAGGGTAACGTTGCAGCCGGCCAGCAGATGTTCGTACATCATTTTGCCCGCGCCGGCTGAAACGCTGACCTCGTAATGCGAAGCGCGTTTGCTGCCGAGCGCAACTTTGAACCGAACGCCAAAACCGTAAACGAGGGAATCCTGGGAAGGAGAAATATACAAAAAGCCGGACGACGCGTACAAGGCGCCCGAAACAAACAGGAGGATGGGGGTCAGTAAACGGCTCATTGGTCAGGCCAATTGGGTTATCGTTTAATGCAGGCGATTTTTTAAATGGTTACCTGCAAGGTTTAATTTTTACAAAAATAACGGAGATTTATTGAATTTGCAAAAAAAGCATCGACCTGACCGTTAAAAACGATCAGGTCGTACATCCGGGGGTTCACTGGGACTGTGTTCAGCTTGCTGAAGGGTTTTATTTTGGGAAAGTTTACACTGACAAACGGTTTTGGGTTTGGTTTCGATTTTTTGGGGTTATACAGGTTTTTGGGTGGCGTTTAATTTTCAACCGTTTGACAAGACAAAGATAGGGGAGTTGGAAGGTTCTGGAAATGCACAGATTTATGGAAGGCGAGTACTTACTTTTAGGTAGGAGGTAGGCTGACGGAGTTGTATAAGAGCCTTGAGGGCAATAAATTTTTTACCTTTACAATAACTCAGATAAAATGAAGCACAACCTCACTTTCGGCTTGCCACTCGTTTTTTGATTCAATTTTCTACCCCTTCGTATACCCCTGTTGTATGGCGTACCGCACCAAAGCCTGGACGCTGGGCAATTGCAGTTTTTCCCGCAGGTTGCGCCAATGCGTATTGACGGTGGTCTCGGATATGTCGAGTTTGGCAGCGATCTCTTTGGCCGACAGGGCTTCTCCGGTCAGACCCAATACTTCTTTTTCCCGGTCGGTGAGGTGAACCTCCTCTTCCGGATCGTCTTCAAGGGCCTTTTTATCTTTCAGCCTTTCGTAGAGGTCGGGAGAGTAAAAACTGGAACCTCTGTAAACCCCGTGGATGGCGCCGACCAGGGTTTCCTTGCTTTTATCTTTTAATACAAACCCGTGGATGCCCATTTTTAGTGCCTGAAAAATAAAGTCTCCCTCTCCGTGCATGGTCAGCAGGATGACTTTGGTGGCCGGGTGGTTTTTCAGGATATATCTGGCGGTTTCCAGCCCGTCTTTTTTGGGCATCCGGAGGTCGAGCACAGCGATGTCCACTTTATGATCTTTTAAATATTCGAGTACTTCTTCCCCGTTTTTTGCATGGGCCACTACTTCGATCTCTTTTTCTTTTTCGAGGAAGGCCTGAATGCCGTCCAGAACGATCTGGTGATCGTCGGCCACTAATATTTTGATTTTTTCCATTATCAAAAATTTAAATCATTTTTTTATTCGGTACCCTCTCACCCTCTCACCCTCTCACCCTCTCTAACCGGAATATCAATGGCAACCGTTGTACCTTTCTCAACCTTGGAGTCAAAATGGATGGTTCCGTCGAGTTCGTGCACCCGCGACTCCAGATTTTTCAGGCCCATGCCGCCTTTTATCCGGGCTTCCTCCGGGTCAAATCCCATGCCGTTGTCTTCCACCATCACATTGATCATTTTATCGAAACGGTTGACCTGGATGCTGACCCGGGTGGCGCCGGCGTGTTTGATCACGTTGTTCACCAATTCCTGTACGATCCGGTAAATATTGAATTCCTGGCGGGTGGCAAGCCGGTCTTTGAGGCCGTGGGTGGCGAGTTCCACCTTGAGTTGCCCGGAATCGCGAATGGCTTCGGCAAGGGATTCCAACTGGGCTTTGAGGCCGAACTGGACCAACATGGCCGACATCATTTCGTGGGAAATCGAGCGCACCTGGGCGCAGGCCTCATCCAGCAGTTGATTGGCTTTCAGGTATTGTTGCCGGCTTTCTCCCTGGACGTGTTCGAGTTTGGCGTCCACGCTGGAAAAATACAATTTGACCGTGGAGAGCATGCTGCCCAGACCGTCGTGCAGTTCCTTCCCGATCCGGTTGCGGGTGGCTTCCTCACTTTCCAACCGCATCTGATTGGCTTCCATTTCCTTGATCCGGATCTTTTGGAGCGCGTCCTGGCGGACGGCCAGCGCGTCTTGTTCGGCGATCCTGCGTTTCTGGCGGTTGAGGTAAGACCACATGACGGCCAATCCCAGGAGCAACCACATCACAATGAAAGCGATGATGCCATAAGTCCACAGGGCTTTCATCCTCACCCGGGTGGTTTCCAGTTTGCTCATCACCACCATTTTTTGTTCTTCGCCGAGTTGCAGTTGCAGGTCCATGCCTTCCCGGATGCCGGCGCTCAGGCTGTCGTTGTATTCGATATAACGGTTCTGGTATTCAGTGGCCTGGCGGAACCGGCCCGATTTTTCGCAGGCCTCGGAAATGAAATACAAAACGCGGCTTTTCAACAGCGGGTCGCTGAACCGGTCGAAGCGGGCGAGGGCCTTTTCATAAAATGGGATTGCCGCTTCAAAATCCGCCTGTTCGGAATGCAGGTTGCCCATCAAAAAAAGCACGGCTGCGGCTTCCCTTTTATCGCCGATGGAATCCAGAACGGACAGGCTGCGTTCGAACAATCCGAGTGCGCGGCCGTATTCGCCTTTGGCGAGGTAAAACCTGCCTTCGTTTTTGGACAGCAGCGCCCGTTTGCTTTTCGACAGGAAAGCTTCGAATTCCTGCGCCTTTTCGAGGTAGTGCAAGGCGCTGTCCGGATTTTCCTGGTAAAAGAAATTATTGGACCGCAAAATATAGCAGATCGCCAAATCTTCCGAAGGGGCCGGATTTTCGGGCAATGCCAGGCTGTCTTTCAGGATTTTTTCCGCGCGCGAGTACTGTTCGAGGTTGTCCTGGAGCAGGGCGACAAGGTTCAGTTTTGTTTTGGTTGCGGTGGAATTGTCGCCCGAAATTTCAGAGAAGCGGAGGCTCCGGTTAAAACTTTCCAGGGCATCGGCGTACCGGCTGAGGTAACGCTGGGAAATACCGAGGCCGTTGTATAAAATACCTTTTAACCCGGCTGAATTCAGGTCTTTGATCGCCTCCAGGCCGCGTTCGAACGCCTGGACCGCGGATTCGTAAAGGCTTTGGTCCTTGAGGATATTCCCGATGTTATTGTAACTGCTGGCAATCAGCGCCGGATCACCGAGGGATTCCCGGATCCGGAGGCTTTCGCGGTAAAACCCTTCGGCTTCCGGATAACGGCCTTCATCTTTGGCGTTATGCCCCAGGACGTTCAACGCGTCGCTTTCGCCCAGGTCGTAACGGATACGCCTGGCCATTTCAAGGGCGGTATTGCCGATGACCTGCTGATAACCCGGCGGATTGGTTGGGCGGTCGTAACACCAGTCGATCAGGGTGTTCACTTTTTGCCGGTCGTCGTCGATGGCCTTCAGCGCCTGTTGGTCGGCCGGGGTCAGCCGTTCGTACTGGGCGTACAAACCCGTTCGGGCAACACAAAGCAGGATGGCCGTTTGAAGTAAAATTCGTTTCATGTCACTGGGTTTTGGGAAACGGTCCGATGCCGGAGGACCGTCAGTTCAACTGATCCCCCGGTCGGGTTTTGGTATCTGCATCCGCCGTGCTCACGGTGGCTTTTGTGCCGGGTTTGGTGCTTTTTTTCACCGGCGTTTCGGCCCGGCCGGCTTCTTCGATAACCGCGCCTTCCACGTCGATCTCGATCCAGCCGTCGCCCTCGGGGAAATTGACGGCCCCCAGGTTGATGGTGTGCGTCACCGGCGTGATGTACTCAAACTCAGGCAGGTTGGGGTCCTGGTCCAGTTTCAGGGTTACCGTCACCAGGCTTTCGTCCTGGAGGTCGCTGAGGTCCACCTCGTATCCGTTGGCTTTGAAGTTGGTGTACCGGCAAAAAATAACGGAGTGCAAAACGTATTCCGTGGGCAAAGTCGGGTCGACAATTTTTGCAAGTTCGACCTGAGGTTTGTAGAATTTCATGAGGACAAGGTTAAAGGTTAAAGGATAAAGGCCTGCCACGCACAGGCGTGGGTTAAAGATTTGATCCTCTAAAAGTAAAGTATTCTGATTGAATATAGAACACAAATTTAAGAAAAAGGAAATAGGTGGCAATGTACAGATTTGAGGAGGGGGAATACTAAGAAGTTGGTAGGGGGTGTGGTTTGGAGTGGTTTGGGATGGTTTGGGGTGGTTTTGTGCAGTCGTTACCCCAACAAACAACAGCCCCAAGTCCCGTCCGGCGCTCTCCATGCTTACGGGGCCCAGGCGAGTAAAACTTCTCCAAGGAGTCTCCATAGGGGCCTTCGGACCTCCGGCCAAAAAATCCTCCAAAGGAGTCCTATGGCCAAACAATCTCCCGAAGGGACGCCTTTGGCGCAAACAATCCAAACAATCCAAACAATCCAAACAATCCAAACAATCCAAACAATCC
>CAZLEF010000115.1:0-17309 GCA_964558465.1 uncultured Lewinella sp. | reverse complement strand
AAACAATCCAAACAATCCAAACAATCCAAACAATCCAAACAATCCAAACAATCCCAAACAATCCCAAACCCAACCCGGTCTTTCGCTCATGCGGGTAAAAATCCATGCAACCATGCCATCTATCCTGCTAAAAAACGCACAAATTGTCAACAGAGGCCGCATCTATCCTTCGGATGTTTACATCGATCAGGGTTTGATCGAACGGATAGAGCCTGTCATCGACCGCCCCGCCGACCTCGAAATGGACCTCACCGGCAAATATCTGATCCCGGGCATTATCGACGACCAGGTACACTTCCGGGAGCCTGGAATGACTTACAAGGCTGATATTTTCACCGAGTCCCGGGCTGCAGTGGCGGGCGGCGTGACCTCCTTCATGGAGATGCCCAATACCAAACCGCCGGCTTTGACCCAGGAACTGCTTGCCGCCAAATATGCGATCGCCGCCAAAAACTCGCTGGCCAATTATTCCTTTTTCATGGGCGCCTCCAACGACAACCTCGGCGAGGTGCTGAAGACCAATCCGGCGGATGTTTGCGGCATCAAGGTCTTCATGGGGTCCAGCACCGGAAACATGCTCGTGGATAACCCGAAAACCCTGGAAGCGATCTTTTCCAATGCGCCCATGCTGGTCGCCACCCATTGCGAGGACGAGACCACTATCCGGGCCAATACAGAGATTTACAGGCAAAAATACGGCCAGGAGATCCCCATGTTCTGCCATCCCCTCATCCGGAGCGCCGAAGGATGTTACTTGTCGTCTTCCCTGGCAGTGGAACTGGCCAAACGTTACAATGCCCGCCTGCACATCCTGCATATCTCTACGGCCGGCGAACTGGCGCTTTTCAGGAACGATATTCCTCTGGAGCAAAAACGCATCACTTCCGAAGTCTGTGTACATCACCTTTACTTCAACCGGGATGACTATAAAAATTACGGCGCCCTGATCAAGTGCAATCCGGCCATCAAGGAAAAATCCCATCAGGAAGCTCTTTTCCCGGCATTGCTGGACGACCGGCTGGATATTATTGCCACCGACCACGCCCCACATACCCTCGAAGAAAAACAAGGGAATTATTTCGAAGCGCCTTCCGGCGTTCCCCTGGTGCAGCATAGCCTCAATATCATGCTCGAATTTCACCAGCAAGGCAGGATCAGCCTCGAACGTATTGTTGAAAAAATGTGTCATGCCCCCGCCATCTGTTTTCAGGTGGACCGGAGGGGATTTGTAGAGGAAGGTTGCTGGGCCGACCTCGCCATACTGGACCCGCAAAGGGAGTGGGTGGTCGGCAAAGAGAATATCCATTACAAATGCGGGTGGTCGCCTTTTGAGGGGCATGTCTTTAGAGGGTATGTGGCGGCCACCATCGTCAGCGGGCGGCTTGCCTGGCAGGAGGGCCGGTTTTTTGACGGGGCGCCCGGGCAACGGCTGACATTCAGGAGGTAGTATTTCATAATGCATTCGCGATACCGAAGATAGACTACGGCACGGCGTGGCCGGCATCAATAAAACACCACCCAAACCCTGAAATCCTCCGAAAACCCCTCAAACCTGTGCGGTACCCTGGCAGGCACAAACAACAGATCGCCCGGTTGAAAGAGGATTCGCTGCGCACCACGGATAAATTCCCCTGTACCGCTGATCACGACGTAGAGTTCGTCCTGCTCATGGGGCGATTGGGTGTCTTTTCCTTGCGGGGCAAAGATTTCCGCGGTCATCGTCCGGTGGCTGAGGACTTTGACAAACGGTTGCCCCTTTCCTTCCCGTTGCAGCTTTTCCAGGGCCTCGTCTGCGCTGATATGCCATTCATCATGGGCCCGGAGTTGGTTGATATCCGGCCCGAATATTTGTTTCAGGTGGTGTTCCATATGGTCCACATAATCGGTGGCGAGCCGGTCGAGGGTCCAGGGGGTTTCCAGCCAGTCGCCGGTAATTTCCAGGGTCCATTTTTCCCCGGGCAATTGCTCCAGAACGGATGCAATTTGTTCGTTCATGCTGATCCAGCGGTTCAGGATCTGCCCGGTGGTTTGGTATTGGTACCGGTTTTGCAACACGAGTTCATCCTGGCGATAACCCGGAGCGTCCATCGAATTTTCCGACCAATAGGCTGCGTTGAAGCGCTGCCAATTGTGGAGCGCGGAGTCGCATAAATGGCCGAGGATTTCTTTTTTGGACCATTTTTCAGGGGCAGGTTTGTGTTCGATTTCCGTTTTGGAAAAGTCAAGAACAGCCGGCGGAATAACGTCCAGCCAATGCCGCAGGCGGAAAACAGATGGGTGTGTCATGTTGGGTTTTTATGGTTTGGAATGGTTTGTCCATATGGCCAAAGGATTCCCTTGGAGAGTTCCGGGATTACCTATTTTTAATCACAAAGACACAAAGCCTGCACAAAGAACACGAATTGGCGGACATGGGATAAACCGGTTAAAGAAAAACCCGATTTTGGAATATTTCTCCCAGTTATTCGGATGTGACTGTGGACTGCCGACTGTCGACTGCCGACTGATACACCATCTTCCCCCCCACCATCGTCCACAACACCTTCGCATTCCGGATCCCTTGCGCGTCGGCGCGGATCAGATCGGTATCCAGCAGGACCAGGTCGGCCAGTTTGCCGGGTTGGATACGGCCTTTTCTATGATCTTCAAACCCGCTGTAGGCGGCGCCGGCGGTATAGGCGCGCAGGGCTTCTTCTGCCGTTATTTTTTGTTCCGGGACCCACCCGGCCGGATTTTTGCCGTCGAGGGTCTGACGGGAAACGGCTGCGTAAATGCCCTCCAGCGGGATAGGAGGCGCCACAAACCAGTCGCTGCCGAATGCCAGGATTGCGCCGGCGTCGATCAGCGAGCGGAAGGCGTAGGTGGTTCGGCAGCGTTCCGACCCGATCACTTTTTCTGCCCAGCAACCGTCGTCGATGGCGTGATAAGGCTGCATACTGGGGATCACTCCCAGGCGGGCATACCTCGGGATGTCGGCCGGTTTCAGGTGTTGAGTATGTTCCACCCGGAAGCGGCGGTCGCGCGGGCCGTTCGTCTGGCTGACTTCTTCAAAGATATTCAGCAGCAGGTTGTTTGCCCGGTCGCCGATGGCGTGTACCACCACGTGCAAACCGGCCTTATCGGCGGCCATGATCCGGTTTTTCATATCCGCAGGGGGGGTAACATACAGGCCGGTATCGCCGGGCGCATCGGTGAAGGGTTCGAAAAAAGCGGCGGTATGGGAACCCAGGGAGCCGTCAACAAAACCTTTGAGGGCGCCCCAATGCAGCCAATCGTCGCCTTTGCCTTCGGTTGATGTTTTTTTGACCATTTCTTCCCATTGTCCTAGGGGCGTGGCTGCGTAGATCCGGGTGATCAGGCGGTTGTTTTTCCGGTTGCGTTCAAAAACGGCAAGGTCGGCGAAGGTACCCATATGGTGGACTGAAGTCACGCCGTGGCTGGCAACATAATTCATCGCCGCCTCGAGTGCGCGGTCTTCCTGTTCGGGCCCTGCGGCAGGAATGGCGCTGTAGAAAAGATCCATTGCATTGTCCTTGAAAATACCGGTGATCCTGCCGGAGGCATCCCGGACAATGGCGCCGCCGGGGACTTCAGGCGCATCCGCGGTCAAGCCGGCCAGTTCAATCGCTTTGGAATTGACGAGGGCCATATGCCCGTCCAGCCGGTTGAGGAAAATGGGGTGATCGGCGGTTACGGAATCGACCCAGTTGCGGTCGGGCAGTTCGCCGCCCCAGAGTTCGTGGTTCCAGTCGCCGCCCGTGATCCAGGTTCCGACGGGGGTGCGTCGTGCAAATTCGGCAATCCTTTGGATGAACGTATCCCGGGTGGCGGCATCGCGGAGTTGGACGGAATTCAGGTTGGCGCCGCCCTGGAGGAAATGGACGTGCGCATCGATGAACCCAGGGCATAAAAAGGCGCCCGCAGCGTCGATAACCCGGGTTTCAGGCCCTATCCGGGATTTCAGGTCGCGCGTATAACCGACGGCCAGGATGGAATCTCCCCGGATGGCGACGGCGTCGTAGGGTTCGGTCAGTTCATCAGACCAGATCCTGGCGTTTTGGATCAGGAGATCGGCTTTTTCCATGTTTTTTAGATTGCAGGAATAGAGGAAGCAGAGGAGAAATACGGCAAAAGCGGGTTTCATGGCATAAGTTTTTGCATGGCCAATATACTTTAAATTATGGGTACGCTGAAAAACTTTTATCAATTATTAATTTTTTGTGTTTTATAAAAAAAATAAACTAAATTTGTTTCAAAACGTGCTCTATGGGTGATTACGACAGAATCATCAAAAACAATATCGAACGGATTGTACTGGCGCTCGCATTCCGATATTTGGGGTTAAAGATCAAACGCCTCAAAAGAATCCGGGAAAAACTCCAGATTTTGGAGCGGGAGGTGGACTTTGCGGCTTTTATCGAAACTTACGATGGCCGAAAATCCATCCTGCATATAGAATTCCAGGTGGGAGATGACCCGGAAATGCTGTTAAGGATGGGAGAATATCACGGAATGACGATATTGTCCAGACTTCGTAAATTAGAGGTTGAAACCAAAAAAGAAGCAGAAAAAATGCCGATCACATACGATATAGAAACAGACGGGCTTTACCTGGAAGGAATAAAAAAAGGTATGGAAAAAGGCATGGAGAAAGGCATGGAGAAAGGCATGGAGAAAGGCATGACCACTACTATCCACCACGCCATGGCCAACCTGCCTGGATACTCCGACGACCAAATCGCCGACCTCCTCGGGACGCCCCTCCCCCTCGTTCAAAAGGTCAGGGCTTCCCTGAAAAAAGGAGATAAGCCGGATAAAAAGGCCTAAATCGTATTTTTAGGATAACACAAATAATGTTTGGCCACGATCCGGGAAGAAATTTCATGCCCGGCCACCATTGAAACCGGTAAAGCCCGCCCGTCCTTCATCAGGATCAGGATCTCCTCTTTTTCTGTCGTATACGCGATATTGCTTTCCCGGCCCTGTATCAGGAAATAATCCGCTGCCTGGGGTATCCGGGGGTATTTTTTGATCAATGCGTTTTTGATCTGTTCGATCCTGTCCTGTGGCGGCAAATCGTCGTAAAACTCGAGTTTGAACAGTTTCCGGTCCATGAGGCTGCCCGCCAGATGAGAAAGTACAGGGTCGCTGTGGAAACGCCAGGATTTGAGCGCTACGGCGATATCGGCGTCGTCGAGTTGGGCAAAGCGTTCGAGCAGGTTGTCCTTATCCTGTTCAAAGGCGGTTTTATCGATGTTTCGGGACAGGAAAAAGCCGAGGCTTCCGGTAAATTCCAGCGCCGCGCCGCTCTGGATCAATTCCTTGGCTCGTTTGATGATGCGGATCAGCATTTGTTCGGCTGACAAGACCGGTTTGTGCAGGTACACCTGCCAGTACATCAGCCGTCGGGCCATCAGGAATTTTTCGATGGAATAGATGCCCTTTTCTTCCACCACCAGGTTCCCGTTGTGTACATTCAGCATCTTGATGATCCGGTCGTAACCGATGACGCCTTCGTAAACCCCGGTGAAAAAGCTGTCGCGACTCAGGTAATCCATCCGGTCCATGTCCAGTTGGCCGGAGACGAGTTGGTGCAGGAACGGCTTGGGATATTTGTTGAGGAAAATATCCATAGCCATGCCCAGCCGGCCGCCGAATTCGCGGTTGAGTTTTTCCATAAACCAGATGGACAAATATTCGTGGTGGACGTTGATCAGGGTATGCTCCAGGGTGTGCGAAAACGGGCCGTGGCCGATATCGTGCAATAAAACAGCCGCAGATACCCCTTCGGCCTCTTCTTTTGTAATGTGTACACCTTTGGCCAGCAAGGTTTCAATGGCCAGGCTCACCAGGTGAAATGCACCCAGGGCATGGTGAAAACGGGTGTGCAAAGCACCGGGATAAACGTAATGGGTCAGGCTGACCTGTTTGATGCGCCGCAACCGCTGGAAATACGGGTGTTCCATCAACTGGAATATGAGGCCTTCAGGAATGCTGATGAAACCGTAAACAGGGTCGTTCAGGATTTTTTTTACCTTTTGCATCTGCATAATATTTTACCCCTTGGTTCAGTTTTTAACAGAATGTTACCGGCTATTGCGTCAATAGCCCTAATTTGCAGCCGAAGGTAACAAATATCACCCGGCATTAAACAACCAAATTCATGGAAAAGATCAAGATACTCTGGGCAGACGACGAAATTGATTTGCTGAAACCCCAATTGCTGTTCCTGGAAAAAAAAGGGTACGAGGTGCTGACCGTTACCAACGGGTACGATGCCCTGGAAGAATGTGAATCCAACCGGGATATCGACGTCGTTTTTCTCGATGAAAGCATGCCCGGGATCACCGGGCTGGAGACCCTGACCAAGATCAAAGAATCCAATCCGCTGCTGCCGGTGGTGATGATCACCAAAAATGAAGCGGAGAACGTGATGGAGGAGGCCCTCGGCTCCCAAATCGCCGATTACCTCATCAAACCCGTAAATCCCAACCAGATCCTGCTCACCCTCAAAAAGATCATCGACAATAAACGGCTGATCCGGGAAAAAACCTCCTCGGATTACCAGCAGGAGTTCCGCCAGATCTTCATGCAGATCAACAGCAAACTTTCATATGAAGAATGGGTGGAAGTTTACCGCAAGATCATCAGTTGGGAGATCAAGATCGATGAGTCCAATTCCACACAGATGGCGGATATCCTTTCCATGCAGAAAAGTGAAGCGAATACGGAGTTTTCGAAATTCATTGTGGATCATTATATGGGCTGGATAAGCGGCGGGAACGGCCCGGTCATGTCCCATAACCTGCTCCGCACCAAGGTTCTGCCTCAGATCAGCAACGATATACCGACCATCATGATTCTGCTGGATAACATGCGGTATGACCAATGGAAGGTCATTGAGCCGATCATTTCCGAGCGCTTCAGGGTGGAAGAAGAAGATTATTTTTACAGCCTGCTGCCTACTTCAACCCAATACAGCCGGAATGCCATCTTCGCGGGTCTGCTCCCTTCGGAAATCGAAAAACGATACGCCGACTGGTGGAAAAACGACAATGACGAAGGCGGCAAAAACCTGTACGAGAACGTCCTGATGGCTGAACAGATCAAAAGGCTTGTTCGCAAGGAGATCCGCTCGGACTACCTGAAGATCACCAACGTGAACCATGCCCGGCAGATGCAGGAAAATATATTTAACTACCTGGAAAACGACTTTACCGCCATTGTCTATAATTTTATTGATACGCTGTCGCATGCCCGGACAGAAATGGAGGTGCTCAAGGAATTGGCCGGCGACGAACGGGCGTACAGATCCCTCACGCGCTCCTGGTTTGAGAACTCCCCCCTTTGGGCAGCCCTGCAAAGGATCTCCGAACGCGATGTCCGGCTGATCCTGACGACCGACCACGGCACCATAAGGGTCAACACGCCTTCAAAAGTGGTGGGCGACCGCGAAACCACCACCAACCTCCGCTATAAGGTAGGCAGAAACCTGCAGTACGAACGAAAAGACGTATTGGAAGTAAAAGACCCCCCCAAAGCGGGATTGCCCAGGCCCAATATCAGCTCCACCTTTATCTTTGCAAAGGAAGATAAATTTTTTCTCTATCCGAATAACTACAATTATTACCACAATTTTTATAAAAACACCTTCCAGCATGGCGGCATTTCCCTGGAGGAAATGATCTGCCCCGTGGTCCGGCTCCGGACGCGCAGCTAAGGTTTGTTGATTTGTTGATTTGTTGATTTGTTGATTCGAGGATGGGAGGATTCGATTTCCCAACCTCGAATCCTCGCATCCTCGCCACCCCTTCAGGCAGGTAAATATCCTCCTATCCTCCCTACACTCCATAAATTTTCACCTGGATAAAATCCGGTCGGGGATCTTCTATCGTATATGGAGATATTGTTTGCACCCTGATGAGAAAAGCCGGCGCTGAAAAAGATTTTTTTTTGGAAAACGGGTAACACTTTTCCAGGGAGCAGTATTAAGGATTATAAACACTTCAAAGGAAGTGTCCGGCATCGGCATCCTAACAATTTCTTAATGATTTTTAACAAGACTTTAAGAGTTGGCCGTGCAACATCCGGGAATAAACAGGAGTTATTAATGAAACACTTTTGACCAGATAACCCGATTGAAAACAACCCATTAAATCTGATCGTCATGAACATCCGCCAAATCCAATTAGCCCTGACCGTCGGCCTGATCAACGCCGGACAAAACAGCAACGCGCTGAACGGTATCAAAGACCTGATGCTCTCTTTCAAAGAAGTCGGCGCTTATCTCGGCGCCAGCCTGACGGGCAAATTGCCCCTGAACGAAGCCCACGTGAAAGAAAGCTACGCCATCCAGTTTGAAAATTGTGTGCTCGATATCGATCTGGTGCGCAACCCCCAAACCAGCAACCAGTTTGTTCAACAATTCCGCCTGCATTAAGCGGCTACAATCCCTGATCGCCGAAATTCTGGTATTTCAATCCCCAATTAACCTAACCGTTAAGATACCGGGGCCAAGGCGCCCAAAACATTCCCCCATACCCAATTCAAAATGACTAAGGCAGTCGGTTTATGTGCCGGCTGCCTTTATTTTTTGCAGGTTTTTTCTCCGTCCATTTCGTAAATCCGGGTGACCAGCAAATGTTTTCTGACCTGCCCGCTCCCGGCGTCCTGCAAGTCCTCAAAATACCCCTCCAATTCCGTAAGGGCGGGTTGAGGGATCCCGTTTTCCGTTTTTTTATTGTCCAGGTACAAATACCGGCGCTCGAGTTCCAGATATCCCGGCGTCAATGCCAGCGGATATTTTTCTCCGGAAACACAATCCGTAAACAATGCGGCGTCGGCAAAATACACGAAGCTCCCTTTCAAACGACTGGTCGTTATCCGTTTGTATTCCCCGATCAGGGAAGCGCTGCCCCGGCAAACGGACATCATAGCCGGACGGGTTTCTTCGGATTTGGTATCGACAGTCACACCGTTTTCTGTTGGATGGATGACCACAACCGCCTCCCCGCCGCCATACGGCAGGTCCATTTCCAAATGCCCCTCCACCTCGCGGGCGTCCGCGTCAAAACCGCACCCGGGGCGGCCGTTGACCAGGCTGGCGGTAAACTGAACCTTGGTTCCGATTCCCTCCAGGTGCGAGATCATTACTTTCTGATAATAGGAGGAAGGATAGCCTTCCGTGGCAAAATCACCGATATAGGAAACGGGCGCCGGTTGTGACGCTGTTGCTGAAGAAGGAGGGGGGGAATCGGCGTTGTCCTGCGGAGCGGCGGGGCGACAACCTCCAAAACAAAGCAGCAAGGCGAAAATACCGTATGTGAAACGGAACATGGTCGTATTTTTTGCGCGCAAGGTATGGCTTTTTCACAGTACCGGATTAAATTGCCCGGAAATTCGGAATATGTTGAAATTCTCTTTCATCCCCGGCGACTGGCGGTATTATGTCAAGGAACTTTTGATTGTGGTCATCGGCATCCTGATCGCTTTTGCCCTGAACAACTGGGCGCAAAACCAGGCTAACAAGTCCTTGTCCAGAACCTATATGAACAATTTGAAACTGGACCTTGCAGCGGATACCGCCAAAATGAATGAGAACATTGCCGTTTTAAAGCGGAACCTGAATTTTTGCCAGAGGATGATCCCGCACTTTTTTCAACCACTTCCCGGACGGGATACCATGCTGGTTGACTTTTTCAGAAGATCCTATTTTGCCCCTTTTTCCACGCAGGACGCCACCTTTAAAACCTTGTTGAATACCGGGGACCTTAAACTGATCCGGTCCTTCGATCTGAAAAAAGAAATACTGGACCATTACGGCAAATACGAGGTCATTTTCCGGGAAAACGAACGGGCTGACCATTTCGCCCGGGATTATTACGCCGATTACATGATGAGGGAAATTGACCAGGGAACGTTTTTCCGTTATCAGGATACGAGCCCGTTGGAGGACCCTAAATTCCGGAATATTGTCTTCAGCCTGAACGGCATTCTACAGATCCAGATCAACCGGTATGAGGAGGCGCTGGAAAGGACCAATGGCTTGCTTGAACGCCTTGGAGGGTGAGAGAGTGAGAGGGGTGAGAGGGGTGAGAGGGTGAGAGGGTGAGAGGGTGAGAGGACGTTTTCAAATCCGGACCAGATACCAGATAAAAACCGGCTGCCGGAAAGGGGCCGGAATTGCTATTATTTTACCTGCTCAACACACGTTTGAAATGAATATTAGCTACCAGATTGAAAAATCGCTTTCCCCGGAAGAATTTATTGCCGTGCTGCATACCTCCACGCTTGCACAGCGGAGGCCTGCAGGCGAACCGGACCGGATTGCCGCCATGCTGCAACACGGCAACCTCATGGTAACTGCCCGTCTGGATAGAAAACTGATCGGCGTCGCCCGCTCACTGACCGATTTTGCGTTTTGCACCTATTTGTCCGACCTGGCGGTTGATCTGGAATATCAGCGGCAGGGAGTCGGTCGGGAATTGATCCGCCAAACCAAACTGGCTGCGCCGAAAGCCAAACTGATCCTGCTTTCCGCTCCGGCTGCCGTAGATTATTATCCCAGGATCGGTATGACCCGCCACGATGCGGCGTTTTACCTGGACGACATAAACGCATTAAAGTAAACCTTTTTAACACCCGATAGATGAACCTGGAAATTATTGACTATTATCCGGACCATAAAGCCGCCTGGAAAGCCATCAATGAAGCCTGGATAAAGGCGGCCTATACAATGGAGGAGATCGACCATCAGCATTGCAGCTATCCGGAAACTTCCATCCTCGCAGGCGGCGGGCAGATCCTCCTGGCAACTTATGACGGGAAAGTCGTCGGCACAGCAGGTTTGCTCATGGACGACCCTTCTACCTACGAATTGATCAAAATGGCGGTAGACCTGGATTACCGAGGCCTGGGTATTGGCAAAACCCTGTGTCAGGCAGCCATTCAACGCACCAGGGACCTCGGCGCCCGCATGTTGTATCTTTTTTCCAACCGGGAAGGCTCGGCAAAAGCCATCGAAATTTACCGGCGCCTGGGTTTTATGGAAGTCCCGCTCGACCGGCAGGATTTTGCGCGGGCGGATATCCGGATGGAGATGTATTTTTTTTGATGCTTGATTCCAGATGCTGGCATCCAGCATCCACCACGCCACAGGCGTGGATTCAGCATCCAGTTACCGCCTAAAAACAACACTCCACATCCCCCGCAGGTCTCCTTCGGCATAGCCGGTTGCCTGGTCGCCGGGATAAAGCCCCTTGATAAAAGTTGTATTTTCTGCCGACATCGTTTCGCCTTCCTTGCCGTGACATTGCACGCATAAAGGCATAATCCGGATGGGCGCTGCGAACGCGACGGTCTGGTCATCCAACATTTGCACAATCGGCTTTAATTCCTCGCCGGCTTTGTCTTTGGTTTCAAAATCCAGAAGCGTTTTCTTTTCCCATTCAGTGGGTTGGTTTTGCGGGTTTCGGACTTTGAGGCTGGTCCGGCGGATGGTGGCGTTATGAACGGTGGATAAGCTGTCCACCAGGGGCATGGCCGCCAGGTTGCAATATTGAACGGCATTGGATACGCCGCCTTCTTCCAGGGCTTTGGTCAGCCGGGCGCTTAATGTGGAAAAGGTCGCAGCGGCGATTGTTTTACCCCTATCTGTGTATTGTGTTTTTTCAGCCTCCGTCAAGGTTTTCTGACCGGCGGCGTTCTTGCATTGCGAAAGCGCAAAGACACCAGCCAGCAGCAGCATTCCTATGATTTTTACAGATTTCATGGCCTGAGTATTTTTTGGTTGTGGAATATCCGGTCAGGTTTTTGTTTTGGGTAAAAGTTGCATAACAACAGCCCGTCCGAGCAACAACCAGGGCAAGCCGTGCATAGCCAGGTCAAACCAATCCATCGGCTGCATGCCGGCAGCCCCGCCGGCTACCCACCGCAGTTTGCCCCAGACATGCGGTTCCGGAAAAAACGGCGCCAGGCCCAACGTAAGGCTGACCAGGAGGAGGAATTTCCAATCGTTTAATATTTTCATTTTTGAAGAATTGATGGGGCAAATATACGGCAGGAAAGAGCGCGTTTCAGTGACCGCGCTCACAGACGCGGGTGATTTAACGCTGTTGGGTGCGATCGCTGACCACCGCACTCTTCACCTCGCCATCCGCAAAACGGGTCATCAGTTCGTCGCCTGTTTTCAGATCGGCGCCTGAGCGGAGCGGCGAACCCAGATGGGTCGTGATGGTAAACCCCCGGGCCAGCGTTTTCTCCACCGCCAGCAATTCAGAAATGTTTTCCAGCAGGTCCAATTGGCGGGAAGCGGTCCGGAGGTGGAGGGCAGACAGGGCCGGCAACTCGGTGCGGATATACTCCAGCAGGCGGGACTGCCGGTTCAGCATTGCCTGACTCTGCAGTTGTACCTGCTGGCAGAGGCGGCTGATGCGGAGTTTTTCGGCCTCCAGCCGCCTGCCGGCAGACATTTGCAGGAATTGTCCGCCTTCCACCAGACTTTGTTCAAAGGCGAGGTTGTGGCTGATGAGGAATTCGGCAACTGCGGTGGGGGTTTTTAAAGCCCGGGCGGCGACGAGGTCGGCTACGCTCTGGTCGGTTTCGTGGCCGATCCCGGTCAGCAGGGGCAGCGGGGCGTTGGCCAGTTCCTGGTTCAGGGCCAGGTTATCAAAAGCGGCCAGGTCCAGACGCGCGCCGCCACCCCGGATCAGGACGATGCAGTCGAATTGACGGCTGAGCCGGCTGATGACAGCCAATTGCTGTTGCACCTCGACAGCGGCCTGATTACCTTGCATGGCTGCGGGAAAAAGCCGCAAGACATACCGGTAGCCGTAGGCATTTTGTTCGAGTTGATCTTTGAAATCCTGCCATCCGGCGGCATTCGGGCTGGAGATGACCGCGATGCGTTGCAAGACCGGCGGGAGGGTCAATGCCCGGTTTTTTTCCAGTAAACCGAGCCGGCGCAGGAGGTCGATGGTTTGCTGGCGCTGGAGTTCCCATTTACCCAGCGTGTAGGTTTCGTCCAGGTTCTCGACATGGAGCTTGAGGCCGTAACGCTCATGGTATGACACCCGTACCTGCAGGAGGAGCTGCATGCCTTCCTGCAAAATGCCCTCGAGGGTCGGGCCCAGCCGGCGTTGCAACTGGCGGCAGGCGTTATTCCAGATGACCGCCTCCGATTGGGCGACAGGTTCCCCGCCGGGGTCTTCCTGTTGCAAAAGGGTAAGGTAAATATGGCCTCTCGACCGGCTGATCTGAGCAACTTCCGCCTTTACCCATACGGGGTCGGGCAGGTTCAATGCCAGTACCCGGCGGATAAATTCGTTGAGTTGAAGCAGCGTATAAGCGGTGTCGGCCACCATGTTTCAGGCTTGGACGGATTAAAGAACTTCCGATTCTTCCTCCGCAAGCTGCCGGACGCCAAAGATATCTTCCAGGTCCTTTTTGTAGACGACTTCTTTTTTGAGCAGCAGTTCAGCAAGGGTTTCCATTTCGGATTTATGCTGAATGAGCAGATTTTTAGTGCGTTCGTATGCGCCTGCTACCAGTTTGCGGACTTCCTCGTCAATCTTTTGAGCGGTCGCTTCGCTGTAAGGTTTCTGGAAACTTGTTTCGTATTGCCCGGTGCTGTCGTAGTAGCTGATATTTCCGATCGCCTCGCTCAGTCCGTAAAAAGCGACCATGGTATAAGCTTGTTTGGTCACTTTTTCCAGGTCGTCGAGGGCGCCGGAGGATATTTTCCCAAAGGTGATCTCCTCGGATGCCCTGCCGGCCAGAGCGGCGCAGATGCGGTCCATGAATTGCTCTTTGGTGTGGATGACTTTTTCTTCCGGCAGGTACCAGGCGGCGCCCAGCGAACGGCCCCTCGGCACGATGGACACCTTGAGCAGGGAATCGGCATGTGGCAGATTCCAGCTCGCCGTAGCATGACCGGCTTCGTGGTAAGCGATGATCCGTTTTTCCCGGTCGGTAATGACCCGGTTGGTTTTTTCCAGGCCGGCAACGATCCGGTCGATGGCGTCCATGAAATCCTGCATTTCGACAGACTCCTTATTCTTGCGGGCGGCGATCAAAGCCGCTTCATTACAAATATTGGCGATGTCGGCGCCCGAGAAGCCGGGTGTCTGACCGGAAAGCTGATCGAGGTTGGCGTCGGTTGCCAGTTTGAGCGGTTTCAAATGGACTTTAAAAATGGCTTCCCGTTCTTTTTTGGTTGGCAGTTCCAGGTAGATCTGGCGGTCGAAACGGCCGGGTCTGAGCAGGGCGCTGTCGAGGATCTCACCGCGGTTGGTGGCCGCCATGACAATTACGCCGGAGTTGGAGCCGAAGCCGTCCATTTCCGTCAGCATCTGGTTGAGGGTATTCTCCCGCTCGTCATTTCCCTGGAAGGAAACGGCTTTACCCCTGGAACGGCCGATGGCGTCGATCTCGTCGATAAATACAATGCTGGGCGCGTTCTGTTTCGCTTTTTTAAAGAGGTCGCGCACCCTTGAAGCGCCGACACCGACGAACATTTCCACAAATTCCGATCCGGACATGGAATAGAACGGCACGCCTGCTTCCCCTGCGACGGCTTTGGCCAGCAGGGTTTTACCGGTCCCCGGAGGGCCGACGAGCAAAACGCCTTTCGGGATCTTGGCGCCGAGTTTGGTATAGCGGTCCGGGTTTTTGAGGAAATCAACGACTTCCCGGATTTCGACTTTAACTTCATCCAGGCCGGCGACATCATCGAAGGTGATCTTGCTTTCGCCTTTTTGGAAGAGTTGCGCTTTGGACTTGCCAAAATCGAAAATATTGCCGCCGCCGATTCCGCCGCCGCCGCGGGCCCGGTTGAGAATAAAGACCCAGATCAGGATCAGCACGCCGAAGGGGATTACCCAGGAGAGCACCGTGCCCCAGTAATCGGTCCGTTCTTCGACGCCGAATTCAATGGGAGAAGCTGAGGGATCCTGTTGTTGTTCTTCTATGATGGCTTCGAAGTTGCCCAGATCGCCGATGGTCACCACAAAATGCGGGCCCTTTTGATCCCTGGAGAATTCGGAATAAATTCCTTCGCCCAGTTTTTCGGATTTGATGTAGATCTCGGCTTTTTTATTGTTGACGACCACCACCTTTTGTACGTCGCCTTTTTCGAGCATCTCTCTTCTGAACTGGGATAAATTGGCAGGTTTGACCGTAGGACTGTTCAGCATGAAGATCCCCTGGGCTACCACCACCATGAGCAGAATAATCCACAGCCAACTGATCGGTTGACGACTTTTTGGCGCGTTATTATCATTATTAGACTGACCGGAATTGCCAGATGAGGCCATTATTACTTATTTTCCTGTTAAAAATTTCCTTTAGTTAACCCTTGATTGCAGGCAACAGTTCAACGTAAAACCGTGCAAAGTAATAAAAAATAGGCAAAAGGGCCAATTTTTGGGCATAAATATGCGGTTTTGCCGGATTGAGCGCTGTTTTCTGTATCCTGCCGAAACCTTTGGCCGGCAGCTTGTGGCCGCAAAAATAAGCGGCATAACGGCTTATTTCTTACTTTTGCCCATTAAACCTGCAATCTTTCATGAGAACTTCCTTTTTAAACACCTTCCTGGGCAGTTTGTTGCTCCTGGTCTTTTTTTCATGCGCCACTCCCCGCCGTTCGGGGAATGATGCGGGGATTTCATTTATCATTCTGCAATTGAACGATGTCTATGAGATCGCTCCGCTGGAGGGCGGCAAATCCGGCGGCCTGGCCCGTGTGGCTTCGGTGAAAAAAGAATTGCTGGCTGAAAACCCGAATACGATTGCCGTGATCGCCGGTGACTTTTTGAGCCCGTCTTTTGTCGGGACCTTAAAAATGGGCGATGGGGAGCGCATTGCAGGATTGCAGATGGTGGAAACCCTGAACGCGATGGGAATGGACTATTGCACGTTCGGCAACCACGAATTTGACCTGAGGGACGGCGATCTTCTGCAAAAGCGGATTGATCAAAGCAAATTTAAATATGTTTGCGCCAATGCTTTCCGGGCCGTTAACGGCGCTCAAAGACCCTTCACCCAGAACGGAACGCCGGTTCCGCCCTACGCAGTCCACGAATTCAGCTCGCCGGATGGAAAAAAAGTGAAACTGGGTATCACCGGAGTGGTTTTGCCTTTTAACAAAGCCGATTATGTCGCCTACACCGATGTCACCGAAAGTTTTGCATCCGCCGTGAATGCACTGAAAGATAAAGCCGACCTCACGATCGGCATCACCCACCTGGCGGCAGACGAGGATCAGGCCCTTGCCAAAGCCGTACCCGGTCTGCCGCTGCTGATCGGCGGGCACGACCATACTAATATGGCCCTTCAGGTCGGGAACACCTCTATCACCAAAGCGGACGCCAACGCCAAAACCGTGTATATCCACCGGTTCACCTGGTTTCCTGCCACCGGAAAGGCGACCCTGAAATCCACACTCAGAAACATCGGTGAAGATCTTCCGGACGAACCCGGGACAAAAGCCGTGGTGGATCGCTGGCTGGGGCAGGTGGAAGGTATCGCACGGGGCATGGGCTACCAGCCTGAGCGGAAATTGCTCGAAGCCAGATCCCCGCTGGTCTGTACGGAAGTCAAGGTCAGGAGCGAACAAACCAATTACGGCAAACTGACCGCCGAAGCCTTTGAATTTGTATGGCCCGGCGCCGATGTGTACCTGCTCAACGGCGGCTCCATGCGGCTCGATGACAATATTGTGGGCGCCGTAACCGAGTACGATGTGTTGCGCACTTTTCCTTTTGGCGGTCCGGTTGCCAGGATCCATTTGCCCGGCAGCGTGCTGAAACAATTGCTCGATATCGCGCTGGTCAAAAACCGGACGGAAGGCGGATATATGCAAATGAACCACGTAGAAGTCAGCGGAGCCGGATACCGCATCCGCAATGCCCCGCTCGACCTGAATAAAACCTATTCCGTCATTCTGCCCCAGTTTGTAGCCGACGGTAAAGAAGCCAACCTTGGGTTTTTGAAAGACTTTCCGGGCGAAACCCGCGAACAGTTCGATACCCGCGGCGCGGCCGTGAAAAACGATATCCGGGATATTGTGATCCGGTATATGACGGAAGTGAAAGTAGTGGATTAGGGGTTGATTTGTTGATTTGTTGATTTGTTGATGCGAGGAATCCAAACAATTGAGGAATTGAGGAATCGAGGAATTGAGGAATCGAGGAATCGAATCCCTGCCCGGTCTAAGGCTCATGCGGGGACCTCGCCGTGGCGTGGCAATCGAACCAATCGACCACGCCGCGGCGTGGCGAATCAATCGAATCAATCGAATCAATCGAATCAAT
>CAZLEF010000114.1:0-17552 GCA_964558465.1 uncultured Lewinella sp. | reverse complement strand
CATGTCTACGGTGGTTTACACCCAATTGCATTTTGACATCTACGTGCAGTTGGCACTGGCCGTGGCCATTACGGCGATCATCGGCGCGATTTACCCGGCGCTGAAGGCAATCCGGCTGAAGCCGGTGGAGGCGATGCGGAAGATATAATGATTAATTTGTTTGGGATGGTTTGGGATGGTTTGGGATGGTTTGGGATGGTTTGGAATGGTTTGGGATGGTTTGGGATGGTTTGGGATGGTTTGGGATGGTTTGGGATGGTTTGGTTTTGTTATCCCAACAACTCCCAACAACACCAAACAACTCCCAACAACTCCAAACAACTCCAAACAACTCCCAACAACACCAAACAACCACAAACCCTCCTTCAGGGCGTAGCTCGGGCGGGCAAAGCAACTCCAAACTTTTATAAACAATGAGCGTAATCAAAACCCAGGGGGTCACCAAAGTTTACGACCCCGACAAAATAGCGGTGCATGCCCTCAGGGGCGTAGACCTGACCATCGAGCCCGGCGAATTTGCCGCCATTGTGGGCCCTTCAGGTTCCGGCAAAACCACCCTGCTCAATATCATTGGTGGGCTGGACCGGCCTACAAAAGGGGAGGTCTTCGTGGATGAGACGGACATCAGCGGGCTGTCGGACAATCAGTTGATCGATTTCCGCAAGGCCCATATCGGGTTTGTTTTTCAGGCGTACAACCTGATCCCGGTGCTGACGGCAAAAGAAAATGTGGAATTTGTGATGCTGCTGCAAAAACGGCCAAAAATTGAACGCGATGCCCGGGCGGCAGAACTCCTGCATGCGGTCGGACTGACCGACCAGACCAACAAACGGCCGTCAGAAATGTCGGGCGGTCAGCAGCAGCGGGTTGCCGTAGCAAGGGCGTTGGCCGCCAAACCTGCCCTCATCCTGGCTGACGAACCGACCGCCAACCTGGATTCCGCTTCCACTTCCAATTTGCTCGACATCATGGCCCGGCTCAACGAGGAGGAAGGCGCCACTTTTGTGTTCAGTACGCACGACCAACGGGTGATCGACCGCGCCAGGCGGGTCATTACGCTGGAGGACGGGGTGGTTGTGAGAGATGTGAGAAAGTAACGCTGACCTCTGGTCGGCGATAGTAACGCTGACCTCCGGTCGGCGTACCTGAAATAGACCCCGACCGGAGGTCGGGGGTACAAATGAAGCCATGAAAAATCAACTATTCATCCTGTCGCTTGCGGCACTAACTGCCCTCACTGCTCACACCCAGTCCGATACGACCAAAATTGAGCTCAACGGGTATGTGAAAAACCTGCAAAGCCTCTATTTCTTCAACGGCTCCTTTCCGGATTTCAGCCAGTTCAAGCTGGTGGACACCGTCCTGCAGGACAACCTGCTCCACCACCGGCTCAACTTCAAATGGAATATAAACCCAACGCTGAATTTCAGCGCCGGCCTCCGAACCCGCGTATTTTACGGCGATCTGGTAAAAACCACGCCCCAATACGCCGAACGGATTGAAGAAAGCGCCAACGACTGGCTCGACCTGTCGGCCGTCTGGCTGGAAAAAAGAGGGTTTATCGGCCATAGCGTACTCGACCGGTTGTATATCGAATACACGCGTGAAAAATGGGAAGTCCGCCTGGGCCGCCAGCGCGTCAACTGGGGCATCAGCACCATCTGGAACCCCAATGACATCTTCAACGCTTATGCCTTTACCGACTTCGACTACGAAGAACGGCCCGGTTCCGACGCCGTGCGGGTGCGCTACTTTACCGGCTATGCAGGAAGTGTGGAACTGGCCGTGCGCGGCGCCGACAGCCTGGGCGGCATGATCGCCGCAGGGCGCTGGGTTTTCAACAAAGGCAGCTACGATATCCAGATCATCGGCGGGTACGCCCAAAAAGACCTGGTGCTGGGCGGCGGTTGGGCCGGCAATATCAAAAACGCTGGTTTTAAGGGAGAGGCCACCTGGTTTTACAGGCCGGAAGACCAGGAGAGCATCCTGGCGCTGACCGCCAACGTGGATTACGCCTTTTCCAATTCCATTTACCTCAACGGCGGCTTCCTCTACAACAGTTCAGGCGCAACCGACCAGGATATTCTCAACCTCTTCACCTTCGACCTCTCAGCGCGCAATCTCTACCCTTACCGGTGGGCGGTTTTCACACAAGCCTCCTATCCCGTTACGCCGTTGCTCACCACCGGCGTCGCCCTCATATACAGCCCGGTGGAAGTGCATCCGCTCTTCATCAACCCGACTTTTACCCTTTCCATCTCCGACAACTGGACCCTGGACGCTGTCGGGCAAATTGTGCTGAGCAAGGGTGAGGAAGGGTACCGGAGCCCGTTGCAGGTGGGGTTTTTGCGGGTGAAGTTTAATTATTGAAGGGTAAGGTAAAGGATAAAGGATAAAGGATAGGAGTTGACGTTTGGAGTCAGGTGGGAATTGGGGACTACCCACAAAGCGAATCCGCTTGCTCATTTCAATAATTTCACCATTGAGCAATTCTACGCGTGTATCTTCAGGAAAAATAGATGCTTCGCCCATCCGTCGGTATTCCTCGACGGTGAAGTGGTATTTTTCCAACAAAGGTTTTTCAGCTTCAGCGCCCATTTTTTGGGTTGTGAATGAATGAGCAAGTTAATGAAAAATCGGACAATCTTTCAAAAAAAACCGCCATTTACGGCGTCGCCAGCGAAACCGGCAGCACCTTTCCGTTAAAATATTTCCCCCCTTCCGTTGCAAACCAGGCCACAAACCTGCCCATTTCAGCGCTGGTCAGCGGGGCTTTGTAGCCAGGAAAAGCTTCGGCCAGCATTTCCGTTTGTGCAGACCCGAGGGCCAGGCAGTTGAAGGCGATTTTTTCCTTTTTGTATTCTTCTGCCAGGCATTCCGTCAGGTTGGCGATGGCGGCTTTGGAGGAACTGTACACCGACAGGCCCGAAAACTTGCCGCTGCCCTGGAACCCGCCCATACTGCCGATATTGACCACATGCGCCCGGCTGCTCTTGCGCAAATACGGCAGCGCCAACCGGATCAGCCAGGCCGGGCCCAGCACGTTGGTTTCGTAGACGATTCGCCAGTCTTCCGGGTCGACGGTTTCAAATGGTTTCCGGACCATAAAACCCGCGTTATTGATGAGCGTATCCAGTCCGCCCGCTTTTTCAATCAATTCACAGAAAGCCGATTCGTCGGGTTGGGTAACGTCGAACGGAAGCGTGCGCAAATTGTCGTTGCCGTGCAATTCCCTGGCTTTAGCCGCCAGCATGGAAAGTTTCTCAGCGTCCCGGCCGAGCGCCAGAACAGTGTTTTCAGGTGAGGCCGCCAGCGCAAGTGAAGCGTCGAATCCAATACCCCGGCCGGCCCCGGTAATCATTACAATCATCCCTTCTTTTTGGTATTTTCAAGTAAAGATAACGCCCTTCGTTAAATTCCGTTAAGGTGCAGGTTAAAGTTTCTTAAAATTCTTGCAACACACCCGGCTTGGGTCTACCTTTGAACGGACAAACGATTCACTCGAAAAATGAAAAACCTGATCCGATATTTCGCGTTACTCCTTGCAGTTATGACCGCAGCCTCTTGTGGCCCCAATTTACGACCATTTACCCAAAACCTGTACGACCAGTACCAATGGAGCGACAGCGAATTGAAGCGCATCCAGTTTTATCTCTCTGATGACATTACCCTTTATCGCGAACTGACCGGCGGCTCTTCCGAGATCATCTCCGGCGAGATCAAGATCGTGGACGGCCGCCGGGTTGAGCAGGTCGTCATCCGCCGGGGCACCCCCGGTGTTCTGCTGTTCAAACCCAAAGACAACCGCTTCGCCATCGGGTTTGAGGCCAATTCAGATGAACGTTTCCTGATCTTCGGCCCCAATCCTAAGGCAAGTAACCGTTATGCGCTGATGGCCTCCGACTGGGACCGCCGTGAAGGAACCGTTACCTACGAAGGCCGCAAATGGAGCGTCAACTCCGGCAGCGCTTTCTCCAGCCTGATGGTGGACCTGAAAAAGATCAACAAGGTAGAAAGCTCTTCACGCACTGCCGGCGGGCGGAGGGTGAATGATAATTGATCTTTGAGGATAGGAGGATTCGACGATTCGACGACCCCCTCTCGCGCATCCTCGCATCAACAAATCCTCGCATCCTCGCATCCTCCACGCCTGTGGCGTGGCACGCACATCCTCGCATCCTCCAAAAAACCAGGATGCGAAGCCCTAAAGATTAAATTTCCCTTGTCCGGTCAATTATTAAACAGCAAATATCCCACCGTCAGTTGCAAATTCCGGTTGTACTGGGTTATTGAAGCGATGGGCGTGCCGTTGGCATCCGTAAAAACGCTGACGGAGGAATTTGAAATCCCGTGATTGTAATGGATTTTCAAATTCAACCGGTCAAAGTTTAACCTTAGGCCTAAAAGGGCGCCAAAATCCAGGTCGTTTTTAAATTCGGAAAAAGGATCCGCCCAATCTTCTCCGGGCGATTTTAATTTTTCATTCAGTTTATACCCCAGGTTCACGCCGACGGTTATTCCCAAAAAGTTGGCGGGTCTGAATTCCACCTGGGGTAAAAGATCCAGATAAATGACCTTTAACCGGCTGTATTCGTCGGTGACTCCGTTATCAAATGTAAAGCCCTTGGCCGAATACTGGATCTCCGGCAAAATGGCCCATTTATTTCCCAGTCGGCCCTGATAAAAAACCCCAATCACAGGCCCTGCTTCCGGACCGACGTCCCCAAAAATTAAAACACCCGAGTTTTTAACGGTACTGTAATTGATCCCGGCAGAAACGCCAAATCCGCTTTGGGCGTCGAGTTTGTAAAAGGAAAGGAAAATCGCCACAACAATCGAAAATGAATGGATTTTTTTCATGTCAGGTAGGTTTGTTTCCACTTAAACCTGAAAACAAAAGACAAATTTCCAATCCGGAAAACTTTAACGTTCAACTTCCGGCTATCGATTGATGACGCCTGCTCCAACCGCTGCCACCGCTTGCTCCACCTCTTCCAGCGTATTGTAATAATGCGGCGACAAACGCCCCACCCACCCGGCGCCTTTATTCTGGAGATCGATGACGGCCACAAACCGGGGTGCGAAGGAGAGGTTGATCTGCTGTTCCGCCAAATGCGCTTTAAGCCCGGAAAATTCCCGGCCCGGGAAAGTGAAGGTGACAATGCCGCACAGTTCCTCGCCCTTGTCCAGAGATTTCAGGCCCGGGATATCCGCCAGCCGTTCCCTTGCATGCGCGGCCAGTTTTTTCACCCGGGTTTCAATATTTTCCAGGCCGGCTTCCAGGGCATATTCCACCGCTGCCTTTGCGCCCAGCATCAGGGCGTAGGATTTTTCCCAGAGTTCGAACCGTCTGGCGTCGTTTTGCATGGCAAAAACATCTTTTTCCGTCCAGGTAGCGCTGTGCAGATCGAGCGTGAGGGGCGCCAGGCCGAGGTCCAGCGCTTTTGGAGAGACGTATAAAAAACCGGCGCCGCGCGGGCCGCGCAAAAATTTGCGGAAAGTGGCGCTCAAAAAATCGCATTGAATGGTTTGAACATCCAGCGGCATCTGCCCGGCGGATTGGCAGGCGTCCACCAGGTACAGGGTATCTCTCCGGGCGCAAAGTCGGCCGATGGCGGAAACCGGCTGCACGAGCCCGGAGTTGGTCGGCACATGGGTCACCGCGACCAGCCGGGGGTGGAGTTGATCCATCAATTGTTCCATTGAATCCAGGGAGACGCCGCCCCCGGGGTCGTCTTCCGCCCGGACCACGCGGATGCCGAACCGCTGTTGCAGTTGCAGAAAGGCAATCTGGTTGGAAACGTAATCGTTGATGGTGGTGAGGATGACGTCGCCCTCGCGCCAGGGTATTGATGTAAGGGCGCGATTGTAGGCGTCGGTGGCGCTGGTCATCCAGGCAATCTGTTGCGGCGAGGTATTGAGCAGTCTGGCCGTTGCTGTATAAAACCCTGCGATCTCGTCCAATCGGGCGGCATGCGCTTCGTAACCGCCGGTTTCAGATTCCAGGAGCAGGTGTTCGACCATGGCGTTCACCACCTGGCGCGGCGGGAGTGCGGACCCGGCATTGTTCAAATGGATACGAGTTTGAACGCCGGGGGTGTCGGCCCGCCATTGTTCCAGCAGGTCGTCAGGAATTTCAATCATAGTCAGGAAAAATTTTTCAAGCAATTGTTTTTCGGGTTCGACGCCCACTGGATGAAATTTTATGCAAGTTAAGGAAAATTCATGTTGATTCGTTGATTTTTACCCATCGGAAGGGCAGGCGTTGATCTGAACCCTCCGGAACTAATATTCCATCCGGATTGTTCAACCCCGAAATACCATTTCGAGGATTCGAGGAACTGAAACTCCAAACAACCCCAAACAACTCCAAACAACCCCACAAACCCCAAACTGAAGAATCGAGGAACTGAAGAATCGAGGAATCGAGGAACCCAAACAATCCAAACAACTCCAAACAACTCCAAACAACCCACCCAAATAACCATCATTTCTCTATCTTCGCGCAAATTTGCGCAAGCAAAAATTCAACAGCATGCATCCACCAAAAAGATATCTGGTCACTTCCGCTTTGCCCTATGCCAACGGCGCGCTTCACCTCGGCCACCTGGCAGGCGCCTACTTGCCGGCGGATATTTATGTCCGTTTTCTCCGTCTGCAGGACAAGGACGTCGTCTGGGTCTGCGGCTCCGACGAACACGGGGCGGCCATCACCATCCGCGCCAAAAAAGAAGGCATTACGCCCCGGGAGATCATCGACAAATACCACGAACTCAACAAATCTACCTTCGACCGGCTGGGTATTTCCTTCGATTATTACCACCGCACCTCCGCGCCCCTGCACCATGAAACCAGCCAGGACTTTTTCCTGCAACTGCTCAAAAAGGGCGATGAATTTGAAGTAAAAACCTCCGACCAGTTGTACGACGAGGAATTTGACCAGTTCCTGGCCGACCGGTACATCAAGGGGACTTGCCCCAACTGCCGTTTTGAGGAGGCTTACGGCGACCAGTGCGAGCGCTGCGGAACCGATCTTTCCCCCGATCAGCTCATCAACCCGGTCTCTACCCTGAGCGGCAAAAAACCGGTGCTGAAACCCACCCAACACTGGTATTTCAAACTCGATAAACACGAGGCCTGGCTCCGGGAATGGATCTCCACCGGTTACCTGAACGGCCAATTGCACCACGACCCCGCCACGTGGAAAAAACACGTAACCGGGCAATGCCTGAGCTGGCTCGACAACGGCCTGCAGGCGCGCTCCATCACCCGCGACCTCGACTGGGGCATTTCCGTGCCGCTGCCCGAGGCCAAAGGCAAAGTCCTGTATGTCTGGTTTGACGCACCCATCGGATACATCTCCTCCACCAAACAATGGGCCCTCGAAAACGGCAAAAACTGGGAAGACTACTGGCGCAGCGAGGATTCGCAACTGATCCATTTTATCGGCAAGGATAATATTGTTTTCCATTGCATCATTTTCCCTGCCATGCTGCATGCTTACGGTGGCTACAACCTGCCCGTGAATGTGCCCGCCAACCAGTTTCTCAATTTTGAAGGGCAGAAATTTTCCAAATCGCGCGGCTGGGGCCTCGAACAACACGAATACCTCGAAGAATTCCGGGATTTCCCCAACAAGGAAGACGCCCTGCGCTACGCCCTGCTCCGCAACCTGCCGGAGAACAAGGACAGCGACTTCAAATGGGATGAGTTTATTGAATTTCACGATAAGGAACTGGCCGACAACCTGGGCAATTTTGTCAACCGGGTAGTGACGCTGACCCAAAAATACTTCGGCGGCGCGACGCCTTCGCTGGAGATCGACTGGCAGGACCGTTTCCTGGAAATCCGTTCCATCGTCAGAAAACTGACAGCTGAACTCGAAACCTTCAGCTTCAAACAGGCCTCCCAGTATCTCATGGAATTGTCGGCCTACGGCAACACCTATCTCCAGGACGTTTCCCCCTGGCAGATCTGGAAGGACGACCCTGACAGCGAAAAGATCAGGGAATGCATGTTGTTCAGCCTGCAGGTGGTGGCCTTGCTCAGCGTGTTGTGCGAGCCGTTCATTCCGTTCACCTCCCCCCGCATCCGGAAATTGCTCAACCTGCCGCCGGTCAAACGCGGCGACTGGAACCGGGCCCTCGACGCCCTTGAAAAAGGGACATTCCTGTTGCCCGCCGGTCATCGGATCGGCGAGCCGGAAGTACTCTTTCCCAAAATACTGGACCGGAAAGACGACGCCCGCGCCCAGATTGTTCAACGCCAGAAAGACAAACTGAAAACCATAATGGAAATTGAAAAAGGCCCCGAAAGGGAAGCATTCAAAGCTGAGATCCAATACGATGATTTTGGCAAACTGGATCTGCGCACCGGCACCATCATCGAAGCCGAAAAGGTGCCCAAAGCCGATAAATTGCTGAAGCTTACCGTCGACCTCGGGGTGGAAAAACGGACCGTGGTTTCAGGCATCGCCCTGCATTACGAACCCGAAGCTGTGATCGGCAAAAAGATCGTGCTGGTGGCCAACCTCGCGCCGCGCCAACTTCGGGGCATCACCAGCCAGGGCATGATCCTGCTGGCCGAAAACAGCGAAGGCAAAATGGCGTTTGTGAGCCCGGAAGGCGATTTTGGGGACGGATGGGTGGTGCGTTAGTCAACGCCAATTTTAATTGGCCGTTGAAAAAACCATACCGGCAGCCGTTCCAAAGATGGGTATCCTGCCCAGATCGGAAGATCGGGGACACATGCTACATCCCGATCCCGAGACCGGCGCTACGTCCCGATCTCCAGCACCGACGTCTTCCGGATATGCCGCAATATTTCGTCCGGATCGATCGCCACCACCTGGCCTTCGATGATCAGCGAACTGGCCCGGTCCCGGATGCGGGTGTACAGCCAGTTGACGATATCCTCAATGGAATCATCCACACCGAAGGTGACGTACATGCGGATGGTTTCGCGGTAGCCGATACTGACGCCGCGGTGGTCTTCATCCATCACGATATGGGCTTTTGTACCGGGTATTTTGAACCGGTCGCCGTAGATCAGCCAACGGTATTGCGTGCCGAAGAGGTGGTATTTGAGGTCCTTATCTGAAGTAATGACCTCGATTTTCATTTTATCGAATGCAAAGAGCGCGCCGGGGTTAAATTCTCCGGTTGCGCGCTCAAGCGTCCCGATCTTGCCCTGGAACCAGGCCTCCATTTTTTCGGCCAGCCGTTCGATCGACTGGAAACGTTCCGTCGCCATCTCCCGCACCGTTTCGTCCTCAAATTTTTCAAAATTATCGGGGTGGTATTTGACCCGGACGGCCCGGAGTTGTTTGCGAAACGTTTCTTCATCCAGGTCTTCCAGGGGCATGCCGAAGTACTTTCGGATCTCTTCTTTGTCGGCGTTCGAAATGGAAGTTTGGATCATGTTATGGTTGTTCAAACTATAATAACCCGGCAAAACATGAATTTGTTTTGCAGCCTTCCAAGTCGTCAGCCAACGCCAAAGGCGTCACTATGGGACTGCCGTAGCGTGGTCTGCGTCAGGCATCCGGAGCTACGGCTTCCGCCCAACTCATCCCATACCAAAGCGCGGCATCCGGCAGGGTCATCCACTTGCGAAGGCCGTCGATTCCGGCGTCAAAATTCCCGCGGCTGATCAGGTGATGATCCAGCATGAGGTCTTTGGCGCCTTCGAGGATTTTGATGATGTTGAGGGCTGCGATCCCGAAGGTCGGGTCGCCGGCGCAGCCGCCAAAAAAAACCAGGGTATTGCGCCTGGGTTGGAGCCCTGCCTGGTGGAGCAGGGTGGTGAGCCGGCGCCCGATGAAAGCGTCGCACCCGATGCGGTCGTAGGAACGGCAATAAGCCTGCCAGATGTCCTGAAAACCAGCCGGCGAGGGGTATGGGGTGAACAGCGCATGGTCGTCGTCGGCCAGCACGACTCTGCCGCCGGGCCGGACCGCTCTGGCCATCTGGGCCACTACTTTCCCCGGCGCAGGTACGTGTTCGAGCAAAAAACGGGTATGTACCAGATCGAAGCTACCCCATTCCGGGGGGTCCAGCGGCAGGCTCATCGCGTCGCCCTGGCGGAAGGAAAAATTAGGATTTTCACCGGCTGCGGCGGCCAGGTAACGGGCTTTTTTCAGTTGGGCGATCTCCCGCTCAACACCCAGAACCGACCCTTTCGGGCCAACCGTTTGGGCCATCAGCCGGGTAAACTGCCCCAGGCCGCTGCCGACGTCCAGGATGCGCTCCCCGCCGGCGAGCTGCAATTCTTTCAGACAGGCCTCGTTGAGGAGGCGGTCGTTCATCAGCGAGAGGCGCTCCTGCTCTTCGGAGGAAGCGCCGTGGATGTAGGTGGTTGGGTTGGACATGAGTTGGATAGTAGACGGTGGACGGTGGATGGTAGACGGCTGACGATTAGGCGCCTGAGCGGAGTCGAAGGCGACGGTAGATACTGGATGACTTGTCCGGTTTTATTTCAACAGGGCATCCAAGTCCAAATCCAGGGCTTCGCACCAGGAAGGCTGGTCGGTTATTTCACCGGATTCGGGCTTGAATTTTCTCCATTTCTTAATATCGTAATTATAAACAAAACCTTCCTGGATCTCATAATCCCGAAGGAGTTCCTTTACCTTTTCGCCATCCTTTTTCATACCGGCGCTGGTAGAAATTTCAATAATGATTACGTTTTTTTTATTCGAATGATCAAACAGCAAAAGATCCGGGGTTGGACTGGTTTTACCTTCGTCGATCATAGTCTCTGAAAAGGGTTCGAATGGAATCTTGTGCTGCTCATAGTAGAGCCAGCCAAGGCGGGTCATCAGTTTGCCAATGATCCGCTGGTGTTCTTTAGGCGCGTTTACTACCATGTATATGGTATTGTCGATCATTTTTATCAGCCTTTTAGATTTAGAACAAAAATAAGGAAAGAAAAGGTTAAAGTCAAAATTAAAAGGTTAAAGCGGGCAGGCGCCTGATCAATTTGTTGATTTGTTGATTTGTTGATGCGTTGATTTGTTGATGCGTTGATTTGTTGATGTGCGTGCCACCACGCCTGTGGCGTGGGCGTGGTTGATTTGTTGATGCGCTGATTTGTTGATGCGTTTATTTGTTTATTTGTTTATTTGAGGAATCGAACCAATCGAACCAATCGTATCAATCGCATCAATTGTATCATTCCCCCTATCTTTACGTCACAATGTCAGAAATTTGTGTGATGTCCCGATTGATGAACGATTATGCAAGGGCCGGCCAACCCTTTTTGTTTATTCTGGACTTTGACCTCCGCGATCCCGTCATTCTGCCGATGGCGGAGGCCGCCGGGCAGGGCATTTACTACGACTTCAATGGCCTGACCAATTACCTGCCGGCTGGTTTTGACCCCGAACCCGTCCGGATGGAAAAATACCCGGTCGCCTATGAAAAATATGCTACCGCCTTCCACCTGGTGCAGGAAAACCTCTTCAAAGGCAATTCGTTCTTGACTAACCTGACCTTTCCAACCCCGATCCGGATCAACCTGGGCCTGCAAGCCATCTTCGAACGGAGTACTGCGCCGTACAAATTGCTTTTCAAGGACCGGTTCGTCGTTTTTTCACCCGAAACTTTTGTAAAGATCCGGGACGGCGCCATCTATTCTTTCCCCATGAAAGGCACCATCGACGCCGGCATCCCGAACGCCCGGGAGATCCTGTTGAACGACCCAAAGGAACGGGCTGAACACTTCACCATCGTCGACCTGATCCGCAACGACCTGGGCCGGGTTTCCCGGCAGGTCCGCGTGGAAAAATTCCGGTATATCGACCGGATCCGGACCCACGAGCGGGACCTTTTCCAGGCCAGTTCCCGGATCGCGGGGCGGCTGGCCAACGATTTCCACACCCGGATCGGCGATATTTTTGCCGAACTCCTGCCCGCAGGCTCGGTTACCGGCGCCCCAAAGGCCAAAACGATGGAGATCATCCGCGCGGCAGAAGGATACGAACGCGGGTATTATACCGGCGTTTTTGGTTGTTACGACAACGGCCGGGTCGATAGTGCGGTCATGATCCGTTTCATCGAACAAACACCCAACGGCCTGGTTTACAAAAGCGGCGGCGGCATCACCGTGTACAGCGACCCGCGGAAGGAATACCGGGAGTTGGTGGATAAGGTGTATGTGCCGATCCTGGCGGCCGCGGGTTTGCCTGTTTAGTTGTTCATTTTTTTGGCTGTAGTCTGACAATCCCAAACAACTCCAAACAACCCCAAACCATAACTCAACACCATGCACCACCTAATAGAAAGCATAAAAATCCTGGACGGCCGCATCCATCTGCCGGACCTCCACAACGAACGGCTCAACCGATCCAGACGAACGTTATTGGGAGAAACCGTCGCGCCCATATACCTGGAAGACCAGATCCGGATACCGGAAAATTGCCGGGAAGGACTTTTCAAATGCAGGGTATTGTATTCGATGGGGATCGACCAGATTGAATTTGTTCCTTACAAACTGCCGGTGATCCGCACACTCCGGGTAGTTGCCGGCGAACCGGAGTACGCCCATAAATACGCCGACCGCCGTGCGCTGAACGACCTTTACGCACAGCGCGGCGACTGCGACGACATCCTCATCCTGAAAAACGGCGAGTTCACCGATTCCTGGTTCGCCAACCTCGTTTTTGATGACGGCCGCCACCTCTGGACGCCGGAACGCCCACTGCTCGAAGGCGTGAAACGGGCTTTTTACCTGCAGGAAGGCCGGATCCGGCCGGCGCGCATCACGCCGGAAGATTTGGCCCGGTTTCAGGCCGTTCACCTTATTAATGCGATGCTGGATTTGGAGGATTGCCGGGTGGGGATGGGGGAGGTTTTTTAGTTGCCAAACGCGAATACTGAAACCCCGGCCTTTTTTATCCTTCGTGGCGGGCCGGCGCGAGGGATAATGCCGCAGGATGCATAGTTTTTTCAAAACTATGCGACGCGCGGTATAAAACAAGTAGCTCCGACGTTCGATCGGAGCTACACGAGATAGATCACTCCTTTCGGAGTCCCTTCTCAAGGTTTTACAAAAGTAAAAAAATTCCCTGGTTTTTCCAAAATTGGAACGAAAAATCTTGCGACGAATTATTCCTATATTTATCTTCCAATACACGATGTCGGCTTCCGCCTTGTCCTCCCCCTCCAGTGAGGTGGTTAGCTTTTCCGGCTTTTCCCGTGAGCTCAAAACGAGGCGCCCAGGACAGGCCGGCAAGAGGGCGAGGGACGAGCCTCCGGCCAGGCCTGTCGGGGCGTGGGTAAATGTCTGAATCAGGATTTACAGGATTTTAGGATTTTCAAAATTTTTGTGCTGTGCGGCGGCGAGTACGGCAGGGGGTGGGGGCCCTAATCGATTTTTTTAACCGATCGCGAAGGGCTGCGCCCCGTAGCGGCAAAACCCGCAAGTCTCTGACTTACGCCCTCCCTCCCAGCCCAATCACCGACATCCAACAATCCCACGTTTTCCCTATATTTATCCCCAATTCCACACAACCGGCGGATCCAAAAGACAAACCCGCATGGCCCAGCACAACGCAAACCCACCTCCCCTCCCCGACCTCGACCTGGTCTTCGTCGAAGGCGGAGCCTTTGATATGGGCGACGAAAAAGGCGACCTCTGGGACGCCTGCCGCCCCATCCACCCCGTGAAAGTGGACTCCTTTTACATCGGCAAATACCCGGTGACCCAGCGCCTTTGGCAGGCGGTTATGGGCGCCAATCCTTCCCGGTTTAAAGGGGCAGGCAACCCCATGGAAACCGTTTCCTGGAATGACGCCCGGCGTTTTATCCAAAAAATCAACAACCGGAAAGACGTTCGGGATTGGGTGAAAACCCGGAAACCGCCCGGCGCAGAATTTCGCCTGCCTACCGAAGCCGAGTGGGAATACGCGGCACGCGGCGGCCGTTACAGCCAGGGATATCTGTACGCCGGCAGCGACAAACTCAGCCAGGTGGGTTGGTACGATGATAACAGCGACAACCAAACCCACGAGGTCGGCCTGCTGTTGGGCAACGAACTGGAGATCCACGATATGAGCGGCAATGTTTATGAATGGTGCGACGACTGGTTCGATGAAAAATATTACGAAAAATGTAAAAAACAGGGTGTGGCTGACAACCCGAGCGGGCCGGAAGTGGGCGTTGACCGCGTGATTCGCGGCGGCGGCTTCCTCAACGCACCGTTGTACTGGCGTGTCGCGTACCGCTTCAGGGGCGGGCCGGACGACCGCGACAACTTTGTCGGCTTCCGCCTTGTCCTCCCCCTCCAGGGAGGTGGTTAGCCCTTCCGGCTTTTCCCGTGAGCTCTAGACGAGCGGCCCGGGACAGGCCGGCAAGGGCGCGGGTAAATGTCTGAATCAGGATTTACAGGATTTTAGGATTTTCAAGATTTTTGTGCTGCGCGGCGGCGAGTACGGCAGGGGGTGGGGCGCATTTTTTCGATCCTTGTTCGCCAGGGGCTGCGCCCCGTTGCGGCTACCAGCAAGTCTCCGACTTGCGTTTCATTTTGAACACTGAAATCATCATTAATATGAAAACCAAACCTGGCATCATCAAAGAAATCGAACAGATCCTGGGCGGAAAACATACCCTGAACCTGCCAAAAAACACCGCCGACCCCCTGAGAGGTGTAATGGGGTACCAGCCCGATTACCCCAAATATGCCCTGGATGGTGAGGGGCGGTTGATTGGGTTGAATTTGGCGGGGGTGGGTCTGGATGACGGGAAGTGGGGGCGCATTGCTGAAAAATTAACAGCGGAAGCTAAATTCCTCCAGGCACTCATTCTGACTGGCAACAAACTGACAAACCTTTTTTTGCCTAAAGGTTTAAAAACTTTAAAAATCCTTGATATAAGCGAAAATAAGCTGAAAGAATTCTCGCTTCCGTCAGATGCCGAAGCTTTGCAGGAGTTGTATCTTCATAATAATCCACTCACTTCCCCTCCCCCCGAAATCGTTCAACAAGGCGGCAAAGCTGTTTTATCCTGGTTTGCCTCTTTCAAAAAAGATGAGAACAAAGGCCCATTTTTTCTCAAAGAAATCAAAGTGCTTTTGGTGGGCGAAGGCCTGGCCGGAAAAACCTCGGTCCTTAAAAAAATAAAAGGTTTACCGTTTTTGGACAATGAAAGCCAGACCCACGGGGTCAACGTGGAAATCGTGGAAATGGGCAAAACCGGCATGTTCCAAAAATTCCCAGGAGTCAGTGATGTCAAAATGCGAATTTGGGATTTTGGCGGCCAGGAAATCATGCACGCCACGCACCAGTTTTTCCTGACCCACCGCTCCATCTATATTTTTGTCCTGGACAGCCGGACGGATAACAAAAAGGACTACTGGTTGCGGCATATTCAGAAGTTTGGAGGGGGGTCGCCAGCTATCGTTGCGATCAATAAAATGGATGAGAATAAAAGCTATAGTCTGGAAGAATCGACCCTGAACAAAAAATATCCTTTTGTAGATAACCGGTTTATCAAAATGTCCTGCAAAACCGAATGGAACCTGAATCAATTTGCCCAAACGCTTGCCGAATTAATTCCGGAAACGCCCCTTTTCAAAACCCCGATCAGTGAAAGCTGGCTCAACATCAAAAACCAACTGGAGCTTGAAACCGCCCAGAACCATTATATCAACAGGGACCGGTTTCTGGAAATTTGCAAACAACACAAGGAAGACGATCCGAATGCCCAAAAAACATTGTTGCGATACCTGAATGCATTGGGTGTGATTCTTCACTTCCCCAGCCTGAAACTCCAAAGTTTTTTTGTACTCGATCCCCACTGGGTAACCATCGGGGTTTACAAAATCATCAATTCGCCCAGCATTACCGACGGCATCCTCCATGAAAAAGACCTCGACTATATTCTGAATACAGAAGACCAGAAAAAAGAAGAGTACGATCCCAGCAAAGAAAAGAAAATTCATTATTCCGATCAGGAACAACTCTACCTCGTCAGCATCATGAAGGAGTTCGAGTTGTTGTACGAGTACAAACCGCGCAAATATCTGATACCTGATCTTTTGCCAAAAGAAGTTTCAACCCCGGTTGCATTTGACCAGAAAGAAGCGGTAGAGTTCATTATGGAATACGATTTCCTGCCGCCTAACGTCATTTCGCAGTTTATTATTCATATGAAAGATGACATCCGGGATCTGGGCAATCTTTGGCGGACCGGGGTCCTGTTGTCAAATAAAAAATTCAACTGCACGGCCCTGGTCACCGCCGACCTGGACCGGGGGCGGCTTACGATTGCCATTAACGGCCAGGAACACCGAAAACGCGAATATTTTTCGATCATCCTCCACCGCTTATACGCCATCAACGAAGGTTTTGCAGATTTAAAAATAACCGAAAAAATGCCGGTTCCGGGCCATCCGGAAATTGAGTGGGATTATGAAGATTTACTGGGTCTGGAGAAAATGGGGAAAGACGAACTTACCATCGGAAGAATTGGAAAAACATTCAGCGTTTCACGGGATTTCCTGGATAAAATATCTACCAAAAAGGATCGGCAAATTGAAAGAAAAACCGGTTTGAATATCAACATTCAGGTGGACGACCGGGCAACCCGGGAAAGTTTCGCCAGACTGGAACGCGGCATGGACGGTATCGAAAAAAATACCCTTTCCATCCTTCACAATCAAAACGAACAACAAAAATACCTGGATTCCCTTCTGAAATATGCAGAACGCCACCAGGAAGATATCCGGACAACCATTACCCTAATAGAATCCTCAAAGGATTCCGAAACCGAGCTTGAACGGGTAAATGATATACTCGAAGAACAATTGGGTAAATTTTTTGCTCAGCTTCCCACCTCCAGTGAAATCGTTCAAAAATGGAAAGAGGCCAATACAAAACTGCCCCACCAACCGGACGCCAAATGGAAACTCAAATTCAAAATCCCTTTCCTTTTTGGCGAATTTGAAAAAGAGTTGTCCTGGGATCTCAAGGCCGCTCTGAGAATGATGCGAAAGGAATTTAATGCCTTGCGAAAAGGCGAAAAGACCATCAAACAATTATTTATCGAAGAGGACGAGGATTAAACGACCGTCTGCCGTCTACCGTCCACCATCAACTAAAATAAACCCGAAACCTTATTCCTCAACACCTTATTTTATGCAACCCAACCTCCAAATAACCCTCCCCTCCGGGCCCCCAATCGACCTCATCTTCGTCGAAGGCGGCAAATTCCTGATGGGGGATGACGCCAGTGAATTTGACCACGAAAAACCCGCCCATGAAGTCGCTGTTCGTGATTTTTATATCGGCAAATACCCCGTAACCCAGGCCCTGTGGAAAGCCGTCATGGGCGGCAATAATCCTTCTGATTACAAAGGCGATAACCGCCCGGTGGAAAATGTCTCCTGGTTTGACGCCCGGGAATTTATCCAAAAACTGAACCGGACCACCGGCAAAACCTTCCGCCTGCCCACCGAAGCCGAGTGGGAATACGCGGCCCGCGGCGGCCGTTACAGCCAGGGGTATCTGTACGCCGGCAGCGACAAACTCAGCCAGGTGGGTTGGTATGAAGTGA
>CAZLEF010000113.1:6603-18112 GCA_964558465.1 uncultured Lewinella sp. | reverse complement strand
CAGGTCGAAAAATTCCCATTGACATCGGTGACCGTCAAAGTCACGGTATTTGCGCCGACTTCCGAACAGTCGAAGTCCGTTTCATCCAGTGTGATGGATGCAATCCCGCAGGCGTCGGACGAGCCGTTGTTCACCGCAGCGGCCGTGGTGGAACCCAGGCCGGAGGCGTTCAACTGAACGGTCACGTTCTGGCAGACGGCCACCGGATCGACCAGGTCCTGCACCGTCACGGTCGCCGTACAGGTGGAGAAATTGCCGTTGACGTCGGTCACGGTCAAAGTCACCGTATTTGCGCCGACTTCCGAACAATCAAAGTCGGTTTCACTAAGGCTGAGACTTGCGATGCCGCAGGCGTCCGAGGAACCGTTGTTCACCGCGGCGGCCGTGGTGGCGCCGTTGCCGGTATTATCGAGTTGAACCGTCACGTTTTGGCAGACGGCCGCAGGGGCGATTTTGTCTTCAACGGTGACGATCGCTGAGCAAGTCGAGGAGTTGCCGTTTACGTCGGTCACGGTCAGGGTAACTGAATTGGGGCCGACATCACTGCAATCAAAACTCGCCGGGCTCGGCGTCAGGCTGGCGATTGCACAGTTATCCGACGAATTTTCGTTTATTTCATTTCCTGTAAGGGTCACCATTCCGGCTGCATCCAACTGCACGATGACGTCGTTACAAATTGCCGTTGGGTTGGTATTGTCGGTTACGGTGACGGTGAAGGAACAAGGGGTGTCGTTGTCGTTGGCGTCCGTTACGGTGACGTTGACGGGGGTGGTTCCCACCGCAAAAAAAGACCCTGACGCCGGAACGCTGTTGATGGTTTCGCCCGGGCAGTTATCGCTCGACGTGACCGTAAAGGAGACGTTAGCGCCGCATTGGCCGGGGCCGTTGTTGACCGAGATATTGGCGGGGCAGTTGGCTACCGGATCTTCAACGTCGGTTACCGTCACGGTGAAACTGCACGTTCCGGTATTTCCGCTGGGGTCGATAGCGGTGAAGGTATTGGTGGTTTCGCCGACCGGGAATACGCTTCCGCTTGTGAGGCCGTTGGTCTGGCTGAGGGTCAGTGTATTTACTGTAATGTTAAAGCTACAGGAGGGAGCTGAAATCGTATTATCATTGACGGTCCAGTTGCCAACGGTATAAATGGCTGCCCGCACTACGGCTGCCGTTCCGGAAATTGTGCTGCAATTGTATGCAGCATTATCAATTTCGGGAGAGATAGCCATCGAATGGGTACCATCCGTGAATACGGCAGGTTTTGCGCTGGTATTGGTATCAACGGCATCGGAATTCCAGGCGCCGTTCATCTGGATACCGGTAATGAGGGTCGGACTGGCCAATGTGCCCTGAAAAGCAAAGAGTTGGTCGCCAGCCGTGCTTAACGAAATATGCAACGATGGCGTACTGATCGTACCTACGCTGGCAGTACTGCTGGCGCCATTGATCGTAATGGTTATCTCGCTACCTTTGAGTACAGTGGAAGCAGTTGTCCAAACGGATTCTCCTTCACCGGTCCGGAAACTACCCGAGGAAAACCACCCATTATCGGTAAATCTGATCACAGTTCCTGCGGCGATATCTACAAATGTCACAAAACTGAACAGATCGAGGTCATCACTTTTGTAGCTGGTGAAGGCGATATCTCCTAATCCAAGCGTCGTGGTGGGTGGAATTGTAATTACACAATTATCGGTAGCGGTAACTGCACTGAAATTTACGGTAGCCCCACAGACCCCGGCGTCATTGTTAACCGCAATATTCGAGGGACAGCTGACCACGGGCGCCTCATCATCCGTCACGGTTACCGTAAAGGAACAATCATCGTCTCCGCAGGTGTTGGTTGCGGTAACGGTGACGGTGGTATTGCCCACATTGAAAGTGGACCCGCTGCCGGTACCGCTGCCGCTGCCGGTGGTTGCGCCGGAGAAAACATAGGAAAAAGAGGTTGCATCGGACGCGGTTACGGTATAGCTGACCGCAGCCGAACACTGGCCGCCGTCGGTATCGGCCGTGATAGTCGATGCGGGGCAGAAGGTAATGGATGGGGTCGTTGTAACGGTCAGGGTGACGACGTCGCTGGGGCCGTCGCAGGAGCCGCCTGAAACAGACCTGCGGAAATAATAGACGCCAGCGGTGTTATAATAAGTACTGCTTACCGTCCAGCTGGCAACGTCCCCCGGGTTTGGGGAAACGGTAGAGAAGGGACCGTCCGGACCGGTAGTTGAAACCTGCCAGGTAAAGGTCTCTCCTCCGGGAGGGTCTGCGCCGTTGATATCGGTTCCTGTTTGACCGACACAAATAGTAAATACATCCGTGGCGGTATTTCCCTCAAACCCGATATTATTGTTGTTATTCACGGTTACGGCTAAAGTTTGGGCTCCGCTGGTCCCGCAAGTATTGGTGGCCGTGACCGAAATATTGCCATTCTGGCCGGAGGTTCCGGAAGTCGCCGTAATGGAAGTCGTACCTTGCCCTGCTGTGATGGACCAGCCGGTGGGTACGGTCCAGGTATAGGAATCGGCGCCGGAAACGGCCGAAATGTTATAGGTAAGGTCGGTTGTATTGGGAATGCAGATCGTCTGGTCGCCGGATATTGTCCCGGGTGTGACCGGAACGGCCTGCGTTACGCTGATCGAAGCGGTGTTGTTGGTCGTGATTGAACTGCCGCAGGTGGGGGGAGAACCGCTGCCGGCCAGGTTGGTGATGGTGATGGTTGTACTTCCGGCATTGTTCAGGTTGGAAGTGTTAAATGAGCCCGAACCTGCGACGGTAACCGTCATGGTGGCCGTGCTGCCGGTAGCCGTATTGGCGCCGCTGAGGTTGTAGGTCACCGTATAAGTACCCACAGGTAAAGAGGCTGCGCTTCCGTTAAGCGTTACCACAGAGGGGTTGCCGCCGCAGGCGAGGTTGGTGGCTGAAGTGGAGGTCAGGCTGTAAGTTGGGCAGGTCCAGGATAAAACCACTTCACCTCTTCCTCCCGTGCCTCCGGTATCGCTGCCTTCATCGGCATCATCCCCGGTTCCGCCGCCGCCGCCGCCGAGGTTGGCGCCGTTGACGCCATCATTATCTGACGTTCCGCCATTTCCGCCTGCCCCGCCGCCTGCTGCCCCGCCTGCCCCGCCTCCTGTTCTTCCTGAGCCATTGCCGCCGTTGTTGGCATCACCGGCGCCGCCGCCGCCTTTTCCTCCGTCACTTCCTCCGCCGGCAGCGCCAGTTCCTCCTGTAAAACCGCCCGAGCCGCCGGAACCGTCGCCGCCAGTGCCCCCTGCGCCACCTGTAGTCCCATTTACCCCAGTGCCGCCGCCCTGGCCCCCGAAAGCAATGATTGCATTGGCGTTGTAGGTTGCACTTGACAAATCGCCGTCTTCTCCGGGGTCGTCATCATTGATACCGCCTGCGCCGCCCGCGCCAACCACAATGTCAATCTCTTGGCCTGGTATTACGATAAAAGTGCCGGTCCGGAATCCGCCGCCGCCACCGCCGCCGCCTGCGCCGGAAGTGCTAGTGCCTCCTCCATCCGAATGACCGCCGCCGCCGCCCGCACCCCAGGCCTTCACCGTCACGCTGGTCACGCCCGGCGGGACTATAAACGTATGGTTTCCGGTTGTGGAATAGGTTTGGGATTGGGCCGAAACCTCTCCAAACAAAAACAAATGGATCAGAAGGACCAGACAAATCGCTCCGAAATTCCGGCGCCATATCTTTACCTTGGGATTAGCCTTTAATTTGAATGTCTGATTCTGAAGAGGGGAAGTGCTGCCCTGAGAATTGGAGATGTAGCGTAGAAATTGAATCATGTTAAAGGATTTAATATGGATTACAGAGATATTTTTTCATATCAATCAAAATCAACCGTTCCAATGATGTCATTATGAACAGGGCAACTATCTTGCACATGGGCAAAACAATAGCCGGAAGCCGGTCAAAGGGATGTAAAAATTGATTAAGGGAGAAAAAAAAGGACTTAACGCTGAATTTCTAATGGCGCGAAAATAATGCTTAATTACGGATTTCAGGTAAAAACAGTATTAAAAGATGGTTTTTGTCGAAAACTATACTTTTAAGGTGTATGCCATTCCCGGGAAAATATCAGCCATACAAGTCGTTTCTGTTCTACGGCAGCAGGTTTTCCCGCCAAAAGTGCGAAAACCTGCTGCCGCGAAGGATTCATCCTATCGGCATCCGGTTTTATTCCCGGACAACAACCATCCTCAGGGTCGCCGATCTGCCTTCCTCGTTACGGACTTTTACCCAATAAACCCCTTGCGCCCGATCGCCCATTTCCAGGCGAACATCCGGTTCTGCCGCAGCATCGGCCTCCAGGATCCTTACCTGGCGCCCCAACCCGTCAAGAACCCTGACCGTCACCTGGCGCCCCCAGCTTTCATTCAAGGTAAGGGTGGCCTGGCCGGTAACCGGGTTGGGCCATAACATCAGTTCGTTCGGGTCGGAATAAATGGATTCCTGCCCCTCTGCATTCGGCTTCAGCGGGTTGCCGCCCACAACACTCACGTGATCAAAACCGGCGGTTACGCTGCTGGCGCCATTGGGGCCATAGGCGATCAATCCGATCTTGATGCAACTCTGCATAGGGACCGTGACGGTGAAGGCAAAACTCCAGGTTGAACCGTTGAAAGAATGGTACCCCTTGAAAATGTTCCCGGTCCGCACGATCCGCAGCCACCTCGATCCTGCCGTGGGGATCAGGGAAGGGTAAGACGCGCCATTATTGGTATACCGGGCATATCGTTGCAATACATTGCTCCCCTGGTAAACCAGCGCCACTTTTTTGGCCCCCGGCGCCGACGTTTCGCGCATGACTATCCCGGCATACCCGGGTAAGGTAAGCCCCGCCACGTGGGCCGTCAACTGCCCGCTCCCGCATAGGTCGTAGGAAATAAAACCGCTTTCATCCGCCGAAGCGTTGGCAGAATAACAGCCGTCTGCCTGCAGGGTGAAGGTATTTGTTGGGGCGTTGAAACTGGCTTTGTTGCCGCCGTTGCAAGATATGCCGTTGTTGGTGGTCGTCCATCCGCAGGGAAATCCCTGGGCGTTTAACCCGTTTATACAATCCGATACCTCGCAATCCTCGTCCCCGGTTATGGTTACGGTCGACTGGCAATTGGCTGTTCTTCCGTTGATGTCGGTTGCGGTGAGGGTAACCGTGTTAGGGCCGATGTCGGAACAATCAAACTGGGTCCGGGAAGCGCTCAGGCTGCCAATGCCGCAATTGTCATAAGAGCCGTTGTTGATATCAGCGGCAAGGATATTGGCGACGCCGAACCCGGACAACGGGACGGTGATGTCTTTGCAGATTGCCGTCGGATTTTGTCCGTCGTTGATCTGAATATAAACGGTACAGGACGCGTTGTGACCCGCCGCGTCGGTTGCCGTCCAGGTCACAGCAGTTGTACCTACTTCAAAAAAGGCGCCGTCGAGGTTGTCAGACTGGCTGTATGGGGTGTATAAAGTCGCGCCGCAATTGTCGGCAAAAGCAGGCTCAAATTCCGTACCCTGAGCAACGTAATGACAATGCCCGAAGCTGGTATTCCGAACCGGATTGATAACGCCGCAGTTGATGGTCGGCGGGGTCTGTTCTCCGACTATGATCTCCTGGGTGTAGTGGCTGATATTGCCGCATCCGTCGTTAAAATCCCAGGTGACGGTGTATTCGCCTTCCTGGCTGTAAATGACCGGATCATCCGTTGTGCCGGTCACAGGGCCGGTGCAGCCGTCGAAAGCCACGGGCGCCGCTAATGCAGTCGTATTCCCGCAAGGAAGGTAAACGGTATTTAACGGGCTGTCCAGTTGCGGCGGCCGGATATCATAAAAACGCACCTGCAGGTGGAGCAGACTGGACGAAACGCCGCCGGAGGGATCTACTACGGACAACACGACATCCAGGGTTTTTTCACAAGGCAGGTCTGAAAGTCCGGCGTTCAAAGTGGTGGATTGCAGATAAATTTCCAACTCATCGATACCCGGACCGTAAGTGCTTTCCAGGCAATTAAGGTTTAGGCTTGCTGAAACGCCGCCGATAAAATAGGTCAACTGCGTATTCTCTGTATGTGTGTGGGCGCCTGGCGCTACGCCCAAGCCAAACTCGGCGCCTGCCGGGCAAATGGCGCCGCCGTTTCCATTCGCAGCCTCAATGATGAAGACCTGGGGGCATTCCACGGTCATGTTTGGAACAGGATATCCGGGGGCCGAGTTTGTTCGCCCAGGGAGGGCGCATAGTATCCAATAACCACAGAGCAATTGAACATAAAAATGTTTCATGTCTTATTTGTTTTGAGTTTTTTACGGAGCACCGGTTTCCATACGGTTGGCCCGGCTTCCATTATTCCGTAAGCCGGGTTCTTTCTACCCGACGCATACTGCTGGGCAAAAACGCAGAATGTCCGGTGTTATGGTCTCGATCGGAATTGGGAGAATGGATTTGAAATTTTAGGTACGGATGGAATGGAAAAAGGTTGCGCGGAATTAAAAAAACAAAAAAATCATTATTCTCTTTTGACCCAGATCTCATGCATGGGTTCACCTGCGCTGCTTTTGCCCATATGATGCCATTCGCCTTCCTGGATGTCAAATTTGAATTCCAGGTTCATGCCTACACGTTTGTTATCGCGGGAGAAAAAACGGATTTTTTCCGTGTAAACCCCGTCTTTGGCTGTGTATTCGCCGCCGCCCGTGCCAAAAAATTCCTTGGTCTGCGTGTTGTAGGCGATCCATTGAAAGCGGCCGCCGGTGAGGATTTTCATCGTTTTGCGGGGCACGTTGGTGTCGCGACGGCTGATCTCGCCATCGCGTTCCCGTCCGGCCATCAGCCAGGCGCCGGTGAGTGGCGTTGTCAGGCCTTTGTCTGTATTTGTCCAGGAAACTAATCCGCCCTGGTTCTGCATGCTCAAACGGCCGTCCTGGACGGATACCGTCCAGTTTTCGGTCTTTCCGACCATGGCCGTATCGCGGGTGTCAAACTCGTAATTCAAGGTAAGCTGATCCTCCTTCAATTGCCAGCTTCCGCCTTTGGTTTTCATAAACGCGCCGGTCGACCGTTCGTGTTCCGTCCAGGAAAAATGGTTGCCGCTGAGCAGCAGGATGCGGGTTATTTCCTTGCCTTGTTGTTTGCCGTCGTTTTGCCAGGCGCCGGTGATGACCGGCTGTGCAGAAAGCGCTGAACATATGGCTGATAAGAGTACAAATACAGTCAGTTTTGGTGAAATCATGACGCTTGTTTTTGGTTAAACGGTTTTAATTTTTAATAAACCGCTTTACGCCTGAAAAGTTGTTATTGGCGAGGCGAAGGGTATAGATGCCTGCGGGCAGCCTTGAAATATCGACTTCCAGAACCTTACCGTTTTCAACAGGCGCAGCGCCGGCTTTTAACAGGCGGCCGTTGTTGTCGAACACCTTCCAGGCCACGGTTTCTTCGCCTGCTTCTGCCCATTTGATCTGCAGAAGATCGGTTGCCGGCGAGGGAAAAACCGTGATCTCCGCAATCTTGCCGAACCATACGGCGACAATAGGGCTGAACGTGGCCCGGCCGTCAAAATCCACCTGGAGAAGCCGGTAATAATTGAGCCCGTTCAGTGGATTCCGGTCGGAAAAAGTGTAATCCCGGCGGGTTTGAGCTTCCCCGGCGCCCCGGACTTCCCCGATCCTTTCAAAAACACGCCCGTCACGGCTGCGTTCGATCTCAAAGCGGTCGTTATTTTGTTCGGAGGCGGTAGAAAAGAGGATTAAAACCGAGTTCGGGGCATTGGCGAATGCTCTGAAACTTTGCAGGTTAACCGGCAGCAAGGACGCGGTCAAAGGGTTGTCGGTCCATCCGGGCGCCAGGTAATAACCCGCTAAACCTGCATCGGGGGTTCCGGATGCATCCCATATGTCCTGAACGAGGTAGGGGCCGGGGTTAACGGATGTCCCATCGGTATCGACGGCGTACCATACCCCGTTGTAATTCACCAGCGCGTCGAATTCACTTCCGGAAATATCAGGGAGATTCGGAAAGCCGAAATCGTCGGCATACTGATCGTCGTCTGGGCCGCCGTCTGTGCAGGAAACCGCGTCAATTACAGATGACCAGGGGGGGGAATTCAGGACGCCGTCGTTGCCCGGATCATAATCGGCGCCGATCGTTCCGGAGAATCCGGTCACCAGCAAATAGGTTGCCGTTCCGTTTTCAATGTCCGGAATAAAATTGAAAACGACGGTTGACGTGGACGGGTCGGGAGCGGGCGCCAGGTTGGTTGCCGCATCCCGGATTAAAAGCAACCCGTTGCTCCCGGTCGAATAACCTGATAAATCCAGCCCGATATCCAACAGCCCCGCAGCGTTTCCGTCTCCGTCGATGGCTACAAAAGTAATGCCTGTTAACGCCGTGTTCGGGGTATGCGTTATCTCGATGTATTCATGGCCATCATCCCCCGTAGCAGGAGGATTCATATGAATCGCCCGGATGGTTTGCGCGTTGATTGTGCCGGAAAGCAACAGCAAAAGAATAAAAATGCAGTTCAGGTCTCTCATGTTCTGTCATGGTAATTAAATCGCCCTGCAAAAATAATGGGTTGTTTCAACAGGGCGAAGGTAATCAACCTGTAACGGTAAAACAATGAGCCCGGGTTAATTTAAAATTAAACATTTTTAATGCACCCGGCCCAGCGGAAACTGTTGCCGCCGCATCTGCCCTTCCACCGTACCGGAGATCTCGGCTACCAGCGAATCCCCGGAGATCCGGACATAGGTGATCTTTTGCGGGAAATCGTGCGCCGGGTTTTCAAAAACCAACTGGCCGGCGGAAGACGAAGTGAGTTTGAATGAAACCGGCTGCCCGGCGTTTTGGCCCTGTACGATCGGGATGTAAAACAGGTCTTCCGCATGTTGCTCCAGCCGGATGGATTCGGAGGATACTGTATCGCCCCCGGCAATAAAATGGCTGCTGCCCACCAGCGTGGAGTCGTTCAGTTTTTTCCATTGTTCGGAGGCTTTTCCTTCCGGGTAATGGTTTTCCCACAAGCCGGTCAGCCAGCCTGCGTTTTCAATTTTATCGTAGTTGCGGGCCGGCTTTTCTACCGTTTTGGATTCGCCGGAATTGCCGCAGGAAAGGATCAGGCCGGTCAGCGCAACTAAAATCAATAAAAGACATACATTTTTCATTTGTATTTTTTTTGAAAGGCAAAGTTGGCGGGTTTCCGGCGTTCAAAATTGTAAAAAAGCGACGGGGGCGTTTTTCAGTTCGCAGTCTTCAGCTTGCAGTTTTGCAGTCGGACATCCACCACGGCGCGGCCGCTATCCAGCCCGACCTAAAAAGCGGGTAATCATCCAGCATCAAATATCAAATATCTGCTCCAGGCCGCGTCCTCTGAAAAATACTGTCCCGGGTTCAACCCTGTAAACGCCTTGAAATCCTTGATGAAATGGGCCTGGTCATAAAAACCGCCGCCGTAAGCGGTCATGGTCAGGTTGGTGAATTGCCGGCTTTCGATCAGGCGGAGGGTATGTTGGAAGCGGATAATCCTCGACAGGAGTTTGGGGCGGATGCCGACCGTGGAAAGGAACTTCCGTTCGAGGTGTCTGCGGGTGATGTTCAGTTCATCGGCGAGTTGTTGTACGGGCAGGGCGCCGCCACCGGCCAGCATGGATTGCAGGCAGTGTTCGATCAGGCTGTCCGGTTGTTTTTTTTCATTTAACCTGGTGAGCAAAAAGCTTTCCAGAACGGCGATGCGTTGCTGATCGTTCCGGGTGTTCAGTATCCGGTCTTCCAGGATTTCCCCGTCTTTGTTCCAGAGTTCACGAAGGCCGACCTCGAGACCGGTGAGTTCGCTGATGTCCGGGCTGATAAAGGGCCGTAGACCGCCGGGCTGAAAACGAACGCTGAAGATCCCGGTCTTCCCGGTGGGTTCGATTTCGATGAATTCTGTCAACTGGCCGTGGACAAAACTCCTGGGTTGCACGTGGGCAATACCGCCATTCCGATATTTTTTAAACAGGTCGCCGCAGTGAAAGACGAGCTCCATGCACCCATCGGGGAAGATGCGCTCCCGCGCCGGAACAGGTGGGCCTTCGGATTCCAGGGTCCAGTAACACTGGATATAACGTGCCAGTGCGGGGTCGGGCGGGTAGGTACGGTAGGTCATGCGGTCGGGCCCGGTTTTTTGGCGTCCGGGTTGTCAAAATACGGCAAAATATTTATTGAAAGGTATATTGGGTCAGACTGTTATCGCCGGTCCTTCAGATAATTGTGGTTTCTAATAAAAATCTGTGTGGCGTTTTCCTGCCGAAATATAAACCCCTCCCTGAAAATTACCAAAAAAATAGATGAACCTAAAAGGCAATCACTCAAACAAAACACCCCCGCTCCCGGATCTCCTCCAAAAGCAGGGGTGTTTTTTTGGTAGACGGCTGAAGGTAGACGGTGGACGGTAGTTCCATCGTCCACCGTCTTTCATCCAGTGAAGTCGCCTATGGCAGACGGAGTCGTCGTAGTCGGACACCGTCCACTACCTCGCCACCACAAACGCCTTCGTCCAGACCATCCCCCCTGAGTCAACCCGGACGTAGTACACGCCGCTGGTCAGTTTCAACTCACTCCGGGAGATCTGCACCACCGCCGTTTCCAGGGCAGGGTAACGAGCGGCCAGCACTTTTTGGCCGACGCTGTTGTAAATTGTCATCTCCACGGAATGACCCACAAAATTGGCCAGGTCGATATGGATCAGCTCGGATGCCGGATTGGGGAAAATCTCAAAGCCCGCATGTTCGTCAGGCGAAGACCCACTTTCCGGTTTGGTTCCACAGCCGGCGCTTCCGCATGGCCCGAGGTAATCGCCATGGGCGATATGATCGACAATGGATGTTTTGTTGATACATTTTGTCGCACCCTTATGGCATATATAGACCTTGTTGGACCCGCATTTCCATGCCGGAAGGATCTGGGCATAAGCCGGCGGATAGGCGCAATCCGGCAGGCCGTCGTTGTTATTGTCTATGGTGTCGTCGCCGCCGGGGCAGAGGTCGCAGGCGTCGCCTACGCCGTCGCAATCGCTGTCGGCCTGACCGGCATTGGAGTCAAACGGACAATTGTCCTCACAACCTTCCACTCCATCGCCGTCGGTATCGGTATCGGGCGTCCCGCAACCGCATACACCCGGCGCAATTTTGCCCGGGTCGTTGGGGCATCCGTCGTTGCAGTCGGGTGTTCCGTCGCTGTCCGTATCGGTATCAGCCGTTCCGCAACCACAAATGCCTGCCGCAATTTTATCCGGGTCATTGGGGCAACCATCGTTGCAATCAGCCGTTCCGTCGCCATCGGAATCGGTGTCCGCCGTCCCGCAGCCGCAGATGCCTGCAGCAGTTTTATCCGGGTCATTGGGGCAGCCGTCGTTGCAATCAGCCGTTCCGTCGCCGTCGGTATCGGTGTCGGGCGTTCCGCAACCGCAGATGCCTGCCGCGATCTTATCCGGGTCGTTGGGGCAACCATCGTTGCAATCAGCCGTTCCGTCGCCATCGG
>CAZLEF010000113.1:0-6503 GCA_964558465.1 uncultured Lewinella sp. | reverse complement strand
CGATCTTATCCGGGTCGTTGGGGCAACCATCGTTGCAATCAGCCGTTCCGTCGCCGTCGGTATCGGTGTCAGCCGTTCCGCAGCCGCAGACGCCTGCCGCGATCTTATCCGGGTCGTTGGGGCAACCGTCGTTGCAGTTGGGTGTTCCGTCGCTGTCGTTATCCGTGTCGGCTATGCCGCAGCCGCAGGCGCCCGGGGCGATCTTGTTCGGGTCATTGGGGCAACCGTCGTTGCAGTTGGGTGTTCCGTCGCCGTCGTTATCCGTGTCGGCTATGCCGCAGCCGCAGGCGCCCGGGGCGATCTTGTTCGGGTCATTGGGGCAACCGTCGTTGCAGTTAGGTGTTCCGTCGCCGTCATTATCCGTGTCGGCTATACCGCAGCCGCAAACACCCGGGGCGATTTTGTTCGGGTCATTGGGGCAACCGTCGTTGCAGTTAGGTGTTCCGTCGCCGTCATTATCCGTGTCGGCTATACCGCAGCCGCAAACACCCGGGGCGATTTTGTTCGGGTCGTTGGGGCAGCCGTCGTTACAGTCGGCCGTTCCGTCGCTGTCGGTATCGGTGTCCGCCGTTCCGCAGCCGCAGATGCCCGGCTCGGTCTTATTGGGGTCATCCGGGCAGAGGTCCGAACACAGGGAAACCGTTTGGGGAACGCTGACATTGTCTATAGCAATAATGTCTCCGGCGCCGGTGCTGAAAACACAGACCCTGATCTGGAGGCTATTCCCCGAGAGTCCGGGTACGGTAATGGTCTGCGACCCTGAAAAACCCGCGCCGGTGGTGTATTGAATGGTGCCTGCGCCGCCGCCGACGGCATTCGCAAGCTGGGTAAATGACCCGCCGTCGACGCTGTATTGCACCTCGATATAGTCTTCCGCGTCGATGCCGGCCCAGGACAGGTCCGTTGAAAACTGTACGGTTCCCGCGCCGGAAATATTGATCTCGGGGCTCGTCCAACAAATTTCGGTATCGGTATCGATGGCTTCCAGTTTGCCGGCGGCCGTGGTGCTGAAATAATTTCCAGTTTCTCTACCGACGGACCAGGGCGACAAGGTCCAGTTGACGCCGATGAAATCATCGACAAATCCGGTCAGATAACCCTTGTTGGCCAGGCTGAAGGTTTCCAGGTAAGGGCCCACCCCGCTGCTGGTCCCGACCGTATAACTCTGGATGGACGTACAGCCCCCGGAATCGGTAATGGTTACCGAATAATTGCCGGCCGCCAGCCCGCTAATATCCTGGGTATTGGCGCCGCCGGTCCAGGCATAGGTATATCCCGGGGCGCCGCCGCTAACGCTGAGGTCGATGGCGCCATTGCCTTCGCCGCAGTAATCCGGGTAAGTGACGGCGCTCTGAACTATGGGTACGCTGGCCACGTTGACACTGGTTGAAACCGGGCAGGAAGCCGCGTCGGTGACGGTCACGGAATAGGTTCCGGCGGCCAGCCCGCTGATGTCCTGGGTGGTGGCGCCGTTCGACCATAAATAGGTGTAAGGCCCGGTACCGCCGCTGACGCTCAGATCCACAGCGCCGGTGGGGTTGCACACGATATTGGTGACGGAGGTCGTCAGCGTCGGCTGCGCGCAATTGATGGAAACGCCGGATTGGGGTACGGAAACGTCGTCGAACCAGATGATTTGAGATCCTCCGTTTATATCGACGCAAATGCGGATGGTCAAGGTGGTTCCGGTTAGCCCGGGAGAGGTAAATGTGACGGAATTAAAATCGCCGTTCGCGGTTCCGAATGGGGTAAAGGAGCCGCCGTTGAGGCTGTATTCAGCCCGGATATAGTCATCGGTTTCTGCGCCATTGATCTCGCCTGCAGAAAGTGAAATGACCACGGCGCCCGCTGATGCGATATTCAAGGTCGGACTGACCCAGCACGTTTCGTTGTCGTTATCGCTGGCCTGAAAAACCGGGTTGCCGGATAAGGTAACGACACCAAAATCATCGGGGCTACTGTGATCAAACCCAGTGAAGTTAAGGCTGGTGATCGTCCAGTTGACGCCGGAGAGGTCGGGCGGAACAACTGTACATTGAGAGATATCGTCAACCGGGCTCGTAGATCCGCAAGCGCAGCCGCAATCGTTGATGCCGGTAGCGTCTGGTGGGCAGATGGCGTCGACTAGGCCTTTACCATTCTGACCGGTAAAGTTTTCCAGGTATTGTGCCTCGATGCCCTGGAAGGCAGAAAGGAGGAACAAAAGAATAAGGATCTTTTTCATTGTGATGGAATTAAAATTGTTTGATCAATTGGGTCATGTCTATACCTTCAATACACTATAAAGGTTAAAGCTTGCATTTCCGCACCTGTCTCCAGTTGCAGGGCGTAAACGCCTGAGGCAAGACCGGTCAGATCCAGATTTTCCGAATCCCGGAAGATGCCTTGCAAACAGGTCTTTCCTGTCGGGCCGACAACACGATAAGGCCCGTTCAGCGGAAAACTGAAAAACAAAGTCTCCCTGGCCGGATTCGGATAAATTTCGGGCTTCGGGGTTGCCGGGGCAACGTGTATGGACCGGATTCCGGACCAGGTTTCAGCCCCGTCAAAATCCATTTGCCGCAACCGGTAATGGTACAGGCCGGGAGTGCTCAATTCCTTGTCGGTAAACCGGTAGTTTTGAGGGTTGTATGCGTCGCCTTGGCCAGGTACGAACCCAATTTCCATCCATGGGCCATTGTGTCGCAAACGTTCGACAGCAAAACCCCGGTTATTCTTTTCCGACCAGGTTTTCCATTCCAGGGTCGCTGTTTGGGTAGCTGCCTGCCAGGAGACCTTGAACGCGGCCAGTTCCACGGGTAAAACCGCCGTTTGTGCCAGCCGGAAATGATCGACGGCCCATTCTTCCGTACTGCCGTTATCTGAAAAGGCTCTGAGCCGCAGCGCCAGGGTGTTCCCTGTGCCGGCGATATTCCGGGTGAATTCCTGAAATGCGCCGGACAAGGCGTTTCCGTCTCCAAAAGTGTCGCCATCTGTGTCTTCCCTCAATGGCCCGGGGATCATCGCCTGAATGCCATAAAATGCGATGATCGTATTCCAGGGGCCGCCGTCGATGCTGGATTCCACGATCACATAATCGGTGCTCGGGTTGGAATGATCCCAAAAATTACCCGGATTAGCGGCGAAACGACCGATGAACTGCAGATTGGTCTTTCCGGAAATGTCAATGCCGGTCCAGTCGATCTGCAATTCGGCATCAGGCGGGGTGCCGTCTGCCCCGTCGATATTGTCGTGATCCTCCCCCGCCCAGAACCGAAGGCCCTCAAACCCGGAGTAAACGCCGATGAGCGCGTGCAAATTCAGGTCGGCATTGGCAGCCCGGATAAAATAATCGGCATAAGGCGGCCCTCCGGCCCCCGATTCTATTTCCGGGTTACGGAGGCCGCTGCTCGGGGCGCCCGTATCCTCAAAAGTGTCGCTCCAGAATATGTTCTGCGCGATCGCTCCGCTCAGGCAAAAAAAACCTATGACCAAGGAAAACCACTTTTCCATGACAGTTGCTATTTTGAATCCGGGAAATAAGGAGATAAGTATGCTAACGCACGATCAAGATCTCCTTCGACTGCATTTTTCCGGAGGGATAATAAACTGCCAGGGAATAAAGCCCTGCAGGTAAGGTTCCAATGGTTATTGAGTGAACGGAATGCTGAAAATAACCTGAATCTACCGGCACGCCCATCCCGTTGAAGAGCTGGTATTTCCCCCCTTCCACCGGCGTTTCAAAAGAGATCCGATCGGATGCAGGATTGGGAAAAACCGACAACCCGCCAAGCGTTTTATCGGAAACGGCGCTCACGGGCGGCGAAAGTGAAACGCCGGTTTCGGGTACGGCAATATTGTCGATCAGGATCGTTTCGGCGGCGCCGTTCTGATCCACGCATATGCGGATGAGAAGCGAGTCGCCGGTAATGCCGGAAGCGGTAACGGTTGCATTTCCGAAGTCCCCCGCATCCGGCAGGTCGCCGATGATGGAGTGGCCGCCGGAACTGAAGGCGGTTGTGAGGGTGATGAAATCACCGCCGTCCACTTTATATTCCACATCGATATAGTCGTCGGGTTCGATATCGGTGCCGCCCTCGCTGATGTCTACGGAAAGAGACACTGCCCCTGCGGTTGAAATATAGAGGGTAGGGCCGTTCCAGCACACTTCGTTGTCGGTGTCGCTGGCGGTCAGTATTTCGTTGATCACGCCAAAATCATCCGGGCTTGTGCTGTCAAAACCGGAAAAATCGCCGGTTAAGGTCCAGGTGACGCCGCTGAAGTCAGCCGTCGGGGTGCAGGTCGACAAATCGGCGCCAGTACAAGCAGCGTCGATGAGCCCTTTGCCGTTCTGGCCGGTAAAATTTTCCAGGTACTGGGCATTCAAAGGCGAAAACAGCCAGCAAAGAAGGATACCTGCAAAAAGATGGTTAGTTTGGGGATGATTTTTCATAATCCTGAAATTTAAAGTGGGGCGGCCTTCGTATTCAGGCCGCCCCATCGGGATTGAAAATTAATTTCTGGAAGGATAAATGCCCTCCAATGCGATGCAGACATTGATCACGAGATAAGGCTGCATATTGTTAATTGGAACATTGCTGCCGGTTAAACCGGTACTGAAGCCTCCGTAAAACTGGCCGGCGCCGGCTGCGCTGTTGTAGGCGTCGCCGCTTGATGCCGCTGCCAGGAAGGCATTGGCGGGTTCGTCGGTATTGGGCGAAGCGTTGTTCACCGGCATTTGCACCGGATGGTTGTGGGCGGGCAGGTTGGAAACCAGCAAGGTATTTGATTCCGAACCGCTTACTTCACCCATGGACTTGGGGGTGAGCCCCGGCCCCTGCCCCTGGTGCAACATAGCACGGCCCCGGAGATCAGGTAGTGCAAAGGTGGTCACCCCGTCGCCGCCGAAGGTAGTGCCCAATAAGGAGAACAGGGCAGTGTATTGTGCAATGGACATCAGTTGCCCGTCGCAGGTAGCCCAGCCCAAAGGCGCAAAATAAAATCCCAAAGGCTGTATCTGACCAATAAAAGGTTCCATTTATTTTGGATTTAAGATGTTGTCAATGAATTAATTGCGGGACGGGAAAATGCCGACGAGCGCGATGCAGATATTGATCACGAGGTAGGGCTGCATATTGTTTACCGGAAGATTGTTTCCCGTCAAACCGGTAGAAAAGGCGCCATAAAACTGGCCGGCGCCGGCAGCAGAGTTGTAGGCGTCGCCGCTGGAAGCTGCGGCCAGGAATGCATTAGCAGGTTCGTCCGTGTTGGGAGAGGCATTATTGACCGGCGCCTGGACCGTATGATTGTGGGCAGGCAAATTGGAGGTAATGAGCGTATTGGTTTCCGTGCCGGAGCTTTCACCCATTGTTCTTGGCGTGAGGCCCGGGCCCTGACCCTGGTGCAGCATGGTGCGTCCTCTCAGATCTGGTAATGCAAAAGTGGTTTGTCCGTTACCGCCGTAAGTAGTGCCCAGGAGCGAAAAGAGGGCAGTATTTTGTGCGATGGGCAGGATTTGTCCGTCGCAGGTAGCCCAGCCTTTGGGTGCAAAATTGAAGCCGTAAGGTTGAATTTGACCGATAAATGGTTCCATTATGATTACGTTTTAGGTTAAAAATCAGCATTTGCACCCATAAGGTGGAGGGGAAGTTTTATTAACAGGATAATTAGCTTTGACCAGGCAGACAATAACGACCAGCAGTTCCTGAATGAATTCAATCAGAAAAGTATTACCGGACACAAAGGTGAGCTTATTTCTTTATGAGATTCAAGCGTAAAAATACCTGATTTGCAAAAATAGGTAAAAATACCCATGCATTTTTGATTGACTGTAAGTTAATTTGCACTTCATTAATTTTATGTTCAGTGCATCCAAACAACCTTCAGCCTGCGGAATGGTGGTCCGGCCTCGAAGAGCAATGGCAGCGGGCCTTCAACGAAGCCATCCTTCGCCGCGGCCCTGTAACCGCTACGCCTTCCACCCAGGAACTCGACCTGATCCTGACTGCACCCGCTCTTCGTTTTGCCGGCCCGCGCGCCCATTATCCCAATATGAGTTTTGAACTGACGAATCTCTCCGGACTTTCCGGACTGACCAAGGTCGAAATCCTGGTAGTGAACCATCAGGAGATCTCAACCATTGAGGAACTGGCCGGCCTGCTGCAGTTAAAATCGCTTTACCTGTTGGACAACCGGATCGAAGACCTCCATCCCCTGCGAAAACTGGTCCGGCTGGAGGAATTGAACTTTCCGCAGAACAAGGTTAAAAGCCTGAAACCGTTGGAAAATCTCACTGCATTACGGGTGCTGTATTGCTCCGAAAATTTGCTGGCCAGCCTCGATGGCATTTCCGTTAAACACCGGGGCACGCTGAAATCTTTCCATGTCATACCCAATGAAAACCTGCCCGACCATGAGATCATGAAATTTGAGCGGAAGATCGGCATCCGGTGTTTGAAGGGGTAGGGAGTAATTGATACGATTGATACGATTGATACGATTGATACGATTGATACGATTGATAC
>CAZLEF010000112.1:0-18528 GCA_964558465.1 uncultured Lewinella sp. | reverse complement strand
AACCCCAAACAACTCCAAACAACCCCAAACAACCCCAAACAACCCCAAACAACCCCAAACAACCCCAAACAACTCCAAACGCGAAGCACCAAACCCTCCTTCGCCGCGCTTTAGGGCGCAGCTACGGCGGGCGAAGCAACCCCAAACCTTTTCCCGCAGCCTCACCGCATACTGGCCAAACCCTCCGTCAGGCGAAGCCTACAACCCCCAAATCCCCGTCCGGCTTCCCTCCGGTTTCCATTCCGGGTGGCTTTTCAACCTGCGAAGGTATTCCGGCTCGACATACAGGCTAAGCCCGCAGCCGAGGGTTTCCAGTTCAATCAATAAATTCTTTTCATTTTCCTTGCGGACAAGCCTGCCTTTCAGGCCGGTGAGCCGTCCTGCGATGACCTCCACTTCGTCGCCCAGGTGAAAAGACTCGTGCGTAACTTCCACCTCGACGCCTTCACCCAGGATCCGGCGGATCAGGTTGATCTCGGCTTCAGGAATGGAGATCAGGTTGCGGGCAAACCGGACAAAATTCACAACGTCCGGGGTTTCCAGCACAGGTACATAGTCCTGCCGGGTAATTTTGACAAAAATATACCCGTTGATCAGGGGCAGTTCTACCTGCTTGACCTTCCGGGTATACCGCCTGGTAAAGGATTGGAGGGGGAGGTACGTTTTTACGCCTTTTCCGGTCAACTGCCGTAAAACCAGTTTTTCCCGTTTAAACCGCGTATACACGGCAAACCAGCGCGCCTCCCTTTCATCCAAATGGTTTTCAATGTGTTGTTCCCTTGCTTTTGTTTGTCCTGCAGACTTCATATTCGGTTTTTACAATCGCCAATATACCCAGCCGTTGTTTTCGGGTTTGGAATACATCGACTTGATATCCATCAGAATCGGATGATCGCCGTTGGTGATGGAGCGGAAATAATCGTAATTCAGTTTTTTGTATTGGTGGTGGCTGACGGCTACGATAATGGCGTCGTAGTCGTTGGAAACCTGATCGACCAATGACAATTTGTATTCGTGCGCCACCTCGTTGGGTGATGCGAACGGGTCGGTAATGTGGACATTGACAGAGAACTGCATCAGTTCCCGGATCAGGTCGACGACCTTTGAATTCCGGATATCCGCCACATTTTCCTTGAACGTAACCCCCATGACCAACACCTTGGATTGTCCCGGGTTTTTGCCTTTCTGGATCAGTAACTGCACCATCCGTTTGGCGATATAGGCGGGCATTTCGTCGTTGATCCGCCGCCCGCTGGTGATGACCTGGGCGTTGTAATCCAGTTCGTTGGCTTTGTGCAACAGGTAATAGGGATCTACGCCTATGCAATGGCCGCCGACCAGGCCGGGGCTGAAATTAAGGAAATTCCACTTGGTGCCGGCGGCGTCGAGCACTTCTTTGGTGTCAATCCCCATCCGGTCAAAAATAATGGAAAGTTCGTTCATGAACGCAATGTTCAGGTCGCGCTGCGTGTTTTCAATCACCTTGGCGGCCTCGGCCACCTTGATGCAGGAAGCTTTGTAAACCCCTGCGTGGATCACCGCGCCGTAAACTTTTGCGATCTCTCCGGCGGCTTCGTCATCGCTGCCGGAAACGATCTTCAGGATTTTTTCGATCGTATGCTCCTTGTCGCCGGGGTTGATCCGCTCAGGTGAATATCCCAATTTGAAACCGGTTCCCAATTTCAACCCGGAAAGATTCTCAAGTATGGGCAGGCAATCTTCTTCGGTGCAGCCCGGGTAAACGGTGGATTCGTAAACCACATAGTCGCCTTTTTTCAGGGCTTTGCCTACGCTTTCCGAAGCTTTCAAAACGGGTTTCAGATCGGGAACATTGTGTTCGTCGACCGGAGTGGGCACAGCTACGACGTGAAAATGGGCTTTTTTGAGATCCTCCATCTTGTAAGTAAAGGTGATATCGCAACCGTGAAAGTCCTCGCTTTCCAGTTCCTTGCTGGGGTCTTCTCCGCGTTGCATCATGGCCACCCGGTCCGGGTTGATGTCAAAACCGATCACCTTGAATTTGCGGGCAAAGGCGAGGGCCAGCGGCAGGCCCACATACCCCAAGCCGATCACCGAGATGCATTTTTCTTTTTTTTCTAATTCCTGGAACATGTTTTCGTATGGATTTTGGTTATTTGAAAAATGATTTTACGGACTGACAGATATAATCCAGCATGGCGTCGTCCATTTCGGTGTGCATGGGCAGTGAAATGACCGAACGGCACAACATTTCGGTAACCGGCAGGCTGAAACCCGGATGAGCCGCGCTGGTTTTATAGGCTTCCTGTTGATAAAGGGGCACCGGGTAATAGATCATGGTCGGTATGCCTTTGTCCTTCAGGTGGTTTTGCAGTTGTTCGCGGTCGCCTTCGCGCAAAACAAGGGTATATTGGTGAAAAACGTGGGTGCTGTTGGGTTGCCGGGCAGGAACTTTGAGTTGGGAGACGCCGGCAAAAGCCTGGTCGTAATAAGCGGCCGCTTTTTGGCGGGCGGCGGCGTATTGGTCGAGCCGGGCCAGTTTTACGTTGAGGATAGCGGCCTGTATGGAGTCCAGCCGCGAATTGCAACCGACCACGTCGTGGTAATAACGCCGGGTGGCCTGGCCGTGATTGGCGATGCTGCGGCAGGCGGTTGCCAGGGTTTCGTCGTTGGTGTAGATCGCGCCGCCGTCGCCGTAGGCGCCCAGGTTTTTGGAAGGATAAAATGAGGTACAGCCGATATGCCCGATGGCGCCCGCCCTTTTTTTGCTGCCGTCCCTGAAGGTATATTCGGCGCCGATCGCCTGGGCGTTGTCTTCCACTACATAAAGGCCGTGTTTTGCGGCAAGGGCCATGATGGGTTCCATATCGCAACTTTGCCCGAACAGATTGACCGGCACGATGGCTCTTGAACGTGGGGTGAGGGCGTTTTCGATCAATTCAGCGGTGATGTTGAAGGTGTCGGGGTCCACATCGACCATTATGGGCTTCAACTGCAGGAGGGCGATCACCTCGGCGGTGGCCACATAGGTGAATGCAGGAACGATCACTTCGTCGCCGGGTTGAAGGCCAAGGGCCATCAGGGCGATCTGCAGGGCGTCGGTGCCATTGGCGCAGGGGATCACATGCCGGACGTCGAGATAAGTTTCCAGGGACGTTTGAAATTGCCGGACCTGCGGGCCATTGATATAGGCGGTAGAATCAAGAACTTCGAGAATCGCTGCATCAACCTCTGCTTTTATATTCAGGTATTGGCTTTTGAGGTCGACCATTTGAATGTTGCTCATTCGGCGCTTATTTAGAGATTATAATTTGTCTTCAGCGTACAATAAAAAGGGTTCGGTTTCGATTTCAGCCCAATTGAGGGTCTCGTTTTCGAAAATCAGGTAATTGATTTTGCGGTTGATGGCCGATTCCACTTTTACGATCAAGCGGGCCAAATAGTTTCGGTCAATATCGGGTCCGATGAATAAAAGTTCAATGACCTGGCTGTCGATGCCGCGGGCAAAATGGCCGGTCAGGTAGACCTTTTCAACTTTGCCGAGGCGAAGGATCACCTTTTCCAGGATATGGTCCAGGCCGATTTGTTTCCGCAGGATGTTATGGATTTCTCTGAATAGGGGGTGCTGGGTATTCGCCTGGAACCGCTTTTTGTTGCCATCCTGACGAGATGTCAGCATACCGGCTTTTTCCAGGCGGTTCAATTCTACCCGGATAGCGTTGGAAGACTCTCCGAATTCGCTTTCCAGGCTGCGAAGATAAGCGGTTGTTTTGCTGTTGAGAAAAAATTTCAGCAAAAGTTTTATCCTGGTCTTCGAAGAGATCAATGTTTCTATCATGGGATGAAATGAGTAACAAAATTACTCATTATTTAGAAAGTGAAAATAGTTCACCCGGATTTTTTTGAATCCGGGTGAACTATTTTCGCGAACGCCGCCCGGGCGCCCGGCTATTCCGCTGTTAATTAGGCAGAAGCGTGGTCAACTGGTTTTCCTCGTGGAAAAAGAATTGGGTTTTTCCAAATGCAGGTTTGAGTTCGTCTATCCAGACGGCTTGAGGATCATGCCGGGCAAAAAACGGCCTTCCGACCCATTTGGCGTTGCGGGCCTGAAGGAACCGGAGTACAAAAACCTTTTCGCCCATGACCTCGGAAACGCCGGTGACCTGGACCTTACCGGGACTGGCCGACATGCTGGGCCCCCTTACCGTCCGGGCAATCCCGCTGACCTGGCGGTAGGCGTTGTTAAAGATCTTGCAGGCCGAATCCAGGGGAAGGGCGAAATAATGCTGCGCGCCGGTGTCCCGGGCCACAAACATATAATAAGGTATGCAACCGAGTTCTACTTGTTTTTGCCACATGGCGGCCCATACTTCGGCTTTGTCGTTGATCTTGCGCATGATTGGAGATTGGGTCCGGATGACCGCTCCGGTTTGCAAAATGCGGTCAATGGCGGTTTTCACCACGTCCGTTTCCAGTTCGCAGGTATGGTTGAAATGAGCCATGAAGGCCAGGTGAATGCCGGCCTTTTTAACTTTTTCAAACAGGAACAGCAATTCGTCGGCGTCGTCGTCGGTCACAAAACGCTGCGGCCAGTAAGAAAGGGCTTTGGTGCCGATGCGGATGGTGCGGAGGTTAGGGAGTTGAGCGTCGATCAGGGCGTCGATGTATTGGGCAATAATCCGGGTTTTCATGATCAGAGGGTCGCCGCCGGTAAACAAAACGTCGTTGATCTCCGGATGTTCCCGCAGATACCGGACCAGCAGTTCGGTATCGCGCATGGCGAACTTGAGTTCGTTCATGCCCACGAACTGGGGCCACCGGAAACAGAAGGTGCAATAAGCATGGCAGGTTTGCCCCTGATTCGGGAAAAACAGCAATGTTTCCCGGTATTTATGCTGGATGCCGGTCAGGGGGGTACCGTCCAGTTGGGGTACGTTGTGTTCCATTTGCCCGGCAGGGTGGGGGTTCAGGGCCTTTCGGATCTTGTTGGCGATCAGTTTGATCTCCGGTTTGGAAGCGCCGCCGGCCAAGGTATCGGCCATTTCTGAGAAATGGTGGGGTTCAAGCATGTCGGCTGTGGGAAAAGTGAGGGCATAGATCGGATCCTGCCGGAAATTTTCCCAATCGATCAGTTCTTCAACAACGTAATTATTGACCTTGAAGGGCAAGACATTGCCGACGACTTCGATAGCGGTTTTTTCTTCCTCCGTCAGGAAACGGTTTACCTCGGGGATTTCCCGGAAGTTGCGCAATTGGTACGCACGGTATTCTTTGGTCATGGTGGATATGTTATTTGGTTAAGGAATGGCATATCAACCCGGATCAAGTCTGCTGGGGTATCGTCAAAATCAAATGAAAGGGCAAGATCTGCTCATGATCCTGCCTTCTTTCTTTCAAGGCCCGTTAAGGCGTCAATTTTTTCCGTTCGCGGTAGATGGCGTCCAGTTTTTCGTTCCTGCGCTTTACAGAAGGTTTGGTGAAAAACTTGCGGTCCAGCAACTCCTGCTTTTGTTTGACTTGTTGATGTTTGCGTTTGTAGCGCTTTAGCGCGCGGTCAATTCCTTCGTTGGAACCTACGTCGATGATCAGCATTTAAAAATTTTTGATGATAAAAAATGATCGCGGATGAACGGTTTGCGCCGTTCAAAGGAAACCGGTTGTATAAAAATGCCTGCAAAGCTATTTAATATTGGGTAGCAGGGACAAGATATTTTGTTCGGGATATGGCCAATGCACGGAACCCGGATCGGATTCAAGGCCGTTCATCGGAACGGGAGGGAGTAGAATCTGTATAATCGCGGCACCGAACCCTTTGACAAACAGGCAAATAAATAGCAATGCATAATAGTATAAACACCCTGACCCCGGAATAGTTGTACACCGGATAAAAAAAAACTTTGGGGTACCCTGCTTCTGATTATATTTGTCGAATCCCTTGAACGGTTCAGTTCCTCTGCCACGGCACTGAGTTTTATTTAAAACTTTCCTTCATATGAACGGTATGAAATTCCTTGTTGCCATTGCGTCGGTATGCCTTTTCCGGATGCAGGATCTCCAGGCGCAGGCCGCTGATCAGCCGGTGATCGATCCGGCGTTTTACCAGCAATTCAAATGGCGCAATATCGGGCCTCAAAGGGGCGGGCGATCCCTTGCCATTTCCGGAAGCCCGGGCCGGCCCAACGAATATTATTTCGGGGCCACGGGCGGCGGCCTTTGGAAAACTGTCGACGGCGGGGAAACCTGGGCGCCGGTCACCGACGGGCAATTGACGAGTTCTTCGGTCGGCGCTATCGGTATCGCAGAGACCAACCCGGACATTATTTATATCGGCATGGGCGAAACCCAACTCAGGGGCAGTATCGCTCAGGGGGATGGCGTCTATAGATCCGTCGACGCCGGAAAAACATGGCGCCACCTCGGATTGGCTGAAACCCAGGCCATTGCCCGGGTGCGGGTGCATCCCACCAATCCGGATATTGTATATTTTGCAGCGCTCGGGCATCCATACGGGGACAATGAGGAACGGGGTGTTTTTCGCTCCACCGACGGAGGGAATACCTGGAAAAAGATCCTTTTTATTGACGCCAAATCCGGCGCCGCCGATCTGGTGATCGACCGCACAAACCCCAAAGTGATCTATGCCACCACCTGGCAGGTTTATCGCAAAGCCTGGAAAATGTGGGGCGGCGGACCGGGGTCCCGGCTTTTTAAATCCCTGGATGGTGGCGATACCTGGGTGGAACTGACCAAAAACCCCGGAATGCCCGAAGGCCCCCTCGGCAAGATCGGCATTACCGTTTCCCCGGCCAACGCCCAACGCCTGTGGGCCATTGTGGAGGCCAACGACGGCGGCGTTTACCGCTCAGACGACGGTGGATGGACCTGGAAACGCACCAATGAAGAGCGAAAACTCCGGCAGCGCGCTTTTTATTATTCCAGGATCTATGCCGACCCCTGGGATCCGGAAACCGTCTATTGCCTGAATGTAGAATTCTTTAAATCAACCGACGGCGGCGTGAAGTTCGAAGTGGTCGATGCGCCTCACGGCGATAACCACGACTTGTGGATCGACCCCAATAACCCGCTCCGCATGGCCAACGCTAATGATGGCGGCGGAGTGGTGACCATCAACGGGGGAAAAACCTGGACGGAACAGGATTATTGTACCACCCAGCTTTACCACGTCATGGCCACTTCCGACGTGCCTTATCATGTAGCGGGCGCCCAGCAGGACAACTCCACCCTGGCCATACCCAGCGATGGCTGGGAATACATGCAGGCCTGGGGCCCCAATCATGGCTGGTATTACGATGTCGGCGGCGGGGAAAGCGGGTACATTGCCCAACACCCCGTCAATCCGGACATTTTTTACGCCGGCAGCCAGGGCGCCCTGCTTACCCGGTACGACCGCAGCAACGGCCAGATCCGGGACATTCAGGTGTACCCCCGGTTTTTCTCCGGAGAACCGGCCTCAGCCCTTCCTGAACGCTGGCAATGGACGTTCCCTATCGTCTTCTCCCCGCTCGACCACAATATTCTTTACACCTGTTCGCAACATGTTTGGAAAACCACCGACGACGGGCAGAGTTGGGAACGCATCAGTCCCGATCTGACCTATGCCGACCCGGAAACCCTGGGGCCCACCGGGGGGATCATCACCAAGGATATGAACGGACCGGAGATCTACGCAACTGTTTTTGCACTGGCGCCCTCCCATCACGACGTCAATAGCCTCTGGGCTGGGTCGGACGACGGCAAGGTCCATATCACCCGGAACGGGGGCAAAAGCTGGGAAAACATCACCCCGCCGGATATGCTCAAATTCACCAGGGTCAGTATCATCGACGAATCCAGGCATAGCCCCGGAACCGCCTATATTGCGGCCAACCGGTACCAGGTGGACGACCGCGCCCCTTATGTATGGCGGACCAGGGACTACGGTAAAACCTGGACAAAAATCGTCAGCGGCATCCGGGCCGGCCATTTTGCACAGGCCATTCGGGCCGACCCGGTCAGAAAAGGATTATTGTTCCTGGGTACCGAACACGGCGCCTATATTTCCTTTAACGACGGAGATACCTGGCAGTCGCTCCAGTTGAACCTGCCGGTTACCCCGATCCGCGACCTGGTGGTCAAAGACAATGATGTGGTGCTCGGCACCCACGGCCGGGGTTTCTGGATACTGGATGATATCGGCCCCCTGCGACAGGTGACGCCCCAATCCCTGGAGCAGCCTGCAGTGCTGTATCCACCCGGCAACGCGATCCGCGGGATCTACAACGCTATTTTCCAGTATCGGCTCAGGGACCAGGCGGATTCCGTCGTTGTTGAAATACTGGATGCAGGCGGACAATTGGTTGACCGGTTTTTAGGCAACCAACCCGAATACAAGCCGGACCCGAACATACCCTGGTGGGAAAGAGGCGGACAAACCAAACCGACCACGGCCAAAGGCTTAAACACCTTTACCTGGAATCTCTGTTATCCGGATGCCACTGCTTTTGAAGGCATGATCATCTGGAATGCCGGGCCGAGAAGAGGCCCCAAAGCCCCTCCGGGCCGGTACCAGGTGCGTTTGAAATCGGGTGATTACGAACAGACCTTTCCTTTTGAGGTTCTGATGGATCCCAATCTCAAGGGCATTACCCAGGCGGATCTGAAAGAACAATTTGAACTGGCCGCCAGGATCAACGCAAAAACAAGCGCCGCAAACGAAGCGGTTATCCGGATCCGGAAATTGAAAAAAGAGATGGATACCCGGCTTGCAGGGGTAAATGACGAGACCTTAACCCGGACTGTCAAGGATTTGAAAGAAAAAATCAGCGCAATTGAAGAGGAACTTTATCAGGTGAGAAACCAGAGCGGTCAGGATCCTTTAAATTTTCCGATCAAACTCAATAACCGGCTGGCTTCTTTGCGGCGCAGCGTCGAAACGGGGGATGCCCGGCCGACCAGGGGCGCTTATCAGGTATTTGAAGAACTATCGAAGGAACTGGAAGTCCACCTGAAAAAACTGGAAATGACCCTGAATGCCGGGTTGCCGGAAATCAACCGGATCATGGAATCCAAAGGGATGGAAAAAATTAAAGGGGGATGAGATGGATACGAGATGCTGGATACTGGATACAAGATGCTGGATGCTCGCGGTCATCGTCCAGCATCCAGCATCCAGCCCGCCCTAAAAGGCGGGTAAACATCCGGTTCAAGGCTTAAACACCTCAATCTCATGCGTGCGCACGATCAGGTCGGTAAATTTGCCCTTGAAGCGGGTAGCTTTTACGATATGGTTGTCGATCCAATGGTAATTGCCGCCGCGCGGTTTGTTGAGGAGCAACCCATGGTAACGAAAGTTGTGTTTGCGCAACCAGGCTTCGGTGATCTCACGGTGTTCTTCTGTGCGGGAGGAGAAAAATGTAATGAGATGGCCTTCCTCATACCATTTGTTGATGATCTTCAGGGCATCGGGGTAGGGAAGGACGGTCAGCATGCGCTCAGGTTCTTCATTGGGGATATCGTCGCAAATCGTCCCGTCTATATCAATCAGGAAATTTTTGACCGATTCCGGCAAGATGGGGCTGATGGATTCTCCTTTTTCGTTAAACGCGGCCAGGAGGCCGTTTGATTCGTTCTGCTCAAGCATCGTTTACTATCCTCGTTTTTGAATCCGCAAAATTATGTCAAATCTTTAAAAAGCGCTTTATTTTGGTTGGATTTTATTTAAAAAGGAAGACTTTTTTTGGGAATTTACAAAAAATTAACACCACCCGGGATCGAAATCCGCCCTGGTTCCCACCTAAAAATCAACATACTCCGTTGGATTGACGGGTTTTCCCTTGTACCAGAGTTCAAAATGCAGGTGAGGGCCATTGGACAGGGCGCCGGTATTGCCAATAATGGCCACGGCTTCTCCGGCTTTGACAAAACTGCCTGCTTTTTTGAGCAATTCGGAATTGTGTTTATAGAAGGTTATGATATTATTGGCGTGTTGAATGCCGATCGTATTGCCGGTTTCCAGGGTCCAGTCCGACAGAAAAACGTAACCGTCCATCGCAGCTTTAATGGCGGTGTTTTTGGCAGCCAGAATATCGACCCCGTAATGTTGTTCATCCGGCATATATTCGGCGCTGACCTCTCCGGTCACGGGCGGGGTGAAATACATTTGCTCCAGGCGCGCATTGGCGCCCGGCAGGTTGGTGGTCCGGGGCTCACGGGCGATTTCGCCGATTTCGTCGAGTGCAACATCTTCCCGGAGGGCGATTTCCGCCTCGGAGGGCGTCAGGGTCATATCGCCGAGCGTGTCTTTGACCACCGGGTTGACCTTGGGCACGTCTTCTTCGGTGGTCACCTCCCCCACGAGGACTTTTCGAATGCTTTCAGAATAGACCCGGTAGGTGCCGACCTCTTTTTCGAGTTTGTCCACTTTGCGGAGCAAATCCTGAACCTCCTCACTGTTGCTGCCCATGCCGTAGCCGGGCATGTAGCGGTGAAGCGGGGTATAAGCGATCATCAGCCAGATCAGGACTGCAAATACCACCATGATGCTGCTGAGCAGAATATAAAGATTGAACAAAGTCAGTTTATAAGAGCCTACTTCTTCGAAAGTTTCGTTGTTCATCACCACCAAACGATAGGTATGATGAAGCCTGTCCTGCAACCTTTGCCAAAAACCTTGTTTTTCCATAAGGTATTTTGTTAAGAAACGCCGGCCGAATACGAATATTTTAAAATTTGCGCTTTGAAAGTGTGGCCGGAATAAAATAATTTTGCCCCCTGGCGTTATTATACCATGATTCGCCGGATTTTGTGGATGATCAGGATTGGATTTCCTTGATTTAAAACAGGATTAGCTGTTTTTTAATGCACAAAACCTGCCGGCGTGAAGGTACAAATGCAAAGATAGGTAATTTTGCCGGACTGAAATGGCCGGCCAATCCTGACAATCATGAAATCAAACAATACGACATTGGTTCAAACGCTCCGCTTCGGCGCCCTTTTGGTCCTGATCGTTCTTTTTTCGGCCTGTACTACGCGGAAAAAGCAGGACGATCTGTCGATGATGGGCAAACTCTATCACAATACAACTGCCAAATACAACGGCTATTTCAATGCAAATGAGCTGCTTCAGGGCAGCATTCTCCAACTCGAACAACAATACCAGGACAATTATACCCAGGTATTGCCCATGTACGAATATATTGCCGCCGATAACCCCCAGGCCGTAGCCCCTGACCTCGACCAGGCTATTGAAAAAGTGACCGTGGTGGCCAACCTCCACCGGCGAAGCCAATGGACCGACGATTGTTACCTGCTCCTGGGAAAAGCCCAATTTCTCAAAAAGGATTATGAAGGCGCCGAGCAGACCCTCCGTTTTATGACGGAAGAATATAAGCCTTCGAAGGAAAAAGCAAAAAAAGAGGCGGCTTCAAAAAGTAAAAAAAGCAGCAGCCGGACGGCTTCTTCGAGGACGGGTAAAAAAGACAGCGGTAAAAAAGAAGCGGTACAATCCAAAAAAGAAAGGGAGAAAGAACGCAAACAGTACAACCGCGAATTGAAAAAAAAGCGGAAAAAAGGCGGCAGCGCAAAAAGTAATAAAAGTACTACCGCACCCAAAAATACGGATGAAACCGGCGCCCCCGCCGTCAAACCAACGCCCAATCTGCCTGAAGAAAACGCCGAAGAACCGGTTCCAACCACCATTCGACTGGGTGATTCGGGCTCGGAAGCGATCGAAAGCGACCCGGACAGTTATTTCATGAAACACCGGCCTGCTTATCAGGAGGGGCTCCTTTGGTTGGCCAAAACCTATATCGAACGGGATAATCCGGATGCAGCCATCCGTATTTTGAACCAGTTGGAAAAAGACCCCAAAACATTCAAGGATATCAGCGCCGAAACCGCTGCGGTGATGGCCCACCATTATATCAGGTTGAAAAAATTTGCGGAAGCCGTTCCCCTGCTCGAAAAAGCGATTGATTTGGGCGAAAACCGGGCTCAAAGGGCGCGATTCAGTTATATCAAGGCCCAGTTGAACCAGAAATTGGGGCAAAATGAGGCGGCCTATGCGTCGTTTGAGCAAGTGGTGAAATACACCGATAATTATGAGATGGAGTTCAGCGCGCGCCTCAACCTGGCTCAAAACGCCTGGAGAACCGGCAAGGGTTCGGGTGAAGATGCGAGGCTGAACCTGGAAAAAATGTTGAAGGACCCCAAAAATGAAGAATACCGGGACCAGGTTTATTACGCCCTGGCGGAAATCGCACTGGCACAAAATGACGAGGCCGCCGGTGAAGCGAATCTGCAAAATGTGATCAAGTACAGTTCGGGCAACCGGGCCCTCGAAGCGGAGGTCTATTACCTGCTGGCCAATATGGCATTCGAAGATGAAAATTATATCAGCGCCAAACAGTATTTTGACAGCGCGCTTGAACGCATGAATACTTCCGATGAACGTTATGACGATGTTCGGCGGTACAGTACCAGCCTGACTGAAATTGCCCAAAACCTGACCATCATCCAGGAAAAAGACAGTTTGCTGCGCATTGCCGAATTGCCGGAGGAAGAAAAATTGAAGCTGGCGGGTAAAATAAAAAAGGACCGGGACGAAGCCCGTTTGCTGGAGGCCCAGGCAAAGGCAGCTGAAGCCGCTGCAGGCCCGAAAGGCGCCGCTCCCGCCCTGGTCAAAAGTGATTTTTTTGCCTATAACGACAAAGCCCTGAAACGGGGTGAAAAAGAATTTCAACGCCGCTGGGGCGCACGCCAACTGGAAGACGACTGGCGCCGCTCCAACCGGAGGTCCATATCCGAAACGGAAGGAACCAGCGCTGAATCCGAATCGGAGGTGGCAGCCATTGACCCCTCCAATCTGGCCGAATACCTCGGCGCTTACCCGAAAACGGACCAGGAGATCGAAGAATTCAGGATCCAGATCCGGGAGGCTATGTTCAAACTGGGCGCCCTGTACCGCGACCGGATGAAAAATTACGCCAAATCTGTGGAAATCCTGGAAAACCTCAACGTCCGGTTCCCGAACAGTAATTACGAACTTGATTCCTGGTACCTGCTGTACCTCGATCATACCGACCTCAATAATGCCTCCGCCGCAAAATCCTATTACGATAAGATTATCTCTAAATATCCCTCCACCAATTATGCTAAATTGCTGCAGGACCCGGAATATGCCGCCAAATTTATGAGTGAGGAACGCCTGCGAAACCAGCGTTACGATCAGATCTACCAGGATTTCAAACAAGGCAAATATCAGGAGGCTTACGAACAGGGACAACAGGCCCTCGCCCAGCTATTTGGCAAACATCCGCTCAAGGCCAAATACGCGCTCCTGCTGGCTATGTGCACCGGAAATATCAAGGGAAAGGATGCTTATGTGGAGGACCTCCAGAAAGTAGTGGCGCTTTATCCGGACTCCGACGAACAGCGCAAAGCCAAAGAGATCCTGCGGATGCTGGGCGGCGCCGGCGCCAAACTGCCTGGCCAGGCTGAGGAAGAAAATGCCGGCGGTTATGTGTACAATCCGGATGAATTGCACTATATGATCATCGTTTTCAACCAGGAAGTCGCCCTCAATGACGTTAAATTCATTGTATCGGATTACAATGAAAAATACCACAGCCTCGAAAAACTGCGCATTTCCAATATTTACATGGGGGAAAAACAGGAGACGCCCGTGCTGGTCCTCCGGCGGTTTAAAAATGCCGCTGACGCTATGAAATATTATGAAGGCGTCGCCAAAAATACAAAAGACTTCCTGGACACAAAAAAGTACAACTTTGATCTGCTGCCGGTGTCCCAGAACAATTACCGGATCATCATCAGCACCAAAGCGATCGATGTGTATAAAAAATTCTTCGAGGGTAACTATTGATTTTAGTCGTAAGTCAGGTAGTCGTAAGTCGTAAGTCAGGTAGTCGTAAGTCGTAAGTCAATTGGTCATTAGCGGGCTTACGACTTACAACTGTCAACTTACGACTAAATAACAACCATCCGTTTCGTCTTGATCCGGTCTTCCAACTGCAACCGGCAGTAATAATTCCCCGCGGGCAGTTTTCCAGGGCGGAACTCAATGCTATGCGCTCCTTCCGGCAGTTTTTTGTCGATCAGTACTTCCAGTTCCGAACCCAGGCTGTTAAAAATACTGAGCCTTACCCGCTCGCTTTTCGAATGAAAAGTAATGGTCGTGGATTCCCGGAAAGGGTTCGGGAAATTGTCCAGCCGGATCGCCTCATCTGCGCGCGGATGGCCTGTGGCAACCGGCGAACACACCTCCAGAACCGGAAGATGGGTAAACCCCTGGTGCAGAAGGGTTTTAACGTCGGACTCCGGCACAAGGAACCAATCCATCAGGATCGATCCGTAAACATCCCGGAAATCGTATTGCATGGGAATGCCTTCCTGGGTGTCCACATCAGAAGGGATCTCGGGGTTGTCGCCCAGGATGCCGGGATTGGCGCAACCGCCAAAGACCATCAAAGGGGCAGCCGTACCGTGGTCGGTGCCCAGGCTGTCGTTAGAGCGGATCCGGCGGCCGAATTCCGAGAAGGTCATGCCGATCACCCGTTCTTCAAGCCCCTGTGCGGCCAGGTCAGCCTGGAAAACACTGATGGCCTGCGACAGGATTTCCAGCAATTGGGCGTGTTCGCCTGTGGTGGGGTCGCCCTCGGCCACCTGGTTGGCGTGCGTGTCGAATCCGCCCAGGCTGACGACGTATATTTTGGTCTTCAGGCCGCCGGAGATCAGAAGTGCCACGTTCTTCAATTGTTGCGCCAACCGGTTATCCTCGGGATAGGCAACCAGGTTGGCGCCTGCCGTTGCGGCTACCTCCACCACCTCGGAATAGGCGTTGCTCTGGGCGATGGCGATGCGCAGGAACGAGAGTTCCTCGCCATAAGGCGTGGCAGGCAATTCACCCGGCTCGCCTTCATACAGCGACAGAAGGTTGAACGGGTCGTTGAGGGTCAGGCTAAAATTGGCCGAGACCCCCTGGCAGGTTTCTGAAACCACATTACCCATTGTAATGGCAAAAGGGTCGGGGTACTGGTCGTTGGGGTATTCTTCGGGAAAGCCGGGGTATTGGGTATCCATATACCGGCCCAGCCAGCCTGTGGTCCAGAACTGGTCGGCAGGCGACCCGCTGGTCCAGATATCCGTCGACCTGAAATGGGAACGGTTCTGGTTGGGGTATCCCGAAGCTTGCACAATGTTGAGTTTGCCTTCTTCAAAAAGGTTTTTGACACCCATCATGGTGGGGTGCAGGCCGACCAGATCGTTGAGCGGGAGCACGGAGGTTTCCGGGATCAGGATATTGGGCCGCACAATGGACAGCCCGCTGTATTGATCGCGGGGGATGACCATGTTCAGGCCGTCGTTGCCGCCATTCATCTGGATGAGGACCAAAACCCGGTCGGTGTCGTTGTTGATGGCGTTGAATATAGAACTCCGCGACAAGGCAGAAAGCTTCATTCCGTTGAGCAGAATGGGCAGGGTGACGGCCTGGCCGGCGGTTTTGATGAAATTCCTTCTTTTCATGACAACAGGATTTTTAACTTAGATAAAACTCCGGCATGCTGATCATGGCGGTCAGCAACGCCCTTAACTTGGCTTCAACGGCAACGGCCAGGTCCTCGTCGTCGGGATTGCCGAGGTATTCGCCAAACTCCAGCGCCCACTCATAATCCGGAAGGCCGGGCAGCAACAATTCCTTCAGCGCCACGCTTTGCGATTCGGAGATCGGCATCGGGAAAAGCAGTTTGGCAAACTCCGAGATCACCGCATCCGGATCGAGTGGATTGCCGATGGTGGCGATCAGTTCGAGCGGCCGCAGCCTCAATCTGAACCCGGCTATGTTCAGCCCTGCGCCGGCCAGCACATTGGTGAAACCCATGCGGGCCTGGAGGGTGGTGGAGTTGATCCAGGTCCGGTAAAACAAAGGCTCCTGGTAATAGGCTTTCCAACCCGCCACGCTGGGCGGATTGTAGTATTCCATTTCCATCAGGGCGATGGCCAGGAATATGCGATATTGGACCCTGTAATTCAATAATTCATCCTGCGGCAGGGGAACCTCTGCGGTTTTGATGGAAGAAACCACAAAATCGAAAGGATTTTTGATCATGGGGCCCCAGTTCAGAATATCAAAAAAGTGGTTGCTGCGCAGCAAAACTTCGAGTGCGGGTTTCAGTTCGTAGTCATTATCGATCAATACCTGGGCCATCGGCTGAATGATGTTGAGTTCCACTTCTTCAGTGATCGTATAATAGACAAACCACCGGTACAACTTCCGGCAGATGAACCGGGCTGCCTCGTCCTGCTGGAAGATCACATCCACCAGGTGGGCGTATTCCTGGTCGCCCAGATTGGTAATCACCGTATTGTTAAAGCGGTGGGAAAGCTGTTTGGACCCGGTGTCATGGCGGTTCGGAGTAAAATAGGATTCCACCTGAACCGCGGGATTTTGGGTGTTGAAACCGCGGTCCCTCCATCCGGTGAGCACTTTGGCCATTTGCTGTACGTCAGCTTCCGTAAAGGTGGAATAATCCCCCGGGCCGGCCAGAGCGCCTTTGCCGACGGTATACAGTTCGAGGAGTTCCCGGGCATAATTTTCATTGGGGGCTACCCTGGTGTTCTGATTGCCGTTGAGAAACCGGAGCATAGTGGGATCAATCGTGACCTTTTTGATCAGCTCCCGGAAATTGCCCCAGGCAAAGGTTCGAAGCAATTCGATATGCCGGTACAGGTACTTGGGATCATTGACGTTGCTGGTGGCAAAGTGGTTGTGCCAGAAGAGGATCAGTTTTTCGCGGATGGAGATACCTTCTTCCATCATGAGCTTGAGGCTCCAGGCGCGGATGCTTTGATTCCGGTAAGGTCTCAAATTGACAGTGGCTGAATAGGGGGCGTCGATCCATGTTTCGCCGATCGGCACATTTGGATCATCATTGGAGTTGTGGTTGACGGGTGGCGCCGGCGCAGGCAGATCTTCAAATAGTTTGGCCAGCACCCCATCCAGTCCCAGGCTGAGGGCTTCCCCGACCATGGTTTTGGTGGGGCCGAAAGTGCAGCGCCGTAAAATATGGGCCGCTTGTTCATCATTCCAGGGGCCTGTGTACGGCTCCAGACCTGTAACGACGGCAGGTTTCGCAGGAGCGGCAGCCGCATTTACGCCAAAGAGCCTGGTCAGCGTAGCTCTTCTGTCCATAAGCAAGCAATTTAAGGTGAAAAAAGTATTGGTCTGCACAAAATGGCAACCGTTAGACACTCTTACCTGTTCCGGGTTTAACCATTTGGGAAAAAATGGTAAAATTTGCGCACAATTTAAAGCAGGTATGATAAAAAATATCTCTGGCGCAATCTTTGACCTCGATGGCGTGATCGTGGACACAGCCAAATACCATTACCTCGCCTGGAAAAGAATGGCTAACGAACTGGGTTTTGATTTTTCACCGGCGCAAAACGAGCAATTGAAAGGCGTAAGCAGAATGGAATCCATCGAACGAATCCTTTCCTGGGGCAATCTGGTGTTGCCGGAAGCCGGAAAGGCGCGGTATGCAGCGCAAAAAAACCAATGGTACCTGGAATATATCCGGGAAATGACCCCCGAAGAGATTTTACCCGGTGTGATGCCTTTTCTGGAAGAGCTGAGATCCTTGTCCGTCAAAACCGCCATCGGCTCTTCCAGCAAAAATGCCCGGACCATTATCGATCGCATCGGCCTCGAAGGCTATTTCGACAGCATCGTGGACGGCAACCGGATCACTCACAGCAAACCGCATCCGGAGGTTTTCCTGAAAGCCGCCGGCGAACTAGGCCTTGACCCCTCCCAATCCATTGTCTTTGAAGACGCGGAAGCCGGTGTGGAGGCGGCGCTCCATGGCGGATTCCATGTGATCGGCGTGGGCGACCCCGGCATCCTGGGAAAGGCTGATGCTGTCATTCCTTCGCTGGAAGGCTGCAAATGGGCGGATTTGGTGGCGCGGGTGAGCGGGTGACTGGGAGAAAGAGTGACTGGGTGAGCGGGTGACTGGGTGACTGGGAGAACGGGTGAACGATTGCAGATATTTTCCGTAGGCCGCTCTGAAGCGTTCGAGTAGTTCTCGTTGGACGGCCTTCCAGTGAAAGGCGGTCCGTTTCCACAATTTTTCGTTATGCATCAAGGCCAGGTATAACTGTTTGAGGAGCGCCCGCTCGCTGGCCCAGGCCCCTTTGACTTTAGCGACCTTGTGCAGTACCTGGTGAAGGGCTTCCACCGGGTTGGTCGTGCGGATGATCCGGCGGATGTGCTCCCTGAAATCCAGCAACGCCATCAACTCCGGCCATGCCGTTTCCCATTAGGGCGGATTTGACGGTATTTCCCATCCCATTTGCGGCCGAAGTTTTCCAGGACTAGACGGGCCTGCTCTTCGGTTTTGGCTGTACAACTGCTGCCGGATGCGCTCCCGCCCAAGTCCCCCAGTCCCCAAGTCCCCAAGTCCCCCAGTCCCCCAGTCCCCAAGTCCCCCAGTCTCCAAGTCCCCAAGTCCCCAAGTCCCCAAGTCTCCCAGT
>CAZLEF010000111.1:0-18624 GCA_964558465.1 uncultured Lewinella sp. | reverse complement strand
CAATCGAACCAATCGAACCAATCGAACCAATCGAATCAATCGAACCAATCGAACCAATCGAACCAATCAATTAATCGTCACCCCCCCGTCATAGTACACTCCCCGTATTCCTCATTCGGCAAAAAGCCTTACCTTTGGGCGCCGAAATTCAGCTATAATGCGATATATATTACCAACTGTTGTTCTCGTGCTCTTCCTTGCAGCCTGTTCCACGGATTTTGTGCTTGAAAGCGAATGGAAAGACATTCCCATCGTATATGGGCTGGTATCGGTGGACGACGCGGCCCATTATATCCGTGTTGAAAAGGCCTTCCTGGAGCCAGGGGGCAATGCGGAAGATATTGCCCGGATCCCCGACTCGTTGTACTACGGCCCGGAAGTGACAATAGAAATGAAGAACCTGCGCAACGGGAAGGTAGTCGTTCTGCAGCGGGTGGACGGCGCGGCAGAGGGTTTTCCCCGCGAAGCGGGCATATTTGCAGAAGCGCCAAATATCCTGTATAAGGCGGGCGCCCAGGAATTGTTGCTGCAAGGCGGCGATGAGGTGACGCTGACCATCAGCCGCGGCGACGGTCTGCCACCCGTAACGGCCGATACCCGCATGGTCGGCGCCCTGGAAAAAGTAACCAACGCCCCGCCAGCCGTTTTTTCGCTGGGCGACTACAACGCCACCCGCCGCATCTCCTGGAAAGCAGACGAGAACGCCGTGTTGTTCGACGTCCGGGCCACCATGCACTACCTCGAATCAGACCCCAACAACCCGACCCAATTCCTGGAGAAAGAGGCGGTCTGGGTTATGTCCCGCAATTTTGAGCGCGACGGCGGTTCCACACAGGTTACCTTCAACTTCAAATCCGAGGAGTTTTTCCAGTTTGTGGCCGGGGCCCTGGAGCCCCTCGCAAATGGCGCGCGCCGGTTTGTTTCCCTCGACTTCCACATCACCGCAGCCGGCGCCGAATTCGCTGAATTGCAGCGCATTGTACAGGCCAATAGCGGCATCACCAGTTCCAACCAGTTGCCGGTCTATTCCAATATCTCGGAAGGGCTGGGCATCTTTTCCTCCCGCGCCCGGCTGGATATTACGGATATTACCCTGGCGTCGGTGAGCATTGATTCTTTGGTGAATGGGATCTATACCCGGGATTTGAGTTTTTTGGAGTAGGGGCGTTCATCATCAGCCGTTAACAATTCCAAATTTCTCATCCAGAGCCCGCATCATTTCCAGCGCTTCCGGCGGCGGCGGCGTAGCGACAGCAGGAGGGATCTCATCGGAGGCATGAGGGACGGAAAGGGGCTCAAAATATTCCTCGAACCCCGCCGGGTAAATACCGACCAGACAACGGAAACTGGGGCTTAGCACCTTGAATTGGTGCCGGACATTGCGGGGCATAAACACATAATCGCCGGCGGTTGCCTTGAATTCCCGTTCTCCGATGGTGAACAGCAATTCGCCTTCAAGGATATAAAAAGATTCGTCTTCCCGGGTATGCGTATGCGGGGGCGGTTCCATGCCGGGAACACCTTTTGCCTCAAACAGGGCGAATTGTCCGCCGGTTTCTTTACCCGTTGCCAGAAAAGTATACACAGCGCCTCCGCTCAGCAGGGCCCTCGATTTCGTCTTGTCGAAACGATTTTTAAAGGGTTCGGGATAAGTGGTCATTGACGTTTTTTTTTGATTTAAAAATAATTACCTGAACCTGAACAAAACCACGGACGCAGCGATCAGCCACCCCATTCCAACCGGTATGATCAGAAAGCCGTAGGTGGTCATTCCGCCCGCGTACATCGCAACGACGGTTATCACTCCGGCTGCCAAAGTGACCCGGCTCCAGAAGAACAGCCATTTTGGAACCCAGTCTTCCCGACCTGCGGAAGCCACCAGCGCCGGACCCGTGCCCAACACCAGGATGGTACCAATCCAGTCCGCTCTGGAAGCAAACCAGCCGAGAACCTCCGCCAGCGTTGCCGATGCGGGCGTTCCGTCGGCAGAAAGCCGGGCTACAATCGCCAACCAGGCGGCGTAGGAAGCCACCACCAGCGGAACCGCTATCCAGTAATTATACAACGCAATTTTTGCGGCAACCGGCCGACTGGCGGACAAAACGGTCATCATGGTTGCGCCGCAGCCGATCAGGATAACCCCGACTATCCAGCATGACAGATTGGTGATCAGCAACGTTCCGACTTCTTGAACAGAGGCCAGATAAGTAGTCAAATCTCTGGCATCCAGTGATTTATCCAGGTCGGCCCCTGATGATCCCCAAAAAGCGGTGCCGATCAACATGCACAAGGAACCCAAAAGGGTCGTATAGGCGCCAACCTTAGCAGCCGTTTTTTTGCTTTGAATTTCCATAAATTTGATTAAATTTGGAAACAATTATTCGTTAACAGGTGCAAGTATCCGGCGATTTTGATGGAGCGAATTGTAAAAACCTGACAAAATGGAAAAGGACTATTTCCAGAAATTCTACCCGGATCCCTCTTTGCGGAATTATATTCAGTATTATACCTTTGTCGATATCCCTTTCGACCAGGCCGGGCGAATGGAGTTTCTCGTCATGCCTTCCAGCCATACCCGAATGGTCCTGTTTTTTGGAACACCCTCCCTTCAGAAAATGGTGGACAACCGGTTTGAGCGGGTGGATTCGTACAGTGTGACGGGCTTTTGTTCAAAACCCCATTTGTTTGTGCCAACCCAATCCCTTCAACAGGTCATGATCCATTTTACGCCCTGGGGCCTCCAACCGTTCCTGGATTTTCCTTTATCGGAGATCACCGACTCCCGGGCGCACCTGAACCACATTTTTCAACACGATCTGGACGGCCTCTGCGAGGATCTGTATCGGGCGATGGATGTCCCGTGCAAAAAACAAGCTATTGATACCTTTTTTCTCACTCAACTGCGGAAAATCCGGAACATCGATGACAGGGCCAAAGCCATTACCCGGTACATTTTCCACACCCGCGGCTCGCTCCGGTTGAACCACCTGTCCAAAGAACTTTTTATAGGGGAGAGGACGCTGCAACGGCTCATTCACAATTCCATCGGGGTCAATTATAAATTCTTTTCCACCCTGGTCCGGCTGGAACACGCGCGGCATCTGATCGACAAACATAACCTGCGGCTCACCGACGTTGCCCTGAGTGCGGGTTATTTCGACCAGGCCCATTTTATTCACGAATTCCGGTCGGTGTACGGTGAAAGCCCCGGGGCATATCAGCAGAAACAACAAAACAGGGTCTGGAGCCAGATAGAATCGCAGAAGGCCGCCAGTCGGGAGTGGGGCGCCAGGGCTTTTGACGCAAAGGCAACGAATTGATTATTCATTTTTACCGAATTAAAAATGGAAGATTGTCTTTCGGATCTCGGGATTCAATGGACGGACAACCTGGCAAATTCTTTGAAAAAAAACTGGAAGAAAGAACTCGCAGGAACTGAATTCGACAAAACCAACAACTTGGATATTTATTGTGATTGCCTGGTTAAAGAATAAAGAAAACATCCCTTAAGCAAAATAATGGAACCCGGCTTTGGAGAGAGCCCGGAAGCGACCGGCATGAATGACAAATGTGTGGAAGCGTCCAAAAAATAATGGTCGTTATTCATTTGGAATAAAAAACAGTCTCCCTTTTTTTCTATCTTTGAGCCCTGAAAACGTGGGGCGCCCCGCAACCAGACAGCCAACTGAGCGCAAATACAATTCATTTCATGCACAGACTATTGCCGGCTCAGACCCTGCTTTTTATCCTTCTGTTCCTTTTTTCCGTTGACCTCCTGACGGCCCAATACACCGGCTCAGCGCCCTATTTCCCGGAACGGGGCGGCCTGATCATCAACGAGATCTCCAATGGCACCGGCGGCGCAGAGGAATACATCGAATTGCTGGTCACAGGAGCCCCTTCTGCGCCCAATACCCCTGTGGACATTCAGGGTTGGATCCTCGACGACAACAATTACCCCGGCGGCGGCCAGGGCAACGCCCAGGGGCATCTGGTTTTCGGCGATTGTTACCAGGCCGTGCCGCCAGGGTCGATCCTGGTGGTGTACAACGGTTTTGACCGCAACCCCAAACTGCCGCCCGACGACCCCTACGACAACAACCCCGCCGACGGGGTGTACATCATCCCCCATACCCACAATTGCCTGGACGCCTGCGGCAGCAATCCTTCCTCTTCCACCGCCAATTACTGTCCCTGCGCCAATCCGGCTGCACAGGCGGAAGGCTGGCAGGTTGGCCTGCGCAACGAGGGCGATATGGTGCAGGTGCGCGACCGCTGCGAGACCCTGGTCCACGCCGTATTCTGGGGCGGCATCCAGACGGTTCCGGGCGTGAACGGCGCTCCGGTTACCCTTTCCAGCCCCAATCCGCAGGGCGGGAGGGTGTTCCAGTTCCGGCCCACCACCGGCAATGACTGGACCGACGCCGCCAATTTTCCCAGCCTGCCGAGTTCGGCAAACGAAAACCCCGGCGCGCCCAACAGCGCCCAGAACGCCGCTTTTATCACATCCCTTCAACAAGGAGCCGCAGCCATTTCCGGGCAGATCCCCGATTGCAAGGACACCGACGCCGGCGACATCGTCCCGCCCGCAGAAGCCGCCTTTATGGACATTCCCCTCCAGCTTTGTTACGGAGAGGATTACGGCCCGTTTGCCCGGGATTACAGCCAACCCGATGAGTTTCAGCCCGACGCGGACGGCTTTGATTTCGAATACGCCTTTATCCTGACCCGCAACAATCCGCCGGATTACGATATCGAGCAGTTCAATACCACCGGCGATTTCGACCTGTCGGCGCTGGACCCCGGCTCGTACCTCGTCTGGGGTTTTTCCTATATCCAGACCAACGGTTCGTTTGGCGTGGAATCCTTTCTGAACACCGTCGGCAGCATCACCCAGATCCGGAATTATTCGGCCTGCGGCTTTGACGCCGATTTGGATAACCTGTCCCCGGAGGGCATTCCGATGGAGATCCAGGTGTTGCCCGGCAGCGGGTTCATCGAGTCGGTCACGCTGGAAGTTTGTGATACGGGGACTGGCCAGTATACCTTCAACCTGGTAGCGCTGGAGCAGGACATCGTCAATGGTCCGGTGAGCGGGGTCACCTGGTTTTCCGACGCCGATGGGACAATGCCCATCCCAAATCCGGCAAGTTTCACCACCGGAACCACCGTGGTTTTTGCCCAACCCGGGACCGGCGCCTGTTCCACCGATCCAGTCCCTATTTACCTGAATATTGTTCCGCCGCCGAAGCCTGCGCTGGTTATCGAACAAAATATCCGTTGCAACGGCGAATCCTCCGGTCGGATCGCCCTTTCCATTTCGGGGGGCAAAACACCCTATACCATCCAGTGGAGCAACGGCGCATCCGGCGGAGAAAATCTGACGGATCTCCCCGCCGGAAACTATCGTGTTACGGTGACCGACAACCTGGGCTGCTCGGGTGAGGCGGCCATCTCACTGACAGAACCGCCTGTCATGGACCTGATCTGCGGCGCCACGGCGCCCGTCGTCACCCTTAGCGGCAGCGAAGGAATCGCCCAATTTGAATTGGCCGGGGGCATTTCACCCTTTTTCATCCAAATTGAAGGCCCATTGGTTTCCAGTTTTGATTTTTCAGGCGGACATTATGAAATAACCGGGTTAAAAGCCGGCGTTTACACGATTTCCGCCGCCGACGCCTCCGGATGCATGATCCAGTGCAGTTTTGAGATCGGCTACCCGGATTGTCCGTTCCTGCTGGAGTTTTTGCCGGCGGATATTTCCTGTTTCAGCGCCGGAGATGGGGCGGTCAACCTGAATGTTTACGGCGGAAAGGGGCCCTATACCTTTCAATGGAGCAACGGCGCAGCTACCAAAGACCTGACCGGGTTGGCGCAAGGTACATACACCGTTACCGTGACCGATGCGGCCCTTTGTACGGTCGCCGGCGGTACAACCATCACTGAACCCACTGAAATTACGGCTGACCTGGAAGCCTCCGATCCGGTTTGCCCCGGCGCGGAAGACGGGGTGATTTCCGTTCGGGTGGTGCAGGGCGGAACGCCGCCCTACCAGGTTTCCATACCCGGGTTCACCAGCGATTTTCTGACCGGATTTCCCTATAGGATGGATAGCCTGAAAGCCGGTATTTACCCGGTGAGGATACTGGATAGGAACGGCTGTGAAACGTCGTACGTACTGGACCTGGCGGAACCGGCGCCGTTGACCCTCGACCTGGGCCCCAACCAGTTTATCGAACAGGGGGATATTGTGGCATTATTGCCGGTGACGAATTTCCAGGTGGTGTCCTTTGTGTGGTCGCCGGAAGGCTTTTTCCCCACCCAGGACTTCCAGGCCAGGTTTCAACCCCTCGAAAGTGCCGTCTTTACCCTTGAAGCCTTTGACCCCAAAGGGTGTTCCGTGACCGACGAAGTGCTGATCGGCGTGGCGCGCAAGCCTGTGCCGGTTTTTATCCCCTCTGCTTTCAGCCCTAACGGGGATGGCGTCAACGATTATTTCACGGTTTTCAGCACGGAAGATTTAACGGAAGTCAGGTCCCTGAGGGTATTCGACCGCTGGGGCGGCCTGGTTTTCCAGCGGGAGCATTTTGCGCCCAACCAGCCGGACCTGGGATGGGACGGACAATCACGCGGGAAACTATTGCCGCCTGGGATTTATGTGTACCGGGTGGAGGTTGCAGAAAAGGATGGGAAGGTGGCGCGGTTGAAGGGGGAGGTGTTGGTGGTGCGGGAGTAGGTGCATATTTTTTTAGCCGGGCGCGGTTATTTTTTGGTTCCATCCCAAATACTTTAAACACCGTTTTGTATTAGATTTTCAACGATTTCCCGATATTCGCCAACAAAGCAATCCTTTATGTCTGAAAATACGCTTCAAACCCGCCCGCTGTTTGAAGTTTGCAACTTCAAACTCATATTGGCGCTCATTTTACCCCTTTTCCTGTTCACCTTCCGGCCACTAGCCCATGCTCAGCGCCTCTCCCGGGATTACAACGTCGGCATCCTCGTCAACCAGGCCGGTTACCTGCCTGCTGCCGCCAAAACCTGCCTGGTCAAAGGCGATAAAAAACGCCCGTTTCAGGTTGTCGATATCCAAACCCGGACCACCGTTTATTCGGGCGTTCTGGAGCCTTTTGCCGGAGATTTCGGGACCTATGCCAAAGGCGATTTCAGCGCAGTTTCCCGGCCCGGGCATTATTATATCCTGGCCGATACCCTGCGTTCCTATCCCTTTGAAATCGCGTCAACCGTTTACCAGCCGGTCATGGACCTGATCGTCCATTATTTTTCAAAACAGCGCTGTGGCGCCAGTACCACCGGGTACCTGTCGCCCTGCCACCTCGACGACGGCATCCGGATGGACAACGGCAAACACCAGGACGTAGCCGGCGGGTGGCACGACGCCAGCGACCTGCGCAAATGGGTCGGCGCTACCATTTACGGGATGATCGGCCTGGCCAAAACATATGAATCCGGGGCCGGCGACCGGGCTAAAATCCGGGAAGAGTTGCTTTGGGGTAACCGGTATTTCCTCCGTATGCAGGAACCTCAGGGGTATATCATGAGCTATATTGGCGGGGACGTGCAGAAACACTCTGACAGCAACCGCTGGACCGACAACGTCGTCGGCCCGGAAACCGGCGAATTGCGGATGGTCAAACCCAATGCCGGCAGATCTCCACATGATATGCTGATCCGCGGCGATAAAGACGACCGGATCATCCGCACCGACCCGCTCGACCTGACCGGGCAGTACGGATTCATTGTAGCCGAAGCGATGATGGCCAGGATCATGAAAAAAGCGGATCGGAATTATGCCAAAAAATGCCTCGCAGCCGCTGAAAAATGTTTCGAATGGTGCCTCCAGGGCGACCACAAAGGCCATCCCGGCGTCATCGGGTTTTCCATTCAGGCTGCCATTGAGTTGTACAAAACCACCAAAAAAGACCGGTACCGGGATTTTGCCGTCAGTCAGGCAATAGAGTTGAAAAAACTGCAGGCTGAGCGCCAGGCCAATACCGTGGGCGGTTTTTTTTATCTTTCTCCAGCCGAAAAGGAACCCTACAAAAATATATGGAACGGCTGCCTGGAACTGATCGCCCTTTGCGACCTCGTGCAAACCTTCCCCAATCACCGGGAGGTGGCAGGATGGAAAAATTCGATCGAACGATATTCCAGGGATTATCTCCGGTTTTTCGCCGGGAAAAACGCCTTCGGCATCGTACCGTTTGGGTTGTTCACGGGCGACGACCCCGGCGGCGGCCGAAGATCCGGCGAATACTGGTACCGGTACTTCATGCAGCCTGAACAGGAATGGTGGGTGGGTGTCAACGCCAACCTCGCATCGGCGGGTGTAGGCCTGTTCAAAGCTGGTGAGATCCTGCAGGACCCGCAATTAAAGGCCCTCGCACAGCGGCAACTGGATTGGATCATCGGCGTCAACCCATTCAACAGTTCCACCCTGATCGGAGCAGGGTACAACCATCCGAAACATTTTCCCGGCAGTTCGTTCAGCCCGCTGACGCCTGTAATCCCTGGCGCCGTGATGAACGGCCTGGGCGGCGACCACCATGACGAACCTTCCATTGGCAATGGCGACTGGCAGATCTCGGAGTATTGGACGCCGATGGCAGCGTTTACCCTTTGGTTGATGGGGGAGATGAGTGAAGACGGCAGACCGCAGATGATCCGTTCATAGGAGTCACCCCGAATTTTACAACATTAAAAATACGTAATTTTTTTGCTGATGCATTATTGAGAACCGGAAAGGCTGGGTTGCACGTTTTCATGGAATGATTCCCGGAATTCAAAAATATAAAAAAATAACCGGATGCGCAACCTTATTTTATTGATTTCCTTGACGTTTTCATCTGTTTGGGCTTTTTCACAAAAGCCCGAAATCGGTATTGCCGAACACCTGAAAAATGACAGCGTTATTACGGCGGCAGGTTTTAGTTGCAATACGGAATCCATCGGCAGATGGGTGTCTCCGATTGCGGTTTCCGATGAACAATTTGAAAAGAATAAACGGATGGCCAAAATGGGTTTTCAGAATAAAATTGTAATCGAAGGTTTCTGGGAAGACTTGTCGGTCATTGGTAAAATGACAAAAGATTTTCTGCAAAATCAGATTGATGAGGTTTACCGGTAATATCTGAATCAACAGCAAGCAAGATGAAGATGCCAACTCTGTTGACAACCATTTTTTCTGCAACCGTTTTTCTCCTGACTGGTTGCGGCGGGACAGACAACAATGACCTACAGGACACAGGCTGTTTTGGCCCCCTTGTAGATACGATTCTGAACCATAGCAAAATAGAATTCAAGCAATTGGAAAAAGACAACATAACCTTTTATTACGAATCGGATGATTTTTTTGAGGACAATATTCATAAGTTGGCCAATGAAGCAATTTTATCAAGAAATCATTGCATCCGGTTATTGGGCAATAAAAAGACGGCTTATCCTATAAAAATTATTTATTTTAATGACCGGGAAAAATTGCGGCCTTTCCTCCATATTGCGCCAAAGGGTTATGCATTACCCGATGTTTATGCATTACTAATCGCCGCCAACGATTCCATCAGGGCTTACCATACTCATGAATTAATGCATATTGTTTCTATAAATCAGTTTGGAGGTTATGCCGCAGGACCAGCCGATTGGATACAGGAGGGTATTGCAGTATATGCTGATAATCCCTGCATGGAATACCCCATTCATGCGATTGCTGCAAATTTATATTACGCAAAACAATTAACTCCGTTAGATTCTTTGTTCCATCAATTCAGGACACTTCCCGATATGGCAGGTTATATGCAGGCAGGAAGTGTGGTTCAATTTTTCCTGGAGAAATACGGATTGGATAAATTTGAGCGGCTTTGGAAAAAAGGAGTTGAAAATATGGAGCAAATAATTAATAAGGATAAATCAGATTTTGAAAAAGAGTACCATAAATTCTTGAGACAAACTTATCCTCAACAACCTGAGATAAATTGGTCTTTGCTAAATGAAAAAGGTTGCGGGTAAATGTTCACCGTCCGACGAAGCCGCGGCGTAGTCGGACACCGTCTCCTTCGACTCCGCTCAGGAGCCTGCCCCCCCACCCCCTAAAACCTCCATTCGCTCCGCCACCTTCGGAATATACCGCTCAGCGATAAACGCGGATACGCCGTTGTCCATCACCGTGTTTTTCCAGTCGGGATGTTTTTTGTCGAATTTTTCCGACCGGGCATAATATTCGCGGGCGGCTTCCGACCGGATCAGCAGGGATTCGGTGCTCCAGTTGACCTTCACCACGCCCGCCTTCGCCGCATCGCTGAGGTCTTTCGGCTGCATGCCCGTACTGCCGTGCAGGGCAATGCCGATCTCCCGGCCGGTGATCTCCCGCGCAAGCCGCCGGTGCAGAGTTATGGTATCCGGGGTGAAGCGCATGTCTTCGCCAAATCCGTGTTGGGTGCCCACGCCCGGGGCCCAGAGGTGGATATGATCCGGGTATTTTTCCTCCACGCTGCCCAATAGCTTCCGGGTTTCCTCGGCGGAGGTGATGCCTTCGTCCACGGCGCTTTCCATTTCAAGGGTCACGGGCGTCCCTGCCTCGGCGGCGATCCGGCAGAGTTCCAGGATATGGGCGATGTTTTCCTCCTCGTTGAATTCGGAAGCATCGAGGGAAACGGTGGAAGCCTGCAACCGGATGGAGGTGTTTCCAGCGGCCAATTCGTACCCGCGGATTGCCGAACCCAGGATGGCCATGGTTTCCGGCCCCTTGATATGGTCGGTATGGAAGATCACGGGGATGTCCCGGAACCGGTCGCTTTCCGCCAGGATCATCAGGCTGGATATGTAACGCGCCATGCCGGCTATCGCGTCGCCGGCCCCGAAACTCCTGCCTTTCAACTGCCATAAACTGGTTTCAATGATCACCGGGGCGTTCACCTGCCGCGCGGCTTCCAGGCAATCAAAAATGGCGGCGTGGCTGTCGGCATTGATCGCCAATACAGCGTACCCGTGCTGCAAGGCGTGTTGGAATATGAGGCGGGATTGGAGGGGGGTGCAGAGCATGATTGTTTATTTGTTTATTCGTTGATTTGTTTATTCGTTGATTCGTTGATTCGTTGATTCGTTGATTTGACCACGCCTCGGCGTGGCGTTCCAATCCAATCAATCGGATCAATCCAATCAATCCAATCAATCGGATCAATCGAACCAATTTAAATTAATTCAATTTTGATATGTTTCGTTTGGAGGTATTCAAAAACGGCTTTGCGGGAGAGTTCCAGGCCGTAGCCGCTGTCTTTCCAGCCGGTATAAGGGGCATAGTTCGTATTCACCGCAGCGCAATTGACGGATACCGTACCGGTTTCCAGGGCCTGGCTCACTTCCAGGGTGGTTTTCAGGTCATTCGTAAAAAGATAGGCCACCAGCCCGTAATTCGAATCATTGGCCTTTTGGACGGCTTCCTCCATCGAATCAAAAACCTGGACAGGCACAACCGGGCCAAAGGTCTCTTCCCGCATCACAAGCATATCGTCCGTGGCTTCGTCCAGAATCGTAGGCAGGAAATAATGGCCGCGGGCGTAGGCTTCACCTTCGGGAGGCATACCACCTGTGATCAGTTTTGCGCCGCGGTTCAAAGCATCGGTCACATGGGTTTTCACCGTTTGCAAGGCGTTTTTGGTGCACATTGGTCCGAGATCGACCTGATTCTGGACGACCCCGTCGCCGATGGTCAGGCGTTCGGCCAGGGTTTTGAGCCGGGATACCAGTCCGGCGTGTACGGAACGGTGTACATAAACCCGGTTGACCGAGCTGCAGGACTGCCCGTCGTTTCGGAAACCCTTGTATGCGATCACTTGCGCCGCGTGGTCCAGGTTGGCGTCGGCGCAGACAATGGCCGGGCATTGACCGCCCAGTTCCAGGGAGATCTTTTTCAAAAACGGGGCCGCTGCCGCCAGGATCTTTTTGCCGGTGGCGGACGAACCGGTCATGGCAATCTTTTTCACCTGGGGATGCCGGATGAGCGCTTCGCCCACTTCGCCGCCGCCGTTCACCACGGTGATCACGCCTGCCGGTAGGCCGCCTTCCGTCAGGGCCATGCAAAAGGCGGTAGGGGAGAGCGGCGTCACTTCGGTCGGCTTCACCACAGCCGTGCAACCCGTTGCCAGAGCAGGCCCGAGTTTCCAACTCAACAGGGAAACCGGATAATTCCAGGGTGTAATGATGCCGCATACCCCGACCGGCTGGTAGATCACCCAGGACCTGAGGCTGGGTTTTTCCGTCTGATTGATATACCCCTCTATCCGGACGCCTTCGGCGGCGTAATAATCCAGGGTGTCGCAACTGCCCAATATTTCGCTCCGGCTTTGGGGGAAAGGTTTCCCTTGTTCGAGGGCCATCAGCATGCCGATCCGGTCGGCTTGGGCGCGCACATGGGCTGTGGCATTGCGGATTACCTTTTCGCGGTCGTAGGCGGATAATGCGCTCCAGTTTTTGAAAGCATGGTGCGCATTTTGAACCGCCCGGTCGATATCTTCAGCGGAACCGTTGGACACCGTTGCAATTTTTTCGCCGTTGGCCGGGGAAAACACTTCAAAGGATTTTCCGGTGGAAGCCCCCGTTTCTGCCCCGTTGATGAACAGGTTCCAGTGCAGGCCTTTGAGTTCTGAAGCAGTGATGGTCATAGTGATACCGGGTTAATTCAACTGAGGGTTGATGCATACTTTCAGGGCTTCACCGCTTTCCATCATGGCGAAGGATTCGTGAAAACGATCCAGCGGCAGAATATGGGTGATGAATTGACCGGCCGGAAAACGCCCGCTCTGGATCAGGTGACAGGCCGCCTGAAAATCGCTGATCTTTTCAGAATAGGACCCGCTCACGATCAATTCCTTGTAATGCAGGTGATTGGTGTTCAGGACAGCCGTCGGATTGGATTTCGGAAGCCCGCCAAAAAATTCCACCCGGGCGCCTTTGCCGGCAAGTTCCAGCGCGTCAGCTTGTGCCTGAGCGCTGCTCACCGCTACGATGACGACGTCAAAACCTTCGCCGCCGGTCAATTCCAGGGCTTGGGCAAGGTGGCCGCCATCAGGCGTGCTGAGGAGTGTTCCGTCGATATCGAACCGGGTCATCATGTCGAGGCGTTTGGGATTTACATCCATCATGTAGACGGATTGGGCGCCCTGCAACCGCGCCAGGACGGCATGCATGGCGCCGATCGGACCGGAACCGATCACCGCCACCCGGTCTTTCAACCCGATATGCAAATGGTCGTGGGCGTTGGTTACACAACCCAGCGGTTCGGCCAGGCTCATTTGTTCCGCCGTCTGACCGGACATTACCTTGAACAGGCTCCTGCGGCGGATAGCCTTTTCCGGTACTTTTACAAACGGAGCAAATGCGCCGTCGTGGTGGTACGACATTGTGGTCCGGTTGGTGCAGAGGTTCTCCCGTCCTGCACGGCAATATTTGCATTCTCCGCACGACAATACGATGTACATCACCACCCGGTCGCCGACTTTGACATTGCTGTCTGCATTGCGCGATTCGACCACCGTTCCGCAGAATTCGTGCCCCAGTATCCGGGGCGGGTCTATTTTTTTGTCGCCGTTGCGGAAGGTGCGCAGATCGGTCCCGCATACGCTGCAGGCATCCACCCGGAGCAGTAACTCGCCGCCTTTTAAAGAGGGGTCCGGCGCCTGTTCGACCCGGATGTCTTCTTTTCCGTAATAAACTGCTGCTTTCAAATTGTTTGGATTAAATCAACAAAATCGAATCAATCGAATCAATTTGTTGATTTGTTGATGCGTTGATTTGTTGATGCGAAGGCCGCCGTTCCAATCGAATCAATCGAATCAATCGAATCAATTTGTTGATTTGTTGATGCGTTGATTTGTTGATGCGAAGGCCGCCGTTCCAATCGAATCAATCGACCACGCCGGGGCGTGGCGAATCAATTATCATGGCTCATCGCATATTTTTCCGTATTGCAATACAACGTGCTGTAAACAGATAAATAGGGTCGGTTGGTGCGATATTTCCGGTGGATCAGCAAGACGGCTGCGCCTTTTTTAATTTTCAGGTGTTTTGTAACGTCGATGCCGGCAGAAACTGCCCGGATCTCCTGCTCCATACCCGTAATTTCGATCTGGTATTCCCGGGCCAAAAAATCAAAAAAGGAATGCTGGACCTTGAAATTGCGGGTAAATTTAGGCAGATTCAGATTTGGCAGACAGGAAGTCTCCCACATGACAGGGTCTTTTTCAATACAACGCACCCGGGAAAAGGAGATGCACCCTGCATTTTTTTCATTTTCAGAAATAGGGAAATAAAAATCTTCAGGCCAGGGCGATAATACAGGGACTTGTACGGACAAGGTGGTTATCGACGCTCCGGTTACAGAAGCGGAAAACCCCTGGAAATTGAGGAGGCCGAGCGCCCGCCTTCTGGAGGTTACGATGCTGCCTTTGCCTTTTTTTTTGACAATATACCCTTCTCTTTCCAATTGTGAAAGCGCCTGCCGGACGGTTGACCTTGCCAGGTTTGCAACAGCGCATAATTCGTTTTCCGAGGGAAGCAGGTCTCCGATTTTATAAACGCCCGAAAGGATCTCCTTTTTCAGGCGATCCTGCAACAAGCGGTATTGAAGGACGGTTTCCACGGTGGTTGCTAAATTTTCTCAAAGATATTTTTTTTATCTTGTACGTACAAGTTTGAACGAAAAAAATAGCTAGATTTGTTTGAAAATAGTATTTGACATGCACGACCTGGGATTCGTCAGCGCCATTCTGGCCGACTATACGTTCGAAGCGGTCATCGATTTCGCTTCAGCGGAAAACTTCAAATGTGTAGAACTCATGTGCTGGCCCAAAGGCAAGGCCGAACGGAGGTACGCAGGCGTTACCCACCTGGATGTGGACCAACTTTCGGACAGGGACATCCATTCCGTTAAGGCATACCTGGACAGGAAGCGGATTTACATTTCCGCCCTGGGGTATTATCCCAATCCGCTGGATCCCGACCCGGAAAAAGCCGGTTTTTATGTTGAACACCTGAAGAAGGTGATCAGGGCTTCCGCCCGCCTTCAGGTCAACAAGGTCAATACTTTTATCGGGCGCGATCCCCGGCTGAGCCTGGGAGAGAACTTTGAGCGGTTTAAAAAAACCTGGCCGGATATTGTCCGGCTGGCCGGCGACGAGGGGGTGAAGATCGGCATAGAAAACTGCCCCATGCTGTTCTCAAACGACGAATGGCCGGGTGGAAAGAATATGGCCGTCAGCCCTGCTGTCTGGGAACAAATGTTCTCCCTGATCCCCGACGCCCATTTTGGCCTGAACTACGACCCTTCCCATCTGGTCTGGCAACAAATGGATCCTATCCAGCCGATCTATGAATTCAGGGACCGCATCCACCATATCCATCTGAAGGACGCGAAAGTGTATCGCCACCAACTGGACCGGGTGGGCATCCTGGCCACGCCACTGGAATACCATTCACCAAAATTGCCCGGTCTGGGCGACGTCAACTGGAATCATTTTTTCACCGCCCTGACCGATATCCGGTACCGCGGTCCGGTTTGTATCGAGGTGGAAGACAAGGCTTTTGAGGGCAGCCCGGAGGATATTTTGAACGCTATCCGCATCAGCCGGAATTATTTGAGCCGGTTTGTCCAATTTTAGGGATGGATTGGCTTTGCGCGCGGAATATCTATTGAGGAACTGAGGAACTGCGTGCCACGCCACAGGCGTGGAGGAACTGAGGAACTGCGTGCCGCTCCACGCCGATAGCGCGGAGGAATTGATTTATTACCGGGAGGGAATGGAATCGAACAGAATGAAAGCGGAAAAAATGCTGGATCATAAATGCATCGTCATCATCGGCGGCACCACTGGCCTGGGTTTGTCCGCCGCCCGGGCTTTTGTCCGGAACGGGGCCAGGGTAGTGGTTGTCGGGCGAAACCCAGACAGCGGCCGCACAGCCAGCGCGGATCTGGGCCGGGACGCGCTGGTTCTGGAGGGGGATGCCGCAGACCCCCAAACTGCTGCAAAGGCCATCGAAAGGTGCACGGAAGCCTTTGGCGGTTTCGACGGCTTGTACCACGTGGCCGGCGGGAGCGGCCGGAAATTCGGCGACGGCCCCCTGCACGAACTGACCCTGGAGGGCTGGAACAAAACGCTGGAAGGCAACCTCACCGGCCTGATGTTGTCCAACCAGGCGGCTGTCCGGCATTTTTTAAAAACGGGCAAAGGCGGCAGTATCCTGAACATGGGGTCGGTGCTGGGGTTTTCGCCCTCGCCCCGGTTTTTTTCTACCCATGCCTACGCCGCCGCCAAATCGGCTGTGATCGGTTTTACCAGATCCGTTGCGGCTTATTACGCACCAAACAACATCCGGGTCAACCTGCTCGCCCCCGCACTGGTAGAGACCCCCATGTCGGAAAGGGCCAGCCAAAACCCGGAGATCCTGCAATTCATCCAAACCAAACAACCGCTGGACGGCGGCAGGAACGGCCGGCCCGAAGACCTCGACGGGGCCGCAGTTTTTTTTATGTCCGAGGCTTCGAAGTTCACAACCGGGCAAACTTTGTATATTGATGGCGGGTGGGACGTGTCGGAGGGGCAGTATGGACGGCCAACGGTAGACGGCCCAGGGTAGACGGCTTATGGTGGACGGCCTGCGGTGGATGGCCTACGGTGGACGGCTTACGGTGGACGGCTTATGGTGGATGGCCTACGGTGGACGGCCTGCGGTGGATGGCTGAGGTTTGACCAAGATTAAAATAACAAAATGAAACTGGTAATCGGAATTGATCTGGGCGGCACAAATGTAAAGGGGCTCATCATGAATGAAAAGGGTGAGGTCCTGATCCAGCATGCATTACCTACGGTAGAGGACCAGGAGGGGAGGTGGCGCGGCAACGTCCTGGAAATGGTAGAATGGTTGCGCGCCAACAGCCCGGGAGCGATTACCTGCATCGGCATGTCTGCACCCGGTCTGGCCAACGATGCCAATACGGCCATCGCCCATTTGCCCAACAAACTGCCCGGCCTGGAAAATTTTATCTGGGGAGACTATTTCAATGCCGAAACCTACGTCCTCAACGACGCCCACGGCGCCATGATGGCCGAATCGGCTTTCGGTGCTGTGAGAGGGCATCAAAATGCAGTTCTGCTCACCTTGGGTACGGGGGTAGGCGGCGGAATCCTGATCAACGGGGAACTGTACCAGGGGCAATTTCAAATGGCCGGCCACCTGGGGCATTTGTCCCTTAATGCCGGCGACGATGAAACCAGCATCCTGGGTATGCCGGGCAGCCTGGAATACGCCATCGGCAATCACTCCATTCAAAGGCGTTCGTTTGGGAGATTCGCCTCCACATACGCCCTGCTGGAGGCCTTCCGGCAGGGCGATACCTTTGCAATCTGGCTTTGGTTGGAATCTATCCGGAAACTCGCACTTGCCATAGCCGGCCTCAACAATGCGCTCTCCCCTGAAATGGTGGTATTGTCCGGCGGAATCACCCTGGCCGGCGAGGACCTGTTCAGGCCTTTGGAGGAATTTCTGGCCATCTATGCGTTCAGGCCCAAAGGGGATAAAATCGTGGTTCGCCAGGCCACATTCGGCGAACTCTCAGGGGCCATCGGCGCCGCAGCCTTTGCCTTGAAAAAACAGCAGATATCTGAACATAAAAAAACTTAGTGTTCCTTGTGCCCTTAGTGGTAAACATGAAACTCATGACCTACACAGCCGAGTATTTAAATAAATGCAAAGTCCTGATCGAAGAAGTTTCCGGGCAGGAATCAAAAATCCAGGAAGCAGCCGGATTATTTGCGGCTACTATCCTGGCGGGTCGGATGGTCCATGTGTTCGGCAGCGGCCATAGCCGGATCATGGTGGAAGAAATGTGGCCGCGGTACGGTTCTTTTCCGGGGTTCAACCCGATCGTTGAATTGTCGCTGACATTCCACAACCTGGTGGTCGGCGCCAACGGCCAGCGGCAGGCTATGTTCCTGGAAAATGTTTCGGGGCTGGCCGGTCAGATCCTGCGGAATTTTGACCTGTCCATCCGGGATTCCGCGCTTGTGATCTCTTCTTCCGGATGCAACGTCGTGCCGATCGAAATGGCGGAAATTTTTCAAAAAAATGGGATCAAAACGGTCGGCCTTATCTCCGGAAAACATTCCGAAGCCAGTGTCAGCAGACGGACCGATGGACTGAAATTGCAGGATTTTTGTGATATTGTCCTCGATTCCGGCGCTCCCGCCGGCGACGCCATGATCAAAATTGACGGCCTCGAAACCCCCGTTTCGCCAGGTTCCACCATTGGCTCCTGCCTGATCATCAACAGCATAAAAGCCGAATTGGCCAACTTGCTGACCCAGGCCGGCCATCCCCCAAAAGTGCTGACGGCCGCCGCGCTTGTCGGGCCAGAGATGGCTGCAGATCTGTTCCAGGCCGCCTACGACGAACATGCCCACCGGATGGCAAGGCTCTATGAAAAGGTGGGCATCGAAAGTTATGTTTCGGAATCCAATCAGTTGAGGAACTGAGGAAATGCGTGCCGCGCCACAGGCGCGGAAGAACCGAGGAATTGAATCTCCAAAGGAGTCCTATGGACAATCCAATCAATTT
>CAZLEF010000110.1:0-19027 GCA_964558465.1 uncultured Lewinella sp. | reverse complement strand
GCCGCGGCGTGGTCGATTGATTCGATTGGTTGGAATGATTTGATTGGTAATCACTGACAACTGACAACTGACAACTGACAACTGACCACTGACCACTGACAACAATTTTCCCCTTCACCCACAATTTTTCGCCGTTTCCTGCTATTTTTACGCCTTTGAAAAACAATTCGGGCGTTTTATATCGTTAACTATGAAACGACGTTATTTATGAAGTGGAGAAATTTTGTTTTGTCGCTCCTTTCCATTCTGGCATGGGGGCAGACTTATGCGCAAAGTCTGGGGGATACGGTTTTTTTATCCAACCCGTCATTCGAGGATTATCCACGGGCAGGCCGCCAGCCTATGGGGTGGTACGACTGCGGTTTTCCGAATGAAACGCCTCCCGACGTTCAACCCGATCCAACCTTCCAGGTGAATAAACCGGCTTTTCACGGCAATACCTATCTCGGTATGGTTGTGCGGGATAACGAAACCTGGGAATCCGTATCCCAGCGGCTGAGCAAACCCTTGCGCAAAGGGAAATGTTATTCGTTCAAGCTCGACCTGGCTCGTTCGGAGGATTATTACAGCCAGAGCCGCGTGACCAACGAACCGGCCAATTACGCTACCCCGGCCAAAATCCGGATTTTTGGCGGATACGGCTATTGCGACAAAAATTACATGCTGGCAGAAAGCAAACTGGTCATCAATACCCGTTGGATCGAATACGAGTTCCGGTTTGAACCGATCGGCGATTATTCATACATCACCATCGAGGCATACTATCAAACCCCGACCTTGTTTCCCTACAACGGGAATGTCCTGGTCGACCACGCCTCGCCCATTGCGCCCATACCCTGCGACGAACAGGTTGCCAGCACGCCCCCACCTGCCCAGCCAAAGGTAACCCAGCCCAAAACAACGCCCAAAACCCCCCCGGTGAAAAAAGAGGAACCCAAAACGAATCCGGTTAAACCCGAAGAACCTAAAATAGCCGATAATACCCCCAAACCCAAACCGCCCGTTCAGGACGAAGAGGTTTTCCAGGGGGTAAAACGGAGCCAATTAAAAGAAGGCACCATCATCAGTATCGACAAACTTTATTTTGAAGCCAATAATGCCGTCATCAAAAAGGAGTCTTTTCCAAAACTGGATGAAGTATACCAGTTCCTGACCTCCAACGACGACCTCGTGGTCGAGATCGGCGGCCATACCAACGGCCTTGCCAGCCCGGGTTTTGCCGACGAGCTATCCACTGCCAGGGCAAAAGCCGTGGCCGATTACCTGGTCAAAAAAGGAGTTGAAAACGCCCGCTTGCAATACAGAGGATACGGCCGGGGCACACCGATCGCCGATAACAACACCGTCGATGGCCGCAGGAAAAATCAAAGGGTGGAGATCAAGATCCTTGGGTTTAAGCGGGGGTAGGGGGCGAAAAAGAAACATGAGTCATCCCAAATTTTTTGCTCCTGACATCATCAATCAATCATCAATCAAATATTTTTTTATTGATGATTGATGATTACATGATTGTTGATGTTTTCCCCCGTTACCGCAACGACCGCCGCCCTTTTCAAACGGCTGTTTCTCAGGCGGCTACTTTTCGAAGGTACAGAGGACGCTTGGAGAACTCCTTTCCCCTTAAAGTTCATCCCGAACCCTGGCTATGCCAAAATTCGGGATGGCTCATGTTTTTTCGTTCATGTTCATGGGTGAATTTACTATCGGGTAAGGCGGGATATGCCTTCGCTCAGCCGGTGAGTGATCTTGCCAACCAGGATGCCGGCGATCAGCCCCATCGGTACGCCAATGGTCATGCTACTGATCAAATAACCAAAACACAGTCCCAGAACCAGGCCCAAGGCTATCCACACGCCAAACATCGATTTGGGATTTGAAAAATGCACTGTCATTTTATTTTGTTTTAATGAAACGATTGATTTTTTCTTTGTTTTTTCAAGAATCTCCTGAAATTAAATTTCAAAATTATTGAAACGATTTCAGGTTATTTAAAGAATAATGTTGCAAAATTACGTCTAATTTTGTATTTAGACAAAATTTTATTAAACAAGTCACGGGTATTAACATTTTTGCGGACGTTTGGTTCAACCCTTCCGGAAATTTTTCTGCTAAAAAACAAAATCTCCGGCAGTATGGCAGATATCTCCGGAAAAAGGGCCATTCCCGCAACCCCTGCAGCGAAATCCTGTCTTTCTAAAAAAAAAATTGCCATGCAGACCAAAATGATCAGCTTTGCCGGGGTGTTGACCCTCTGCCTTTTTACCGCCTTTTCGGTTTCCGCACAAAATTGGGGGACCAGGATCAAAGGCGAAGGCCCGAAAATTACCAAAGAACTCAGTATTGATGCTTTCACCGGAATCGGACTTTCCGTCAACGGGAAAGTGGTTTTGACCAAAGGCGCTACCCAAAGCGTCAAAGTAGAGGGCCAGGCCAATATGATCGACAACCTTGAGCTTGAAGTCAAAGAAAAATCCTGGAACATTGAATTCAGGGACCGGGCAGGCGATTATGAACCGTTGGTGTTCCATATTACGCTGCCCGATGTGCACGCGCTTTCCATCGCCGGGTCAGGGTCCATCATCAGCCAGAACAGTTTTACCGGGTTGGATGTCCTTAACCTTTCTATCGCCGGTTCGGGCGATATCGAATTCGGCGGTTCGGCTACTGAGGTGAAAATATCTATTGCCGGCAGTGGCGATATCAAATCGGAAGGCCTCAAAGCCGGCAGTTGCAAAGTTTCCATTGCCGGCTCCGGCAATTGTTTTATCGATGTTTCAGATGCGCTCAATGTTTCGATCGCCGGCAGCGGCGATGTCAAGTACAAAGGAAGCCCCCGTATTAAAACCAGTATCGCCGGCTCTGGCAGGGTGGAGAGTATGTAAGTTGTTAGTCGTAAGTTGTTAGTCGTAAGTCTGGGAGGGACGGGCTTACGACTATCGACTTACCACTTACGACTAACAAAAAAACTTTTATCTTCGGCCCCCGATGGCAAAAGATAATTTTTCCCTGCAATCGTCGGATTATGCCAGGTTCAGGCCGCAATATCCGGCAGCGTTGTGCACTTCGCTGGCCGACCTGGCGCCCGCCAGAGAACAAGCCTGGGACTGCGGCACGGGCAACGGCCAGTTTGCCGTTTTGCTTGCCGAAAAATTCACCCGCGTTTTTGCAACCGATATCAGCGCCGGCCAACTGGGCAATGCCATCCACAAGCCCAATATCACCTACCGGCAGGAGAGCGCCGAAAACACATCTCTGCCCGATCATTCCTGCGACCTGATCACGGTGGCGCAAGCCATCCATTGGTTCGATTTTGAGCTTTTTTACAGGGAGGTCCAACGTGTCGCCCGGCCAGGCGCCATCATCGCTGCCCTGGGGTATTCCCTTTTCCGGACAACCCCGAAACTGGATGAAATCGTTCAATATTTTTATACCCAAATCGTCGGACCTTATTGGGACCCCGAACGAAAACTGATCGATGAACATTACCAGACGATCCCTTTCCCGTTTGAGGAGCTTCCTTTCCCCGCATTTTACATGGAGTGCCAATGGAACCTGGAGGAAATGCTCGGTTTTTTCCGGAGCTGGTCGGCCACACAACACTACATCAAGGCCCGCCATGCCGACCCCGTCGACCTGATCCGGGAAAAACTGGGGCTTGCCTGGCCTGAAACAGAAAAAATTTCCGTTCGTTTTGATATTTTGGCGCGGGTGGGGCGTGTATTCGGGTGACGGTCCTTTGGGGAGGAACTGAGGAATTGAGGAACTGAGGAACTGAGGAACTGAGGAACTGAGGAACTGCGCGCCGCGCAGAAGGCGCGGAAGAACTGAGATTTAATCAAAGAAAGATGGTCAGGAACAAGAAGAAAACGAATGAGGAATTCCCTGTTCCCGGGTTGTTGCCGGAAGGAGCGGAATCCCGTTTATTATCCGGGGGGCATATCAACGGGACCTGGCTTTTGTCGGTTGAGGGGAAGCCGCTGTATGTATTGCAAAGGATCAACCCTATTGTTTTCAAAGAACCGCTCGAAGTAACCCATAATTATCAAAAGATCTACAACCACCTGGCCGGGCAGGGCGGTTTTGAGTTGCGCCTGCCGGCCCCTGTCCCGTTTCGCGACGGCAGGCTGGAGTACCCGGATGAAGACGGCGCGGTCTGGCGCATGACGGGATTCCTGGAAAACACCTTTGGGATGGAGCACCCCTCCGACCCGTCGACCGCTTACGAAGCCGCGCTCGCTGTCGGGCGTTTCCTGAAAGGCCTCGACGGGCTTTCCACTGCCGCCATCTTTCCGGTCATTCCGGGGTTTCACGACAGCGTGAGCCGTTTGCGCCGGTTTTTGCAGGTCGAACAGAATGCTCCGGAGTCCAAACGCCGGGCAGCGGAACTGGAGATCTGTTTTCTCAAGGATGAAGGCCGCCTGTTTGATGAAATTGCGGCGCTGAACCTGCCCCTCAGGGTCGTGCACAACGATGCCAAACTGGCCAACGTGCTATTTGATAAAACCACCCGGCGCGCCTGTGCGGTCATCGATTGGGATACCGTCATGCCCGGATCTGCGCTTGCGGATTTTGGCGACCTGGTCCGAAGCCTCGCCGCCGAGGCCCCCGAAGACGCGGCCGACCCCGGCAGCATCGTCATTAAACCGGATTTTTTCAGGGCGCTTTGCACAGGATTTCTGGAAGGCGCCGGCGATATTTTAACCGCTCAGGAAAAAGAACAATTGCTCATGGGCGCTTTCTGGCTCGTGCTGGAACAAGCCCTGCGGTTCCTCACCGACTACCTGGAAGGCGATGTGTATTACCCCGTCCAATACCCCGATCATAATCTGATCCGAACGCGCTCCCAACTGGCGCTCTACCAGCAATTGCGCCAACAGGAGCCTGCCCTCCGGCGGATTATTGCGGAAATAACTGCCGGGTTTTATTCACCACACAACTTGCAGTTTTAATCAGATTGGCGTACATTTGACATTGTGATGAACACCTTTACCCATATCCAGCGGCATCCTGAAACAAGGGCGGCAGCCAACCGGGTTGCAGGCGCCGCTTCTATTCCGGTTTTTCAGGATAACCGCTCCGAAGCAGCCGTTCAAAGAAAGGTCCGGGATTGGTCGAATTCTGTTGCCCGCCGCCAACCGATCCAACTGAAAAGCTCCGGAGCGGCCTCCGTCCAGGTCATCCAGCGTTACGAACCGGACGAAGATGAAGTGGACACGATATTCCTGATCTACATCCCGAAAGACAAGGCCTGGATCAGGGCCAAATTGGTCCGGATCATTAAAAACAAGGGTTGGGAATTTGAACCCGAAGATGAAGAAGGAACGATCGTGTACATTTCCAACCACCGGAATATTAAAAAAATCGAAGAAGGTGAGGAAGCCGGAGAAAAAAAAGGCCGGGGCAAAAAAAGGTCGTTATTCGACTCCCAGACCACCTACACGGCCTGCCAGTACCCCGGATGCGGCGCAGAATTTGAAAACAAAGACGAACTCTACCACCATCTGCGGATGAACCACCCCTTCCCCAACGAAACCAGTTATCCCTACCTGCTGTTTGGCGGGCAAAACGCCATGACCCACGTACTCCGGAAAAACCAGAAAAAAGATCAGAAGGATCCGCAGTTCGAAGGGATCAGCAAAACCACGGGCGAAGGGTTTCATTCAGAATGGAGGGCCGGAAAGGAAGTACCTCAAAAGCGCCACAAAAACAGCTCGCATCCCGAGTTTTCCGCTACCTCCAGCGTGCCCGAATTTATGAACAAAAAAGGAAACGCCCCCCAGAGCCTGTTCCTCACCGGCGAACCCCACTGCGGCATCTGCTCCAATACCCTGCCCAAATCGGGGTTGCCGTTGGGTTATCCAACCAACGCGCGCCCCAGCCAGTCGCAGGGGTACAATATCCCTGCCACAGCGCCCAACCTGCCCAATATATTTGGCGACTTCAAGGGCTCACCCAATTACAATACCCCTCAATACCAGGGGTATAAAAAGGAAAATTTCCCCTCCTGTCTGGATACCGCCCCCGAGCATAACAAAAAACTGGCCAAACAGCACAGCAAAAAAGGAGGTGAACAATACCTGAGGTACATGGCCCAGTCGATGGCCCTGAACAAGGACCGCATTGACAACTTTTTTGAAAAACTGGGTCCGGGCGAAAAAGGCCGGGAAGATCTGAAACGCCAGATGGTTCAGCACCCCATTCCGGAAAACCCCAACACCTTCATGCCTTATTGCCCCTCTCCGTTGTGGAAACCCAATGAGGAATCGGAGGTGGATAAAAAATACGAGGAAGACCGCCAAAAAATCCTGCTCCAGCGGTTGATTTTGTCCATTGCGCAGAGTTTTGAAAAAATTCAGCAAAAGGGCGAATTGGAAATCGAGGAATCCGAAGTGGATGATATTGACCCCGTGGCTGTAAACAATTGCCTGATCACCGCCATAAACGGCGGGGAAGCCGCCAGCCTTGAAAGTGTTGGGCTCATCCGTTTTATCATCCGCGATCAGGTGGGCACACCCTACGGCAATTACCTGCAGGCACGGCCGGAGGTAATCTACACCATTGCCAAAGCCCTGGGGCTGGTTGGCAAACACATCCGCATTTACAGAGCCGGGGAAGAAGATGAAGAAGGATATTACGACCTGGAACTCTCCCAGGTTTTCATCATCCAGAACGACGGCACGGTGATCGAAGTGGAAGGCGACGAAGTGGGGGATTATCCGGCGCCTGCCAACGGCTATATCGACATTGAGCATATGGGGGGCAACCATTTTGAGGCTTTGAAGGATTGAGCAGACGTTTGCCGGCCGACTGCCTTTGACGGTTCATTCGAAACCCTCAGACATCCTTTTACGATTTCCAGATAATCATGAAATACTTAAGTTTATTGGTTTTCCCGGTCGTTGTTTTGGCCTTGGCCTGTCGACATCAGCCTTCCCGACAACCCGCCTCTTCTCCTGATCCGATGCCTGTCCTGCGATTGCCCGCCCAATGGGAAAAACAGGAAGCTGTCTGGCTGATGTTCCCGCCGATCAACCATGTGCACGACCTCCAAAATCAGCAGGTTACCCGGGAATTGGCCGTCACGCTCGCGCCCCATGTATTGGTTCGGCTCATCGTACCAAACGATTCCCTGGAGCGGGTTGCCCGGGAAATTTTGCCCGACAGCCTTTTCGCCCAAAAACGCATTGAGATTTTCCGCATCCCCTATCATGAATTCTGGGCCCGCGACGTCGGGGCGGTGTTTGTGGTACGCGATGGCCAATTGACGGCCACCGATTTTAATTTCGATGCCTGGAGTTATGCCGATTCTTCCGAAGTGGAAACCGACGAACAGGTGGACGAAACCATCGCTACCCAACTCGGCATCCCTTCTTTCTCCAGCCAACTGATCCACGAAGGCGGCAATCTCGAATCCAACGGCCGCGGCACAATCATCGTTTGCGGCAGTGTAGAGCTAAAACGCAACCCCGGGCGCACACGCGATGAAATTGAGGCTGAATTGAAACGCCTGACCGGCGCCGTGCAAATTATCTGGCTTGAACGCGGCGTCAATGAAGACGATTCAACCTTCGATAGCCCGATCGCGCTCCCCAACGGACAAATGGGATATACCCTCCTGACCACCGGCGGCCATACCGACGAATTTGTCCGGTTTGTCAACGATTCAACGGTGTTGCTCGCCGAACCTTCGCCGGAAGATTTGGCAGAAGACCCGATTTCACGCGAGAATAAAATTCGCATGGACAAAAACCTCGCCATCTTGCAGGCAACCCGGCTCCCTGACGGCCGACCCTTGCGTGTTGTGCGTATCCCGACGCCTGTGACCCTGAGCCGCGAAATCGGCCCCGGAGACTGGGTTTACGATGCCATTTCAACGGTCAGCTACCGCCCGGATCAGCCTTTCCCGAAGGGTGAAAAAGTCCGAGGCATCGCTGCAACCAGTTATTGCAATTTCCTGATTACCAATGGCCTGGTCGTGGGCCAGCGCTATTGGAAACCGGGATTACCCGAAAAAATTCAACGCCGCGACGCAGCCGCTGAAGCCGTTTTGAAATCGATGTTCCCGGATCGGAAAATCGTTTTGATCGACGCCATGGCCGTTAATTACGGCGGCGGCGGCATTCATTGCATCACGATGCAGCAACCTGCTTTGTGAGGCTTTGCGGGGCAAAATGCCTTTTGATATAAAAATAATCAGTGATGAAATCGTTTTTTTTCCTTACGCTCATGATTTTGGTCCTCCCGGATCATTCAATTTTTTCCCAACCGGATCAAAAGAACAGGGTCGTTATTTTAACAGATATTGAAAACGAACCGGACGATATGCAGTCTATGGTTCGGTTACTTTTATATTCCAATACAATGGATATAAAAGGTTTGATCGCGACTACGTCGGTGCACCTGAAAACCAGTGTTCACCCGGAGTCTATCCGGAAAGTGATTCAGGCATACGGCAAGGTGCAACCCAACCTGCTGCTGCATGAGCCGGGTTTTCCGGACCCCGAATCGCTGCAGGCACTGGTCAAAAAAGGCATGGCTGCGTACGGCATGAGCGGGGTTGGCGAAGGCAGGGATTCGGAAGGCTCTGACTGGATCATTAAAATACTGGAGGAAATGGATGACCGCCCGCTTTGGGTGTCCGTTTGGGGTGGCGTCAATACGCTTGCCCAGGCCCTTTATAAAATCAACAAGACAAAAACCCCGGCGGAAACTAAAAGGCTAATCGCCCGACTCAGGGTATATACCATATCCGACCAGGACGACAGCGGCATCTGGATCAGAAAAACGTTTCCGGACCTGTTTTACATCGTCAGTCCGGGCGGATACGGAAGCGCCACCTGGACCGGGATCAACGCGTACGCGCCAGGGCTGGACAACGGAACGGTCAGCAACCAATGGCTGGCCGAAAATATTCAGCAGGGGCATGGTCCCCTGGGTGTTTTATATCCGGATGTGGCTTATGGAATGGAAGGGGACACCCCGTCCTGGTTATCCCTGGTCCCCAACGGATTAAATGCACCCGAACACCCCGAATGGGGTGGATGGGGCGGCCGGTACGAGCGGTACCAACCCGATTATGCAGCGATGGATAAGGACGGGTTCACCGGCGGGGTTCCGGTAGAACCCGAACCGCGCCCGATCTGGACAAACGCGGCGGATAGTTTCAGTCCGTACCTGCCAAACGAATTCGGCCGGGCGGTAAGAATGGATACCGTTGTCATAACGGGCGCCAAGGCGACGATCTGGCGGTGGCGGGATGATTTTCAAAATGATTTTGCCGCCAGGATGGATTGGTGTACCAAACCGTATGCCGAAGCCAATCACCCGCCGGTTCCGGCATTGCGGCATCCCGACCGGATCACCGTAAAATCAGGGGAAGGCTTCGTTCTGGACGGCGGCGGCTCTTCCGACCCCGATGGCGACAACCTGAGTTATTTGTGGTTCCATTATCCGGAGGCGGGCTCCTGGAAAAAGATGATCAAAATCGGATCGGCGGAAAATATTTACAAGGTGCATGTGCAGGCCCCGGAGGTCGATAAAAAGGAAACGGCCCATTTTATTCTGAAGGTGACCGACAAGGGAACCCCCCGGTTGTCGAGGTACAAAAGGGTGGTGGTGGAGATTGTGCCAAGGTAGCGTCGGGAAATGTAAAAAGGTAAAATGAAGATAACGGAGGATACTGGAAAAAAGATGCCGGACCTACGGCCCGGAAGTCTTCTCGATTGGGCAGTGTTACCAAGATAGCGGACCGCCGGCCCGCCTGAGCGTATATCCACCACCATAGGTTGTTTACCCTCATTTCCCCAAAAAAACTTATCTTGCCCCAAACTATCCATATCTGCACATGAGCGAGCTCACGATCAAAAGCGGCCAGGGTGAACTGACCTTCAAAAAAAGCCGGAACCTGGTCGGCCTCAAAACCACCACGCCTGAAAAAGATCCGACAGAAAAGGAATTTGTGGAATCGGAGGTATTCAAAAACCTGGGCGGGTTCAACGTCGTCACCCTCAACCACGAAGGTCAAAGCCTGGATGAAAAACTGGATGAGGTCCGGCAACTCGACGATGTCGAACAGGGTACCCACGTTTATTTCGCCGAAGGCAGCCAGAAACCCATGGTGCCTACGGGAGAAATTTTTATCAGCTTCCATGACGGGGTCACCGCGCCCGAACAACAGATCGTGCTGGACGAATACCGCCTCCAACTCGTGGAACGCCGCGACCCGCTCACGATCGTTGCCAAGGTGACCGCCCAGTCGCCTAACCCCATCAAGGTGGCCGCCGCCCTCCAGAAAATTTCGCTGATCAAAATGGCTGAACCGGATATGGACAGCCCGCTCGACGCCTATTTTTCAGCGCCGCCGGACACACTCCTGCCCCATGAATGGCACCTCGAGAACACGGGTTACGTTGTCGATGTCAATTTCCGGCTCAAAAAGGGCGCCGATGCCAAGGTCATGGACGCCTGGAGACGCCTCGGGAATACCGGAAATACCGGTGTTGTCGTTGCCGTCATCGATAACGGGTTTGACCTCTCTCATCCGGACCTCAAGGACAAGGTGGTCAAACCCTACGATGTCTGGAGCAACTCTTCGAATGTGCTTCAGGGCGACGCGCGCTACACCCACGGCACCCCGTGCGCCAGCGTCGCCATCGCAGCCTCCAACGGCCAGGGCATCGTCGGCGCAGCCCCGGGCGCCCGTTTTATGCCGGTCAGCGGCACCTCCTTTTCGGTGCGCGATACAGAAACGATGTTCGATTACTGCATCAAAAACGGCGCCGACATCATCAGTTGCAGTTGGGGCACCACCGATACCGGCCAGCGCCTCAATCCGCTGAAGGAAGCCGCCATCGCCAAGGCTGCCCGCGAAGGCCGCAACGGCAAAGGCTGCGTCATCCTCTTTGCGGCAGGCAATGAAAATCTGGATTACCTTAATTTTTACGCCACCCACCCCGATGTCATCGCTGTCGGCGCCAGCACCTCCCAGGACGAACACGCCAGCTATTCCAACCGGGGCCGTGAACTCAGCGTTTGCGCCCCTTCCAACGGCGACGGACAATGGCCCATCATTGCAGCCCGGGCCTGGTGGGACCAGGGCCTGAACGGCGAGACGGGTGAATACAAATATTGGCGCGACGGCCGCTCCCGGGGGGAGCTGTATAAACATTTTGGCGGCACCTCCAGCTCCACGCCGCTGGTAGCCGGCATTTGCGCGCTCATCCTTTCGGCCAACCCCGACCTCAAAGCCAAAGAGGTGAAGGAGATCCTCCAATCCACCTCCGACAAGATCGGCCAGCCCTGGGAATACCAGAACGGGCATTCCATCAAATACGGTTACGGCCGGGTCAACGCCGACAAGGCGGTAGCTGAAGCCCTCCGAAGGAAGGAAAGCGTCAAACCCGTTGTGGTCGAAGTGAAAGAAAGCATCTCTTCCGGCCAGGGGCTCTTCCGCTTTGGCGTCAGCAAACAGGAACCCATTGGGTGGGGCGTCCAGATCGGCGCGTTCTTCGAATACGGCAACGTTCTGATCCAGGCCGAAAAGCTGCAAAAACAATTTGGCGAACCCATTATTGTGAACATCAATGAACTCAATGGCAAAACCGTGTATAAAATGGTGCTCGGGGCTTTCAGCCAGAAGGCCGACGCCGATAAACTGGGCAAAAATGTGAAGGCTGCCGGCTATGCCAGCGCCTTTTCACGCAACCTTGCAGATCTGGCCTGATTTTTTAATGTCTTAACAAAGCGTTAAAAGACGGACATTGGTCGAAAAAAACGGATTGAAATACTTTAATTACGTTAATTTTGTTCCCGTTTTGACTTTGGGCAATCGTATTCTTCGGTTGCTCAGCAACAGGAGAAAAACAGGAACTATGACGTTGGTTGCCAACAGGCTGATCAAAAAAGGAATGCGCATTGTTCAGCAACTCGACCAGCCCGAGTCCGCCCCCGTTTTGCAACAGGAGAGCGTCCTGCAACAATTACTCCGGAAGGCATCGCTCACCGATTTTGGCCGGCATTACAACTTTCCCCGGCTTCTTCAATCCGATGATACGGTAGAGGCATTCCGTCAAACGGTCCCGGTACACGACTATGACCGGATGTTCAATGAATGGTGGCGCCGCACCCTCGCCGGGGAATCCGATGTTACGTGGCGCGGGCAGGTCAAATACTTTGCGCTGAGTTCCGGTACCTCGGGCGCTGCCAGCAAATACATTCCCGTTACGTACGATATGACGCGCAGCATGCGTAAAGCGGGTTTCCGCATGTTTACCTGCCTGCCAAAGTACCGGGTGCCGGCCAGTTTTTACTCCAAACAATGGCTCATGGTCGGCGGAAGCGCCTGCCTGCAGGACCTTGGTCACTGTTATGCCGGCGATCTGAGCGGCATCAATGCCAGCAAGCCGCCCCTCTGGATCAAACGGTTTTACAAACCCGGAACCCAGATCGCCGGTATCGCCAATTGGGATGAACGGACCAGGGCCATCGCCAAAATGGCGCCGCATTGGGATGTGGGCGCCGTTACCGGCATTCCATCGTGGGTGCAACTGACCCTTGAATACATTATCGACTATTACAAGCTGAACAATATCCACGAGTTGTGGCCCAACCTGCAGGTCTTTGTTTCCGGCGGCACCGCAATGGAACCCTACAAAAAAAGCTTCGAACGGTTGCTGGGCAGGCCCATCATCTACCAGGATTCCTACCTGGCTTCCGAAGGTTTTATCGCCTTCCAGTCAAGGCCCGGTACCAAATCGATGCGCCTCGTTCTCAATAACGGTATTTTTTTTGAATTTATCCCGTTTAACGAACGCAACTTTGATGCGGAAGGCAACCCGCTGCCCGGCGCGCAGACCCTGTCCATCGGTGAAGTGGAAGAGGGCGAAGACTACGCGATCCTGCTCACGACCTGCGCAGGCGCCTGGCGTTACCTCATCGGGGATACCGTCCGGTTTACCGACCGCAAGCGCTGCGAGATCGTCATAACCGGCCGAACCAAACATTTCCTCAGTATCTGCGGCGAACACTTGTCGGTAGACAATATGAACCAGGCCCTCCGGCTAACCGGCGATATCCTGGGCGTCAGTACGCCTGAATTTACCGTTTGCGGGATTGAGGCGGACTCCCATTTTGCCCACCATTGGTACATCGGGTGCGATGCTCCCATCAATGAATCGGTTTTCTCCGGAACCCTCGACGAGCAGCTCATGCTGGTCAATGATGATTATAAGGCCGAACGTTCGGCCATGTTGCGTCCGCCGAAAGTTACCCTCATTCCTTCCGGATTATTTTTGGAGTGGCAGCGCGAACAAGGGAAAATGACGGGCCAGAGCAAGTTTCCGCGGGTGATGAAGCCCTGTCAGTTTGAACATTGGGAAAAATTTATCCGTGCACAAACCAGGGTTTTGTGACCTGGTTATGGCAGGGGATCGTGCTGGGTCTGACCCTGAGCGTGCTTGCGGGGCCGATGATGTTTCTATTTCTTCAATTGGGCGTCGAACGGGGGTTCCGGGCAGGCATGGTCGCTGCGGCAGGGGCCTGGGTCAGTGATTTTTTTTATGTTCTTGCGGCTTATCTGGGGGTCGCGTACCTGCTTAAAATCACTCAGTGGAGCGGTTTTCAGCTCTGTATGGGCATCATTGGCGGCGCCGTACTCATTGTTTCCGGCCTCAGTACTTTGTTCGCCAAACAGCGATCCGCCGGGCCCTCTGAAACAGACGCCGGGGGGCTTTCGTATTTCGGCTTGTTTCTCAAGGGTTTTCTGATCAATACCTTCAACCCGTTTGCGGCTTTTTTCTGGCTGAGCGTCGTCAGCGCGGCCTCCGCAACCGGCAAGCTGACCGCCCCGATGGCTACCGTGTTTTTTGCAGCCATCATGGGTACCATTATCCTGACCGACCTGGTGAAAATCTTCCTGGCCAAGCGGATCAAACCCTGGCTCAATCACCATAAACTCGCTTACTTCCGCCGGTTCTCGGCCCTGGCGCTGATCGTGTTCGGCATTGTGCTGGTGGCCCGGGTTTTAGTCGTAAGTCGATAGTTGTAAGTCGTAAGTCGATAGTTGTAAGTCGTAAGTCGATAGTTGTAAGTCGTAAGTTGATTGCCAACTGAGGACTGCCAACTGCCAACTTTTTATTTTCTCCGGTACTGCGCAGGTGTCTGGCCGGTATATTTTTTAAAGACTTTGATGAAGTAATTGGAGGCGCTGTAGCCCACTGCCATGGAAATTTCGTTCACAGATTGGTCGGTGGTCTCCAACAGGCGTTTGGCTTCCTTGATCCGGATCTGCTCGATCAGTTCTTTGGGGGCATACCCCAGCAGGGACTTGCATTTGCTGTAAAGCGAAGATGTGCTCATCAGCATGTAATGTGCGATTTCTTCAACGGAAAAATTTTCCAGGAGCCTTGACTGGATATAGGCGGATATCTTTTCCAGGAAAAGTTCGTCTTTCGGCAAGCGGTTGTGCGGTACTTCGCCGGGCGGATCGCCGGAGATCAGTTTTTTATAATACGCTTTCAGCCGTTGCCGCTGGAGGATCAGGTTGTCCGTTTGCGCCAGCAATTCAGCAGGGTTGAAGGGTTTGGGAAGGTAAGCGTCCGCAGCGGATTGCAGGGCGTTCAACCGGGTTTCGATGGAAGATTTTGCCGTGAGGATGATGATGGGGATCGACAAGGTCTCTTCATTTTCCCGGAGACGCTGCAACAATTCAAAACCGTCCAGGCGGGGCATCATCACATCGCTGACGATCAGATCGGGCAACAATTCCAGGGCTTTTTCTTCCCCTTCCACACCGTCGCTGGCCACATGGCAATCGTACCTGCCGGCCAGGATCTGCCGGATATAATTGGCCATCGGCGCGTCATCTTCCACGATCAATACAACCGGCGCATTGCGCTCAACGGCAGAGGCCGGAAGCTGGGGCGCCGGATCAGCCCCGGGTTTGATCTCCGGCAGGGCCTCGCTTTTTTTGACGGGCAAATCGAAAATGAACTGAGCCCCGCCGCCCGGCAGGTTGGTTGCATGAATGGAACCGCCGAGCAATTCGACCAGTTGCCGGGTGAAATGCAGTCCGATGCCGGTTCCGGCGCCCCGGTGGGCCTTTGACTTGTCCTGGAAAAACCGGTCGAATATCTTTTCCAGATTTTCAGGCGGGATGCCCTGCCCGGAATCGGCGACTTTGATCCGGACCCATTCTTCCCCGCTTTCTTGATTGACCGGATCCAATGTAACGGCGACATGACCGCCCGGCGGGGTGAATTTCATGGCGTTGGACAGGAGGTTGCCGACGATATGATCCAGGAATTCAGGGGCTATATCCATGACGAGGCCTTGAAATGCCGGCTGAAAGGCCAGACCGATCTTCCGGTGAACAGCGACGGGTTGGAAACCTTGAACATAATCGTTGAGGAACAGGACCAGGTCGCCGCGCCCGAATTGCGGCGTCAGTTGTCCGGCTTCGAGTTTGTTCAGGTCGAGCACCTGATTGACGTATTTTTCCAGCCTGGCGACGTTCTGCATCACCATCCGGATACTTTCCTTATCCAGGCCGGCGTCTTTTTGCAGGGCATCGGCCAGGGGGGATTTGATGAGCGTGAGCGGGGTCCGGAATTCGTGGGTAATATTGGCGAAGAACTGGGTCTTGAATTCCTGGAGTTCTTTTTGTTTGCGGGCTTCGAGTTTTCGTTTGGTGAATCTGAGGTACCATAGCCCCAGCAGAAATACGACCAGGAGCCCTCCGGCAATTTGAATCCCTGTTCTTTGATACCATGCGGGTTGGATATAAAAGGTAAAACGCAGCGCATTTTTTTCCTCCGTCCATACCCCGTCGGAATTGGAGGCCAGCGCTTCGAATGTATAGTGACCTGGGTTCAGGTCCGGATAACGCGCGTATCCGGAATGACCGCCGTCTACCCATCCGGTTTCGATCTCTTTGATGCGGTACTTGTAGCGGATGGCCGTGGGGTCGCTGAATTCGAGGCCCGCGAAATGGATCTCGATGGTGTTTTGGAAATGTAGAAGTTCGAGCGTGTTATGGATTTGAAAATCCTGGATGGTTTCCAGTGGACTTTCATTGATTTCAAGGCCCGTGATCTGAAGCAGGGGTAAATGCCGGATCATTTTCACGGAATCAGGGTGAAAAACATTCAACCCTCCGTTTCCTCCAAACCACAACCGCCCGTCTCCGGAAACGGCCGAAGCAGTGGGAAGATAACCCAGGCTTAAAGCCCCGTCTGCCGAATGGAATGGGTGGCTCTTTTTCTTTTCGGGATCCAAAAAAAATAATCCCTGGCTGCCGCTGACCCATAAACGGCCGTGTTTATCCGGCTGGATCTGATAATATACCCCGGGAGGAGCCCAATGCACCGGCATTGGGCGCTTCAGGTCGTTTTGATCCAAAGTGACGATATTTTGCCAGGTGGCCAGCCAGTATTTTTGATGGTCATCCTCATAAATGCTGTAACAAAACCCTACGCCCTCAATAAGATGGATGGAACTCAGGTTGCCAGGTTGATCTGCCCGGGTAACCAGTAATCTGTCGCCGTTTTGTGAAAGGAATACCTTTCCGTCGCTGCTTTGAAAAATATAGGAAATATCTTTTAAATCCTCCCTGTTGTCCAGCAAAACACGCTTGGGGGCAAAATCGTCGCTGTACAACCATAAATCAGATTGGAGGGCCACCAGATAATGGTTGTTGTTCAACTGGAAAATCAATTTCATGGGCTCCGGAGCGTCCCAGATTGGTTCAAAAAGACGGAGGTTGGGGTTGAAACGCCACGCAGTTTTGTCGATGAGCACCCAGAGATTTTGGTTTCTATCCGTATAGATAAAACTCACCTGTTCAAATGGGCCTTTTTTCCCATTTTCCCAGACCACGGGACGGTTGTCTTTACCGATTTTGAACAAGACCCCGTCTTTCACGACCCACATGTTTTCTGCCTTGTCGGGAGACAAGGAACTTACCCAAGGGTATTGTCCGTCTTTTTTTCGGTTACCAAGGATCGTTTTGAATTTTACCTTTTTCAGGTTGGTATACATCAGCCCGAAATCGTAAGCGCTGATCCATAAATTGTCTTCAGGGTCAATGAACAGTTCGTTTGTCCAGTTGAGCCTTAGAGAAAGCGGGTTCTCCAGTTGGTGCTGATAGGCGCCAAGCAGGTCTCCGTTCCGGATATCAAATAAAAGTATTCCCGAAGAGCCGGTCGAAAGAAATGCCGTACCTGACCCTGGGATCGGGGCAATAGACCATGCGCCGCCTAAGGGATCTCCGCGATATTCGTTGACAGGGGCGCTGGTTTTGCCCGTTTCAGGGTCCAGGGATAATAATCCTGCGTTGGTAGCCAGCCAGACCAGGTTGTCATTTAAAGCGAAATGGCCGCGAACCCTGATCTCAGAAGGGCTGCTCAAATACCGGCGCCGTTTTGGATAAGGGGAATCGGGCGCAAAGTCCAGGATCTCCACACCTGGCTGAACCATACTGGAACCAATTATTCTGGCGACCCGGCCATCGTCGTCTTCTTGTACGGAGCACCGTTTTACAAAAAAAGTATCCAATATAACGGTTTCATCCCTGGTAACAATGTTATACCTGATCAGGTAAGAGGAATCCTGGTCGCCTGCGCTAAACCACAGATTTTGTTCCCGGTCGAGGTGAAATGCATAATAATCAGCGGTGAGGGACCCTTGGCGGGCTTGGATAAATTCAAAACGGCCGGTCGTTCTGTTCAGCTTTTGAATGCCTGAATAAACAGAGAACCAAATATCATTTTCAGGGCCGAAAAAACACGGGCCGGTAACAATATTATGCCTCAGGCTGTTGGGATCCTCTTTCCGGGGATAATAAGGTTTAAGCGTTACTCCGTCAAACCTGTAAAGGCCATCCAGGCTGCTGATCCAGATGAATCCGTTTGGATCTTTGGAAATGAAAGCATTGCAATTGTCGGTGAGACCGTTTTCTTTGGTAAGGGTTTTGAAATTCAGGGTTGGCAAATCCGGTTGATCCTGTCCTTTTAAAGGATAACCAATCAGGCAAAACCCAAACAGAATTCCCATAATTTCCTGAAAAGAGATCAACCGCTTTCTCATTGCAGCGAAAATAGGAAATGGCAATGAGCAAACCAATAAAAACCGGGAAGGGAAGAGAAAAATTTAATTTCCTCTTCCCGCTCCCTTTGAATTCCCCCTCCGGAATATCGGGTTTTAGGTGCAGCATCTGGCTTTTTGGGGGAGGGGTCCGGGGTTCATGGGATTATTGGCACCATCGCGGGCAGGGCATCAGGCTCATCACCGTTGGCCCGGCCTCCGTTGCCCCGGATTCAGAGATTTCTGACCCGTCTGATTTTACACTTATCGCGATAAGTGTTTTTGCGTTGTCATTCGGTAAATGGCCTATGCGGAATCTTATTCCGGCACATTCGGGGTTGACCATTAAATGCTCTAAATCTGCCTTCCCAAAAAAAACAAAGTCAAAATCCTCTAAATTTTGGCCTTTGGCATTCAAGTGGTTTTCCAATGCTTCCGTTAACGATAGGTTTGTTTTTTTCACTTCCGAATACATAACTCAATTGTTTTAGTTTTAAAAAAGGGGTTTAGTTTTATACTTCCAGGTCATGTTAACAGGAAGACTGGCCCCAAAGGGAATCGGTTATGTACTACGTTGCTGATAGAAAACTGGAAGGGTCCAAAATCGGGTTTTACCGGCCGTGCCGAGGTGTTTAAAATGGTTTTCAGGGTACAAGAGGTTATAAAAAAAAACAGGGGTTTACATTTTCAGGGTATAACCCGTTCTTTTGAATTACATTGATATTGAGTATGGCCAGCCGGTAGTCTTGGGGATTACGAGGGCGGCAACTCATGTGGGATTGGATGGGTATTCAGGTGAATCTTTTGCAAAGTTAAACCCGGAAGGCCTGAAACAATGGAAAAAATCCACATGGAAATGGTAAAAATCCGCAAAAAGGAAAGGATTGGATTGATTGGATTGGTTCGATTGGTTCGATTGGTTCGATTGGTTCGATTGGTTCGATTGGTT
>CAZLEF010000109.1:0-19225 GCA_964558465.1 uncultured Lewinella sp. | reverse complement strand
AATAAACGAATAAACGAATAAACGAATAAACGAATAAACGAATAAACGAATAAACAATTAATCAAAATCATCCCCGGACAAAGTTGCAGCCAAATGCGCTCTGAACTTCCAGAACCTGTGCAAATTCCCGTGCCGGCCATGCCGGATCACCACAAATTCATCCATAGGTTTCAGCAGGGGTTTTAACCGGGCGGCGCTTCGCATGGGCACCAATTCGTCGAGCGTGCCGTGGTAGATCACGATCTTGCACCGGATCTTCGGAATGAATTCATCGTTTGGGAACCTGAAATGGAATCTGAAGGGCAGCCACATGAAGGGCAATCTCGCCCGAAATGCGCCTGTGATGCTGTCAAACGGGGTTTCCAGGATCAACAGGTCCGGTTCATGACGGGTCGCCAGATTAGACGCTACTGCCGCCCCAAGGGATCGCCCGTAAAAAATGATTCGCCTGGGGCTGAACTTTTGTTTGACCCATTCGTAAATGGCTTCGGCATCGTCGTAAAACGCTTTTTCCGTCAGTTTGCCCCGGCTTTTTCCGTACAGGCGATAATCGGGCATAAAAACATCATAACCCAAATTGGTCAGCCGGATGGCGTATTTACCCCAGCGGTGCAGGTTGTCGGCATTCCCATGGAAATATAGGATCAATCCTTTCGAGAGGCCTGCAGTGGAAGGAAACAACAACGCGTTCAACTCGGCATGTTCGCCGGTTTTGATGAAAAATTCTTCAAACGGCTGCCCGAATTTGAACCTGTAGCTTTTTGACAGGGGTAATGGTTGAAAAAGGATATATTTTTGAAAGGCATAAATGCCGATATGCGCAACAATATAGAACCCGGCCAGCAGGGCGAGGTAGAGCATGTTTTTTGTTTTAGTCGTAAGTCGAAAGTCGCCAGTCATTAGTCGCAAGTCGTCACCCCTCCGCCCCTGCCCTTAAAGGAAGGTAAACCTGCGGGTCGGATAAATCTCACCCCCGCTGACCCCTCGCGCACTCTCCCCCCGCTCGCCCCTCTCACCCCTCTCACCCCTCTCCCCCCTCTCACCCGCCGAAGCCTTAGCGTAGGCGGGCTCTCACCTCCCCGACCGGTCAATCACCAGGTTACTGGCCTGTTTGGCGCCGAACAGTTCAATATCCTGGATGTTCACATGCGGCGGACGCGTTGCCATGAACAGGATCGCTTCGGCGACATCCTCCGCCTTGAGGGGTTGAAAACCTTCATAGGTTTTGGCCGCCCGTTCAGCATCGCCGTCGAATCGCACAAGCGCAAATTCGGTGTCTTCTACATGCCCGGGGCTAACCTGCCCCACCCGGATATTGTATGGGTGAAGGTCCATCCGCATCGCGGTCGTAAGGGCGTCTACCGCAAATTTGGTTGCACAGTACACGTTGCCTTTGGGGTAAACTTCCTTGCCTGCCGATGAATTGATGTTGATCACCATTCCTTGCTGACGCGCCACCATCCGCGGCGTTACCGTCCGGGTGAGGTAAAGGAGGCCCTTGACGTTGGTGTCGATCATCTCTTCCCAATGTTCGAGGTCGCCTTCGTGAATAGGCGAAAGCCCTTTGGCCTTGCCGGCATTGTTGACAAGAATGTCTATATTCTGCCATTCGGGCTCAAGGTTGCCGATGGCGTCTGAAACCGACCGGAAATCCCGGACGTCGAAACAAAGGGTATGCACCTGGGCCTGAAATTCGGACTCGAGGCTTTGCTTGATGTCGTCCAGACGTTCCTGACGGCGGCCCGTGAGGATCAGCCGGAAGCCTTCGCGTGCAAAAGCGATGGCCGTTGCACGGCCTATGCCTGACGTAACCCCGGTGATCAGCGCCAGTTTGCCTTCGCCTTTCAGAACCGGCTTGTTTTTTTCTTCTTCTTCCTCCTGCGTCCGGATCAAAGCTTCCAGGCGGGCCAGGTTTTCTTTTAACGCGCTGATCGTATCCTGTTGCAAACCGGCAGCCTTGGTGGGGTCAAATGAAAAGGCAAGGTCGTTTTCCGGGGTTTTGAGTTCGGGATTGATCCTGGATGCGGTGGTATAGGCGTCCAGGGCTGCCGCTCTGTCGCCTCGTTGGTGGTAGATCAGGGCCAGGTCGTAATGTGCAAATTCGTGCTGGGGCGCCAGAGCAACCGTCTTTTTAAAATATTGTTCCGCCTGAATGGGGTCTTTCAGCATCTCACTCAGGATCAAACCGGTTTCGTAATAGGCGTCGACATGTGAGGGTTGTCTTTTGACCGCCTCCTGGAAGTCCGTCAGGGCCTCCCGGCCCATACCGAGAAAATGGGCTTTTAATATCCCGAGACGGTAGAAGATTTCAGGGAATTGCGGATTCATAGCCGCAACTTTCCGGTAGTCTTCATGGGCAAGGGCAAATTCACCGGCCGCTTCAGCCAGTTCTCCCCGGAGAAATAACCCTTCTACGTGGGTCGGATGTTGTTTCAGCAATCCGTTGAGCACCTTGCGGGCCCCGTCATGATCATTTCTGGTTTTCACCAGCATGGCTGCCAGCCGGTAGGCGATCAGTGGATGGTCGGGCCAGATCTCCAGTCCGGTTTCCAGTTCATGGATAGCGTCTTCCGGGCTGGCGTGGGCGGCGGCTTCCAACACGGCTTCCGGAGTGGTTTCCGGTTCCTGGCGGGGCTGGCTTTCCCCGTTCACCTCAAACTCGATGGTGTTGTTATCCCGGCCGCTTTCTTGTTCCTCCGGTGATGGATCGTCTTCCGAAAAGCCCATAAAATCCAGGTGGCTTTCCGGTGCTGATTCCATACCGGGTGCAGGCGTTTCGTCTTCCCGGAAGGGTTCCGGTTCCTCAGGGATCAGACCAGGGGTTTCTTCTTCTTCCGGGGAAGGCTCCGGTCCTTCGGGTACCGATATGGGCGTTTCTTCGTCCGGGAATGAACCGGGGAGTTCAATTTCTTCGGGCTCGCCAGGCGGCGGAACCTGGGTTTCTTCGTCCTCATCACCGTCTTCGCCGTTGTCATGGCCGGCGGGTTGAACAGTGGTGGTTTTGGTTGTGTTCGAGGACCGCCTTTTCATGCGGAAGCTTTCCCAGTTGGGCAACAGGTTGAGGAACCTGAAAACCGGCAGGTAATCCTCCGCTTCCAGGTTTTCAAACAAAGCGTAATTCAACCCGCGCAATTGACGCAGGTATTCGCTGATCTCGCTGGAAATCTCCCGGACGATCCGCAGTTGTTCCTGCAGTTTTTCTTCGCTTTTTCCGGTTTGTTCCCTTTTCTGGCGCCGAAGGTCGAGGTACAGGTCCTGCCAATGGTTGATATATTGTATGATGTCGCTGATCCGTTCAAAATGGGTGGGAACGGCAACGACTTCCCCCGCTTCATCGGTCCGCGTTCCTTCGGCAATGATCGGCATGATATCGTCGCGACGGTCCTGCAAAAATGCAAGCATGCCTTCCATGCAAGTGGCAGAATGCAGGAAATTATCCGTGATCAGCAATAAAACGGGTCCGGGTTTTTGACCCAGTTGTTCGGATAGGACAGGTGCGTTTTCTGATTTGGACCCGTATACATGGGTGACGGTGATGCCGCCTAACGCCAGTTCTTTTTCAATCCCTTCGGCCAGAGGCGTATTTTCAATAGCGTAGGCAAGTAATACGTTTTTGGAACTCATTTTTGAAATTGGATTTATTGGGTTGTTTGTTCAGCGGCGAGCATTTCAATGGTTTTTTGAAAACTGGCCTTAAAGGACTCATATTCTTCGGTTGCAGGGCCTGAAAACCCGGTATGAATGCGCCGGACCCGGTTGTTTTTGTCCAGAATAACCAGGGTAGGGTACGACAGGATCTGGCTGAGCGCCGGAAGCCGGGCGCCTGCTTCGGTTTTGTCGTGGTAGCCGGCAAGCAGGACATCGTAAGGCACGCCCATTTTTTCCTTGTAGGTACGCAAAGCCTGGAAGGATCGCGCTTCGTCCCGGTAACGTTCAAAAGCCAGGGCGACTACCGCAAGGTCCTGGTCCGGATTTTGATCCAGGTAATCCAGGATGAACCTGGTTTCATCCCGGCAATTGGGGCACCAGGTTCCCATGATCTGCACCAGTTTGATCTTCCCTTCAAATTTGGGATCGTTGAGGGAAACCATTTTGCCGTCCGCGTCAGGGAAGGAAAATGAAAGGGTTTCCGCCCCGGGAAGCAGGCGGGTCAATGTATCCGGATCGGCCAATTGGAAATCCGGGTTCCGGCGGGCTTCCCAGATGGCCCGGTAATGGGAGCCGGAGCGGAAGGAACCGATCATGCTCTGGTCGGGGCGGATCTTGGCTTCGAATAAATAGGCGTGAGCGCCGTCAAAACACGAGAGGTAGGCCTTGTCGGCCTGAACCGTACCTTCGAGAAACCGGTAATCGCCGGTTTCGGTATAGAAGGTTCCGGTAAGGTAATTGTCTTGCTGGACAAATGCACCGATCGCCTTGTAAGGCGTTTCGCCTTCCGATTCGAAGGTCGTTTCCCAGCGGCCGCTGATATCCGCCGCCGGCGTCTTTTTCAGGGTGGTGAAACGGTGGTTTTTGCCGTGGTAGGCCACAAAGGGAATGGAATAATTCTCCCGGTAATTGACGACCCAGAATCCTTCCATCACGTTGCTTTCGACGATGGCGCTGATGTAGGAATCAAATACCGGGAACCGGATCAGGATGGTGTCCTTCGCAGTGCGGATATCGCGGCCCATGGTGATGTCGTCTACCCGGATCCGCTCCTCTCCGTTGATAATTTCAATGTAAAAATCCGTTTCATTTTCGTAGGTCACCTCAAAAACAAAAGGCAATTCCCCTTCCGTGACTTCTTCAAACTCCATATTGAGTTTTTCCGGCAACGGCTCTCCTTTTGGATTGGGAGTGACCGGGCGGGGTTCCAGTTTGAGGACGGCGCGCCAGGGCCCGGGCGCCAGCCCTGTATACCGGTTGGGCATGACGAAACAACCTGCGAATGAAATGGCTGCCGTAAAAACAAAGATCCAAAATAGTTTATTCATTCCCGTTCTCCTTTATCACCAACGAAATAGTGTTCTTTATATTTGAACAGGACGTTAAAAGTGGTCAGACTCCCGTAGATCCGGGTGATGTATTGTTGAATGTTCACCTTTTCTTCATCTGTGAGGTTGCTGCTGTTAACCCGCTGTTCCATGACCCGGAGTCGATCCCTGACCATGACGATCTTATGGAAAAAAGCATCGATGGGGATCTCTTTGGGTTTGAGGCTATCGTCGCCAGGTTTGAGGATCATCAGGCCTTTATCCCAACGGTCGCCCAGCGGGACCTCTTCGCTGATGTCCGAAAAATCGCGCAGGATCTTGATCAGCGACTTTTCCGCTTCTGAAAACGTAACCGCCGACTCGGGTTCGATCGCCTCAATGATTTCCCATTTGTCGTAATCCTTTGCAACGGTTTTGATCCCGTAGAGCATAAATGCAGCCTCATAAGCGACACGGTGCAATCGGATGACCACGCCGTCCCCAAATGCAGGGTGCCGGACGCGGGAACCTACGCCCAATAGTTTGGTTGGTTGCGCTTCATTCATTGGTTTAAACCGGTTAAATCCCAGCCCTTCAGCGGTCAGGGCCGGCAGTATGCCTGATTTTTGTGAAAGTTCCTGGTTAATAACGAACACCTGCCTGAAAAGTTACGACTTTTGTATCTTAACTTTTTTTAACATGGGGACTTAAAATAGAATTTCCGGGAACGCGTTAAAAATACAAATAGTTCAGCCATGTACCAACAACAGTTCGAAAGAAGGATCCAGACAAATCGCCTCAGCGCGTGGGTGATCACTTTTTTAATTCATGGCGTGATCATTGCCGGCATTGTGGTGGCGGGAAACAACGCTGCTCCCGGCAATTCTGACCAGACCGTGAAAACGGATAAAACGCTGGAAAAAGCAACGGAAACAGATCGGCTGATGAAGGGCAGGACGGCACTGCCTTAGGCCAAATAGCCGTATGTCCGCCGTTGCTTGACTTACGACTTAAGACTATCAACTTACGACTTACATCCGACTACTGTTTCTGGATACTGCATCGTAATACAATGCAACGACCCATGCTGCAGGACCAAAGGTCTGCAATGGATTGCAATGATCTCCCGTCCCGGAAACAGGGGTTTAATCCGCTCCAGGGCCACCGGATCTTCCGGCACACCATATACCGGTACCAGCACCGCCCCGTTGATGATCAGGAAATTGGCATAGGTAGCAGGCAACCGGAAACCTTCCTGATCAAAAACCGGAGAGGGTAGCGGCAGGGGCGCCAATTGATAGGGGCGCCCTTCGCGGGTGCGGAACGTCCTCAATTCCCGTTCCATTTCCCGGAGTTCGGCAAAATGTTCGTCTTCCGGGTCGGTGCATTGTACGTAGGCGATTGTGTGTTCATCACAAAAACGGGCCAGGGTGTCGATATGGGAATCGGTATCGTCGCCGGCCAGATAACCGTGATGAAGCCATAAAAATCGGTCGGCGCCCAGGTTTTGCCGAAGGGCCGCCTCTATTCCGGATTGATCCAGATGCGGGTTGCGGTTGGGGGATAACAGGCAATGCGCAGTAGTCATCAACGTACCCAACCCATCCGACTCGATAGCGCCGCCTTCCAGAACCATACCGCCCGGAACAACCGGAATGTCTCCGAATATGCCCAGTTCCTTTAACCCGGAAGTGATCCGGTTGTCCTTGTCGGCTGCAAATTTCAGCCCCCACCCGTTAAATACAAAATCCATGACCAGGGGTTTGCCGTCGTCCAAAACGGTAATGCCGCCGTGGTCGCGGGCCCAGGTATCGTTGCTGGGCAATTCAGCCAGGATCAGCCGGTCCGGCTCAATCCCGGGGAAGAGCCCTTCCACCTGTTTTTTGTCCCGGCAAACCACCAGGACTTTTTCAAAACGGCTCACGGAAGCAATGCACGCTGCAAAACATGGAATGACTGCTTCCAGCACTTCCGCCCAATCGGTGCCTTCGTGCGGGAAAGTAAACTGAACGGCACTTTGTTTTTCCCATTCTGCCGGCAATCTTCTGCTCATTTTCATAATCGGACTAAAAAATTTGGGGCATCTTCCTGAAAGGAAGACACCCCAGCCACAATTTGTTACTAGCGAATTATGCCCATTCCGGGCTAATCTTCAGCCATGAACGGATAAAGGTAATCCGTCGGCGGCACAAAATTTTCTTTGATGGTGCGCGGCGAAACCCATCTCAACAGGTTGAATACCGAGCCTGCTTTATCATTGGTGCCGGAAGCGCGGGCCCCGCCGAACGGCTGCTGGCCGACGACCGCTCCGGTCGGTTTGTCGTTGATGTAAAAATTACCGGCTGCATGGCGCAGTTTTTCCGTCGCCTGCGCGATCGCCGCCCGGTCGGTAGCAAACACAGCGCCGGTCAGCGCGTATGGAGAAGTGTGATCGACCAGTTCCAGCGTTTTATCCCATGCCCGGTCGTTGTACACATGGATGGTCAATACCGGACCAAAGATCTCTTCTTCCATGGTCTTGTACCGGGGATCGTCTGCCAGGATAACCGTAGGTTGAATGAAATACCCCTCCGTTTTGTCGTACCTTCCGCCTGCGATGATCTCCACGCCTTCGTCTTTTTTGGCCTGGGCGATATAGCTGGTGATCTTGTCAAAAGCGCGTTCGTCGATCACCGCGTTGACAAAGTTGGTAAAGTCTTCAGGGGAACCCATTCTCATGGAACCCAAATCTTCCAAAAGGTAGGTTTTAACGCTTTTCCACAAGCTTTTGGGAATATAGGCGCGGGAAGCAGCCGAACATTTTTGACCCTGGTATTCAAACGCGCCCCGGCTCAGGGCAACAGCAAGGGCTTTCGGATCTGCGCTGGGGTGGGCCAATACAAAATCTTTGCCGCCGGTTTCTCCCACGATCCTGGGGTAAGAACGGTATTTTGATATGTTTTTCCCAATGGTTAGCCAGAGGTGCTGAAATACTTTGGTGCTGCCGGTAAAGTGCAGACCTGCAAATTCCGGGTGCGCAAAAATAATATCGCCGGCAATCGGGCCGTCTACGAAAACCAGATTGATCACCCCGGGCGGCAACCCTGCCGCTTCAAAGATCTCCATGATCACGGCGGCTGAATAAACCTGGGTTTCGGCGGGTTTCCACACCACCGTGTTGCCCATCAATGCCGGAGCGGCCGGCAGATTTCCGGCTATCGAAGTGAAATTGAATGGAGTAAGCGCAAAAACAAACCCTTCCAGCGGGCGGTACTCCAACCGGTTCCAGATACCGGCCGGACTTTCCGGCTGCTGCCGGTAAATATCGGTCATGAACTGGGCATTGAACCGGAAAAAGTCGCAAAGTTCGGCTACACAGTCAATCTCGGCCTGAAAGGCGTTTTTGGATTGACCAAGCATGGTGGCCGCATTCATTTTTGCCCTGAAAGGCCCGCCCAGCAGATCGGCGGCTTTGAGGAAGATGGCAGCTCTTTCCTGCCAGGGCATGGCTTCCCAGGCCGGTTTGGCTTTCAGCGCAGCTTGTATGGCCTGCTGAACATGTTCGGCTTTACCCTTGTAAAAATGACCGAGAAGATGTTTGTGGTCATGGGGTGGGTGAATGGGGATTTTTTCTCCTGTTCTGACCAGTTGACCGCCGATATGCATGGGCACTTCCACCGTTTGCCCCTTGAGCGCCAGGATGGCAGCCTTGAGTGCAGCCCGCTCCTGAGAACCCGGCGCATAGGAAAGCACAGGCTCGTTTTTAGGCGTTGGAAGAAGAAAAGTTGCATCCGGCATTCGAAAAAGGGTTTTGGTCTGACGATGCAAATATAAAACAGAGTTTGGATTTTGCTACCCTTCCGGACGAGGTATTCATCATTCTGCCGGATAAATCTGCCCATCTCCTGCAATAACCACAAAATGTGATGTCTGATGCAGCCGGCTTATATCAGATCCATAACCTCAGAGAGCCTGCCGATATCATAATCCGGACGGATATCAAGATAGGGTGGGAGCCGGTCCGGATTGAACCAGCAGGAAGGCATGCCGTAATCAATCCCGCCCCGGATATCCGCATTCAGGTTATCCCCGACCATCAATACACGCGCAGGATCCGGCATGCCCATTTCCCGGAATGCGTGGTCGAAAAAACCGGCATGCGGCTTTGCATGCCCGATTTCGTCGGATACAACGACTACCTGAAAAAAGGACTCCAGCCCGGATTTAGCCAGCCGGGGTCGCTGCACTTCTTTCAATCCGTTGGTCGCCAGCGCCAGACCAAATTTTCCCGCAAGCTGTTGCAGCAGTTCCTTCGCCCCCGGTATCAGTTCGGCAGCTTCGGACAGGAGATACAAGTAATCCGCGGCAAAGGATTCCAGGTCTTCCTTTAATCCAAGTTGATCGAAAAAGAGGGCAAAGCGGCGTACCCGGAGTTCCTCCTTGCCGATCTGGCCCGTTTCAAAGGCCTGCCAGCAGGATTTGTTGATGACATGGTAAATGTCGTGGTGTGCCGGATGGAAGGTAACGCCGATATGGTTCAGGGCGCCCCGCAAGGCTGTTTTTTCACAGGCCGTAAAATCGAACAGGGTGTTGTCCGCATCAAAAACAATCCAGTCAAATTTGTAGGTTCCGCCGTTCAAATTCCGTAATGATTGATTCGCACTTCCTTGGGCAAAAACGGACTGGCATCGCCGCCGCCTTTGATGATCTCCCGTACAATAGTGGAACTGATATGTGAATAGGCCGGCCGGCTGATCAGGAAAATGGTCTCCAATCCGTCGCCGACAATATGGTTGAGCTGGGAAATCGTTTTTTCATAATCGAAGTCTGAGGCATTTCGCAATCCCCTGAGCAGGTACCTCGCCCCGATCCGCCGGCAATAATGCGCCGTCAGATTTTCAAAAAAATCAACCTCCACTTTGGGCTCATCCCTGAATACAGCCTTCAGCCAGTCCATCCTTTGTTCAAAACTGAACAGGGTGCTCTTCTGCGAATTGATTCCGATAGCGACAATGATCTGGTCAAACAACGGAAGGGCCCGTTGCAACAACTCGACATGGCCAATCGTGATCGGATCAAAAGAACCAGGGAAAACTGCAATTTTGGACATGGTGAAGGTTTGGCCGCTAAGGTAAACAACACCCCGGAAATTTTATCAATCCAGTTAGTTGAGGAATCGAGGAATCCAAACAATCCAAACAATCCAAACAATCCAAACAATCCAAACATTTACATGATCTCCACCTCCATCCAAACCGGCTGATGATCCGAATACCGGAACCCCGTATCCACCGCCTTCACCTGCCGGACCCGGATGTTCGGCGAGATCAGGAAAAAATCAATGATAGTTATAAAGGTTTCACCCGGCCGGTAAACGGTACGGGTCTTCCGGTTGGTCGGCACGCCGGGGTCATAGACCCATTGCCAGCCCGAGGGCAAAAACTCCGGATCTATATTCGTCTGGATATGCCCCTGGCTCCGGCCCGGCATAAAACCGTCGAACCGGAAAAAAGGCGGACATTGGTTCCAGTCGCCGCCGGCAATCACATAATTGCCCGCTTCGTAAGCCTTGAAGAATAAATCCTTCAGGAAGGCCATTTGTTCCGCCTTCAGTTTCCCGGTTTTGTCATATGCCGAATTGTGAACATTGATCACCAGCAGTTCCTTCCCGTTTTTTACGGGGAAACGCTGAACCAGGGCGCAACGGTCGAGTTGGAAGATGCGGGTCGGCCATCCAAATTCGCCGGGAAGCTGATAGCGGACCGACGTCGCCGGCTCAAACCGGGAATAACTCGCCAGCCCGGATTCAGTCCGGCCATAAAACCGCCAGGGTTCCAGCAACGGCAATGGGACAAAATCCACCTTGTAGTTTATGCCAAAAACTGCGAAGTAAGGTTTCAGCTGTTCCCCGATTTGTTCATACTGATTGATATAATAACTCCGCTTAGAAGCAAAATCTACCTCCTGCAACAGGAAAAAATCGCTTTTGATACCGGAAATAGTTTGTTCGATGCCGGCTTCATACCGGTCCACCATGTCTTTTGGTGAATGCACCATTTTGCCGCCCGAAAAGAAAAAACCGCCGTCGTCGTAGAAAAAATCGGATTCCGCTCCCAGTCCGCCATAACCGACGTTCCAGATGGTCAGGCTGATCACACTGTCCGGGATAGCCTCCGGAGTGGATTGCCGGGACAACACCGCCTCCAAGGGTGGCTTGTAATCCCGGAGAGTGCCGAATATCAATATAAAAAGGAAATAAACCGCAAATAAACCGACAAGCCGTAAAAGAATTTTGGGCAAACGTTTCATATAGGTGAGCTAAAGTGTTTACTCGTCAGGTTTCTCCTTTTATCAATATTTCCATGGATCAGCAGACGCTTTCAATTCCTCGCATCCTCGCATCCTCAATTCCTCCAGCCGCTATTCTTCCAAACCCATCAAATCTTCCATCCCAAAATAGCCTTGTTTCCCAATGATCCACCGGGCTGCTGCGAGTGCACCCGACGCAAATCCTTCCCTGGAATGGGCTTCATGGCTGATAGAGATGGTATCTACCCTGGATTGGTAACGCACAATATGGGCGCCGGGGACCTGGCCTTCCCGCCTGGAGAGAATGCCGACGGCGTTTGTTTCATCGGTAAGGTGGTCGACCCACCGCTGTTTTCCAGGCAATTGATGGATCAGGTCGTTGGCCAGAACGATGGCCGTTCCGCTGGGCGCGTCCAGTTTTTGAATATGGTGGATCTCCTCCATCCCGACCCTGTATTCGGGCCAGGGGGCCATCAAACGGGCCAAATAGCGATTGAGCGCAAAAAACAAGTGAACGCCAATGCTGTAATTGGCTGCGTAGAACAGGGCGCCGTTGCAGGCAGCGCACAACTTTTTGGCCGCTTCAAGCTGGTCGGGCCACCCGGTTGTGCCTGCGACAACCGGAATGCCCGATTCCAGGCAAAGTGAAATATGACCGAAGGCGGTTTCAGGCCGGCTGAACTCGATAACAACGTCGGCCGTCCGGAGCAATGCCGGTGTAAGCGTATGTGCGTTATTCCTGGAAATGCGGAAAACGACCTCGTCTCCGGCAGATCCGGCGAGCCGCTCAATCTCCCTGCCCATTTTGCCATACCCCAACAGGCCGATTTTCATATGCTATTGCTCAGCGACCCCTCATTTTTTTGGGAAAAAGGTTCGAATTCCCGCCTTTGGTGGACAATTGCCCGTTTTTCTTTGTTTTAACCTGGGTGGTTTCTACCGAAGGACAGCCCATTCCGCGGTTGCACGCCGGGGCAAGGGCAAGGGTGGCTGCAAATACAAGGAGGAAAAGGAACCTGGAATGGAAGCGATTCATGGCAAAATTGGATTAAGTGTGACCTTTTTTAACGGAGTTGGGCGTAAAGATGTTGTATTTGGGCTAAAAATCAAAAAATAAAGGGATTCCGGGCTTATTTTTATGGAAAATGCTTGGTTAAGCAATAGTCAGCGCATAAATTTGCGGCACATTTTTTCTCACTAAAACCGTCTCAAATGAATAAGGGAGATCTGATCAACAAGATTGCAGAAAGTGCTGGTGTAACGAAAGCACAGGCAGACAGCGCATTGGAAGCTGTTTTGGGCGCTATTGAAGGCGCGCTGAAAGCAGGTGACTCGGTTACTTTGGTAGGCTTCGGCACGTTTTCTGTTTCTAAGCGTGAGGCCCGCACCGGCCGTAACCCGCGCACGGGCGCCACGGTGAAAATTGCAGCCAAGAAGTCCATCAAGTTCAAGGCCGGCAAGAAACTCTCCGAATCTGTCAACTGATTTTTGCGAAGATAGTTTTTGACTATTCAGCATATAAAGGGCAATCCGGCATTGTTTCGGATTGCCCTTTTTCTCAACGGATCATACCTTCATTCAATGACTGATATTTCAAGGCTTCAACGGATAGCTTCCCAGATCAGGCGCGATATCGTCCGCCAGACTTCTCTCGCACAAAGCGGCCACCCTGGCGGCTCGCTGGGTTGCGCCGATTTTTTTACAGCCCTCTATTTCGAGATCATGGACCATAACCCCGCTTTCCACATGGAAGGCCACGGGGAAGACGTCTTTTTTCTTTCCAACGGCCATATCTCTCCGGTTTGGTACAGTACCCTTGCCCGCAGCGGTTATTTTCCCGTCCGGGAACTGGCTACCTTCCGCAAACTCAATACCCGCCTGCAGGGGCACCCGGCTACCCATGAGGGACTCCCGGGCATCCGGGTTGCATCCGGCTCACTGGGCCAGGGCTTGTCCGTGGCCATCGGCATGGCCCTCTCCAAGCGGCTTAACAAGGATGAAAAACTGGTCTACGCCCTCACCGGCGACGGCGAACTCCAGGAAGGCCAGATCTGGGAAGCCCTGCTCTTTGCTGCGCATAACAAAGTGGACAACCTCATCGTGACGGTCGACTGGAACGGCCAGCAGATCGACGGCTCCAACGAAGAAGTGCTCTCCCTGGGCGACCTGCCCGCCAAATGGGCCGCTTTCGGCTGGGATGTCCTCCGCCTTGAAAACGGAAACGACATGACCCAGGTGGTCGAAACCCTTCGCAAAGCCAGGTCTCATGCCGGCAAAGGCAAACCTGTAGTGGTACTCATGAAAACCGTTATGGGTAAAGGCGTCGATTTTATGGAAGGCACCCACCACTGGCACGGAAAAGCCCCCAATGCCGAACAAACAGCAAAGGCGCTGGCCCAGTTGGAAGAAACCCTTGGCGATTTTTGAGGCGTTCATTTACAAACAGTTAACAATTATTTAATCAGGCGCCGGGTTCATTCCTTCGATAAAAGGCTACTTTTGCCCAGAATTAACCTTCGTTTAACATGGATTCAACCAAAATCCTGATCGTTGACGATGAACCTGATATCCTTGAATTCCTGAAATACAACTTATTGAAGGAGGGATTTGATGTCGTTTCCGCTTCCGACGGGGAAGAGGCCCTCAAGATTGCTGAACTGGAGAAACCCCAGCTCATTGTCCTGGATATCATGATGCCCAAAATGGATGGGGTGGAGGTCTGCCGAATCCTTCGTTCCAGGCCCGAATTTGATAAAACCGTCATCGCCTTCCTGACGGCGCGGGAAGAAGATTACTCCCAGATTGCCGCGCTTGACGTCGGCGGCGACGACTATATCACCAAACCCATCCGCCCAAGGGTGTTTATCAGCCGGATCAAAGCCCTGCTTCGCCGCTCCGACCGCCATGAACCTGAAAGCATCGACAAGATCCCCATCGGCAATCTCATCATCGACAAGGAACGGGTGACCGTCCAGCGTGGAGACGAAATCATCGAACTGGCCAAAAAAGAGTTTGAACTGCTCAGCCTGCTGGCCTCCAAACCCGGCAAAGTGTTTTCCCGGGAAGAAATATTCAACAAAGTCTGGGGCGCCGATGTTATTGTTGGTAATCGCACCATCGACGTCCATATCCGGAAGTTGCGCGAAAAAATTGGCGACGATTATATTAAAACCATAAAAGGCATAGGGTATAAATTTGAGTTTTGATGGTCAAAAATCCGACTCCCCGGCAGGTTTCCGTTCTCACTGCTTTTCTCATAACAGTCATCACCTTCGGTATCTTTTTCCTTTTGTTCTGGGTTTGGAAGGGTTTTCACCAGTATTGGACCTGGATCGCTTTTCCCATTCTCGTTTTTGCGTCTGCCTACTTCATCGGCTCCTACTACCTCAAAAATTATATCTACCGCAAGATCAAGGTCATCTATAAAACCATCCACCGGCATAAACGGGCCCCCGAAGAAAGATCCGCCAAATTTGAACTTGCGCCCACCATTTTTGAAGATGTGGAACGGGAAGTAGAACTCTGGGCCGACAACCAGGAAAAAGAGATCGACAAATACAAAACCTGGGCCGAATACCGGCGCAAATTTGTGGGAGATATTTCACACGAACTCAAAACGCCCATCTTCAGCATCCAGGGGTACCTCCACTCTCTCATCGACGGCGGCCTGTACGACGAAGCCGTGAATATGGCTTTTTTGCAAAAAGCCGCCAAAAATGTCGAACGCCTCTATACCATTGTCGAAGACCTCAGCGCCATCGCCCGCCTGGAATCCGGCGGCCTCGTGCTCGAAATGCAGGTGTTTGATATCAAGGAACTGGCCTCAGAAGTGTTTGAAGACCTCCATATGCGCGCTGCCGAGAAAAATATCAAACTGGAATTCAAGGAAGGGGCCGGCCATAGTTTTAAAGTGAAAGCCGACCGGGAGAACATCCGCCAGGTCCTCACCAACCTGATCCACAATTCCATCAAATACGGCAATATCAACGGCAAAACCAAACTGGGCTTCTACGACATGGACAAAAACCTGCTCGTGGAAGTCGCCGACAACGGCATCGGCATCCCCAAACATCACCTCAACCACGTCTTCGACCGCTTCTACCGCGTCGACAAAAGCCGCTCCCGGGAACAGGGCGGCTCCGGCCTCGGCCTCTCCATCGTAAAACATATCGTCGAAGCCCACAAACAGACCATAAATGTGAGGAGTACGCCGAATCTGGGATCTACATTTGGATTTACCCTGGAAAAGGCTTGATGATTTGAGGTGAGTACTGGAGGCAGGGTAAACATCTTCCACGCCGTAATGGGACCGGCATCCATCATCCACACTCCAAGCTAAAGCATTCAAAGTTTAGCTTGCCGTCGGGATAACCATCCAGCATCTATTTCCTACACCCCGCCATCAACCCCTTGATATACCCCAGGGCAAACAACGTCCCGATCGTACTGTACCCGGGGTGTTCATTGCTGTCGCCTTCCATCGTCGGCACATGGTCGGGCCGCATCGGGCCGCGGAAGCCTATATTATAATAGGCCTGCATCGCCTTGAACATATCGGTCTTGCCCCCGTCGTGAAAAGTCTCCTCAAAATTGTTTTTATGGCCCTTTACATCTCTGAAATGCACAAAGTGGATGGCGCCGCGTTTGCCGAAATATTCGATCGCCGCCGGAATATCCACATCTTCCCCAGGCCCGCCCATACTGGCAAAACTGCCCTGGCAGAAGGTGATGCCGTTGCTCGGGCTGGGGTATAGATCCAGCAACCTTTTGAATGCATCCACCGAGGTCATGATCCTGGGTATCCCGCGGATATGGTCGATCGGCGGATCGTCCGGGTGCAAAGCCAGTTTGACGCCGGCTTTTTCGGCCTCCGGTACCACCGCCTTCAGGAAGTATTCCATATTCTCCCACATCCGTTGGTGGGTCAATTCACCGTATTCCGTAATGACAGCCTGCTCTTTGATGGCCTCAATGTCAAAGGCGCTCACCAGCGCGCCGCCCCGGCTCACCCTGGCCAGATCCGTCCGGGCCCAGCTGATCACCGGCATCCAGTTGTAACAAACGATGTCGATGCCTGCCCTTGAGATATTGTGCAGGAATTCGATGAAATGTCCGATCTCCTCGTCCCGGCCTTCCAACCCCAGCTTGGTCTTTTCATACAGCGACGGCGGCCCTTCGATCACCCTCAGTTTCAAACCTTCCTTTTCCCACCTTTCCTTCACCGCCCAGATAACCTCGAATTCGTAATTTTTGACGCCTTGCATGCCCACCATCCCCGGGTTGATGCCGCCCACTGCGCCCAATACATCCATTTGCCGGGCCAGGGCCACCCTGCGGGGTTCGATACCCCAGAAATAGGCGAGGCAGAGGTCGATGGCAGCGTCTTTTGCCTGGGAAACAATGTTCTGCCCCGACAACAGCGGACGGGTTCCGATACCGGATAACGCGGCTGCGGAAGCCGTGGTTTTGATGAAATTCCTTCGTGAGCTTTTCATGAAAATTTGGATTGGGCGTTCAATCGTAAATATCTTTCCGATGTCCCACAGCCACAACGTCCACCAAAAGGATGGAATCAAAAATTTCGTAAATCACCCGGTAATTGCCCACGCGGATTCGATAACCTTCCCGGCCTTTCAGTTTTTTGCATCCGGCTGGTCGGGGATCTTATAAATGGCTTCTTTAAGATGGGAATAATAAGGCTCGTTGATCTTTTGAAGAGCTTTAATTGCGCTTTGCCTTAACGTTACCTGATAAGCCATTTAATTTTGAGTATTGCGTTTGGCTTCAATAAGCTTGAACGCTTCGTCAATCGGAACGGATGGTTCATTGTCGGCTTTGGATTGATCATAAAGGCGGATATCCTCCAGATCTTCTAATTCTTCAAGAATGGTCTCAAATTCCTTCATGGAAAGAACAACCGATAATTTTTTGCCGGTATGATCTGTAATAAATTGGGGGTGTATGGTTAACATAAAAGTATTATTTGTCTACAGAACCGAAATTTAAGCATTTTTCCACATTATATAACATCCTGGTCAAAAAACAGGTTCGAAACTCAGCCAAAATCCCCTGCGTTGTACATCAAATGGGAGCTAAACCCCGTCCAGTTACCGCCCGACAGGTTTCGGCTTCAAGGTCAGCAACGCCGACACCACGTGCGAATACCGGTTCTGGCCGTCGCCAATATCTGTGAAGGCGTAATCCACCCGCAGGGCGGACAGCGAAAACCCAACACCCATGCTCGGCCTCAACCCCAGCCGCTCCTTGCCCTCAAAGTCGGTTTCGGTCTGAAATTGCCCCACCCCCAACCGCAGGAACAGGAAGTTGTCGTAAATCCCTTCCAACCCAAATGCAGGGTCCACGCTGAACGGATTTCCCGGGATCAGGGTGTTCCGTTTGCCGTCGGTGGTCACGATCAGGTCCAGTTCGGGCCTCAGCGAGGTTTTGGGGCCAAGCTGAAATACACGGGATGCGCCCAGGATCAATTGCGGCTTGGTGATCTCCACGCTGTTGATCGGCACATCGTTGTTGGTCAGTTCCAGCGTTTCTTTTTCTTCTTCGGTAAAATTGAACGACCAGGCGTTGAACGTCGTGGTGATGTCCCTGGCCAGGACCCCGAATTGCCACCCTCCTTTTTTATATTGCAACCCCAGGTCCACACCGAACCCCCAGGAAGTGGCGAACGGCCCGATCCGCCGGTGTACGATCTTCACATTGCCGCCTGCGCTTAAATTCGGTTTGATCTGCCGCGCATACGACAATAGAAATCCGTAATCCGCCGCGGAAAACTCCTTCACATTATCGTAATTGACCGTCCCGTCGTCTTCATATAAGCTTAAGGTATTCGGTATGCCGTCTACCCCGAACCGGATCAGCGATACCGCCATCCGTCTGCCGGGGTTATGGGTCGGCAGGGCGATGCCGATATAGTCGAACTTCCCCACCCCCGCAAACCATTCGGCGTGCATGGCGCCCAGTTGCAAACCGGCCTCCTGCGGCAATTGCGACAAACCGGCAGGGTTCCAGTACCCGGAAGTCACATCGTCCACACTCGCTACCACCGCATTTCCCAGCCCCTGCGCCCTCGCACTGACGCCAATGGATAGGAATTCATTGCTGTATTTCTGGCCCGATACCTTGTAACAAACCCCCGACACCAATCCGGAGATCAAAAAGAAATGAAGAGCCCATAAGAGTAGCTGTTTTTTCACGATCGCTTTATTTTTGGATCAAAACGTTTCTATTGCGTTTTAAGTGTGCGGTTAATAGATTGACGCTTCACCTATAAGGTCCAAACCCACCTCCCTCACCGCCCTCCGTGTTCTCAGCGTCCTCAGTGGTCTCAGTGTCCTCAGTGTCCTCCGTGTCCTCAGTGGTCTCAGTGGTCTCAGTGTCCTCAGTGGTCTCAGTGGTCTCAGTGTTTCCCCCTAAGGTAAAAAATATAATCCGAAGCCGGCGGCGCCACTCCCCGTTTGCGCAACAAGATAGCAATCTGCGCCCGGTGGTGGGTCGAATGATTCAGAAGATGTTGCAGGATCTCTGTTACGGTATTCTGAAAGGCCTGGTTTTGTCTGTTCCGGTATCCGATAACCGTTTCCAGGTCAAAGGCTTCCAGGACTTCCAGGGTGTCCCTTTGGATTTCCGCCTCATAAGCCGCGAGCCGGTCGGGCTGAAAAGTTTCCCAAATATCCGGCACTTCATCCGGTTTGCCGTGGATCCTGTTCACCCAGGTCCGGTGAGCATGCAGGATATGGCTCATCAGCCGCCTTTCTTCATCCGTGTTTTCCATTTCCCGCAAGGCCCGGATAAACAAACCGTTCGCCCATTGGTTATATCCCAGTAAATTGACCAAATGCGTTTTTAATTCCATAAATGCTGTTTTGATAAATCCGCTTAACTTCGCAAATTTACACGCTTTCCCCAAACCCCAAACAACCCCAAACAACCCCAAACAACCCCAAACAACCCCAAACAACCCCAAA
>CAZLEF010000108.1:0-20265 GCA_964558465.1 uncultured Lewinella sp. | reverse complement strand
CAACAAATCAACAAATCAACAAATCAACAAATCAACAAATCAACAAATCAACAATTAAAGATTGCTTCACCGCATCTCCCCCGCAGGGATTTTCCGTGAATGGCCTTTAAAGTCGGTCAATTCCACAGTTTCCACGTCCGCCGGGAGGAAAAGGGTCCTGGAAGATTGGGATAAAAAGCCCTGTCCGTAACCCAGTTCCTGCCGGTAAGTCCGACCATCCTTCAGTCGTACGACCGCGGTAAAATCCATTGGCTGCAGCGGCACGGATTGGAGGGTAGCGGAGGACTGGTAAACGAGGAGTTTGCCCTGGTTCTGGCCGGCGGCGACCAGCAGGCTGCCGTCGGCGCTCCGGAGGGCGGCCAGGCTTTTGCCGTCGCCTGGTATTCGGATACCGCTTTGTTGAATGGACAGCGGGGTAAATTGTCCGGCGCCGTTGCCGGTCAGCAGGAGTCCGTTGAGGGCATCGTAGCGCCCCATTCCAACTTCATTGCCGAAGTCATTGCCGGTCAGCAGAATATCTGCGTTGCCGTCCTGATTGTAGTCGCCGGTCAGAATGCCGTAAACCGGCGCCACCTGGGCCTCCAGCGGGAGTACGTGCATTTTGAAATCGCCGTTTCCGAGGTTTTCGATATAGGCAGTTTTCAAATACCCGGCCTTTAAGACCAGGGGGGTTACGTTGGGAAATTTGCCAACCAGGTCCTGCATGGTGGCGACGGCAAATTCTCTGTGGCGCGGAAAAAATCCTTTGAATTTAATGACCTGTTTTTCAACATCGACCCTTTGAAAATAAGGATATTCAACCGGATTGCCCTCCCTGTCGGGAAACCAGGCGGAGGGAATGGCGTCGAGGGCCTGGTTGCCGTCAAAATCAGCTGCATAGATACCGACCGGTCTTTCGGGGCTGGCCTTGAACAAGGTGTTCATCCCCAGGTTGCCGGCAATGTAATCCATATCGCCGTCCAGGTCAAAATCGGCGGTATTCAGGCTGTTCCACAACCCCGAGGTGGCGGCCAGCGCCGGGTTATCTATCCGTTCAAGTTTGCCCTGGTTGTTTTTCAGCAAGGTGAGCGGCATCCATTCTCCGGCGAGGAGAAGGTCCGTCCAGCCGTCGTTGTTGTAATCCGTCCAGAGGGCGTCGCAGACCATGCCGATCTCGTTCAGCACAGGGGCTGCGTCCCGGCTGATTTCGGTGAATTTAACAACGCCGTTTTGAGTATCGTTGCGGAGCAGGTAGCTGTTGACGGGGGTGGGGTAAGCCGCCGGAAACACCCTTCCGCCCACAAACAGGTCCAGGTCGCCGTCCTGATCATAATCTGCGGCTTTTACGCAGGAGCCGCTGTTGTTCAGTTCAGGAAGGACGTTTTCCGCCAATTGGTAAACCCCGCCCTGGTTGAGGAACAAACGATCCCGGTAGTAATTCCGGCTTTCGGAATGGATGATCGGAAATTCGTATCCGCCGCTGACGAGGTACAGGTCGTTGTCGCCGTCATTGTCGGCATCAAACAAAAGGGCGCCCAGTTCTTCTTCCATTTTGGCGCTGCCGGGAGGAACGGGCGGCAAAAGATCCTTCAGAACAAAAGAAGGGTTGATCTCCCCTTTTTGCTGGATGAAGAAGCTCCCTTTATAAAAATGGGCCCCCCCGACATAAAAATCATCCAGGCCGTCACCGTTCACATCGCCGGCAGCGATGGCGGGGCCGTATTGCGAAAGCTTATGGGGCAGCAGGCGTTGGACGTTAAAGTCGATAAAAATGCTGTCCTGGTGCACAAAGTCAATGCCGAGATAGGCGGTCATATCGGTCAACAAAGGGGGCGCCCGCTTGATCATCGGCACAGGTTCCTCCACAGCGCCATTTTCTTCAGCTACCAGGGTCTGATTGGCGGCAACATCCCTGAAGCGCTGTTTCCGGCCGCCATTCCAGGTAACGATGACCTCATCCACTTTTTGCCGGCTGCCCAGTCCAAAGTGCAGGCCTGTTTCCACAGATGAAAGATAGCCTCTGTAAGGGGTATTTTCACCTGCCTGGATTTTACCATCAGCAAAACGGATGACCACTGATGCCCCAAGACCGTTCAGATTTTTGTTATTTCCTTTAAACCGGATCTTCAGCCAGTTGGCATTTTCGGGGCGGGTTTCGACCAGGGTATTTTTGAATACGAAGGCGCTGTCGTTGATATTGTTGACGACATAGTCCAGGTCGCCGTCGTTGTCGAGGTCGGCGTAGGCCGCGCCGTTGGAAAAGGAAGGCTGGGTGCTCCCCCATTCCCTGGATACATCGGTAAAAACAGGAATGGAGGCGCCGGTATTTCTGAAAAAATAGTTGTGGATTTTTACGGCGGGAATCTCTTCCAGCAGCATATCGCGAGGGGTAAACGGCCCGAGCTCCACGTGATAATCCATGAAATCCCGGTCGGTCACATCCCGGGGGAAACCGTTGGTAATGGCGAGGTCGCGAAAGCCGTCGTTGTCAAAATCGGCGAGGAGGGGCGACCAGCTCCAGTCGGTAGCGGCCATGCCTGCCAGCAGGGACACATCACTGAACGTCCCATCCCCCTGGTTGAGTTGCAGCATGTTGCGCCCAAACTGGTATTGATAGCCAAACTGTTCGTTGTTGATATAAGACATGTAATTGTTGGGCGGCAACATGGTTTTGCGGCGGTAATTGTCCTCGGGTAACATATCCAAAGCAACGATATCCGCCAATCCGTCATTGTTGATATCCGCTACATCATTGCCCATTGCGGAATAACAGGTATGTTTGAAATAATCTGCTGCGCGGTCGGTAAACGTGCCGTCGGCGTTGTTGATCCAGAGCAGGTCGTTGGTGAGGTAGTCATTGGTGACGTAGACATCCTTCCAGCCGTCGGCGTTGATATCGCAGACGTTTACCCCCAACCCATAACCTTCGATCGTAATGCCGGCTTTTTGGGAGGCATCGGTAAAAACCGGATGGCCGAGGGTTTCGTCCCAGTTGTTTTCATAAAACCGGTCGGTACGACGGGAAGAGCCGTCGGTGATTTTGGGGCGGTATTTGTTGGGGAGCCGTTCGTCGTCCATTTCATCGACGAGGATATACAGGTCCAGGTCGCCGTCGTTGTCATGATCAAAAAAGGCGGCGTTGGTGGTATGCGTTGTATCTGCGATACCGTATTCGGCGGCCATTTCCCGGAAGGCGACACCGGAGGATTGTGGCCCCTGGTTGACAAAAAGCAGGTTTTTGCGCCGGGCGCCGGGTTCGTAAACGGTTGCGCACACATAAAGGTCGAGCCAGCCGTCTGCATTAATATCAACCGTCGCGACCCCCGAACACCAGCGGTTTTTGGCGCTGATGCCGGCTTGTTCGCTGATGTCTTCGAATTGGAAGTTGTCTTTATTGAGGTACAACTTGTTTTCGGCGGTATTGCCTGTAAAAAAGATATCCTGCAACTGATCGTTGTTAAAATCGCCGATGGCAACGCCGCCGCCATTGTACACAAATTCAAAAGAGAGTATATTGAAGGTGTCGTTTTCCTGGATCCGGTTGGCAAAGTGGATACCGGTTTGGCTGGGGCTGAGCTGGTCAAAGAGCGGTTTTTCTTGCCGGCAGCCGAGGAGACCAAACAGCCCAGCGATGAACGTCAGGTAAAAATTTTTCATATTCCGATATGCAAGGTTTGGACCTGCAAAATAGAATACTCTGCCGGGATTGATGAAAAAAATTTTATCTTGACATTTTTGAAATATTCAAATAATTGTAAATCAAACAAAAAAGGATCCCGTATTTAAAGAAATCCTGCTCTATTCAGAGGGTTTGGCGGAATAAGGCCGGGACCGGCAAATTATCCGTTCACCTCCGGCATTCAAAACTATAAGATCACTGATCCGGATTTCAGAATAAAATTTCACAGAAAAGTTATTTCAAAACCAAAATAATACTACATTTGGCCCCGGATATTGCATTCATTTCCCGACCATTCATCGCACCAGATACAGACCAAAGGATTTAACTCCCCGTTAGCCTTGAAAAGTTCTTTATTTCTAAAAAGCCAGCCATTGTGTTCCCTAACCAGGTGAATAAAGCCAAAGACTTGCAGCAATTTCACCAACTTTTTCAAATCACTATTTATGAAACGACTTTTTTTACTTTCGCTACTAACCTTGCTCCTGGGAGCAAGCGCTTATGCACAGCGAACGGTAAGCGGTACCATCACGGAAGAGGATGGCACGCCGCTCATCGGTGCAACCGTCCAGGTACAAGGGACCGGCATTGGCACGGTCACTGACCTCGACGGCAATTTTTCAGTCGAGGTACCAGGCGACAACTCGATCCTGGTGGTTTCGTACACCGGTTACGAAACCCAAGAGATCGCGGTCGGCGCCCAGTCTACGCTGAGCATCAAATTGTCGGAGGGCGTCGCCCTGGACGAGGTTGTCGTAACAGGTTATTCCATCGACACCAAACGCCAGACCACAGGGGCCGTCTCAACGATCAAAACCAAGGACCTGACCGCCATCCCCTCCGGCAACGTGGAGCAACAACTCCAGGGCCGGGCGCCGGGCGTGACGGTGATCACCAACGGCCAGCCGGGTACGAGCAGCATCGTTCGGGTACGGGGTTTTGGCGCCTTTGGCGGGAATGAGCCGCTGTATGTGGTTGACGGAGTTCCGGTGGGTTCCACCGACTTCCTGTCGCCGGACGACATCGAGTCCACCACCATCCTGAAAGACGCAGCCTCCGCTTCCATCTATGGCGCGCGCGCTGCCAACGGTGTGATCGTTTACACCACCAAGCGGGGCAAGAAAAAACCTCAGCCTCTGAGCATTTCTTACGACGCCCTTTACGGTGTCACGACGCCGGGCACGGGCCAGGAGATGCTCAACCCGGCCGAACAGGCTGAATGGACGTGGAAGGCGATTCTTGCCCAGGGCGGTACGCCCAGCCACCCGCAGTACGGCGCGGGCGCTACACCGATCATTCCTGATTACATCAACGTTGGCGGCGCTTCCGGCATCGTGGGCTCTGTCAACCTGGAGGCCGAACGCGCCAAGTACAACGTCGACCCGACGGCGGGCCCGATCTACCAGGTGGTCAAGGCCAACAAAGCCGGCACCGACTGGTATGACGCCATCACCCGCAATGCTCCCCTGACTCGGCATTCGCTGGGTTTTTCCGGCTCAACGGAAAACAGCCGCTACTATATCGGCTTCAGCTACCAGGATCAGTCCGGCATCATGATCTACAACGAATTCAAACGCCGGACTTTCCGCGCCAACACCGAGTTCGATATCGCAAAGGGTGTACGGATCGGCGAAAACCTGCAGTTCACTTACCGCCAGGTACTTGCACAGCAGGGCGCCAACAACGGTCTGGGCGTTGCCCAGGAGGAGAATGACGTGCTTTCCGCTTTCCGGATGCCGCCGATCATTCCGGTTTACGACGAATTCGGCGGATACGCCGGTACCGCCGCCAAGGGTTTCAACAACCCGCGCAACCCGGTAGCCTCCCGCGACGGGCAGAAAAACAACAAAGCTTTTAACGGCAACGGCTTCGGCAACGTTTACATCGAAGTGGATCTGCTGCCCGAACTGACACTGAGGAGCACTGTCGGCGGTCAGTACAACAACTTCTTCACCCGCAACTTCACCCGCTTGCAGTATGAGAACTCGGAAAACAACGCCAGCTTCGGCTATGGCGAAAGCTCCGGGTACAACTTCAGCTACAGCTTTACCAACACGGCCAACTTTAAAAAACAATTCGGCGTACACAGTATCGACCTGTTGGCCGGTGTCGAAGCTTTGAATACAGGCAGGGGTTATTTCACCGGCAGTTCGGGTCTGAACCCGTTCGCCACCACACCGGATTATATCAACCTTTCAACGGTCGGTAACGATGTGGTGAACAGCAACTATTTCAAAGGGGTGAATTTCTTCTCCATATTTGGTAAGTTGAACTACTCCTACAACGACAAATATTATATTACGGGTGTTTTGCGCCGCGACGGTTCTTCCCGGTTCGGCGCCAACAATCGCTACGGCACCTTCCCGGCTGTTTCCGCAGCCTGGCGCATTACTGCCGAGCCGTTCATGCAGGGTATCGACTTCATCGACGACCTGAAGATCCGTGGCGGCTGGGGCCAAATGGGTAACTCCAACAACGTGGACCCGAACAACCAGTTCAGCCTCTTCCAGTCGAGCATCGGTAACGCCTCCTATGACATTTTTGGCACCAACACCAGCGCTGCCGAAGGCTTTTACAAGAGCCGCATCGGCAACCCGGATGCCAAATGGGAAACCAGTACCACCACCAATATCGGTATGGACGGTACGTTTGCCAACGGCAAACTGGACCTGATCCTGGACTTATGGAAAAAGGACACCCGCGACCTGTTGTTCCAGGTTCCGGTTCCGGCGGTGGTTGGCCCCTATGCCCAGGCGCCCGCCGTCAACATCGCCAATATGTTGAATCAGGGTCTGGACATTCAGGTGATCTACCGCGGCAAAATCAGCCAATTGGGGTATGAAGCAACAGTGACCGGCTCCTGGCTGAAAAACGAGATCACCGGCCTGGCGCCCGATATCGAATATTTCGACACCGGCCTTCCTACCAACAGGATGAGCGGTATTCCTACCCGCAACCAGATCGGCTACTCCATCGCAGCTTTCTATGGCTACCAGGTGGTCGGCCTGTTCCAGGATGCAGCCGAAGTGGCTGCTGCCCCTGAACAAAACGGCGCCGCTCCTGGTCGTTTCCGGTTTGCCGACCTCGACGGATTTGACGACGAAGGCGAGCTGACCGGCCGCCCGGACGGCAAGATCGACGCCGCCGACCGCACCTTCATCGGCAGCCCGGTTCCAAAATTCCTGGGTGGCATCAACCTGAGGTTCACGTTGAAGAACTTCGATCTGGAAACTTATTTGTATACTTCTCTGGGCAACAAGATCTTCAACTACTCCAAGTGGTTTACCGACTTTTACCCGTCCTTTACCGGCGCCGCTGTCAGTGCGCGGGTGAAAGACTCCTGGACGCCGCAAAATACCGGAACCGACCAGCCGATCTTTGAGAACGTTTCCAATTTCAGCACCAACACCCAGCCCAACTCCTGGTATGTTGAAGACGGTTCTTACCTGCGCATGAGCCATATCACGCTGGGTTACAACTTCCCATCCAGCCTGTTCGGCAATACGATTGACAGGGCCAGGCTTTATGTTTCCACCAACAACGTTTTCACCATCAGCAAATACGGCGGCCTCGATCCCGGCGTAGGCGGCGCCGTGGATACCAACTTTGGTATTGACGTCGGCAACTATCCTGTTACCCGGAGTTTCATCGTGGGGCTGAACGTTGGATTCTGATCAAAAACAAGCATTGTTTGTTTCAAAAATTAAAGAAATGAAAAGTTTAATCCATAAATTAATCCTGACCCTCTCCCTTGCGGTGCTCGTCGGCGCCTGCAAGGATAGTTTTCTGGAAGTGGCGCCCACTGGCCAGTTGACCAATGAGGTGTTGAATTCCAAAAAGGGCGTCGAAGGCCTTCTGATCGGGGCTTACAGCATGTTGGGCGGCAGGGGCAATTACTTCAGCAGCGCCTCCAACTGGGTGAACGGCAGTATTCAGGGCGGTGAAGCCAATAAAGGTACCAACGCCGGCGACTTTAACGCCATCAACTTCGTTCAGCGGTTTGAACTCCAACCTACCGACCAGGTTCCCAGGGATCGCTGGAATGGCCTGTTCGAAGGCGTCAGCCGGTCAAATGCCACCCTTAAACAGTTGGCAACCGTTACCGACCCTTCCGTCACGGATGATGACCGGAAACGCATCTCCGGAGAAGCACGCTTCCTGAGGGGCTACTATTATTTCCAACTGAAGATTTCGTACAATAATGTTCCGTTCATTGACGAAACCCTGGAGTTCGGCGCAGGGCTGGAAGATGTGTCCAATGAAACCGAAATCTGGCCGTTGATCCAGGCGGATTTCCAATATGCGGCCGACAATTTACCGGAAATCCAAGGCGCCGTGGGCCGGGCCAATAGCTGGGCCGCCAAAGCCCACCTGGCAAAAACCCTGCTTTTCCAGGGTAAATTTGCAGAGGCCCGGACTATTTTTACGGATGTCATCGCCAACGGCAAAAACCCGAAAGGCACACCGTACAGCCTGGTTCCCAACTACGCACAGATCTATAACGCAGCCAATGACAACAACCCGGAATCCGTTTTCGCCGTCCAGGCAGCCGCTAATACCGGCAGTACCAACAACGCGAACCCGGACATGGTGTTGAACTGGCCGTACAACACAGGCCCCAGCGGCCCTGGCAACTGCTGCGGCTTCTTTGCGCCGAGTTTCGAACTGGGCAACTCCTTCCGCGTTGACGCCAACGGCCTTCCGCTGCTGGACGGCTCCTACAATGTCGGCGCCAACCAGTTGGTAACCGATCAGGGTTTATTGTCCACCGATCCGTTCACGCCGGATGCAGGCCCGGTTGACCCGCGCCTCGACCACTCCATCGGCCGCAGGGGTATTCCGTACCTCGACTGGGGTCTGTTCCCGGGCTACGACTGGATCCGCGATCAGGCTTATGCCGGCCCGTATTCGCCGAAGAAGTACATCTATTACAAGTCGCAGGAAGGCGCTCTCACGGACGGCAGTTCCTGGACCAGGGGTTACCCGGCCATGAACTTCACCATCATCCGTTTTGCCGACGTGCTGCTGATGGCTGCTGAAGCAGAGATCGAAGCCGGTTCGCTGGAAACCGCCCGCGCATACGTCAACCAGGTGCGCGCAAGGGCCGCCAACCCGGATAGCTGGGTGAAAATGCCCGACGGCTCGAATGCAGCTAACTACGTGATCGGCTTGTACAATACCCCCTGGACGGATAAAGACGCGGCCCGGGTAGCGGTCCGTTTCGAACGCAAACTCGAATTGTCGGGCGAAGGCCACCGCTTCTTCGACCTCGTCCGCTGGGGCGTTGCTGAAAAAGATATGAACGCTTACCTGACCTACGAAAGTGGAAAATTGGCCAACTCCCTTGGCGGCGCACGCTTCACGGCTGGTAAAAACGAATACTACCCGATTCCGCAAAACCAGATCGATATCCAGGGCGCTGATGTACTGAGGCAGAACCCGGGGTATAATTGATTTGAGGATGCGAGGATGCGAGGATTTGAGGATTTGAGGAAAAGATCCCTCCGGGTTGTATTGATCCGGGGGGATTTTTTTTACATGGCTAAATGGTTACCATGTAACCATGTAACCACGTAACCATAAAACACCGAAACAAAATAAAATCCTTAATATTGCTGTGTCATTCAAATCCGTTCCTATGAAAAAATCACTATTTTTTATCCTCGCCTTCCTGCCGCTTACTCTGGCAGCCCAACAGGCCGGCAACTACGTCCAGTATCAGAATTTTGACCTGACCCAGAACCAGCGCTTTCAATCCGTGTCTAAAGAAGCCAGAATCATTGCAGATAATATGCTGGAGATCAAGGTCAATGCATTGTACAATCAGAAAGCTGGTTCCTATGTTGCAGTCTTCAGCACCGTACAACTCGGCAAAACGACCGAAGAGGCCAACACCCTGCTCAATGAACGGCTCAACGCTTTTGTCAAAGGCATCCAGGGACTGGGCGTAGCCCCCACGGATATATTTGTGGACATGGTCAATTTCCTGCCCAAATACGAACTGGACGTCTCCAAAAAACTCTTCAGCAAAAAATCCTATACCGAAATCCCCAAAGGTTTTGAATTGCAAAAGAACGTCCACGTCAAATACGCCAAACCCGAAATACTGGACGAGATCGTTACCATTGCCGCCGGAGAAGAGATCTACGACCTGGTCAAGGTGGACTATTTTGGCGGCGACCCCCAAAAAGTATACGAAGAACTCCGCCAGAAATCCTTCAGCTACCTCAACGACCTGAAAAAAGAGTACCTCAGGATCAACATTCAACTGGACAGCGCCACGGTGCTGACGGCTGAAAACGCCTGGGTCGCTTTCCCAGGCAATCGCTATGAAACTTACCAGGCCTACAGTTCCCAATCCATGGACGGCATCGAAAAAGGTTCGTCCGTCAATACCGTCACCAAACCCGTTTCCCGGTTTTACAACGCGGTGCCGGCCAATGATTATGATATTGTCATCAACCCGGAAGTCCTCGAACCCGTCATCCAGTATTCCTACAACCTCGTCGCCCGTTTCACCTTCCCCCGCAGATTGGATGCCGCCTCCCGGAAGGAATACCTGCTGGTGACGCCAAATGGGGATGTGGTGCCTTTGGCGAGGGAGTGAGAGAGTGAGAGAGTGAGAGAGTGAGAGAGTGAGAGGGTGAGAGGAGGTGAGAGGGTGAGAGGAGGTGAGAGGGTGAGAGAGTGAGAGGGTGAGAGGGTGAGAGAGGCAACAAGATTTTTGGAAATCACAAGGTATACCATTTTCCTTGTGATCCTTGTGGATGCTTTACGTCTTTTCTGTTTTGCGGGACAGGTTGTGTAAAAGTTTATGTAATTTAACCCATCAAAAACAATCTCCCTCCATCTATGGCAACCAGCAGGCGAGAATTTTTAGGGCAGGCCGCCCAGCTCGGAGGGGCGGCCGTTGCAGCCAATTTACCAATAGCGGTTTTACCGGCTTTACCCCCCATGCCGGTCAGTTGCAACGTCTATACCTGGTTCACCTTTTTCAACCGGGAAGGGAAGGATTGGTACGCCGACCTGGACGAGTCCCTGCAGACCTACGCACAATCGGGTCTTACGGCGATCGAACCCAGTTTTTACGAGGCGGCAGAAGTTGCGACCTGGGCGCCCTTGCTCCGGAAATACCAATTGGCCATGCCTTCCATTTACGTCGGCAGTGTTTTGCACCGACCGGGGGACGCTGAAAATTCCATGCGCGCCTTTCTGGAAATTGCCGATGCCGTCCGTCCAATGGGGACCAAAATCATCGTCACCAACCCAGACCCGATCCAATGGGGGGGGCCGGAAAACAAAAATGATTCGGAATTGACCTTGCAAGCCAGGAACCTGGATATTTTGGGTGCGGAATTGCGCAAAAAAAGAATGGTCCTTGCCTACCACAACCACGATATAGAACTGAGGGCCGGCGCGCGGGAATTCCATCATATGCTGGCCTCCACCCATCCAGGAAACGTAAAATTTTGTTTCGACGTCCATTGGGTTTACCGGGGATGCGGAAACTCCCAGGTCGCCGTTTTTGATGTGTTGAAACTCTACGGAGACCGGGTGGCGGAATTGCATATCCGCCAGTCCGTCGAAGGAACCTGGTCGGAGACTTTTGGGGATGGCGACCTGGATTATGCCCGTTTTGCCAATGCACTGAAAGATCTGAAAACCCGGCCACACCTGGTATTGGAGCAATGCCTCGAGGAAAAATCGCCGAATACGGTTTCCGCAGCCGAAGCGACCAGGGCGAGCAGAATATATTTGGAAAAAATATTTAAACCTGTTTTATGAATGAGGAACCGAGGAAGTGCGTGCCACGCCACAGGCGTCGAGGATGCGCGTGCCGCGCAGAAGGCGCGGAGGAATCGAGGATGCCGTCCGGCCGACGGGTCTCACCTCTCCCACTCTCTCACCCTCCCACCTCTCTCACCTCTCTCACCTCTCTCACCTCTCTCTCACCTCTCTCTCACCTTTCACCATGCCTCTACCCGATTTCAACATCCTGACCAACCGTTTGACCAAAACCGGCCGCCATTTCGCCAAATGGGCCCGCCGCCAGGGGATTACCTGCTACCGGGTGTACGACGCCGATATACCGGAATTTCCGCTGGCCATCGACCTATATGAGGACTGCCTGCATATTGCAGAATACGAACGAAACCAGCGCCTGACAGAAGAAGAGCGGATATTATACCGTTCGGGTTGCCGGCAAACCGCGAGCGAAGTTTTCCAGATTCCGGCCAACCGGATCCTCTACAAGGAAAGAAAACCCCAGAAAGGGACCTGGCAATACGAAAAACAGGCCGAAAGAAAACAGGAAATCGTCGCACGCGAAAACGGCCTGCAGTTTTGGGTCAACCTCAGCGATTACCTGGATACCGGCCTTTTCCTCGACCATCGCATCACCCGGCAAATGGTCAGGGAGCGGGCAAATGGCAAAAAAGTGCTCAATCTTTTTGCCTATACCGGCTCTTTTACCGTTTACGCTGCCGCCGGGGGCGCCGCCTCTACCACCACGGTCGACCTGTCGAATACTTACCTCGACTGGGCCCGCCGCAACCTGGCCCTCAATGCACTGGACGGCCCTCAACACCATTTCCTCCGCGCCGATATCCTCCAATGGCTCCAACAGCCACACAGCGAAAAATACGACCTGATCATCCTCGACCCGCCGACCTTTTCCAACAGTAAAAACATGTCCGGCATCCTCGATATCCAGCGCGACCACCCCATGATCATCAACCGGGTACTGGCCCTGACTGCACCCGGCGGACAAATCATCTTTTCTACCAATTTTCGCCGGTTTCACCTGGAAGCAGAAAAAATCCTCAGCACCCATATCCGGGACATCAGCGCCAAAACCGTGCCGGAGGATTTCCGGAATAAAAAAATTCACTACTGTTTTGAGATTCTGAAAGGTTAAAACGAGCGCTGAAAATATCGGTCCGGAATTCAGGAAAATGGTTATTTTGCATCAATTTCTTTCCGCTGTGCTTCGACCAACGATCGCATTTCTCTAAAATTCCCATGTCTTTCCAACAATAGAACAGGTTCATTTATTCACCTAAACACACTTACCATGAAACGTCTTTCCAACTTTTTGCTGATGCTGGCGCTTTCCATCACAGGATTGTCAACTGTTGCCCAAACCGGCACAGTATCCGGCAGGCTCACCGATGAAAAAGGTCAACCCCTCATCGGCGCTTCCATTGTAGTGGTGGGAACCACAGCCGGAACCGTCACCGACCTCGACGGGAATTACGCAATTGAGATGGTTGCCGGCGAGCAAACCCTCCGGTTTTCCTACACGGGTTATTCGACGGTTACGCAGGCGGTAACCGTAACCGCCGGAAAGGATTCCAAACTTGACCTGACCCTGGCCGACGATTTTGTCGGCCTGAGTGAAGTCGTGGTGGTTGGAGGCCGGACCAATGACCGGACGGTGACCAATTCCTCCGTTCCCGTTGATATCATCACTTCGAAAGAGATCAAGGCCTCCGGCGCTACACAGACCATCCAGATCCTTCAGGCGCTGATCCCTTCCTTCAACGCTTCCAAACCTTCCATCACCGACGGTTCCGACCATTTCCGGCCGGCTACGCTGCGGGGGCTGGGCCCTGACCAGGTGCTGGTTTTGGTGAACGGCAAACGCCGCCATACCAGCGCCCTGGTGCACGTGAACGGCACAGTCGGCCGCGGGTCAACGGGCGTTGACCTGAACTCCATTCCCGCCAGCGCCATTGAACGCATAGAAGTCCTGCGAGACGGCGCTTCCGCCCAGTACGGTTCAGATGCCCTCGCGGGTGTGATCAATATCATCCTGAAGAAAGATCCCGGTTTCGACGTCGAAATTTCCGGCGGAACCCACCTGAGCACCCAGGATGTCGGGTATGAAGCAGGCGAGTACCTGGAAGACGGCCTGACCAATGAAGAAATCCTGGATGCTAATTCGCCGCAGTTTTCCACCAGTTGGATCAATACCGTTCAAAAGGTCAGTCGAACCGACGGACAACGCGTAGCGCTCCATATCGGCAAAGGCTTCCAGATCGGAAAAGGCAATTTTTACGTCAGCGGGCAATACCGCAACCAGGGCGCTACCAACCGCCAGGGCGTCGACAACCGGATCAATTATTTCAGGGATGCCAACGGAAATTTTGACCCCAGGGAAGCTTCTTTTGCACGAGATGACAATTTCCGCTACGGCGATGCGGAATTCAAGGATTACAGTTTGTTTCTCAACGGCGAAACGGCCGTGAGCGAAAAATCCAGCTTTTACCTCTTCGGCGGCGTCAGTTACCGCGACGGCCTCTCCGGCTGTTTTTTCCGCCGCGCCAGCGACAACCGCACCGTGCGTTCCATCTACCCCGACGGCTTTTTGCCTTTGATCAACGCCAAACTGACCGACCTTTCCATCGCCGGCGGATTGCGGGGCAAGCTTGGCGAAAACTGGAACTACGATATCAGCCAAACGGTGGGAAGCAACGCCTTCCGCCTCGAAATGAAAAACACCCACAATACTTCGCTGGGCGATTTTAACGACGGTCCGTTTAATGCCGGCGGCGTCAAACAAAAAACCGAAATGTACGACGGCACCCTGAACTTCACGCAAGCAACCACCAATTTCGATCTGAGCCGGTCATTTGGCGTTGGTCTGGCAAGCCCGCTGAACCTGGCCTTCGGGGCAGAGTTCCGGCTGGAAAACTATACCATCGAACCGGGTGAGATCTCTTCCTATTACGACGGCAACGCCGAAAGCGGCGGCGTACAGGACGGCCCAAGCGCCGGAGGAAGGGCTGCGGCAGGTTGCCAGTGTTTCCCAGGCTGGAAGGACGCCATTGATGAAAGCCGCAACAGTTTCGGTTTTTATACAGAACTGGAAACCAAACCGGTCAAAGGGTGGACGACCTCCATCGCAGGCCGATTTGAAAATTTCTCAGACTTCGGGACAACGATCAACGGAAAATTCGCCACGCGCATCGAACTGACCGACGGCCTGGCCCTCCGCGGCGCGGTCAGTACCGGCTTCCGGGCCCCCTCCCTGGGCCAGTCGAACTATTCTGCTGTTCAGACCACCGCCATCGGCACCACCCTGGTGGAAACGGGCTTTTTCCCGGTGAATACCCAGATCGCCAAGGCCCTCGGCGCAACCAGTCTGGAACCGGAGACCTCCGTCAATACCAGCGGCGGAATCACCTACTCGGCCGGCAGGTTTGCGCTCACGATCGACGCCTACCAAATCCGGATCAAAGACCGGATTATCCTGTCCGAACAATTCCAGGGGATCGTCGACGCCAATGGAACGGATCTGTTGGAGGAATACCTGATTTCGCAAGGCCTGTCTGCCGCCCAGGGGTCTTACTTCACCAACGCATTGGATACCAAAACCAGCGGCATCGACATCACCGGGCGTTTTGGCGTCAATGTGGGAAGCGGCAAACTGAAATTTACGGTTTCGGCCAACTTCAACAAAACCGAAGTCACCAACGAAGACGAGATCACCACGCCGGATGCCCTCAAACAATACTCCGAAACGCCGATCTACGGCAGCGTGGAAATCACCCGCCTGGAGAAGGCCAATCCAAAAAATGTAGTCAACCTGATTACCAATTACGAGGCAGACAAATTTACGGCTATGCTGCGGTTTGTCCGTTACGGCCAGATCACCTGGGTCGAATTCGGCGATATTTTTGGCGACGCCGTCGAACAGGAGTTTTCACCCAAGGTCATCACCGACCTGGAACTGGGTTACAAGATCTCCGACCGCGCCGGGGTTTTCATCGGTTCCAATAACCTGCTGGATGTATACCCGGACAAATACCGGAAAGACCTCGCTTTTGGCGGTATTTTCCAGTACGACGGCACCTTCCCGACCGGCTTCAACGGCAGGTATGTGTATGCACGGGTGACCTATAATTTGGGGAAATAGTTTTAGGTGAGTTTTGGAAAGATATTCGCGCCAATTATTGGGGAGTAATTTTAACCACAAGGGCGCAAAGGAATCACAAAGAGCACAATTTCCTTCGTGCACTTTGTGGAATCTTGGTGTCTTTCCCGCAAGGCGGGACAGGTCGTGGTTAAAATTCTTATTCATCAGGTTAAATTTTTAAAGTCAAAGAGGACATTAAAACCCATCCAAAATTCACGTTAGTTTAAAAAGTTGGCAATCGGCAGTCCTGGGTTGCGATTTGCCAACGGGTGTTCAGGCATTTTATAAATTCCATTTTGCATTTTGCATTTATCCCCGCATTTTTGCGCCGCCAAATCAAATCATGGCGCCCGATGAGTGCAAATACCGCTATACTGCTTATGCACTGCCCCGACAGGATGGGCCTGGTGGCTGCCGTCACCGATTTCCTGCACAAGAATAACGGCAACGTTATCAGCCTGGACCAGCATGTCGACCGCGATGCCAAACGTTTTTTTATGCGGGTTGAATGGGAACTGGAAGGGTTTATTATCCCGGCTCATAAAATCGATGAGTTTTTCGGCACCCTTATCGGGCATAAAAACCAGATGCAATGGCGGCTGTATTTTTCGAAACAGCGCCCCCGCATGGCTGTTTTTGTGTCCAAAATGTCGCATTGCCTGTACGATATCCTCCAGCGTTACGTGTCGGGCGAATGGGAGGTGGAGATCCCGCTGATCGTCAGCAACCATGATAACCTGGGGTATATCGCCGACAGGTTTCAGATTCCGTTCCGGCATTTCCCTGTCGACGGAGACAACAAGGATGAGGTGGAGGCCGCCCAGATAACCCTCCTCCGGGAAGGGAAGATCGACTTCATTGTCCTGGCCCGGTATATGCAGATCTTATCCGAAAATTTTGTGGGGGAATTCCCTAATCAGATCATCAATATTCACCATTCTTTCCTGCCGGCGTTCAAAGGCGCCAGACCTTACCATTCGGCATTCAACCGTGGGGTCAAGATCATCGGCGCCACGGGGCATTACGTCACTTCCGACCTCGACGAGGGGCCTATTATCGCTCAGAACGTGGCCCGCGTCACCCACAAGGATTCTGTCGGGGATCTGGTGCGCAAAGGAAAGGACCTCGAAAAAGTGGTGCTCGCAGAGGCAATCTGGCTGGAAATCCAGCACAAAATTTTGGTTTATGGGAATAAGACGATTGTTTTTGATTGATTCGAATGGTTCGATGCTTAAACCAACCTCCCATTTCAATTGTATTATACCATGAGGTCCGGCGGTTCTTTCTGACAAAGATTGACCGTAACCGGAAAACCCTTAATTTTGCACCAAATTTAAAACAGAGCAATATGTATCCAGCAGAACTGGTCGCACCGATGGCCAATGAATTGAACCAAATCGGCTTTGAAAGCCTGAATACGCCGGAAGAAGTTGTCGAGGTAATGGAAAATGCCCAAGGCACCACCCTGGTGATGGTCAATTCCGTATGCGGCTGCGCTGCCCGCAATGCACGTCCGGGTGTGCGGTATGCACTCGATAACGAAAAAACGCCTGACCGCCTGGTGACCGTTTTCGCCGGCGTCGATATGGAAGCAACGGCCAAGGCCCGTGAATTCATGCTGCCTTATCCACCGTCTTCTCCGTCCGTAGCTTTGTTCAAAGACGGCAAACTGGTCCACTTCCTGGAGCGCCACCATATTGAAGGCCGCCCGGCGGAGATTATTGCCCAGAATTTGAAAATGGCATTTGACCGGTATTGCTGATTTCTATTGGCTGCAAGGTGGCTTCGGCTCCGCTCAGCCACCTTGCAGGGCCGAAACCAAGGTGGCTTCGGCTCCGCTCAGCCACCTTGCAGGGCCGAAACCAAGGTGACTGAGCGAAGCCGAAGTCACCGGCCGGCCGCTTCAATCATACCCTTTATTTTCCGGTTCAAGGCCTCCTCTTTGGTCAACTGTTCCATCGGAAGGTGGAACCGGAAACGCCAGTAATGATGCGGGTTACTCGGGTCATTGATTTGTTCGGAGGCTGCGTCGGGTTTCCTCAGTTTTGGGTCCATCCCGACGAGATCCTGCAGGGGGAAAATGGCCCACATGCTCGGCGCGTCCAGGTGTTGTTTGTTGATGGCTTCGACAATTTCCGGCGTGCATTCCCGTGGAGGGGCATCTTTCATGCCGAGTATTTTTGAATAAAAATTACGGGCTCTTCCATAATCGCTTTCCCACCAGCCGCGAATCGTCGACATGTCATGGCAGGAAGGGCTGCAGACGGACATATACGGGTAGTTCCAGGTTTCCCCGAATTCGGTCGCGCCTTTAGGCATCCGTTGTATTTCCAGCGAAATAATGTTCAGATCCTGCATAACGCCCGGTACAGATTTGGGGATCATGCCCAGGTCTTCGCCGCAGATCAGCATATTGGTTGCCCGGATCAGCGCTGGCAGTTTCCATTGCGCCTGCTGCCGCCAGAATTCATCATGGCGTTGGTAGAAGTAGTCGTGGTAAAGGCGGTCGACGGCGTATTTGGTAAACTGATCCAGTTCCTGATAAGAACGTGTGGTTTGTACCGTAATCCTGGGATTAAAGGCCATGCCGTTGCTTTGTGGTTCTTCAATCAAAACCACTTCGCCCACCAGTTGCATCAAACCTTTTTCAAGTTTCTTTTTAGATGCATATTTTTTATTTTTTGAAAATAATTCTTTTATTTTCAATTGGTTATCGACAAAATCTTTTAACTTGAACTCACCATAAGCGATTTCTTCCAGGAATTCAGACCGGACAAAATCCGTATCGTTTCCGAATAATTCCGGCAAAAAATGCCCCCGGATATAGGGCCGGGTAAACCGGTCGAGGTTGCCGCGAAGCCCCATGGCGTCCAATTCCCGGAGCGAATAAGGCAAACGCGGATTAAAAAGCCCGAGCGTGCCTTCCACCTGGTTGACGGGTATTTCCCAGATCCTGAAAAATCCGAGAATATGGTCGATCCGCAATGCGTCGAAATACTCGCTGAGTTTGGTCATCCGCTGGCGCCACCAGGCAAAATCATCTTTGGCCATGACCTCCCAATTGTAGGTCGGGAAACCCCAGTTCTGGCCTGCCGCAGCATAAGCATCGGGCGGCGCCCCGGCCTGGCCGTTCATATTGTACAAATGCGGCGCCACCCAGGCGTCGCAACTGTAACGGTAGATGCCGATGGGCAGATCTCCTTTCAAAACAACGCCGTTCCGGCGGGCATAGGCCGTCGCTCCGAAAAGTTGGCGGTGTGCGTGAAATTGTATGAAATAGTACAAAGCCACCTCATCAAAGGCTTGATACTGCGGGGAACACAAATCATCGATGACCGCCTGGGAAAAAACGCTGTACTTTTTCCAGGTATTAAAATTGATGGTCCCTTCGGTATCCCTCAGATGGCAGAAAGCTGCATAGGGTTTCAGCCAGCCGGCATTGGTTGTAATGAATTCCCGGCCTTCCCCGCTTTCGAAAAAGGATGTTTTCTCCTGTTCGAAGAGTAATTTGAAAAATTCAAATTTATGTTTTAAGACTTTCTCAAAGTCAATGGATTCTAATTCATTAAGGGTCGAAATGTATCGGTTCAGGCGTGCCGCAGCTTTTTTATCTTTCAGTTCAGCGATCGCTTGAATATTGACATTCAAAGGGTGCAAAGCATAAATGGAAATGGCCGCATAAGGATAACTGTCCGTCCAGGTTTTGGTAGCAATGGTATCGTTCACGGGCAAAACCTGTACGAGTTTCATGCCCGTTTTTACGGCCCAGTCAACAAGCGGATGAAGGTCGGTGAACTCTCCGATACCCAGGCCTTTTTCACTCCTCAACGAAAAAACAGGGACGGCGACGCCTGCTCCGCGCCACAAACCCGATTGGTAACGAAAAACCTCATCCGTTCGAACCAGGACATTGCCCTCGGGCAAAGGGAATGTAAAGGAACACCGGCGATTTTCGCCTCCCTCCCACTCAACGATCATTGCCCGGGCAGGGTCATAGACAGCGAATTTGTATTCAAAATCTATAACATTCGTATCTAATTCAATTTCAGCTTTCCATATAGGAAAATCTCCATCCGTAAGGATCACGGGTTCCCGCCACTTCCCCAACGCTTCCGTACTTCCCAACACACAAAAAGTCAGGTGTTGAGGAATAGCCGCCGCATTCAGTTGTAAAACAAGCTTGTTTTTAATTGGATGCTTTGACTCCGGCGTTTTCAACTTCCGGGAAGCAGGGATCGCATTTTTACCCCTTTTAAAAATCACATCACAAAAGGCAGATGAAAAAAAGGCGCGGGTAGGTTCGTATTCCGCCCGCCAGTAATCCTGAAAAAATGCCTGGTTTTGTTTTCGGGGAATGTTCAGCCGGCGAAAAGGCCCGTGCTCCACCAGCATTCCCTTCAACGATTGTACGAGGTATTTATACTCGATGGGCTCATTTTCATCTTCTTGCAAGGCGGCATGCCAGTTGATCTGGTCAAAACTCTGGCAAACAAGAACTTCTTCCGAACCTTTCCTTTTGAGTTGAATGGCGATCTGTTCACTTGATTTGGTCCCGTAGGCGATGTGAAAGTTGGCGATCATTTTGGTTTCAGTTCAATGTTTTTGGGTCGGACTCAAGCGGCAACCTGATCTGGTGACTTGGTGACTTGGTGACTTGGTGACTTGGTGACTTGGTGACTTGGTGACT
>CAZLEF010000107.1:0-20584 GCA_964558465.1 uncultured Lewinella sp. | reverse complement strand
CGTTGATTCGTTGATGCGTTGATTCGTTGATGCGTTGATTCGTTGATGCGTTGATTCGTTGATGCGTTGATGCGTTGATTCGTTGATGCGTTGATTCGTTGATTCGTTGATGCGTTGATTCGTTGATGCGTTGATTTGTTGATTTGAAACGAAAACCCTCAAATCAACAAATCAACCACGCGTACCGCGTGGCAGGCTCCCGCCTGTGGCGTGGCACGCACATCAACAACACCTACATGGCTTGAATAATATCATACTGCGAAATAATTTGCAGCGCTCCGGCTTTTTCCTGAACCACGACAGCCGGTATTTTTTTGCTCAGATAATTCCGCAACTGGCTGAGCGGCAATTCGGGGGAAACCGTAGGAAAAGGGTCGCCCATGATCGACTGGATGCTTTTTTCGGCGTTTTCCAGCGGATTTTCCAGCAGATAGCCCAATACCGCATTTTCGGTGACCGATCCGATGATATGGCCGTTGGTCATCACCGGCAACTGGGAAATATCGTGGTCCTTCATCAGGCGAAATGCCTGGCGCACAGTATCGGTGGATTGAACGCTGTAAAATGTTTTTTCCTTTTTATTCGACAACAGATCCCTGACCCGCAGTTCGGTATCCAGGAAACCGCGTTCCCGCATCCAGTCGTCGTTGTAAATTTTGCCGACATACCGGCTGCCATGGTCGTGAATGACCAGTACGACCAGGTCGTCTTTGGTGAGTTTATCCCTGAGTTGCAGGATACCTGCGAGGGCCGAGCCGGCGGAATACCCCAGGAGGATGCCTTCTTCCCGGGCGAGGCGGCGGGCCATCAGAGCGCCGTCCTTGTCGGTCACTTTTTCGAAGTGGTCAATCACCGGAAAATCGATATTTTTCGGAATGATGTCCTCCCCGATCCCTTCGGTGATATAAGGATAGATCTCCTTTTCATCAAAAACCCCGGTTTCGTGGTATTTTTTAAGGACGGAGCCATAGGTATCGATCCCCCAGACCTGAATGGCCGGGTTTTGTTCCTTTAGGTATTTGCCGGTCCCCGAGATCGTACCGCCGGTGCCTACGCCCGTCACCAGGTGGGTGATCTTGCCATCAGTCTGACGCCAGATCTCCGGACCGGTGCTTTCATAGTGCGCCTGGCGGTTGGAGAGGTTATCGTATTGGTTGCACCAATAAGAATTGGGAATTTCCTGGTTCAGCCGGGAAGCAACCGAATAATAGGACCGGGGGTCGGCAGCTTCGACGTTGGTTGGACAAACGATCACCTCCGACCCCAGCGCTTTGAGCAGGTCGATCTTTTCCTTGGATTGTTTATCGTTGGTCGTAAAAATGCAGCGGTAACCTTTCACGGCGGCAGCAATGGCTAGCCCCATGCCCGTATTGCCGGAAGTGCATTCGATGATCACGCCACCCGGTTTGATATCGCCGCGTTTTTCGGCATCTTCCAGCATTTTCAGGGCCATCCTGTCCTTGATAGAATGACCGGGGTTGACGGTTTCATTTTTCAGTAATACGGTAGCCGGCACATCCGCCACTACCTTGTTCAGCCTGATCAGGGGGGTATTACCGATGGTTTCCAAAATATTTTTACAATACTCCATTGACGGATTTTTGATTCTTTTAACGACAATATTCAACTTCCACAAAAAAACGGGCGTCGACGGCCCCCAGCAATTGCGCTACCTGGGAGGACAAGACCACCACCACATTGCCCACATGGGCTTCGCGGGGGATGTCGTCGACAACTTTGACAAACACCGATCGTTTCAGCATCGGGTTGGTCACTTTGATATAACGTCCGGCGGGGGCGCCGTCGAACAAGGCAAAAAAGTCGTTGTCTTCCGTATTTTTATTCCAATCTGCGGCGCCGCCCAGTTTATCGTTTTTCCGGTTCAGGCATTGGCCCAGGTAACGTTGCTGATAGGCCAGGTTTTTCTGTACCAGCGGATGGTTGGACACCGATCGCATATCCGGCGTCACCCCGTTGATCCTGATCCATCCGACATGCAGGACCATGCCCGTTTTTATTCCTTGTTCGCCAAGCTGGTTCCGGATTTTGAACTCTTCGACCTCCATTTTGAAGGCTCTTTTTGCAATCCCGTACAAGGTATCCCCTTTTTTGACCCGGTAAAAAAGGGACGCATACTCCTTGGGCTTCACTCCCTTGTCCATCGTTCTCCGGATCACTTTATTGGGGATGGGGATGCGGACGATATCGCTGACTGAATAAGATTTTTCTTTTAGCCCGGGGTTGTACCAGTATAATTCTTCCAGCGTCAAACTATAGAACCTGGCGAGCGAAAAAAGGGTCTGTTTCTTTTCCATGCCATGGATCACATATTTACTGCCAAATCCATCCAATTCAATAAAGACGGAATCCGTTGGCAAAATATACCGGATACTGTCTCCTGTGGCGGTTAGTTTGACGGTGGGGAGCAATCCTATCAGTACCCAGAGCAGGCCTGGCCAGTTTCTCATAGTACAAATTTTGTGCAAAGTTACAAACGATTCATTACTTTTCGGTCGACAAGCGGATCTAAGTTCTGTACCGGATATGAAAACAATCGGAATCATACCTGCCCGTTACGGCTCCACCCGTTTTCCGGGAAAAGCCCTGGCTGATATCAAAGGCAAAACGATGATCCAACGGGTTTATGAGCAATGTGTAAAAACCAGCATGCTGCATAAGGTGGTCGTTGCCACAGATGACCCCCGGATCTATGACCATGTTTTGACCTTTGGCGGGCCTTGCGTGATGACCCGGACCGACCACCCTTCCGGCACTGACCGGTGCGCTGAAGTTTTAAGCCTGCTGGACGACCAGTTTGATATTGCTGTAAATATCCAGGGAGACGAACCCTTCATCGAGCCTGCCCAGATTGAAGCCGTCATCCAACCTTTTTACGACCAACCTGAGATCCGGATCGTTACCCTGGCCAGAAAGATCCAAGACCCCGCTGATCCGGGCAATCCGAATGTGGTGAAAGTCGTTTTTGATCATTCCGGCAAGGCTTTGTATTTCAGCAGAAGCGCCATCCCTTTCAACAGGAGCCAACCGGCTGAAAAATGGCTTGAATATTCGGATTATTATCGCCATATCGGATTGTATGCTTTCCGGACGGCGGTACTGACCGAGTTGACCCGGCTTCCACCCGGACGGCTTGAATCCATCGAGTCCCTTGAACAACTCCGGTGGCTGGAGGCAGGTTGGCCGGTTCATGTGAACCTGACAGAATTTGAATCCAGAGGGATCGACACGCCTGAAGATTTGATCCGGGTTCTTGACAAAACTTCCGGCTAATCCATTTGTTTGTCTATAAAATAGCATCTTTGGCCTAAACCCTTGACAAAATGCCCTTTACCTGCTTATTTTTGTCTAAATGGCGACGGATCAAATATGAAGAAAAAAGAAGTAGCTGGAATTCTGGCTTTACTGCTGGGCCCGATGGGGGTTCACCGGTTCTACCTTGGAAGGCGTTTTCAGGGAATTCTGCATTTGTTTTTGTTTGCCGTCATGTTCATGGCAACCGTGGAAGAGAATGCCCCTTTCATCATGATCCCGGCCATCCTGGGATTTATCGACGCCGTATTGTTTTTTGCCATGCCTAAAGAAGAGTTTGATGAGCGTTACAACAAAAAATACCTGGCCAGGGATTACGGCAACGGTTATTATGAGGACCGGCAGGCGCCAAAAAGTTACCTGCCCGCACCAGGCGAAGAAAAGCGTTTCAAACAGGCCGGCGTTCGCTTTTACCGGATGAAAGATTACCACAACGCCATCGAATCGTTCCTCACGGCTCTCGACATCCGTTATGAAGACCCTGTAACCCATTTTAATGTCGCCTGCTGTTTCGCCCTGAACGGTGAATTTGACGACGCCTTCCATCACCTCGAAAAAGCCGTGGAATTCGGCTTCAACCAGATCGACAAGATCCACAACCACCCTGCCCTCGACAATCTGCGCCTTCAACCCGGGTTTCATGCCTTTGTTCAGAATAAATACCGGATACCAGCCAAAATACCCGTTCCGGCAAATCCGCCAACCCTTTTTGATATCCCTGCCCCCCCGGATAGCCTTCCTCCCGTTGAAGCGGTTCAAAACGACCTGCTCGACCAACTCATCCGCCTTGGTGAACTGCGCGAAAAGGGCATCCTGACCGAAGAGGAATTCTCTTCCCAGAAACAGAAATTGTTGCGGGACTGATTGTTTATGGGGTGATGTTTCGACTGCGCTCAGCATGAAAGGTGAAAGAGAATCCGATAAATTGATTGGCTAACACCCATCATTGGATCAGGAACCGAAGGCCTGCCAACTTCCCTCAAGCAGTTTCTGGCAACATATCCATCCAAAACGAATCCTTTTTCCAACCCTTCCGTTAAAAGCAGTAAAAACACTTTGCTTAAAAAAACCAAAACAATGAGAAAATTTTCCAAATTGCTGATTCCCTGCTTTTTCCTGGCCAATCTGGGAGGGGTAATTGCCCAGGAAGAAGCGCCCGCCATGGTGGGGGTTCAGACCTTTAAAGACACCCGTTTGGTCAATTCCAATTCGGTTGAAACCTTGCCGAAACAAAAACTGGACATCCGGTTTACCCATCTTTTTGGCGATGTAGCCGGCGACAACGGCGGCTCTTCTACCCTTTGGGGGCTTGAAAACATCTCGGATATCGCATTGGGTATCGACTACGGTGTGACGGATCAACTGACGATCGGGCTTTTCCGCTCCAAAGGCGCCGGATTGATGCCGGACGGCAGGCCCGGTTTGCGCCAATTGATGAATTTGACGCTGAAATACCGCGTGCTGAGTCAAAAAACAGGGGGTGGGTCTCCTGTTTCGGTAACCCTTCGCGGACTTACGACCATGTCGACGGCAAAAAAGGTGGAGAATAATCCTGAAGTCCTGAACAGTTTCCCGGAATTTTCACACCGCCTGGCCTATCACGGAGAGTTGATGGTTGCCAGAAATTTTGCCAGCTGGCTCTCTATTCAGGTCAAAGGCGGATATACGCACCGCAATTTTGTTCTTTTCGGCGACGAATCCGATATTGCCAGTGTAGGCGGCGCAGCGCGGATCCAACTGTTTAAAGGGTTCGGCCTGATTTTGGACAGTACATTTCCCCTCTCCGAACACCGGGTCAGATCCGAAGGATTTTTACCAATCCTGGGCGTTGGATTTGAAATAGAAACCAAAAGCAGTCTTTTTCAGTTAAATTTCACCAACGCAACCGCCATAACAGAGACAGATTACATCCCTTATACAACCAGCGATTGGTCGGATGGCCAATTCCGGTTGGGCATATCTGTTTCGCGTCTGATTAACCTGTAATTTATGCCGGATTTTTTTAAGGTGGCCTGGATCATAAAATCCCCGGGGTTCCTGAGAACACCCGGGGATTTTGTTAAATTTATCCCTAAAACCCAGTAATCATGATCAGAACCGGTTTTATCCTGATTGTATTGGTCTTTTTCTCAGCAAAAACCACCGGGCAGCATTTTCTCGAAGGTCATTGGGAAGGGACCATCACCACCGGCGGCATCTATTCCCGGGAAGCAATGCCCTTCGAACTGATCCTTACCGTCAAGGGCCGGCGGGTAGAAGGCCGGTCTTTTATCTATATCAACAAAGATGAGGTGATTGAAATGTCCGTGACCGGGTATATTTACGAAGACCGGTCGGTGGGTCTGGTTGAAAACCAGTTTTTTCCCAGGGAGGGCAGCAATAATACGCCGCCTTTTTTCCGGAAATTCCAGTTTGTTTATTCGCGGGGGTTCTGGGAAACCGGCATTGAGGGGTACTGGCAACAAGTCACTTCCGGAATATTAGACCCCTCCAGGGATATGGGAAGGATCAAACTTAACAAGGCCAAATCTGGAAAAGCATAGTATATTTGCTTGCTTGCAGGCATCATCCCGTCCCTGTCTTACGAGGAGTGCAGCCTGCTAAAGCATTGAAACCCTTTAACTTAACAAAACTTATCGCCGTGAAACCAGCGATTACTTTCCTTTTTCTGTTCGCTTATGCAGGTATTCTGGCAGCCCAGCCTCCCGTTGAAGCGGTTGAAGACGACCGTTTTAGGGCCCAGGTCAGAAAAGATATCGAAACACTTTCAGAATTATTGTCCGATGATCTGGTCTATATCCATTCCAATACGCTGACGGAAAACAAGGCGGACTTTTTAAAGAACATTGCTTCCGGAAAAATCGTATATCAGGAAATACGCGCCGTAGGCGAGCGGTCTTACCGGTACCTGGGCCGGGTAGCCCTGAGCAACGGAACGGTGCATGTAAAAGTATTATTCGAAGGGAATCCCTTCGAAGCCCAATTGCGGTATACGGCGGTTTACCACAAACAGAAGAACCGGTGGCTGCTGGTTTCCTGGCAATCCACCAAAGTCCCTTGATTCAGTTCCTCCACGCTTGTGGCGTGGCGCGCACTTCCTCGATTCCTCGATTCCTCAGCCATCAATTAAGTCCCCCTTATACCGCCTCCAATCCTCAATTTCATCAATATCCCCAAGGGTAGGGAGCAACCGGTATTGTGCGCCGGCCTGCCGGATCTTCCGGATGGTTTCCGCACAAACTGAATCCGTACTCCAGTTGATGTCCTGAAAGACTCCGGGTATAAAACGCCGCATACCCAGCAAGTAATAACCTCCATCGGTTGCAGGCCCGATCACAAACTCCCGTTCATCCAGCGCTTCAAAAGCTTCCTCGATCAGCACAGGGGTCAGATAGGGGCAATCGCTTCCAATTATTACAGCTTTATCGTGATCCCGCAGGGTTTCTTCGAATGCAAAAGCCATCCGGCTGCCCAGGTCATCGCCCTGTTGAAGCCTTTTGGTAAAACCGGATGAAGGCCAGGGGTCCTCATTGTCTATAAAATGACTGTACCAAAGGTATTTCGGGGTATCCACATTGAGGGCGACATTCCGGGTAAGCTGGAGCAGTTCCAGGTAAATCGCCAGGGCCGCATCCTCCCCAACCGAAGCAGCCAGCCTGGTTTTCACCTTTCCAGGTTCCGGGTTCCGGACAAATATGATCAAGGCATTGTTGCTTTCCATAAAGTTTAAAAAAATAAACCCTCTCCTGTTCAGGAGAGGGTTTAAAGGTATTTCAGAATTTCGACTTCGCTCAGTTCCCTGAATCTGATATCTGACATCTAATATCTGACATCTGACATCTAATCCTCTTCCACTTCTTCAAAATGCATCCGGCGGGCGGCAACATCCTCGTATACCTCTTTGGTCATGACGATCAGATCCTTGAATCGCCTTTGACCGGTACCGGCCGGAATGCGTTTGCCCACGATCACATTTTCCTTCAACCCGTTCAGGTTGTCCTTTACAGCGCCGATAGCAGCCGTACTGAGCACCTTGGTCGTTTCCTGGAACGAAGCTGCGGATATCCAACTGTCCGTACCCAGGGAAGACTTGGTGATCCCCTGTAAAAGCGGGCTGGAAGTCGCCGAAATGGCATCGCGGTACTGCACCAGTTGTTTGTCGTTGCGCTTGAGGAATGAGTTTTCATCCCGCAATTGGCGCAAGGTCACCAACTGCCCCGGTTTCAGGCGGGTAGATTCTCCCGCGTCCGTGACAAATTTTTTGTCAAAGATCCAGTCGTTCTTTTCCAGGAATTCGTATTTGTCAGCCGCTTCGCCTTCCAGGAAGCTGGTGTCACCCGGATCCTGGATCTCAACGCGCCGCATCATTTGGCGGACAATTACTTCGATATGTTTGTTATTGATGGTAATACCCTGCGAGCGGTATACTTCCTGGACACCGTTTACCAGGTACTGCTGTACGGCAAAAGGCCCTTTGATGCTCAGGATATCCTTGGGCGCCACGGCGCCGTCAGAGAGCGGCGTACCGGCGCGTACAAAGTCGCCTTCCTGGACCAGGATATGTTTCGACAACCCGATCAGGTATTTGTGGGTCTGGCCGTCCTTCGCCGTTACGGCAACCTCGCGGTTACCGCGTTTGATCTTGCCGAAGGAAACAACGCCGTCGATCTCCGAAACGATGGCCGGGTTGGACGGGTTCCGGGCTTCAAACAATTCTGTAACCCGGGGCAAACCGCCGGTGATGTCCTGGATCTTACCCAGTTTCCGCGGGATTTTTACAATTTTCTGGCCGGCCTGAACAGACGAGTTCGGGTCGATCGAAATGTAAGAACCCACCGGGAGGTTATAACTGCGCAATTCCTCACCTTCCAGGGAAATGATCCGGATGGTCGGGATTTTGCGTCTGTTCTTTGGTTCGATGATCACTTTTTCTTCATACCCCGTCTGGTCGTCCCTTTCAACCCGGTAAGTAACGCCTTCCTCGATGTCTTCAAATTTGGCGATGCCCGTGAATTCGGAAACGATCACCGCGTTGAACGGATCCCAGTCACAGAGGAGTTCTCCACGGCTTACAACGCTGCCTTCCTGAACGTGGATGATCGAACCATAGGGAATAAAGTGGTTGGCGTAAACCTTTCTGGTTTCAGGGTCAACAATCCTGATCTCACCTGTACGCGACAATACTACCTCTTGTACAGTGCCTTCATCGTTGGCGAATTCCGTGGTCCGCAAGCTGTCGAATTCGATCGTGCCATTGAATTTGGCGTGGATCTCCGATTCGGTCTTGGACAAGGAAGCCACCCCGCCCACGTGGAAGGTTCTCAGGGTCAACTGCGTACCCGGTTCACCAATGGACTGGGCCGCAATAATGCCCACGGCATCGCCCATCTCCGCAATCCGCCCGATGGCCAGGTTCCGACCGTAACATTTGGCGCAGACCCCCTTTTTGGATTCGCAGGTCAGTACCGACCGGATGGTGACCATTTCGATCTGTGATTTTTCGATTTTTTCGGCCATCCGCATGTCGATGAATTCACCGGCCTTCAGCAGCACTTCTTCAGTTTCCGGGTGAACGATATCGTGCAGCGAGAAGCGGCCTTCGATCCTGGAAGCCAGGGGTTCAATGATCTTCTCATTGTCCTTCAGCGCCGTCGTTTCAATCCCGCGCAGGGTATGACAATCATCCTCCAGGATAACGACATCCTGCGCCACGTCCACCAGACGACGGGTCAGGTAACCGGCATCGGCGGTTTTCAAAGCCGTATCGGCCAGACCTTTCCGGGCGCCGTGCGTGGAAATGAAGTACTCCAGAACCGACAATCCATCCACAAAATTGGAAAGGATCGGGTTTTCGATAACGGCCCCGCCGCTGTCGCCTGATTTTTTCGGTTTGGCCATCAGCCCCCTCAAACCGCACAACTGCTTGATCTGCTGCTTGGAGCCCCTTGCGCCGGAGTCCAGCATCATGAACACGGAGTTGAAACCATGCTTGTGGGAAGCCAATTCCTTCATCAGGGTGTCGGTGATCCTGTTATCGGCGTAGGTCCATTTGTCGATGATCTGGTTATAACGTTCGTTGTTGGTGATCAGACCCATATTGTAGTTGTCCCAAACTTCATCAACTTCCGACTGCGCTTCTTCGAGCATGCGTTCCTTGATGGAGGGGGTGATCAGGTCGCCGAGGTTGAACGACAAACCGCCTTTGAACGCCCACATGAACCCCATTTCCTTGATGCCGTCGAGGAAGTCGGCCGTAACCGCGAAGTTGGTGCGTTCCAAAACATCGCTGATGACCTTCTTGAGGTTTTTCTTGGTGAGCAATTCGTTGACATACGGCACGCCCTCGGGCACGGCCTGATTGAAGATCACCCGGCCGGTAGTCGTAGGGATCCGCTTGTAAACCAGTTTGCCGTTTTCATCTTCCACCCATGCTCGGACGGAAATGGCGGCGTGAAGGTCAAGCTGGCCTTCATTGTAGGCAATGATCACTTCTTCCGGAGAATAGAAATGCCTTCCCTCGCCCTTTACCGGACTGTCCTTGGAAGATTTCCGCTCCTTGGTGATATAGTACAGCCCCAATACCATGTCCTGTGAAGGCAAGGTGATCGGCGTGCCGTTCTGCGGGTTGAGCATGTTGTGCGAAGCCAGCATGAGCACCTGGGCTTCCAGGATGGACGCGTGGCTCAAAGGCACGTGAACGGCCATCTGGTCGCCATCAAAGTCGGCGTTGAATGCCGTACAGACCAACGGGTGCAACTGGATGGCCTTGCCTTCCACCAATTTGGGCTGGAAAGCCTGGATAGAAAGCCGGTGAAGGGTCGGCGCCCGGTTGAGCATGACCGGGTGGCCGCGCAGGATGTTTTCCAGGATCTCCCAGATGATAGGGTCCTTGCGATCCACCAGTTTTTTAGCCGATTTGACCGTTTTGACGATACCCCTTTCGATCAGCTTGCGAATGATAAAAGGCTTGAAGAGTTCCGCTGCCATGCCTTTGGGCAAACCGCATTCGTGGAGTTTGAGCGTCGGGCCTACCACGATGACCGAACGGCCCGAGTAGTCCACCCTTTTACCCAGCAGGTTCTGGCGGAAACGGCCTTGTTTGCCCTTGAGGATATCGCTCAGGGATTTCAACGCCCTGCCACCTTCCGCCTTGACGGCATTGGATTTGCGGGAGTTGTCAAACAAAGAATCCACAGCTTCCTGGAGCATCCTTTTTTCGTTCCGGAGGATGACCTCAGGCGCTTTGATCTCCAGGAGTCGCTTCAGGCGGTTGTTGCGGATGATCACCCTCCGGTAAAGGTCGTTCAGGTCGGAGCTGGCAAAACGACCGCCATCCAGGGGAACGAGCGGCCTCAGCTCCGGGGGAACCACCGGCAAGTATTGGATGATCATCCATTCAGGCCTGTTATCCATATGGGTATGGCCCTCACGGAACGATTCGACGACGCGCAGGCGTTTGAGGGCTTCGGATTTCCGCTGCTGCGAAGATTCGTTGGCCGCCTGATGCCGGAGGTCGTAGGACAGTTGATCCAGGTCGAGCCGCATCAACAGATCCCGGACGGCTTCGGCGCCCATCCTGGCAATAAATTTCCTTGAATCGCTGTCATCCAGCATGGCGTTTTCGGCAGGCAGGGTTTCCTGGATATCCAGGTATTCCTCTTCGGTCAGCAGATCGAGCGGGTTGACCCCCTCTTCACCCTTGACCCCCGGCTGGATCACCACGTAGCGTTCGTAGTAGATCACCGATTCCAGTTTCTTGGACGAAAGGCCAAGCAGGTAACCGATTTTGTTGGGTAACGATTTGAAGAACCAGATATGCACGATCGGCACGACGAGCTTGATATGCCCCATCCGTTCCCGGCGGACTTTCTTCTCCGTGACCTCGACGCCGCAACGATCGCAAACGATCCCTTTGTAACGGATCCGCTTGTATTTACCGCAATAACATTCGTAGTCCTTAACCGGACCAAAAATACGCTCACAAAAAAGGCCATCACGCTCAGGTTTATAAGACCTGTAATTGATGGTTTCAGGCTTCAATACCTCACCATACGAACGCTCCAGGATCTCATCCGGGGACGCCAGGCTGATGGTAATGCTATCGAAGGCATGACTTTGGATATGACCTTTCTTTTTAAACGGCATATTATGACATTTTTAAAAATAGCAAAAACCGATTATTCAAACTTTACATCAAGCGCCAGGCCGCGCAATTCGTGGATCAAGACGTTGAAGGATTCCGGTATTCCGGGCTCCGGCAAGTTATCTCCTTTGACAATTGCTTCGTAGGCTTTGGCTCTGCCCGAGATATCATCTGACTTGATCGTAAGCAACTCCTGAAGGATATGCGAAGCCCCGAATGCTTCAAGCGCCCATACCTCCATTTCACCAAATCGCTGGCCGCCGAACTGCGCCTTGCCACCCAGCGGTTGCTGCGTGATGAGCGAGTATGGCCCGATAGACCGGGCGTGCATCTTGTCGTCAACCATATGCGACAATTTAAGCATGTAGATCACGCCCACAGTGGCCTGCTGGTGGAAACGGTCGCCGGTTTCTCCGTCGTGCAGATAGGTTTGCCCCAGGTAAGGCAAGCCTGCGTTCTCCAGGTAAGTTGCGATCTCATCCTGGCTGGCGCCGTCGAAGATCGGGGTAGCAAACTTGACCCCCATCTTCTCGCCTGCCCACCCGAGAACCGTTTCGAAGATCTGGCCCAGGTTCATCCTGGAAGGCACACCAAGCGGATTGAGTACAATATCCACCGGCGTTCCGTCTTCCAGGAACGGCATATCTTCGCTTCTTACGATCTTGGAAACAATACCTTTGTTGCCGTGGCGGCCTGCCAGTTTATCCCCCACCCGGAGCTTCCGCTTCTTAGCGAGGTAAACTTTGGCCAGTTTCAATACGCCGGCAGGAAGTTCATCGCCGATGCTGATATTGAATTTTTCGCGTTTGTAGCGGCCCACTTCTTCATTCACCTTGATGCTGAAGTTGTGCAAAAGCCGGGCGATCAGTTCATTGGTTTTGGATTCGCTCGTCCAGTTGGTGTAATCAACCGTCGTATAATCGATTTCCCGCAACAGGTCCTGTGTAAACTTCACCCCTTTCGGAGCCACCGGTTCACCGTAAACGGTTTTAATGCCCTGGGAAGATTTATCGCGCAGGAGGACCATCAGTTTATCGATCAGAACGGTTTTTAACTCGTTGATAGCGATTTTGTGATTGTCATCCAGTTTGGCGATTACGTCTTTCTCCTGGTTCTTTTGCGTTTTATCCTTTTTGGCGCGTGCAAAAAGCTGCTTGTCGATGATAACGCCGGTCGTTGAGGGCGGCGCCTTGAGGGAAGCATCTTTAACGTCTCCGGCTTTATCGCCGAAAATGGCGCGCAGCAATTTTTCTTCCGGCGTCGGATCGGACTCGCCCTTGGGTGTGATCTTGCCGATCAGAATATCGCTTTCGCGGACCCAGGCGCCGATCCGGATGATCCCGTTCTCGTCCAGGTCCTTTGTGGCTTCTTCACTGACATTGGGAATATCGTTGGTCAGTTCCTCCTCCCCGAGTTTGGTGTCGCGGACATCCAACTCAAAATGTTCAATGTGAAGAGAGGTAAAAACATCTTCCTGAACAACCCGTTCGGAGATCACAATGGCGTCCTCGAAGTTATAACCTTTCCAGGGCATGAACGCCACTTTCAGGTTTTGGCCCAGGGCGAGTTCGCCGTTGTCGGTGGCATAGCCGTCGCAAAGGATCTGGCCTTTGGCCACCCGGTCGTTCCTGCGGACAACCGGTTTGAGGTTGATGCAAGTGCCCTGGTTGGTGCGCAAAAACTTGGTCAGCACGTAAGTTTTGCGGTTATCTTCGAAGGAGATCAACTGTTCTTCTTCGGTCCGGTCGTACCGGATGACAATCTCGTTGGCATCCACACGTTCCACTACGCCGTCGCCTTCCGCGTTGATCAGCATCCTGGAATCCCGGGCCACTTTGCCTTCGATGCCCGTGCCTACGATCGGGGCGGTCGGGCGCAACAGCGGGACTGCCTGGCGCTGCATGTTCGAGCCCATGAGGGCGCGGTTGGCGTCATCGTTTTCCAGGAATGGGATCAGCGAAGCGGAAACGCCCACGATCTGGTTGGGCGCCACATCCATGAATTCGATCTCCTCCGGCATCAACACAGGGAAGTCGCCGTGTTCCCGGCACTTGACCCTGTCCGACAGGAAGTTTCCACCTTCATCGATCCGGGCATTGGCCTGGGCGATCTTCAGGTCGTCCTCCCCTTCTGCAGAGAGGTATTGGGCGGTAGTTTCAACGGCTACGCGGCCATCGATAACCGGCCGGTAGGGTGTCTCCAGAAAGCCCATTTTATTGATCTTGGCATGAACGCAGAGCGTAGAGATCAGACCGATATTGGGGCCTTCCGGCGTTTCGATGGTACAAAGGCGGCCATAGTGTGAATAGTGTACGTCGCGCACCTCAAAACCCGCCCTTTCGCGGGAAAGACCGCCAGGGCCCAGCGCGGAGATCCTTCGCTTATGGGTAATTTCCGACAGCGGGTTGGTCTGATCCAGGAACTGGCTCAACTGGCTGGTACCGAAGAACGAGTTGATGACCGAGGATAGGGTCCGGGCGTTGATCAGGTCGATGGGGGTAAAGACCTCATTATCCCTGACGTTCATCCGTTCCCGGATGGTTCGGGCCATCCTGGCCAGGCCGACGCCGAATTGGGCGTACAACTGCTCACCGACGGTTCTTACGCGCCGGTTGCTCAGGTGGTCTATATCGTCAATTTCAGCTTCCTGGTTCATCAACCTGACCAGGTATTCCACAATGGCGATGATGTCTTCCTTGGTCAGGACCAGGGTTTCGTTGGAAATTTCAAGGCCGAGTTTGCGGTTGATTTTATAACGGCCGACATCGCCGAGGTTGTAGCGTTTGTCGGAAAAGAACAGCTTGTCGATGATGCCGCGCGCTGTTTCTTCATCGGGCGGATCTGCACCGCGCAATTGGCGGTATATATGGGTAACAGCTTCCAACTCAGAGCTGGAAGGGTCTTTTTGCAAGGTATTGTAGATGATGGAGTAGTCCAGTTCGATATCCTCGCGTTGAAGGATAACGGTACCCATTTCAGCATCCAGGATATATTCGATGTTTTCTTCATCGAGGATGACATCGCGTTCCAGGATGATCTCATTCCGTTCGATGGTCACCACTTCACCGGTATCCTCATCGACGAAATCCTCGGTCCAGGTTCGGAGGACACGGGCGGCGAGTTTTCTGCCGATCGAATTTTCGAGGGATTCCCTGGTAGCAGGCACTTCATCGGCCAGTCCGAAAATATCGAGGATGGATTTATCGGTATCGTACCCGATGGCCCGCAGGAGGGTTGTTACGGGAAATTTCTTTTTCCGGTCGATATAAGCATACATGACCGTATTGATATCGGTCGCAAATTCCATCCAGGCGCCTTTGAAAGGGATCACCCTTGCCGAGTAGATCTTGGTGCCGTTGGGGTGGAAGGTCTGCCCGAAAAATACGCCGGGCGAACGGTGCAACTGGGAAACGATCACCCTTTCCGCGCCATTGATAATAAATGTTCCCTTGGGGGTCATATACGGGATATTCCCCAGGAAAACATCCTGAACAATGGTTTGGAAATCGATATGTTCTTCGTCGTTGCAGGAAAGTTTCAACTTCGCCTTCAGCGGTACGCTATAGGTAAGCCCCCGTTGCATGCACTCGTCAATGGTATAACGAGGCGGGTCAATGAAGTAATCCAGAAACTCGAGAACAAAAATGTTCCGGGCGTCAACGATGGGAAAGTTTTCCTGAAAAACCTTGTACAAGCCTTCGTTGATGCGGTTTTCGGGAGTCGTTTCCAGTTGGAAGAATTCCTGGAATGACTTCAATTGAATTTCTAGCAGGTCAGGGTACTCTGAGGCGAGTTTGATTTTACCGAAGCTGACGCGTGCTTCTTCGGCTTTTAACACCTTACCATTAGTCATTGGCAAAAATGATTTAAAAAGGACAGGCAACTAAAGTCGTTCAGTAACTGCCTAAACAAGAATAATGCCGTGAAACCCCAAAAAGTTCAAGGATTGTGCACTATTCAGTAATTATATGACAATAGGCCTAGCCAGTTGAAACAACTGGCTAAGCCTTTGGTCCCCGGAACCGGTCCTGAAATTATACCGCGCGTCGGATGGTTTTTGGCAAACCATCCATCCTGCGGCATTATACTTCGCGCTTTTGGGAGATTCCCCATGCACAAAACCTAGCGGCGCGAAGTATAAAAAAAACAGGCCATCCGGATCGGGGATACTGCTCCGTTACTTCACTTCAACAGAAGCGCCGGCAGCTTCCAAAGCGGCTTTGATTTTCTCAGCCTCATCTTTGGAAACGCCTTGTTTGACCGGAGCCGGAGCGCCGTCAACAAGGTCTTTGGCTTCTTTCAAGCCCAGGTTCAGAAGGTTTTTCACTTCTTTGACCACCTGCAACTTGGCAGCGCCGCCGGAAGTAAGGATTACATCGAACTCTGTTTTTTCAGCCACAGCCACTTCGCCGCCGCCGGCAGCAGGGCCCGCAGCAACAGCAACGGCAGCGGCAGCCGGTTCGATGCCGTAATCAGTTTTCAAAATTTGCGCCAACTCATTCACCTCCTTTACGGTCAGGTTTACCAGTTGTTCTGCAAATGCTTTCAAATCAGCCATTTTAAAATGGTTTTAAAAGTTTGTACGATAAATAATTATCGTGCGTAATACTTGGAAGCCTTATCTTGATCGCCGGCCTGCGCAGCAAGAATCCCTGTGCGGGGCCGGGTAAATTCACCTTTAACCGCGCTCTTCCAGTGTTTTGAGTATGCCTGCAAGTTTCTGGCCGCCGGATTTCAGGGCGCCCACCACATTCTTGGCGGGAGACTGCAACAATCCGATGATCTCACCGAGCAATTCCTCTTTGGATTTGAGGCTGCTGAGTGCGTCGATCTGATCGTCGCCTACAAAAACAGCGGAGTCGATATAAGCGGCTTTCAACAACGGTTTTTCGTTGCCTTTGCGAAATTCCTTTAACAGTTTGGCCGGAACGTTGGCGGTATCGGTGAATAAAACTGCCGTTGGGCCGTGCAATGAATCATGGAGCGCAATATAATTGCGGTCGTCCGGAAAGGATTCCATGGCTTTTCGCAGCAACGTGTTTTTCACGACGCGCATTTCCACCCCCTTTTCAAAACAGAGCCTGCGGAATTTATTGGTCTGTTGTACCGTCAGCGTGGAGGAATCCGTGAGGTAAAAGTAGGATACCTCGGAAAGTTTTTCCTTCAGCGCTTCAATGGTAGCTGTTTTTTCTTCCCTCGTCATTTTATCGAAGAGATTTAAATGTGCTTATTGAATATTTTTCGCGTCCACTTTGATTCCAGGGCTCATGGTACTGGCCACTGTAACCGACTTCATGTAGGTGCCTTTTGCTGTTGAAGGTTTCATGCGCACGAGCGTATGCAACAATTCATGGGCGTTGTCGGCCAGTTTGTCCGGGCTGAAAGAAACCCGGCCTACGGAAGAGTGAACGATCCCAAATTTATCTACGCGGAAGGAAACTTTCCCTTGTTTGACTTCGCTGATCGCAGAAGCTACATCCTGGGTAACGGTGCCCGTTTTGGGGTTGGGCATCAAACCGCGCGGGCCGAGGATTCTGCCCACTTTACCCACTTTTGCCATGACCTGGGGCATGGCGATGATCACGTCGATATCCGTCCAGCCGCCTGCGATCTTGTCGATCATATCATCGAGGCCGACATGGTCGGCGCCGGCTGCCCGGGCCTCTTCTTCCTTGTCCGGGGTAACCAGTGCAAGGACACGTTTGACCTTACCGGTGCCATGTGGGAGGCTGACGGAGCCCCGCAATGCCTGATCGGCTTTACGCGGGTCGATACCCAGGCGCACATGCAGGTCGACGGAAGCGTCGAATTTGGTGGTGTTTACCTGCTTGACAAGCGCCATTGCGTCTTCCAGCGTGTACAGTTTGGTGCTGTCCACTTTGCCGGCGACCGCTTTTCGCTTTTTGTTGACTTTTTTTGCCATTTCAAGAATGATTGAGGTGATTAACGTTCCGGAATCTTCTGATCCGGAACTCCCTTCGCCGACCGCCTGTTGCGGTTGCGCGCGATGTATTAATTTTCAGAAACTTCTGCGTTGCCCCAGGGCGGCGTGCCGGTAACATTGATCCCGATGCTGCGTGCAGTGCCGGCAACCATTTTCATAGCCGATTCAACGGTAAAGCAGTTGAGATCCGGCATTTTGTTTTCGGCAATTTCCCTGACCTGGTCCCAGGTAACGGTACCCACTTTGTTGCGGTTGGATTGAGCCGACCCCTTTTTGATTTTAGCGGCTTCAATGAGCTGACCGGCGGCAGGCGCCGTTTTAACGACAAAGTCAAACGACTTATCCTTATAATAAGTAATGAGCACCGGCAGCACCTTGCCCATTCTATCCTGGGTATCCGCATTGAAGCGTTTGCAGAATTCCATGATATTCAGGCCTTTGGAGCCCAACGCGGGGCCTACCGGAGGCGCCGGGTTGGCTTGTCCGCCTTTGACCTGAAGTTTTACAAAACCATCAATTTCCTTTGCCATGATTTAAACCTGTTTTTCGACCTGCATGAAATTGAGTTCCACTTCAGTTCCGCGGCCGAATATTTTTACGATCACTTTTAATTTTTTCTTTTCCTCGTTGACTTCCTGAATATCGCCGATGAATTCGCTGAACGGGCCATCGATGATCTTGACGGTCTCGCCGACAATGAAGGGTTCCATCAGGGATTCACCCAGGTCGAGGGATTCGTCCACCTTGCCGAGCATCCTGTTGGCTTCAGAAGCCCGCATCGGGATGGGGTTTTCCTTCCCCAGGAAGTGGATCACATTTTGCACATTGGCGATGCTCTGTACAACCTCAGAAGTGAGTTTGGCAGGTAAAGCTTCAATCAGGATGTACCCCGGCAGGATATTGCGTTCGGAAATCACTTTTTTCCCGCCCCGGATTTTATAAACCTTTTCAGTAGGTACCAGCACCTGGGTGATAAAATCATCCCACCCATTGCGTTTGATTTCCATGTCAATCCGCTCCTTGATCTTGCGTTCTTTACCGCTGATCACCCTAAGAGAGTACCACTTCTTCTCCTCCGACATTGGATTTATCCGTTGAGTCCGTAGATTAAATCGGTCAAGCCTTTGGAAGCCAGATCCATGAAAGCAATGATGATCGCCAGGATGATCGTAGACACGATTACCAGGACCGTATTGCTCTGAAGGTGAGCAAAGGAGGGCCAGGTCACCTTGTGAACCAACTCATTGTAGCTTTCCCTGAAATACAATTTGATACTTTCCATAACAAATTTTAGGCTATGCGGGCCATCAGGGCGTCAGACTGCAGTCTTTCCGTCCTTTTTTGGTCCTTTTTGTGCACGGGCAGAGGGACTCGAACCCCCAGCCTACGGTTTTGGAGACCGTCACTCTACCAGTTGAGCTATGCCCGTTTTTAAAATGCAACCAAACAAGTTGGCAGTTCGCCTGTTGGTTCCAAAGGAACTTGCCGGACGAACTGCCAAACCTGTTTCGGTATATGCCCGGATGATTAGTCCAGGATCTCAGTAACCTGACCGGCGCCAACGGTACGGCCACCTTCGCGGATAGCGAAGCGAAGACCTTTTTCCATTGCAATGGTGCTCAGCAGGGTAACTTCCAGCGTTACGTTATCGCCAGGCATGACCATTTCGACGCCTGCAGGCAGGTTTACATCGCCGGTAACGTCTGTCGTACGGAAATAGAACTGCGGGCGATAGCCGTTGAAGAACGGCGTGTGGCGGCCGCCTTCGTCTTTGCCAAGAACGTAAACTTCACACTTGAATTTCTTGTGCGGCGTTACGCTTTTCGGCTTGCAGATCACCATCCCGCGGCGAATTGCTTCTTTTTCGATACCGCGCAACAAGATACCAGCGTTATCGCCGGCTTCGCCGCGGTCGAGCAGTTTGCGGAACATTTCCACACCCGTCACAACCGAAGTCAGCGGTTTTTCACCATCCTTCATCATACCGATGATTTCAACCGGATCGTTCACGTTGATCACACCGCGTTCGATACGGCCTGTAGCAACCGTTCCGCGACCGGTAATGGTGAATACGTCTTCGATCGGCATAAGGAAAGGAAGATCAACCAGGCGGGCAGGGGTTTCAATTTGGGTGTCGACCGCTTCCATCAGTTCGCGGATAGCTTTTATACCATCCGGGGTGCCTTCAAGGGCTTTCAGTGCAGAGCCGCGGATAACGGCAGCGTTGTCACCGTCGTACTTGTACTGGCTAAGCAATTCGCGGACTTCCATCTCTACCAGTTCCAGCATCTCTTCGTCGTCCACCAGGTCAACCTTGTTCATGAAAACAACGATATTGGGTACGCCGACCTGGCGCGCCAACAAGATGTGTTCACGAGTTTGAGGCATCGGACCGTCTGTAGCGGCAACCACCAGGATCGCGCCATCCATCTGGGCGGCGCCCGTAACCATGTTTTTCACGTAGTCGGCGTGACCCGGGCAGTCCACGTGAGCGTAGTGACGGTTTAAAGTTTGGTATTCTACGAGAGCGGTATTGATCGTAATACCCCTTTCTTTTTCTTCCGGAGCGGCATCAATAGCGTCATAAGAAGTAGCTTTGGCCAAGCCATCGCTAGCAAGAACGGTAGTGATAGCAGCTGTCAACGTGGTCTTTCCATGGTCAACGTGGCCGATCGTACCGATGTTAACGTGTGGCTTCGACCTGTCAAAAGTTTCCTTAGCCATCGGTGAAGATTTTTAGTAAATTTTAATTAAGTTTAACAAAGAGCCAACGGTGGGAATTGAACCCACGACCCCTTCCTTACCATGGAAGTGCTCTACCCCTGAGCTACGATGGCCAAACACAAAGACATTCCGGGCTAAAATATCCGGAATGTCTTTTAGAGCGGGCGACGAGACTCGAACCCGCGACCCTCAGCTTGGAAGGCTGATGCTCTACCAACTGAGCTACGCCCGCAATTGCCATTAAAAATGGGTGGGGGTAGTTGGATTCGAACCCACTCAGTCAAAGACACCAGATTTACAGTCTGGCCCGGCTCTCCCACTCCGGCGCACCCCCATTTATCAAGCGTTGATGTCATGCTTATTTGCCTCCGGCCGGCTGATCATCCCGCTTCTTTTGAGCCAGCAGAGGGACTCGAACCCCCGACCAGCTGATTACAAATCAG